>JAZQNN010000018.1:0-30413 GCA_045627365.1 Lachnospiraceae bacterium
GGATCAATTCATGAAGCACATAAGCGTCCAGCTTTTCTATCCCTACATGCTGTTTTGCAGTCCGAATAAACTTTTCAATTTCTTCGGTATGCTTTTCTTGCTGCGCAATCTTGTTCTGCAGCGATACTACCTCTGCTTCAAGCTCTTTCTGCTCTGTCTCATAGCTCTTGCTCAGAAGATAAAATCTTTCATCACTGAGCTAGCCTCCGGCATTGTCCTCATAAATCTTTATGAACAGACGCTTTAGCTCTGAGATACGTTTCTCGTCTCGTTCAAGCTGTTTTCTGAACTCCTGAATGACATTCTGTCCCTCGACAAGCTGCTTCTCCAACATAGTTTTACGGAAATGATCTTCATACCGAAGAATATGATTCGTAACGGCCTGCATGTGTTTCAGCACCAACCGTTCAAGAACGGCCTCTCGGATGTAGTGAGCCTTGCACTTGCTCCGATCATTCCAATGCTCCGAACATTCAAAATACGCACCGGATTCCTTGTAGTTGTTGGTGGAGTAAAAATTCATTTTTGCTCCGCAGTCTGAACAGAAAACCAGTCCTGAAAACATACTGCTTCTTCCTGTACGGGTTTGCCGATGCCTGTGCTCACGGATCTCCTGAACCTTCTCAAACACATCATCTTCGATTATTCGCTCATGAGTATCCAGAAAAATGGCCTGCTTCTCGACAGGGTTTTCCCGCTGCTTCTTGTCGAGGATTCCGATCCGCTGAGAGAGCGAGATGGACTCACCTGTGGATACATCGTAGCGGCTTACCAGGTATGGGGTTTCGCCGCAGGTGATCTCAAGCCTTCTTGAATCAACATAATGACGCCATTTTCTGCTCTGCGTAAAAATGATATGCCCGGTTTCGGGATCGGTCTTATGAATCCCCTGATTACGGTCAAACCATACGCTGTCGGCGTGGTCGTTCATTTTCTCGCAGATCCATAGAGGAGTAAATACCTCTGTGTGCTGCCGTGTGCGTTCGGTTTGCTGCTCCAGAGCTTTTCTGGCTCTGTTCTTGATGATACCGGAATGTGAGCCGGTAATAAGGTCAGAAGTGATTTCGATAGTATTCGCCGAGTTCGGTATAGGCATCCGTTCCCCAGATGATGTGCTTTTGTGGTTTTATCCGTCAGCAGACGATCCAGCAGTCTGAGGGAGTTTATTCTGAGTATTTCATCTTGTATTCCGATAATCAAAAATCCAGATGTGGCAGGTGAAAAATAACGCCATATTGACAAAACTGAAGAATCTGGTATCATTTACAGTAAAATCGCTGTTATACAACCAAATACTTGACTTTTGGTTCTATAAGTACTATTATTGCCTCTGGAAAGGGGGATTGAATCATGAATGGGTCTTATGAAGCGTCTCTACTTCCACTGCAGGCGGGTGTAATCGATCAGACTTACTTTCTGGATGAGCTGATAGATGCTACGGCGAAGTTGGAGGTATACAAGGAGAAAATCCTTGACAGCAAGCTCGACAGCTCATGGTTTATGCCGACATTACAGCAGAAAGAAGCCTTGGCCTCTTCTTCCATGGAGGGAACGCAGGCGACACTGGACGGTGTTCTCATCAATCAGGTGGCGCCGGACAATAAGAATAAAAATCTCAATGAGGTTAAGAATTACTATCTTGCCACTGCCCGTGGTTACGATACTCTGCGCCGCCACGATTTTTCCAACGACTTTTTTCTGGATATTCATACCGCGCTCATGGAGGGAAACGTCCGTAAACCAAAGGTGATCGGCGCTTACCGTACAGAGCAGAACTATATCGGAATGAATGACGCAAGCCATGCGGTTACGTTTATTCCGCCGGTACCGGAAAAGGTCGTTCCGCTGATGGACAATCTGATTGATTATATCAACAACCCGAAAGATAATTTCCGTCCGCTGGTACGCAGCGCAATCATCCATGCACAGTTTGAAACAATCCATCCGTTCATGGACGGAAACGGTCGTGTGGGCCGTATGCTGATCCCGATGTATCTGTTCTCGCAGAAGCAGATCAGCCTGCCTTGCTTCTTCATCAGCGAGGCGCTTGAAAGGGATAAGCTGCGCTACTACAACCTGCTGAACAATATCCGCTATGAGGGCGAATGGAACGAATGGATTAAGTTTTTCCTGGCAACGGTGGCCAGGCAGTGTGACAAGTACATCGGTATCATCAGCCAGATCAATAATATGTACGAAAAGCACCTGCGTATCGCCACTGATCTTGCCCGCTCCTCGAATATTGTCGGTGTCATCAACGCGCTGTATCAGTATCCCGTAGCTTCCGGCAAGCAGATTGCGGATGCGGCAGGCGCTCCTCAGACCAGCGTCAACAGGTATCTGTCCATGCTGGTAGATAACCGTATCCTGTACACGGATAACAAGCGGAAGAACCGTACCTACTATTACTACGAGCTACTTGATATCCTTCGTACCTGATATAAGCACAGAGAAAGGCGGTGATGCGATTGATTGTGCAAAGACAAAAGAAAAAAAGCATTGGCCTGATTGTTGGCGCAACCAGATCAATGCTTGTCTCCGAGCATTCCTACTCGTAATGTGGTAGATGTATTATAGGTCTGCTCGGAGAGAAAGTCAAGAAAAAGATGCTTTTAGTACGAGGAAAGCATTGAAATTAACGTTTCCTGTGCCTCCGGGCATTCCAGCTCGTAATGTGGTAATTACTTTTGGACGAATGCCCGGAAAGCACAGCCTCGGGGTAAATCTATCTTTTTGCGCTGAATCATGCCCCGTTGTATGTGCGCAAGGAAAGAGGACATACTATGTCCAAAGTAAACAGTACCCGAAGCGGGTGCAAAGATGTTTTTCGCGCATTTTTAGTCAAAAACGCGCAGTTCGCTTCCAATCTTGAGATTCCGTGCATTGCTCCCGAAACGAGCCTGCCGGAAAGGATGATTCCTTTCTCAAAGGCCATCAGCAGCACCGATTATGACCAGTGGGTTCACTTCTATGAGGACGATGCCAGCTTCGAAAGAATCTGGAATAACCCGGAGAAGTACCTTCCGATCCTCAAAAAGTTCAGAGGTGTTATCTCGCCGGATTTCAGCCTGTATCGTGATATGCCGCTCGTAATGCAGCAGTGGAACACCTACCGCGGACGCGCCATCGGTCACTGGCTTCAGGAAAACGGGATCCCGGTGATTGCAAATGTACGCTGGGGCGATGAACGCACCTATGATCTCTGCTGTGTTGGCGTTCCGAGAAAAAGCACCATCGCAGTTGGGTCCCACGGATGTATCAAGATCATCCGTGAGCGTGAGTTCTTCAAGCAAGGACTTGGCTATGCAGTAAAGAAGCTCCAACCGCAGACGATTATTGTTTATGGTACTGCCCCCGACACAATTTTCGATGAATACTGTAGAGCAGGGATTCGTATCATTCAGATTGATAGTGATTACATGGTTGCTCATCGAAGGGCGGTGGGCGTCTGATGGGAGCAGGAATTCATGGCAGCTTTGGAAACACACGCGGAAGCCAAGAGAGATATAGGTTAGGGCATCCGGTTCCTCCTACGCCAAAAGATTTAGCTATGGCTCTTAACAAAGAGTATTATGTTCAAAGAATCTGCGAGAAATATAATATTCATCTTAAGAGCGGAAAAACGGAGATTACGATATCAATAAATCCCAATTTGGCTCCAGCAGGCAGAGTTGTAAAAAGCAGACCGAACATCATAGAATTGGGTCCGAAAGCTTTTATCAACGAAACCGAATTAGCCAATACGATTGCACACGAACTAAATCACGCACGAAGTTATCTCAAAGGTGGCAATGCTCCCGAAAAAACAGCATATGCTTCCGGCGACACATTAGAAGATTATATAAGGGGGAAGCGATAATATGTGGAACGACAATGATAAAATAATGGAAGTTTTCGATAGGGCACTTACGGGTGGGACTCAGTTCCCCTGCCAATGTCCTGTATGCAAAAATCACTCTGCCCATATTTATATTCATCGTCATAATGACAGGCATTGCGGAATTTGGACATGGTGCAAAGAGTGCGGTGCCTCATCGCATATGAGCGGAGAAACTCCTGCTTGGTGGGCAAATCCAGACTTTGTGGACGCCTCTCAATTATGCTCTGATCCGTCATACTTAAATGAAATGGCAGACAGAATTGACGAATGGGTGAACTCTCTTGTGTCGGCAGATACTACTGAAACAGTTTCTCCGTTTGTTATGGAGAACAGATTCAATGTTATTCTCAAAGAAGATGTCCAAGGAATCCCGTCCGGAACTACCGGGGTAATTGTTATCCGAGACGACTTCAGAACAGTAACAATTGATTTTATCGACAATGATGGCAAAACAGTCCGTATCAATGAAGCCCCCGAAAAACTAACACAAATTGTTGAAGTTGTAGTATCAACCGATTAAAGTTCTTTTCAGGTAATCCTTTTGGTTTTTCTCTCGCAGGAACATAAGGGCGGTAATTGAATTATGCCCGGACAGGGACGGGTGATCGGCCCGTCCCTGCAAACCATATTGAGGTAAAGGATATGAGGGGCAATGCTATCAACAACTTCATCAATGACTTACTTACAATGGGCGGGCCTGAGAAGGAATTTGTGCTCCGCGAGAAGCTCTATTTTCTTGAAACAGTATTCGACCAGGAACGCGGCATGAAAAAGCTGTATCTCGATGAATATGACAACTCCGATCTCCAGAATCAGAAATTGCTTAAAACCCATACGTTCTGGGGAAACTCCTTTGCCGAATGCGTTGAGCAATTTGGAGCTGCGAAGATCTTCGACGGTATGACGATTTATGAGGCGGAACAGAAAATAGAAGTCTTGTACGGCTGATTATTACGCAAAAATGATCTGAGGCACAGTCCGAAATGGCTGTCCCGGCTGTGGCAGATGCCTCAAAAATCGTAAATCTGTTGTGTTACGGTTTTATCGACACACCGCATCATGCCGGGATTTTTTTTGCGTGCTTTCTGACGTGTGAATAGCCGAGTGAGAGAATTATTGCCAACGCGAACTCGAAGGCCGCTACGGCCCAGAATTTGAGGCCTGAAGGGTATTTGCCGAGGAGTTCAAGGACGAATTTGATCCAGAGTATGATGACAGTGTGGATCAGAAACATATCTGAACTGAGGTTGCCGATAAACACGAAAATGCGGTTCGATAAAAATCTGGTTATCAGGCCTTTCTTTACAGCGAAAAGGTATATCCAGAAGACGCCTGCGATTATGAATCTTGAGCCGGCTGTCTCGAATGCCTGAATGAATGGATTTGCGCTCAGCTCAGGGTGAATGAGTGCCATAATAAGAATGGTGAAGGCAAGCGCTGCGCACTCGATGACGGTCCAGAATGCCGTGCCGGGACGTTCTTCCTTACGCTCTTTGAATGCGCGTCCAAGGCAGACACCGGTGATAAATTCAACTATTCGCATAGGCGGAAAGACATACATAAACCACATGTAAAAATCGATCGCGCCCATTTTGTCGAACATAAGGCCGAGTATCAGCATTTGCAGCAAAACAGCTGACACAGGAATAATTACAAGAAAAATCCGGTTCTTTATGCTTTTTATCCACTTGCATATCCATGGAAAGATAAAGTAGAGCAGTACCATTACCGACAGAAACCAGGCAACTCCGTTGAAACTCATACCGACTGAACTGTCAGGGTACCAGGCCTGAAGCAGTGAAACGTTTAAGAACATGTTGCGGAAGAATTCGCGGGCCGTTCCGACCTGCAAACCGATGAGCGCCTGAACAATGACAAGTACAGCGACCGCCAGCATCGTGATGATGTGAAGAGGGTAGAGCTTCTTGATCTTACCAAGCATAAAGCGGAGATTAGAGCGGAGCGAGCAGTCAAGGTCCCGCTCCATATATCCGTACATCAGAAGAAATCCCGACAGTATGAAGAACACACTGACCCCGAGACCGGCCCACTTGATGGGAGCGGCGGCATGTTCAAAGAATATACCGATAAAGGCCCATGTTCTCAGGGCCTGCAAAGATTCTATGCGGTTATCGGTTGCGGCTATGGATTGCATGGTACTTATATCAGATTGGACTGACCTTTGACCTTCCATTTGATCTTGAGGCAGAAAAGAACCAGCCCGTAGAGTGCAAAATTTCCTTTCCTGAGCATACGGATGACCTTCATTGTGAATCCGTCCGGACCTTCATACACTTCGGATGAAGCTTCCTTAAGGTACTTGTCGAAAGAGACAAATTCTGCCTTCGAGCCTTCCTCAACTCTGAAAAGGATCTTATAGTGAACGAGCGAAAGTTTGCGCAGATTATCTAAAATAACTTCGCGCGTGGTAGGCTCGAGTTCATCTTTTTTATCCTCGTAATATTCGATCAGACGGTTAAGCACCTGCCTGTGCTGGCTGCGGCGTTTTACCATATTTGCGGAGCTTACGCTTTGCTCGTTGCTTCCTACGCGGTACTGGTAAACCGGGAAATCAAGACAAAGGGCGCTCTCGACGTATTCAAGCGGGAAGAAATTGTATTCCATGTCGACATAGAAGCAATGCTCGTCGATGGCAGGCCCCATCTTTTTGACTACGTCGGTGCGGTACGTCAGGGCATGCATCTGGATATAGACGCTGCCGATCAGATCTTTAAGAGGCTTAACAACGCCGAATTCCGTGCTTCCGTTGAATGTGGAGCTTAAGGATTTGATCTCAAAAGTATCCGCGTCGACGAAATGGTACGGGTTGATGACAACATCGCTATCGTTCTCCTTGAGAGCTTTTACGAGCTTTCGTATGCCTTCGGCATCGACCCAGTCATCGGCGTCGACGACCTTGTAGTATTTGCCGGTCGCTGCCTTGATGCTGGCATTGATGGTCGAGCCGTGACCGCCGTTTTCCTTGTCGATCAGGCGGATATTCTCCGGAAATCTGGTGGAGTAGCTTTCAGCCAAAGCCACCGTTCCGTCCTTGGAACCGTCATTGACGACGAGGATCTCGAGATCGTCTATTACGCCTGAGCCTGTGAAGGAGTCAAGGCATTTGCCCAGACACCATTCGACATTGTATGATGCTACGCTGATAGTAAGTATCTTGTCTGTCATATGTACCTCACATGTCCTTATTCTTAAGGTCGCCTAAGCGGTACGCCGCGTAGAAAATCTTCTTCCCGGCGCACAGGGCGTGGATCTTGATCTTCTCCGTATTCTTGGTGACCGGCGATGAGAGCAGGGCATCTTTGTTGTTTTTGATATAGTCGGTTATGCGCTTCTGAGCCTCAGGGAAAATATCCATCCCCGTGTCCAGAATGTTCTTGTAAAGCTTCATATAAGTCCTTGCCGTAAGGTCGCGGGCGAATGGGGCAAGGTCAGGGAACTGCCCGGTGACTGAGGAGGCAACTTCCTCCATAAAGTCCAGCAAATTCAGGTTCTTCTCCTTGATATTGCTTCTCATGATGGAGCCTGAGCGGACTCTGTAATAATAAAGCGGAAGGTCGATATAAGCAACCTTTTCGGCGAGAGGAACGACCTTGAATGACGTGCACAGGTCCTCGTAAAGCTTGCCTTCGGGGAATGTGATGCCGTCCCACAACGAGCGCCTGAAAAGCTTGTTCCAGGAGCAGTGGGTGTAGCCCTCATTTGCAAGCATCCGGCGCATTGCTTCCTTTGTGTCCATCATTACAGGCGCTGCGTCTCGCTCATCAAGTCCTTTGGGAAGGTTGGCTATATCGTCTTTAAAGCGGATATAGTTGCCGATGGCGATCTCAGCGCCACCCGAGCACATCCCGGCCAGTATCTCGATCGTGTCTTTGGCTATGCAGTCATCGCTGTCAAGAAAATAGATATATTCGCCTGTCGCGACTTCCATGCCGCGGTTGCGAGCAGCCGAAAGGCCGCCGTTTGCAGTGTGCAGGACTTTAATGCGGCTGTCGCGGGAAGCGGCTTCATCGCACACCCGGCCACCCTCGTCTGTGGACCCGTCATCGACCAGAATTATTTCGAGATTATCATATGTCTGACCGGTTATCGAATCCAGGCAGTCCGCGAGGAACGGAGCCACGTTATATACCGGGATGACGACCGATATCAATTCATTCATGCTGCGGCCTCCTTCGCGTCTGAAAATAGAGAAATGCTATGCTCACAAAGCTCGTGATCTCAAATATCCAGACCATCATTCGTATGTCGTTATATGCCCAGACCATATTGACCGTAAGGCCTTCGTCAGTGACGGTCTTGCCTTGCTCTGTCAGGCTCGCGCAGTATGCACCGGCAGCGGGTCTGACCTCAAAAAGGACGTTACCTGCGTCCTGAGCATCGACCGGATAGAGCCTGAAGAAAAATGTCAGCCATACAGTCATAAATGTCGGATCCAGATCGATCGTCAGATACTCGCCGGCCTTTATTGAGTCTTTCGGAACGTTGAATATAAGATGATGCTCGTCCGTATCGTCGTAGATCTCAAATACGTAATCGCACCCGGGCGCGCTTTCCGACGCGATCTTTATCTCAAGGGCACTGGCGTCCTTGATGAAAAATACTTCCTGAATGGTTCCGGCGTCCGCCACAGCTGTTCTTGAAGGCTCGGCCTGGATATTATAGTTGTAGGTCTCAAAGCGGCGCGTTTGTCCGGCCGTGACGATGAGATATACGGTGCTTGCGGCAAATGCGGCAAGCAAAACAAAGGCTGCGACCTTGACTGCAGTTTTCTTCCCCGCTTTTGCCGCGGTACAAACATCCCTTGTCAGACCGCTTGAAAGAAGTCCGCCTTCCGTAACCGCAAGGAACAGGAACGGATTAAAGCTGATATCTGTCAGTTGGTGTTCCATCACTGCGTGGATCGCGATAAATGCGATGCTTAAGACCGCGCAGGCATCGCGCTTTTTGGCCAGATGAAGAGCAGGGATCTCTACGAGCGCCATTGAGCCTAAAAATGCGAAGATGCCATATCTTAGCAGGATGAATACATATGAGCTGTCAATGTAGAAATAATTGGAAGTTCCGGGCGCTCCTGTTGTCTCGATCACGCGTCCGAAAAGGCTGACTCCGTATCTGTCGAATGCGGTGCGGCCAAATGAAAGACGGTCATTAAGCACGCTGTTAAGGCGCTGCCATATAGCCCCTTCTTCGTGGTAAAGGAATGAGGCCGCAATGATAAATATTGCGCATATAACAGGCACGAGGCCGATTATGACAAGAAGCCATGGCGCTTTCCCGGAGCCTTTTTTAGCGGAAGATGTCAGCTTGACGATGATCGCTGCCAGCACTGTAAGAGCCAGAATCAGGGTGCTTGTTTTTGTATCGCACAGAATGTGAACGCATGCGGTTATCAGCGCGCCTGCGCCAATCTCCCACCAGGAAAGGTGATTCCTCCTGATGCACCACCATACAAGGAACAGGATGCAGATATATGTCGCAAAATCTAAAGGCGAGAGCGTTCCGAAAGAAAATCTCGGTACCTCGCCGCGGAAGAACGGATAATCCTCGATCCTTTTAGCGAAGGCTGCGGCAGCAGCCAGCACAAGCAGTAATACCGTGAGCGCGCCGTAAAGCTTTAAGACTTTCTTGAAATCGACATCCCTGAGCGCAAGCACCAGAAGCGCCAGGTCAATGAGCGAACCAACGCTGTTGAAGAGCCTTGAAACAACAAGGCAGGCTGCGATGGCAACGAGGATCAGGAGCCTTAATGGTTTCGTAAAACCGTGCTTTATCCAGCCGGTGATGTATTTGCCGGCGATGATCAAAAGCATGAGGCCGCGCAGCGCATTGTGGGCAGTATCCGACCACGCAAAATCGAATGCCGAGGCATGCAGAAAAGAGTATGTGACGAACAGACCGTACATGAACAGTACGATCAGTTCGAAGAATCTGTCTGATTTGTCAATTGTTGCTTTCTTCATTTTGCGGGTTCTTCAATCTGTTAAGGCCTGCGCTTACGCAGGATGATACTGCGAGTGATACGGCAAATACTAAAAGTCCGAAGCCCAGCATGATCACAGGCAGGGCAGGGGATTCAAACCAGTGGCTTATCGGGATGATCTGCGTCCACAGATAGTCCCTGAGAAGCGGCTGCTGGTGAATCAGATACACGCCGAATGTGCCGCCTGCAAGAAAGCTGATAACGCCGGCACATTTTTCAATTCGGATGCGCCTGAATACCGCAAAGAGGAACAGGCTGCACAGGAACACCGGGAGGTTATTGTATCTGAACCAGAAGTCTGCGCCGGATGGTCCCTTCTCAAGCATCTTCAGAAGAAGCGAGCCACCTATCTTGAAGAACAGGATCGCTATAGCGCATCCTGCGAAACCAAGAAGAGCCTTCCACCAGTCGAGATTTATGATGCTGCATAGGTCCGAGGTGATAAAAGGCTTCTTTTTGCCGGTGCGCCTGAAAGGCGGCTCATTGGCAAATCTCCTGATATATCCCGCGAAGATATACAGGCATACGAACCAGATCACGCCGTAGCCGTTATTTTCGTCCATGCACCAGGCATCGAACGGCGTAAGCATCGGCAGAAGGCTGAATATTACTACAAGCGTCAGCACCAGCTTCCGATAGGTGTCTCTGTCGAGTCGTACGAGGAGCCTGTTGATATACGGGTGAAGCAGATAAAGCACGATATATGAATTGATGAACCAGTATCCTTTGGAGTAGAAGGGCAGGAATGAGTTGATGATGCTCAGCCAGTTGCCTTCCAGACCGCAGATTAGTGAAATGATCGTGATAATGACAGAGTAGCCCCAGACCTCAAGAGCCAGACGAAGGATTTTATGCCGGTTCAGTTCTTTTGACGAGATAAGAAAATATCCGGAAATGAGAATATAGCAGTTCACTGCGCATACGCTGATCGCCTCGAAAAGCCAGCTGAAGATCCAGTTGGAACTGAAAAGTGCAGTACCTGAAAGCGCGCCGCCTTCGCCGACGACGTGGAGCATCACTATCATGAACATGGATATTATCTTGAGCAGGTCAAGACCTGTATTGCGTTTTTTATTCATTTTCGGCCTCCTTAAGGCGCTTACTCAAAACGATTTTTGAGTTAATGACGTGCACGATCATGCTGAGCACCAGCGTAACGGCTGCAACGGCTATCGGGAACAGATACTGCAAAGGTCTTGAAAGTGAAGCCACATCCTTAACGACCCACAGCATCAGAACAAATACGAAGATGTGAAGTATGTATACATACAGCGACAGGCGGTTTCCTATGAGGAAGAGCGTCTGGCCGAGAAGGTTTTTCCTGCCAAGCTGCGGCCCTCGAAGCGCAAGCAGGAAGAGCGGAAGCGCGAAAAGAGTCCTGCTTATCTCGGCGGTCGTGAAGGATGCTCTGCTGAAGGACGCCCAGACAGTATTAGCGAAAGCGGCGGCTAAAACCAGCCACAAGGTCCAGGCAGGGATGCGGGCAAAGCGTTCACTGTTTACCGAAATGCAATAGCCTGCAAGCATAAGAGGCAGCGAGCTTATGAGAAAAATACAGCCGTAGTTCCATTCAATGGCTGTTGTATTATCGACGCAGAGGTCTGCCGCGATCTTGATGATAAGCAGCGGTATGAGGAGCCTGAAAGCAACTTTGCGCAATTTCAGCTTCTCAATCAGCCAGATGAAGAGATATGCTTCAATGATCGCAACCAGGAACCACAGATGATCCGCGTTCAGGAAGGTCACATCACACAGCGCCGGCAATCTCCATGGGGTCTGCCATGAGAAGCGTCCGAGCACCGTCTCCGGACCATGAACAAGGATCTCCGCCGATGTCAGCACAAAGAACAGCAAAAAAGCGATGAGCGTGATGTGAATGATTCTCTTCAGTCGTTTCTTTATCACTTCAATCGGGTCTTTCCCGGGAACATTGATATAAAAACCGGACGACAGGAAGAAATACGAAACTCCTATTCCTCCGAGTCTGAACGCAACAGCTCCGATGCGGCCGGGGAATTTCACGTGTGAGAATATAACGAATACGCAGCAGAATGCCTTGATCACGTCCAGAAGGAAGTTACGCTCTTCTGGGACGGCAAGGACAGCCTCGGCTGTCTTCGTCTTATAAATATAGAAAATGTAGCTGACGATCAATGCCAGAATAACTGTAAGTATCGGTAGAATATTGAGAGCCGTGACTGTTCTTTCAAATGCCCTGTCAACGATTTCCAACAGTACGAAATAGATCAGGTTGTGGATGATGTAGATATACAAAGAGAGCTTGTCGCCCACGAACGCGGCGGCCCGTCCGAGCCATGAGATCTCGTCGGCATTCTTTCTGGGGATCCTCAATATAAGAAGGAAAACTACAATGGCAAGAAACGTCTTGCCGATTCCTGAAATGTCAAACATATCTACATAGACCGGTATGACAAATGTCGCCACGCAGATGATGAGAAGGACCCACAGAAGCCAGGACGGGATACGGTCTGCTTTTTCACGATTTTCGGCAATGAGTCTCGCTGTGAACATAAAAGGAACAGCGCTTACCAGGAAGAAGCCTCCCACATGCCAGTCAAGGTCATAGTTTTCGGTGAGAAAGAAGATGATGATCTTGCCGAGAAGACCGATGACGGTTAGGTATGGCGCTGCCTTCCACCAGTTGAAACGGGTGAATAAGTATGTGACCGCATAACCTTCGGCCAGTGCGATGATGAACCACAGATGCCCCGCATTTACCAGATCGGCTTCGCATAAGAAGACGAATCTTAATGGCAGATAAGGCGTGAGCATGCCCAGATATTTGTCAGGACCATAAACCAGGAGCTCGGCGGCAGAATAGATCGCATACAGCAACAGAGCCAATGCAAGGATCTTCAGGATGTGGATGAGACGCCTTTTTATCGTTGCAAGTGAAACGCCGACACCGTCCTTGACAGTGTAGTAACCTGATACCATGAAGAAAAACAGGGCAGCGATCTGACCGGGCTTGGCAAGTAATTCGCCAAGCGAGTCCTGAAACTTGGCATGCGAGAAAATAACCAGAATACAGGCGATGCTTTTCGCGATATCAAGAACGATATCCCTGCCGCCTGCAGGTACCTTTTTTACATCGGTTGTCTGAATGCTGCCAGTGCTCATTTGCCCATCCCGTCAGATGTTTTGTGTATTATACCCTAATTGTCAAAAATAAAAAAGAGTAGACTTATCCGCCGTTTATAAATACAATATATGCAATATCAAACAAAGGAGCCCGTGATCGTGGGTAAAATGAATGAACTTGTTTCCAGGCTTCCCGACAAGCTGGAATCCAAGTTACGTTGGAGTGTAAGAAAACTCCGTGTTGATCGCGACAGTATCGAATGGAAGCTTTTTAAGAGGAAACCGGAGCTCAGGTATGTCGAGTACCATGTCGCAGAGCATTGCAATCTTAACTGCATGTGTTGTGACCATTTCTGTAACGTAGCGTCGCCGAAATTTGCCGACCTTGAACAGTTTAAGAAGGACCTTGCACAGCTTAAGACGCTGTTCAGAACTATAGTGCAGATAAGACTTTTAGGTGGGGAGCCGTTCCTGAACGAGGATCTCGGGAGGTTCGTTATCGCCGCAAGGGAAGCGTTTCCGAAGTCGGATATAAGGATAGTGACCAACGGCATCCTTGTTCCGCATGCGGCTGAGGACCTTTTAAAGACGATAGCCGAGCAGCATGTCGGCGTGGATATTTCTCTTTATCCGCCTACACAAAAGATGCTGGATAAGATCGTGGATAAGTTAAATGTATACGGAATCAGCGTGCAGGTGTCAGGGCTGATCGATAGATTCAATGTTATCCACACGAGGAAGAAGAAGTATCCGATGGAGCCTGCATTCAGGGGCTGCATGTCCAGTATCTGCCATTTCCTGCAGGACGGCAAACTAGGCCTTTGTCCAACGGTCATCCTGTCTAAGAACCGTGCGGATGAGATACCGACAGAGCATAATTACCCGGATGAGGCGTTTGATATTTATAAACCGGGCCTTACCGGAATCGAGATCAGCAAGGCTTTCCTCAAACCGGCACTGGTGTGCTCATCCTGTGCAGTGGCTGAGAACTTAAGCATTCCGTGGAAAGCTAATTGCCGAGATCTCCTGTTTTACGAAGATTTAGCGGACGAAAATCCAAAAGAAAAGGAATAAAGACGTGGCGAAGGGCAGCAGACAACCAAGGCGGACCGCGCTGAATATTCTTCTGAACGTTATCGGACTGGGGGTCGTTTTATTTCTTGTCCTCAGAGCACCTTACGGTTTTGGCACGACCGATGAATGCTACTACCTGAACACGGCCATGCGTCTTGTCAAGGGCGACGCGCTGCTTGTTGACGAGTGGTTTATTGCCCAGCTCTTCAGCTTCATCACATATCCGATCCTCAGAATATATCTTCTGATAGCAGGAAGTACCGAAGGGATCATCCTGGCTTTCAGGTATATTTACATTGCGGCCAAGACTCTCTCATGTGTTTTCATTTACAGGCGGCTTGCGAAGACTACAGGCGAGGTTTTCGCTTTTATTCCGACCATTCTGTTCCTGATATTTACGCCATTTGATCTGATGGCGCTTTCATATAATACGATCGGGCTTATGTGCTTTGCAATGGTCGGAGCAGGGCTGTCGGCTCTTAAAGAAAGTGAGAAGGTACTTCCTTTCTGGCTCGGCGTGCTTACGGCATTTGCAGTCCTTTCAAGCCCTTACATGATCACCGGATTTCTGATCTACACGGTCTGCGTCTTCGTGTTATGTAAGAGCAGTCTGAACAGAAAATACGCAGCATTAAGGATCAGGACATGGCTCAAGATCACAGCCGGCGCGGCCATAGTTGCGGCGGCATTTGCCGCTTTCGTCCTTTCAAGGGCGACGCTTCAGGAAGTGATCGCATCGATCCCGCATCTGTTCTCAAGCCCGTCGCATCAGCTTACAGGCAGAGGACTTGGATATGTCTTTGAGCAGACCTTCTGCTGGAGCAAAAAAAGAGCTCTCATCTGGGCTTTCGTGGTCGTTATCAGCATACTCGCCGCACTTATCAAGCCGATCAGGAAATTAAGGACGATCATTTTCCTTGTTTGTGCAGTGCTTGCGGTAGTTTACGTGCTGATCCCGGGCTATCCTGTTGACCTGGTCAATTACGCCGTATTTCCTATCAATATGCTCGGCCTGGTATGTTTTGCCATGTCGGACAAGAAAAAATGGGGAGTATTCTTCAGCCTCTGGGTGCTGGGCTTTGTTTATGCTTTCAGCATGGTGCTTTCGTCCAATCAGGGATTTATCGCGCTATCGTACGCCAGCTGTATCTCGGCGATGGGCTCGATTATTTTTATAACAGATATAGCTTGCGAGATGTGGGAAAATGCGCATACGGGCAGAATCGTGATATCAATCGCGACCGGCTTCATTATTCTCGCGCAGCTGGGCTTTGTCGCATATTCAGCGGCAACCAGGTGCCTGTGGGATGATCCTTCATATACGCTGACTGAAGAAATCACACATGGCTGCGAAAAGGGCGTTATCACAAGCAGCAAATACGCTGATCTTTACGATACACTCTTTGAAGAGACAGCCGCGATCCGCGAAGCCACAGACGGCAGGGTGCTTTATTTCTCGCTGGAATATCTGTGGCTGATCTTAGATGATGAAAAAATGCTCGGAACTCCGCTTTCCTACTACGAAAGAGGAGAGGAATACCTATCGGGTGAGATCCTTGCTTACTGGGAGATGTTCCCGGAAAAGAAGGCTGACTATTACTATTTTGACAGCTGCTGGGATGTTGATATAATTTGCCGGGTGCTCGGCATTGACAGAAACTTGCTTAAGGCCACAGGCAGCGGCAACTGGCTGTATATGCCGGAAGGTTGAAAAGACAGAAAGGTTGATTTATGGACCAGATTGCAATATTGATACCATGTTATAACGAAGCAGTGACGATTGGCAAAGTCATCAGAGATTTCAGACAGGTCCTTCCGGAAGCTGTTATCTATGTGTATGACAATAACTCCACCGACGGAACGGCCGAGATCGCTCAGGCAGAAGGTGCGATCGTCAGATACGAGTACCGCCAGGGCAAAGGAAATGTCATAAGGCGCATGTTCCGCGAGATCGATGCGGAATGCTATATCATGGTAGACGGCGATGATACATATCCGGCCGAGGCAGCTAAGGAAATGGCTGACCTGGTACTTAACAAGCACTCGGATATGGTTGTAGGAGACAGGCTCTCATCGACATATTTCACGGAGAATAAAAGACCTTTCCACAACGCCGGCAATACTTCTGTCAGGAAGATCATCAATACGCTCTTCAAGAGTGACGTCAAGGATATCATGACCGGATACAGAGCCCTCAGCTATCAGTTCGTCAAGAGTTTTCCGGTGCTTTCACGCAATTTCGAAATCGAGACGGAAATGACTGTCCATGCCGTAGACAAGAACATGCAGATCGACAACTATGTCATCGAGTACCGTGACAGACCGGAAGGAAGCGAGTCAAAGCTCAATACGGTCTCAGACGGAACAAAGGTCCTTGCCACGATCTTCAGGCTTTACAGAGTCTATAAGCCACTTGGCTTTTTCGGAATAATTGCCATATTGCTGTTCCTTCTCGCACTGGGATTTTTCATTCCGGTGCTTATCGAATATATCCGTACGGGACTGGTAACCAAGATTCCGACGCTTGTTACATGCGGATTTGCAGTTGTGGCTGCGATCCAGTCATTCTTTGCAGGGTGGATGCTTCACACGAACCGACAGAAGGAAAGGCAGGATTTTGAGATCCAGCTGATCAATCAGGCCACGATGAAAAAAATGATGTAAAAATGAGGTGCGTTATGACGCAGACCAAAGATAGTTTCTGGAAAATACTGATCAGACTGCTGATCATCTTTGTATGTTCTGTTGCAGCCGGGTATCTTCTCCTCGTGGCTGTATATATGTTGCCCACGAAGAGGATCGACGACAATGTCGCCAAAAGCGCTCACATAATGCAGGAAGAGGACGCGGTCAGATGCCTTGTACACGGCAATCTTTCGACTGCACAGGACAATGTGACGGACTCTCTGATGCTGTTGATCGCGGCGCATCCGGAAGATGAGCCGGCGTTTGTCGAAGCTGTTAAAAACGAGCTGGATGCTTACTCTTTTAACCTGGGAAATACCGCCCGGGGGCTGGCAGAGAAATACCTTGGAAATGCGCCTGACGAAGGCTCCATAGCATATTCCAGGTATTGGCACGGGTATCTTATCCTCTTAAAACCGCTTCTTCTTATAATGAGTTACGGCAAGATAAGATTCCTGATCGGATTTGCTCAGCTTGCCCTTGTTATGTGCATCGTAGGAATTTTATGCTACAAAAAGCAGCCGCTTATGGCTGTTCCTGTCGTGCTTGTATACCTTTTCATGAATCCGGCAGTACTGTCGCTTTCGATGCAGTACAATTCGATCTTCACGATCACGTTTGCCGAGCTTTTGCTGATCGCAGTCAACGAGAAATTCTACGAAAATCCGACCAACTGGATATACCACTTCTTTGTCACAGGAATCGCGGTGGCGTATTTCGACCTTCTGACTTATCCTCTTGTCGCATTCGGAGTACCGTTTATATTCCTGATCGCAAGATATGGAAAGAAGAACGGACGAAACTTCCTGCAGCTAATAAAGTCGGGCCTTTCCTGGGTCATCGGATACGCTCTTATGTGGGCAGGCAAATGGCTCCTTGCCGATATCATCACCGGACAGGGAACGATCAAGGCTGCCTTAGGACAGGTAATGCACCGTATAAGCGGTTCGTCCGAGGTTACAGGCGAGAGCCTGCCGTATCTAAAGCTGGCAGCCACGGCGATCGGCCGCAATCTGGAGCTCGTGAAAGTATGGCTGGTTATCGGCGCAGTGCTGGCTGTGTGCGGGCTCGTGCTCGTCATCATAAAGCGCAAAGGACTCTTCAGTGCGATCTGCATATGGATACTGGGATTGATGCCTTTTGCATGGTATGCGGTGCTGGCCAACCATTCATCGATCCACATGCTTTTCACATACAGAAATATGGCAATTACCATATTCGCGCTTGCGATGGTCATAGCCAAAACCGCGTCAATCAAGAATGAAAACCGGAGGGTTAAATAAATGGGACAGATATTGGAAGTAGTAATGCTCGTATGTTTCGGACTGTCATGGCCGGTCAACGCGATCAAAGCTTACAAAGCAAGAACAGCCAAGGGCACAAGCCCGTGGTTTTTGATATTAATTCTGGTAGGATATATCGCCGGAGTCGCAGCTAAGTTCGTTTCGCAGAACATCAATTATGTTCTCATCATGTATTTCATCAATATTGTTATGGTACTTCTGAACATCTTCCTGTACATCCGCAATCTTTTACTGGATAAAAAAGCAGAGAAAGAGGAGAAATAATGGGCAAGATCAAGGGTTTTATTTTTGACCTGGACGGAGTACTGGTTTTTACTGACAAGTTCCATTATCAGGCATGGAAGAAAATGGCTGATGATATGGGCATTTATTTTGACGAGGTGATCAATAACAGGCTTCGCGGCGTGAGCAGAATGGACAGCCTGGAGATAATTCTGGAGCGCTACGAAGGACCCGCTCTTTCGGATGAAGAAAAGGTAGCTCTGGCAACCAAAAAGAACGAGATGTACCGTGAGCTTCTCGGCAATATGGCGCCTTCGGACGTTACGGAGGAAGTCAGGAAGACTCTTAAGAAGCTTCGCAAAAAAGGATACAAGCTCGCGATCGGTTCCTCGAGCAAAAACGCAAAATACATCCTTGAACGCGTCGGCATCACGGATATGTTCGATGCAATCTCGGACGGGACAAATATCACAAAATCGAAGCCGGACCCGGAGGTGTTCTTGAAGGGTGCTGAGTTTTTGGGGCTCGATCCTTCCGAATGTGTAGTTGTTGAGGATGCGGAGGCCGGAATCGACGCTGCATGCGCAGGCGGTTTCATGAGCGCAGGCCTCGGTGAAGCCGCACGCTATGGGAAGTGCCAATATCCGATGAAATCGGTAGCGGACCTTCTGAAAATGATCAGGGACAGAAGGTACAGGTAGACACAAAATGACAGAAACAAAGAAAAAGAAAATCATTTATTCGGAACTGGCATATCTTCTGGGCAATGTCCTGATCGCGGTAGGCGTTGCCTTTATGGAGAAATCGAATTTCGGCGTTTCAATGGTAGTTGCGCCGGCTTACCTGATATATCGCTGGATCTCGCCGATATGGCCGGTCATGACTTTCGGAATGGCAGAGTACTGCCTGCAGGGAGTTTTGCTGTTGCTTATGATGCTGATCCTCAGGAAATTCCGTCTGTCATGGCTGTTCTCGTTCCTGACGGCTGTTTTTTACGGATTCATACTTGACGGTGTGATGCTGCCGGTAGCGCTTATCCCGGACCTTCTGTGGATCAGAATAGTACTTTATGTACTCGGCATGATCATTTGCGCGGCGGGAGTTTCGTTCATGTTCCACACCTATATCTCGCCGGAGGTCTATGAGCTTTTCGTCAAGGAAGTTTCGGCCGGATTCGGCAAAGACATCCACAGGTTCAAGACCGGTTACGATCTGGTCAGCCTGGCTGTCGGAATCATTATGAGCTTCCTTATTTTCGGCCTTTGGAAATTCGAAGGTGTTAAGTGGGGAACTATCGTATGCGCGCTGATCAACGGCTTTATTATCAGCCTGTTCTCCAAGTTCTATGAGAAGAATTTCGAATTCGTTGACCGCTGGAAATTCAGAGATTTTTTTGAAGGAAATAAACAAGTAACGAATGAAAATGCAGAAGAATAACGGTCAGTTAGACCTGCTTATGGGATCGATCTGGCGCACGCTGATAGCCTTTGCTGCGCCGTTCATGCTCTCGTCGCTGCTTCAAACTTTATATAATACCGTTGACACGATCGTTGTCGGACAGTTCGTCGGCTCTGAAGGCGTTTCGGCGCTTTCTGTTTCAGGCAACCTTCTTTATTTGTCCGTCACTTTGTGTATGGGGCCGTCCACAGCAGGGCAGGTGCTGATAGCTCAGTATATCGGAGCGGGCCGTCAGAGAGAAATCAAGCGCATCATGTCGACTATGATCCTTCTGATAGGCGGATTTGCCATTGTGCTCAGCGGGGCGTTCCTGATATTTCTGAAGCCGATCTTAAGACTTCTTGCTACGCCGCCGGAGGCATTTGACATGGCGGTGGAGTACATGACGATATGCATTGTCGGGATACTTTTCACGGCGTTTTACAATATGTTTTCGGCGATCTTCCGCGGAATGGGAGACTCCAGGCATCCTTTCATATTCATAACGATCGCGTCGATCGCCAATGTTGTTCTGGATCTTCTGTTCGTCGGCGTATTCAAATGGGGCGTTGCCGGAGCCGCTTATGCGACGATCATCGGCCAGGCGATCTCTGTTGTGTACAGCTTTATCTTTCTGCTCAAACATAAGACCGATTTCTTCTTTGAGTTTGGCAAAGGAGAGTTCAGACCATATAAGTCCGAGTCGAAAATGCTTGCCAAGCTTGGCGTCCCTTTGATGCTTTCGGGAAGCGCGATCAATATTTCGGTCCTCTTTGTTACCAGATTGATCAATGAGCTGGGCGTTGCGGTATCGGCGGCATTCGGAATAGGACATAAGCTTTCGCATATCCCGAATATACTGACGACCGCGGTCTCTCAGGCAACAACGGCCATGATGGGGCAAAATCTCGGCGCGGGCCAGTACGACAGAGTACGCAAGATCCTGAAAGCGTCAGTCACGATAACGCTTACGACGCAGTTAGTTTTCGTTGCACTGTGTCTGATCTTCCCGTCATTTTCATTCAGACTCTTTACGCCGGACGCTTCGGTCGTAGAGTACGCGATGACGTGGAATATTGCAATGGCAGCAGGCGCTCTGGCTTTTGGGTCGATGGGCCCGTTCCTGAGCCTGATCCAGGCGGTCGGCGACAGCAAGATATCGCTGGGCATCGGTCTTCTGGACGCATTTGTCGGAAGAGTGGCTACGACTATCGTTTTCGGAATAGTGCTCAAATTAGGCGCCTGGGGCCTGTTCATGGGCTTTAACCTCGGTGCATATCTCACAGCGATACCGGCGATACTGTACTATTTCCTTGTTAACTGGAAGGACAGGGGGATCAGGGCACAAAAAAACTGAAGTAATTCACGATCAATAATTTACCGGAGGAGGTTACAAGTATGTCAGACTATATTCTTCATTCAAGGCAAAGAAAAATACTGGTTTTGCTTAATGCTTCCCGCGGTATCATGACCGCCAAAGAATTGGCCGAAAAACTCGGAGTATCAGAAAGGACACTCCGTAGTGATATCGCCAGTATGTTCCCGAAAAAGAGATTCGTATAATCTCTGTCAGAGGAAAGGACTATACGCTGTCTATCAAAGACAGAAGCGGTTTCCTCGAACTATTTTCAGATAAACAGAATTACATCAGCCGTGAAGACAGGGTCAGAGCTATGATACTGATCCTGTTAAGCAAAGATGACTGGTACAGCATATCAAGCTATTAATTCTGCGTATTACGCAGCAAGAAATATATAAAGGAGATCAGTTATGAAATACGAGAAAATCAGACAAACTGTTCTGGATGCTATCCTGGAGGCCGTTGCCCAGGGACTTATTCGCGGAACAAGTGGAAATATTGCACTCAGAGATGATGAAGATGACGTTGTTGCCATTACCCCGAGCGGAATTCCGTATGAGGGAATGACAGCTGGCGACATCAGCATCGTAGACATGAACGGAAAATGGCTTGACGGACCTTTCAAACCTTCTTCAGAGGTTCCGATGCATCTTGCAGTTATGAGAGCAAGACCTGATGTAAAGGCAACGGTACATACACACAGTATGTTCGCTACGATTCTGGCTATGGGTGACAGCCCTGCTCTGGAGCCGATCACACCTCCGCATTGTGAGTTCACTCCGGTAGGCATCGTTCCGTTTACAATGCCCGGATCAAATGAGGTCGCAGAGAAAGTAGTTCAGACACTCGGCGAAAAAGGAAGGGCATGCCTGATAAAGAATCACGGTATGTTCTCATGCGGTAAAGATATGAAGGCTGCTATGCACGCAACCATCTACACAGAGGAGATGGCACAGACAACTTTCTACGCAAAACTGCTCGGCACATATGAGCCGATGTCAAAAGAAGCTGTAGCGAAAATGCAGGAGCTTATCTTCGCTGATCAGGCAGTTTGATCGGGTCAGTCGGGGGTGACAATATGAAAATAAAAATGGCATTATGCACACCGATTCCATACGTGTGGAAATAAAAGCATCTGACTGATAAACGGAATACGGCAGGCGGTCCATTTGGGCCGCCTGTTTTAATCATTTGCATCATAACTTGATAACGAAATAAAATAAGTGAATGTTTTCGTTGAGTAACAGGACTATTGTTATTTGAAGCAAACAAGGATAGAATCACATCAGGATAATATTTGAAATACAGGAGGCAAAAATGGCTGCATATTTGATGGGAATCGATATCGGAACGACCACATCCAAAGGTGTAATAACAACCCCGGACGGAAAGATCGTGGCCGCCTCAGGTAGTTTTGAGCATAATATTTCATGGCCGAGTCCGGATAGAGCTGAACATGATGCGGATAAGGTGTGGTGGGCAGACTTTGTAAAGGTTAGCCGTACTCTGCTGGAAAAATCAGGGATCGACCCGCGGGATATAGCAGGTGTCAACTTCTCTACGGTATATCCGACGCTTCTGCCTGTCGACAAAAACGGCACTCCGCTTCGCTCAGGTATACTGTACGGGATCGACAGGCGCGCGGTCAAAGAGATCGATTACCTTGAAAGTGTTCTGACCAGCGAATATTGCCGGAAAGTATCCGGAAATGGTCTTTCTGCGCAATCGATCGCACCGAAGATCCTCTGGATCAGAAATAACGAACCGGAAGTCTGGGCGAAGACATACAAATTCCTCAATACTTCAGGCTACATAGCATTTAAACTTACCGGTGAATTCACCATAGATCACGGCAGCGCTTCTCTTGGCGGTGTACCTTATGATCTTGCGGCAAATCACTGGGATGCAGCCACGCTGGACGCCATGGGCGTGACCGGGGAAAAGCTGCCGAAACTGGTATGGGCTGATGAGGTAATTGGAAGGGTAACGGCTGAAGCTGCTGCAGAAACAGGTCTGGCAGAAGGAACACCGGTTGGTTCGGGAACAGGAGATCATGTAACGGAAAGCCTGAGTCAGGGCTTTGTTCAGCCGGGAGCTGCGAGCATCAGCTTCGGAACGACGTTCGGTACAGACGTGTGCATTGACAAGCTTGTTACGGAACCGGGAATATCTACTACATTGACCTGTTTTAAGGGACTTTACTCGATCGGAGGCTCAACCGCAACGGGAGCGAGTGTTACCCGCTGGTTCAGGGATAACCTGGCCTACTTTGATGAAGACGTAAAAAGCGGCCCGGATTTTGATCCGTACAAGGTCCTTAATGAAGCAGCGTTGACTGTTCCCGCAGGATGCGACGGACTTATCGTACTGCCGTATTTTTCAGGCGAAAGACTTCCTTTCTTCAATCCGAAGGCAAGAGGAGCACTTTTCGGACTGACGCTCAATCACAGTAAAGAGCATATCTACCGTGCACTTATGGAGGGCGTCGCATTTTGCATAAGACATACCCTGGATGTTATTAAAAAGGCCGGGCTTGAGCCGACGCAGGCTATCTCGACCGGCGGCGGAACCGCAGGCGGAGTATGGCCGCAGATAGTCAGCGATGTGACCGGATTAAAACAGCAGGTCCTGAAAGCATCCCACGGTTCACCTATGGGCGCAGCTTTTCTGGCCGGTCTGATGACGGGAGTAATTACCGACAGATATGACATTATGAAGTGGAATGAGCAGGAATTCTTCATTGAGCCAAATGCGGCTCATAAAGATGTGTACGACAGGAATTATGCCATCTTCAGAAATCTTTATGAGAACACGAAGGACCTGGCAGAACTGCTGTAAACAAAGTATATATTGTGAATAAAGAATGAAATTTAGCACTCGCGCCTTGCGAGTGCTAAATTTTTATGGTAAAGTAAGATAACCAGAAGAACCGGAGGTAATTATGAGAGGTTGGTTTGACAGAATGCACTGGAGGACCCAGGCATTCATGGAAGGAAGATACGGGCAGGACAAGCTCGGGCAGCATACATTGTTACTGGTAGTTGCGATCCTGATCGCCGAGATATTCGTCAAGGGCACAGCAGGCTTGATACTGTGGGGTGTTGGCTTTGCGCTGATCCTTTGGAACGCATTCAGAATGTATTCCAAGAAGATCGATAAACGTTACCATGAACTCGAAGTGTATGAGAAGATCATTGCCTTCCCGGTGAGCATTTTTAAACTGATCAAAAACAACCTTAAAGATAAGCAACACCGCTATTTTCGTTGCAAATGCGGGCAGATCATCCGCGTTCCGAAGGGCAAGGGAAAGATTCAGATATCCTGTCCGAAATGTCGTAATTCTTTTATAAAGAGAACCTGATATGTTTGGATATGTGATCGCCAATGAAATAGATCTGACCGAGGAGGAGCGAAGCCGCTACAGGGGTTTTTATTGCGGGCTTTGCAGGACTTTGGGTGAGCGTTACGGACAGCTTTCAAGGCTGGGCCTGACGTTTGACCTCACGTTCCTCGTTATCATGCTTTCCTCGCTTTATGAACCGGAGGAAAGTACGGGCGAGAAGGCATGCCCGATGCATCCTTTCAAGAAATCGTCATACATCCAAAACAAATTTACTGATTACTGTGCGGACCTGACAGTCGCGCTTACGTACTACAAGTGTCTGGATGACTGGCAGGATGAGAAGAAGCCGACCCGTAAAGTGTATGCGGACATTCTGAAGAAGAGCTTCGAGGAGGTCAGGGACAGAAGACCGCGCCAGTGCGAGGTCATAGACAGGTGCATTGCAGAACTTTCCGAGATCGAAGGAAGCGGGGGAAGTGCCGACGAGGCGGCAGGATGTTTTGGACGGCTGATGGCAGAGCTGTTCGTGTACGAAGAAGACTTCTGGGCTGAGGCAATGAGAGCCTTTGGAAACTGTCTGGGGCAGTTCATATATCTGCTTGACGCGGCAGTGGATTTGGAAGAAGATAAGAAGCGAGGGGAATATAATCCGTGGCTTTGTGCAGGAACTGTCGAGGAAGATAAGATCGTTGAGACGCTTGACATCCTGATGGGCAAGGCGACTGCGATATTTGCAAAGCTCCCGCTCGTTCAGGATGAACATATAATGAAGAGCGCGTTATTTGCCGGTGTATGGCTTAAATATGCGCAGAAGCTGCAGAAACAGAACAAAAAAGAAGATATGAGTGACAAGGAACAGGCAAATGGTTGACGACCCTTATAGAGTGTTAGGCATCAGCCGTGGTGCCTCTCAGGACGAGATCAAAAAAGCATACAGAGCCAAATCCAAGCAGTGCCATCCGGATCTTCATCCGAACGATCCTAATGCTGCGGCCAAGATGGCTGAGGTCAATGAAGCGTACGATATGCTGATGAATCCTGCCAAGTACGAGAAAGCTAAAGCTCAGCAGCAGTACCAGCAGCAATATCAGCAGTATCAGAACCCATACGGCCGGGGTTACGGTCAGAGCAGTTCCGGCTACAGCCAGTCAGGCTACGGCCAAAGCTACGGACAGAGCAACAATTCGGGTTACAACGACGATTACTATGGAAGCTATTCGGGCTCGAATGGCTGGTCAAGTAATTTCGGCTGGGGATTTGGACCGTTCGGCTTCGGTTTCGGCAATTTTACGGACGGAGCAGGCAGCGCAACGCCGCCTAAGATGCCGCAACCAATGGCAACGGACAGCATGCTCGTACGAAACGCCATTCAGGCTATCAACAACAGGCAGTACCAGCAGGCGGTCAACATACTTAACAGCATAGTAAGCTCGCAGAGAAATGCCAGATGGTATTATCTAAGTGCCATTGCCAACGGCTACGCCGGCAACACGGTAGCCGCAATGGAATACATCCGCAAAGCGGTCAACTTAGAGCCAAACAATACAGAATATAAGAATGTGCTCATGTATTTCCAGAGCATCGCGCAGACATACGAAGAAGAAAGCACCACAAGCTACACCAGCCCGTTAAAACGCATTTTGCCAATATGCGGCAGTGTATGCCTGTCATACTCCCTTTGCTCGCTGTTGACATGCGGAAGGGGCGGTTATTATTTCTGCTGTTAAAAATCACAAGGCTTGATTGCCTCTTTACGAAAAGGAGACATATATGGGAAAAGCAATAGGCATAGATCTCGGAACGACCAACAGCTGCGTCTCAGTTATTGAAGGCGGCAACCCGGTCATCATACCGACACCCGAGGGAGGAAGAACGACTCCGAGTATCGTGGCGTTTACCAAATCAGGCGAGCGTCTCGTGGGAGAAGCCGCAAGACGTCAGGCTGCCATAAATACTGACAGGACTATCAGTTCCATCAAACGTGAAATGGGTACCGGCTGGCACAAGACCATTGACGGCAAAAGCTTCAATCCGCAGGAGATCAGCGCCATGATCCTGCGCAAACTGAAAAGCGATGCAGAGCAGTACCTGGGCCAGAGCGTGACGGACGCGGTAATTACGGTTCCTGCTTATTTTAACGATATTCAGCGTCAGGCAACTAAGGATGCGGGCAAAATCGCCGGCCTTAACGTCCTGCGCATCATAAACGAGCCTACGAGCGCTGCATTGGCGTACGGGCTTGACAACGGCGCGGCCCAGAAAGTCATGGTTTATGACCTGGGCGGCGGCACATTTGACGTTTCAATAATTGAAATCGGCGATAATGTTATCGAAGTACTGGCTACCGCGGGCGATAATCATTTAGGCGGTGACGATTTCGATGCGCGCATTTCCGAATGGGTCGTATCCGAATTCAAGCGGACAAACAGGCATGATCTGAGCCGCGACGCAAGTGCGATGCAGAGGATCCGCGAGGCAGCCGAAAACGCCAAAAAAGAGCTGTCGAGCGTTACCCAGACGACTATCAATCTTCCTTTTATCGCACAGGCAGGCGGAAGCCCTTTGAACCTCGAAATGACGCTCACAAGGGCGAAATTCAATGAGCTTACGGCAGACCTTGTAGGAAGGACGGCAGGGCCTGTTCAGCAGGCTTTGAACGACGCCGGCATCGCCGCCAGCGAGCTCGGAAGAGTCCTTCTGGTCGGCGGATCAACAAGGATTCCTGCGGTTCAGGACAAGGTGCGCTCACTCACCGGACACGAGCCGTCAAAAAGTATCAATCCGGACGAATGTGTCGCACAGGGAGCCGCAATTCAGGCCAATATATTAGGCAGCAGCACCAATGCAATGACAGTTGCGGGACCCGGGACGGGGATCCTTCTTCTGGACGTTACGCCTCTTAGCCTTTCGATCGAGACACTGGGCGGCGTTGCGACAAGGCTTGTTGAGAGAAACTCAACTTTGCCGGTTCATTATTCACAGGTGTTTACCACTGCTCAGGCTTACCAGACGAGCGTTGATATCCATGTACTTCAGGGCGAGCGGCCTATGGCACGTGACAACAAGACGATCGGCAAATTCCGCCTGAACGGCATCCAGCGCGCAATGGCAGGCGTTCCGCAGATCGAGGTAACCTTCGACATCGATACAAACGGTATTCTTAAGGTATCTGCTCAGGATCTGGTGACAGGACGCGCACAGTCTATCACGATCACATCCAATGAGAAAATGTCAGATGCCGAGATCGCGCAGGCGATCAAAGACGCTCAGACATATGCAGCCCAGGACGGCATCAGAAAACGTGCATTTGAGGTCACATCCAAGGCACAGATGACACTGGGAAGCGCCGATCAGGCGATCGCAATGGCAGGACGTCAGATAGATAAAAACGAGCGCAAACAGGTCAAAAATGACTGTGACAGCCTGCGCAAACTGATAGCCAAAGCAACCCCTGACAAGGTCACGGAAGCTGATCTTGCCGCGATCGAATCCGCGGAGGCAGTTCTTCAAAGCAGCAGTGCGCACGTTATTTCGGTATTTGATTCGATGCCGAAGAAATAATCTGTGGTTGTCAGTTCAGCACCCATACTATATAATGTATTCAAATGAAACGAATCTTTAACAGGCGTCCTGATGGGAGGCTTGTTATTGTTATAGAATGAGGACAATATGACCAATCCTATTTTGCACATAATCGTGCCTTGTTACAATGAAGAAGAAGTGCTGCCGATAACAGCATCCATGTTTTTGGACAAGATAAAGTCGCTGGCGGACGCCGGCAAAATATCTCCTGACAGCAGGGTTGTATTTGTTGACGACGGATCAAGCGATTCGACATGGGAGATAATTTCTGCATTGGCTGAGAAGGACGAACACTATGCCGGACTCAGGCAAAGCAGAAACCGCGGGCATCAAAGCGCTGTCCTTGCCGGACTTTTAGAATCAAAGGACTGCTGCGACATCACGATTTCCATTGACTGCGACGGTCAGGATGACATTAACGCGATGGACAGGATGGTCGAGGAATACATAAACGGCAGCGAGATCGTCTACGGAGTTCGCAGCAAGAGGGACACAGACACTTCATTCAAACGCGGAACGGCTCAGGGCTTTTACAAGCTGATGAACGGCATGGGGGCAGAGGTCGTTTACAACCACGCCGATTACAGGCTGATAAGCAGCAGGGTGCTGCAGGAATTTGCCAACTATAAGGAGGTCAATTTGTTCCTGCGCGGAATGATCCCGCTTGTGGGATTCAAGAGCACTTCTGTTTATTACGAAAGAAATGAGCGCATTGCAGGGAAGAGCCATTATCCGCTTAAGAAGATGCTCGGCCTTGCTTTGGATGGCATTACGAGCCTATCTGTCAAGCCGATCAGGCTGATCGCACTATTTGGCGTAATAGTAGCCTTCTTAAGCTTCTGCGGCATTATTTGGGCCATTGTGGCGCGTCTGACAGGCAATGCGATCGACGGTTGGGCAAGCCTTCTGTGTGTTGTATGCTTCCTCGGAGGTCTCCAGCTGCTTGCGCTTGGAATTATCGGCGAATATGTCGGCAAGACATACATGGAGACGAAGCAGCGCCCGAGATATATCATTTCAGAACGCGTAGGTTCATTCGCAGGAAAGGACGAGCGGTGAGAGTAAGAAAGCTGGTGGTCATTATGGGAGTTTTGGCGGCGGTTTGCGCGGTCCTGGGAGGGTGCGCGAAGGCTCCTGAAGGCAGGAGGCCGTCGCATCTGAACGCATTTATCCGTTCTTCATCAGGCGGAGAGCTGGGCGGTTATGACAGCTTTGAGATCTCAGACAATGGTGACGGCACAGCCAAAGTAATAATTGAAGAGCAGCTCTCGTGGGACAGCAAGGTGTCTAAGAAGAAATATTCCGTTCCGTCAGAATCACTATACGACATCGAACAGGTAATGCTGAAGCACGACATGCTTTCATGGCGCGATATCACCGAGAAGCCCGATGAGATCATTGAGATCCTGGACGCGCCGGTAACGAGCTTCCGTTATGTATGGGACGGAGAGGAAGTAAAGATCGATTTTGATGTTGTTCTGCCGGATGATTCTGCCGAGGCGATGAATGAGATCAGGACAATAATCACCAAAATAGAGAACAAAGAATACAAGTAGTCAGTCAGAAAAGGAGGGACCTATGAGTATTTTCGATTCACTTAAGAAAACTGTATTAGACGCGGTAGATGACGTGAAAAATGTTGCCGAAAGCGTAACAAGAGACAAGGAAGAAGAGACATTTGAATTCGCTGCGCTTCCTGAGAGCCTTAGTGAAATGCAGGCTCTTCCTGAGGCTGCGCTAGACACGCCATTCAAGACTGCGGCACTTACTATCTGCGCATTCTGCGCATATGCGGCAGCACCTGAGATCGGCACAGAGATGATCAATTTCCTCAAAGGACCGCAGCCGCTTTCAACATCCGACATTCAGTTTATCAGGGACAGATTCAGCGACAAGAAATATGTCCCGTTCTCATATTTTGACAGCGCCAAACCGGAAAATGATTACACCCCGAGCGCACCGTTCAAGGTAACATTCTTCACCAACCCGTATTCATACGCAAATGAAGGATACGTTAAGCTGTTCGTAAGGTCTTCCGGTGCCGATACCGAGAGGCAGGTCATCTTACGTTCCAAGGGCAATCAGTGGTTTCTGTGGGAATACGCAGGACTTTTATTAAGCATAAAGCAGTCTAAGTCCGAAGATCCTTGGGCTTAAACTTGAAATGAAAGAGGGGGTTCAAAATGGGACTTTTTGACAAGAAATTCTGTGATGTATGCGGTGAAAAAATAGGCCTTTTAGGCAATCGCAAGCTCGAAGACGGCAACTTGTGCAAGGACTGTGCCAAGAAGCTTTCACCCTGGTTCAGCGACAGAAAAAGCTCCACAGTTGCTGAAATAAAGGAACAGCTTGCATACCGTGAGGCCAACAAAGAAGAAGTTGCGGCCTTCAATGTAACTCAGTCATACGGGGATTATACAAAG
>JAZQNN010000019.1:0-24743 GCA_045627365.1 Lachnospiraceae bacterium
AAAAAAGTTGCCCGCGTGAGGCAACTTTTTTTATTTTTTCTGTCGTTAAATATCGAGATTCAGGATCTCTTCTTTGCCGAAATCTTCTGCCTTGTCTTCCGGCTGCTCGAAATGCTTTTCGTATTTGCCGTAGCTCTTGCCGTAATACTTCGAATAATAGTACCTGGAGTTACTCTTCTTGACCTTGTTCAGCACTACGCCTACGAGTGGGCAGCCGGTTACGGCTATGCGCTCACATACGGTCTGCGCAAAGCGGTACTTTACCTGGTTGGCTTCGATTACAACGACAACGCCGTCGCAGTACTTGGCTGCGGTAGCTGCGTCTATGACCATGCCAAGCGGCGGGCAGTCAATGAGGACGTAGTCATACGTCTTTCTGGCGGCTTCAATCAGGCTCTCGAACCGTTTCGATGCGAGAAGCTCCGTCGGATTAGGCGGCTTGTGCCCTGCGAAGCAGATGTGCACGTTCTTGTAGCTGGTCATGTTGATCGCTTCCGTTGCCTGGCACTGGCCGGACAGGAAGTGCGACAGGCCGCTTGCGGGCTTGTTTTTGGCAAAATTCTGCGCGAGGACAGAGCGTCTCATGTCGGCGTCGATAACCAGTACCCTGTGTCCGATCTCCGCAAGAGATCTGGCCGTGCGCAGCACGGTCGTGGATTTGCCTTCGCCTGCCGAGCTGGAGGTGAAAAGGATTACCCTCTTGTCGGTGCCCGAGAACTGAAGGTTGGTCCTCAGTGCGTTCATCGCTTCCTTGATGTCGTATGTCCACTCGTCTTCTTTTAGTATTACTTTCAGCATGTTGTATTGCTCCTATTGGTGCTCTTCAACTATTCTTAACGGATTGTATATCAATAACCGCTGCGCGGTGGTATTGCCTGCTTTTCTGCTTATCAGTGCCGCTGCCTTGTCAAGCTGCGGCGCGCGCTCCGCCATGTTGTGCGCATCGCTTGCCACGTAATCGACAAGCCCGTTCTCTATAAGCTTCCACACGAACCTTCTTATGTGCCCGTCCGCTGCGGTGCGCGTCGTAAGGACGTCCGCAGTTACCTGTATTTCGGCTCCGAAGTGCCTGAGCTCGGCTATCGGCCCTTCGCTTCCTGCAAAGCGTTTTACGGGGCCTTCCGTAAGCGTACGGCACCTTTCCGCGTGTGCTATGATCGGTATATAGCCTGCCTGCGTGATCTCTTCTACCTGATTCCTGATTAATGAGAACATGTGCGCGGAGGAAAATTCCGCCAGCACGTATCTGCCGCCGCCCAGCGACGGTCTTGCGCCTGCCTGAATATTGCTTACGAACTCGCTTCCCGTGTAATGCTCACATCCGAGGTAAAGCCTCAAATCTTCATGCGTTACGGCCTTCTGAAGCTTGGCAAATGCCGCCCTGATCTCCTCTTCTCCCGCTTCAAAAAGTCCCGGTCTGTAGTGCGGCGTCAGGATGATGTGCCGCACGCCTTGCCGATACTCGGCATCTATGATTTCAAGTGCCTCGCTCATGTCTGCCGCGCCGTCATCGACTCCCGGCAAAATATGCGTATGCATGTCGACCATTCCTGTCATCTGGCATCCTCCGTCGGTGTGTAGAACACCTGCATCACGATGTCCGCAACGCCTGCCTCGTCCGTGATGAACTCATCCCAGTCGTCGTTCCTTTCGCTGATGCCCGGAAGCGTTATCACCTCGTCCGCCATCTCGTATGTCAGAAGCTCTTCAAGCTCTCCTGCGTCCACGTTCGTGACCACATAAGGATCAAGCGTGTCAAGGAGCTTCTCTATGTCGTTCTCACCCTTAAGCCCGTCTATAAGCGCCTCGGAAAAATCTATCTGGCGCCTGATGCGCTCCTCATTGGCTCCCACGTCCTTCGTGCGGTATCTTACGTAATGCTCCGCTTCATCGCCGTCCATGTGGACTGTGGCGCCTTCTGTGTACGCTGCGTTTATCTCGCTCGCGTCCTCCGTAAATGTATAATCAATTCCGCCCAAAGCATCCACAAGAGCGGTGATGCCGTCCATGTTCATGGCAAAGTACGAATCGATCGGCGCGCCCATAAGTATGGAGCTTACTCTTGCCCGCGTCAGGCGGCAGCTCTTGCCCGCTCCGTCGCCGTAGGCATACTGCAGATTGACCTGCGCCCTCTCGTTCTTGATAAAAGCGCCGTCTTCGCCGTATATCTCGATATCGGTCATCGTATTACGCGAAATGCCGATGATCTGTATCTTCTCCGTATCCTTGTCGCAGACCGCCAGGAACAGGCTGTCCGCCTGGCCCTTCGTGCCTATATAACCGCTCCCTTCGAGCTCGCCCGTCGTATCTACGCCGATAAAAAGCACGGTCGTCAGATGACGGTTGTAGTTGTACCACTTGCCGTTGTACTCGATGTCTCCGACATAGCGTGTTCCGCCCTTGCTCGTGATGGGTGCTTCGTTCCTTGCCGCTATCAGCCTGATAAGCAAGAATGCGACCACGCCGATGATCACAACAGCTGCGATTACCGCAACTGCCTTCTGACGGCTGTTAAGTTCCGGCCTATGCTCTTCGTCAGTTGATCTTTCGCGCATCCGCTGCCTCTTTCGTAAATAATTCTTCCTCAAGAACGCCTACAATGATCCATCTGTGTCCCAGGTCGTTCTTGACGCATGTGCTGAGCGTAAGGAACCTGTCGTCAGGTCCTGCCTCTATGTCGGTGTCGATCACGTCGCCTGCGTAATCAGTGCCGCCAAGAAGCGCTATAAAGCTCTCCCTGCCGCTTTCCTCTGCGAAGTTATACGCCTCCAGCAAATGTTTGTTGCTCGTCCTTACAGCCGCGAAAATGCGGTATTTCTGAAGCCTTTCCTTGTTGCAGATAAGTATCTCGGAATGTGCCTTCATGTATGCTGGGTCTTCGTAGTTATGAAGCTCTCCGAAAAGATTGCCGAACAGCGTATTATGAGCGTAAATAACAGTATTAAAATCGTCCAGGTCCTTGCCGTTATACGAGCCCTGGGTAAATACCGCTCCCGGATATCCGCTCTCTTTGTAAACGGTATGATCCAGGTAGAAAAGGTCGTCCTCGGGGTGCTGTACGACCGGAAAATCGATCGCCGTCCCGTCAATATATATCCAGGCGTAAATATCCTCATTTACTCCTGCGAGAACATCCCAGTCGATCGGAATGTCCGCGTATTCGATCTCCTCAGCTGTCTCTTCCGTGTCCGCATCCTTGGCTCCGGTCTCCTTCTCAGCTCTCGTCGGCATCTCAAGATCGTCCAGATCCTCCGCCGCACCCGAAAAAGCCACCTCAGAGAGCTTCTTGTACTGATCCTGCCTCTGGCCCTGCAGCACAAAATAAACTCCCAGCCCCGCCAGACACAGCGCGGCTATGACAACCAGTATAATTACCAGTGGTGAACGTTTCTTCATGATTTCTTAAGTGAGTGCGCTGCTCCGGACGCCTCTGTTGCCTTGTCGAAAGGAACCGCTGCGATCACGCTGAGTCCGAGCCACTTCTTGACATCGTCCTCAGTCTTGATCGTATCGTCAAGCAGATGCATTGCGATGATTATGACGCACGCAATAATAAATCCGATGATTGCGCCGAGTGCCGCGTTCTTGAAAAGGCTCGGCTTAACCGGGGACTTCGGCACGATGGCGTCTTCTATCGTATTCGGCTCGTCCTTGCCCATGGTGTCGGCAATCGCAGCCTTCAGCTCTCTTGCAAATGCATTGGCGATCTCGGCCGCCAGCTCCGGATCCGGATTGGTGCACGTGATCTCAAGTATATGAGTGTTGGACTTGTTGGTGACCTTGACTGCCTTTCTGAGAGCCTCGACCGACGCATTCAGATCGCAGTCCGCAATTACTCTCTCAACAACCGGGCGGCTCGTGCCGAGTACGATAAAGTCCTCTGTCAAAGATGAGCCGATCTGCAGGTCGACCATGGATGAAATGGATGTCGTATCCGAAAGGACGTAGAACATAGCTTTCGCCTCATACTGAGGCGTGATAAGAAACTTCGTCACGAGTGCGGTTCCGATAAGGCCGACCAGCGTAAACGCGATGATGAGCCAGATCTTGTGCAAAAGCGCATAGAAAATCTCGATGAGATCGATCTCTTCCACGGCATTGTCACGGGTGTATGTGGTTTTGTTAGTTGAATTGTCCATTGATAAAGTCCTGATACTATTATTATACGCGCGCGCAAAAAAAAGTACAGAAACTTCTTCCGTTCGTCACGGAAGAAGTTTCATACTTAAAATAAGTGTTCGGTTCAGCTTCTTGCTTTGGCAGCTACTGCTCCGCCCAGTGCAAGAACGGCTGCGATTGCAAGTACTACCGGAAGGTAATCTGCTCCGGTCTCAGGTGAAGTTGCGGCCTGCTTCTTGATAAGGAAAGCTACCGGTGAAAGTGACTTGAAAAGTCCTGTAATCTCGCCTGATGCAGCGCCTACGGTTACGTCTACCCAAGCACCGTCCTCAAAGTGAAGAACACGGCTGTCGGCATCTGCGCCCTCAACGAAGAAAGTGATCTCCATTGGAAATACTGCGTCAAATCCGTCCTTGGTAACTGCGTCAACCTTAACTGCAAGCTCGTATCCCTTGCCTTCAAGACTGTCAATCGTTGCCTGTGTAAGCTCCTGTGATGTGCTGCTAAGTTCAATCTCAACCTTGTAATCTGTCGGATCGCCGTTGTTGTAAGCATGCTTTACAACAGGAATAGCTGTCGGTGACTCGCCCTCTGCTGCAAATACTGTTGCGCTGATCGCCAGTGTCAGAACAGCTACAAGGAATAATGCTATAAACTTACTTGTCTTTTTCATTTCTCCACCCTTTATTGATTGTCTGTGGCCTGAATGACCATCTTCTTTATTAGCTACATTAATTCAGAAAGTATTTTATCAGACCGTCTTTCTAAATGCAAGCGTTTTTTATAATTACAAAAATTTTATCTATATAAAAAGGGCGCCGCCCTTTCGGTTGGTGCCCTCTTAAAAAACTTATGTTTACGCTTATGTGCCGGGTGGCTGTTACGCCTCCTTAGGCATTGGCATTTCCTTGATCTCGCCTTCTACGATAAGTGGGCACATGGTTACTGCCTGGATATCGTCGAATGAAACGCCAGGTGCAAGCTCGCGAAGTGCAAGGCCTGCGTCGGTTACTTCCATAACGCCCATCTCTGTTACGATGAGGTCTACGCACTTAACTGCGGTAACAGGAAGTGATACTTTTTCGAAGATCTTTGGAGCACCCTTCTGGGTGTGAGTCATAGCGATGATAACCTTCTTAGCACCTACTACGAGGTCCATAGCTCCGCCCATTCCCGGAACCATCTTGCCAGGGATCTTGTGTGATGCAAGGTTACCTTCCTGGTCAACCTGCAGAGCTCCAAGTACGGTAACATCTACATGTCCGCCTCTGATGAGTGCGAATGATGTTGCTGAATCGAAGAATACGCCGCCGGGGATGATGTCTACGTAAGCACCGCCTGAGTTGATGGTATCAAGGTCTTCTGTGCCAGGTGCTGAATTGCCTGCCATACCGATGATGCCGTTCTCTGACTGTACTGCTACTTCAACGCCTTCCGGAAGGAACTGGGTAACTAATGTAGGGATACCGATACCAAGGTTAACAACGTCGCCATCATGTACTTCAAGTGCTACTCTATTAGCGATAATATCTTTAGCTGATGCCATTATTTGTCACCTCCCAGTACGATATAATCTACAAAGTTGTATGGAGTGTGGATGCAGTTAGGATCCATCTCGCCGGCCTTAACAAGCTTCTTAGCCTCTACGATAACAACGTCAGCTGCTGTTGCCATAACAGGTGCAAAGTTCTTGTTGGTGTTGCGATAGAATACATTACCCTTCTCATCTACTACATCGCCCTTGATAAGAGCTACATCAGCGTGAAGAGGCATCTCAAGAAGGTATTCCTTGCCATTAATGGTAAGGGTCTCCTTGCCTTCTGCTACTTCTGTGCCTACACCGGTCGGTGTAAGAACGCCGCCGAGGCCTGCTCCGCCGGCACGGATCTTCTCTGCGAGTGATCCCTGAGGAACCAGTTCAACTTCGATGTCGCCATTGGTCCACTGTGGAAGAACTTCCTTGTTCAGTCCGATATGGCTCATGATGAGCTTCTTAGCGCAATGATTGTGGATCAGCTTGCCATCGCCTGTTGCAGGAACTTCAGGAGCGTCTTCTGTTGCTGCAGAGAATCCTGTTCCAGGGTCATTAGCGATGATTGTAAGGTCTTTAGCTCCTCTTGCAACCAGAGCGTCCATGATGCTTTCCGGTGTGCCGCGAGCGATAAAACCGCCGACCATGATAGTAGCTCCATCCGGAACTAACTGAGCTGCCTGCTCGGCTGTAATAATCTTATTTCTCATTGTTTGAATCCTTTCTTTATTAGCAGGCAGGTGCGAAGCGTGTCCGCACCTGCTGCGTTAAATAACGAAGATTAGTCTCTCTTAACGATAAGAGCCTGTCCCTGTCCACCACCGATGCAAAGGGTTGCAAGACCCTTCTTGGCGTCTCTCTTCTCCATTTCGTAAAGAAGAGTAACAAGGATACGAGCGCCTGATGCTCCAACAGGATGTCCAAGAGCGATCGCACCACCGTTAACGTTAACGATGTCCATGTTGAAGTTGAGGTCATGTGCTACTGCCAGTGACTGAGCTGCGAATGCTTCATTTGCCTCGATAAGGTCGAAGTCCTCGATAGTCATGCCGGCTTTCTCCATAGCCTTTCTTGAAGCTGGGATAGGACCTGTGCCCATGATAGCTGGGTCAACGCCTGCTGTAGCGTAAGAAACGATAGTTGCCATCGGCTTGATTCCGAGTTCTTCAGCCTTCTCTTTGCTCATTACAACGAGAGCTGCAGCGCCGTCATTGATACCGGAAGCGTTAGCTGCGGTAACTGTGCCGTCTTTCTTGAATGCCGGTTTAAGCTTGGAAACCTTCTCCATGGTGTTACCAAATGAAGGATGTTCGTCTGTATCGAATACGATAGGATCGCCCTTCTTCTGAGGGATAACGATAGGAACGATCTCGTCTTTGAATCTGCCTGACTTGATAGCTGCTTCTGCCTTGTTCTGGCTCTTTACAGAGAATTCATCCTGCATTTCTCTGGTAAGGCCCCACTGCTCAGCAACGTTCTCAGCGGTGATACCCATATGAACGTCATTGAAAGCATCCCAAAGTCCATCATGAACGGTAATATCAACGAGCTTCTGGTCGTTCATACGAGCGCCCCAACGAGCTGAAGGAATTGCGTAAGGAGCTGCACTCATGTTCTCAACACCACCGCAAACAACGATCTCGTCTTCGCCTGCAAGGATCTGGTTAGCTGCAAGAGCTACGCACTTAAGGCCTGATCCGCAAACGATGTTAACTGTGAATGCTGTTGTCTCGATAGGAAGACCAGCCTTGATTGAGCACTGACGTGCTACGTTCTGGCCCAGACCTGCCTGGAGAACATCACCAAAGATAACTTCATCAACCTGCTCCGGCTTGATTCCTGCTCTCTTTACTGCCTCAGCGATAACTGTTGCGCCGAGTTCCTGAGCTGAAACACCCTTTAAAGAGCCGCCGAATTTGCCAATCGCTGTTCTACATGCGCTGACAATAACTACTTCTTTCATACTAGAAATCTCCTCTCTTAACACCTGCCCGTGGGCATTAAATTAACTCTTAATATCTGCGCTGCGAAAAACGCAAAATTAACCTATTAAATATTACTCTCTTTTTATTTAAAAATCAATAACCGAAGAGGGCAAAAAAGTCCTGCTATTTGTATAAATCCGCGAATTTTTGAGCCTTTTCGCGAACTGCCTTAACAACATCTTCAGGGCCTGCTATGCGCACCTTTGGACCGAGTCCGAAGACCCATCCGATGAAGGCGTCTGACATTGCGACAGATACGGCGACTGAGGAATGCTCATCGTCTACCGGGATGAAGGTCACGTCTTTTCCGAAGCGGTCGATGATGACGCCGGCCATGGAGTTGTCGATCTCGAGGCGGACGTTGGTGGCTTCTCCCGAGAACATGCCGAAATTGCGTCGCGCGTACTCTGCCGGATCAAAATGCTCGAATTCCTTGCGGCCGTCGCGCGGCTCCTGTGTAACTGTTATCCTGCGCATCTTGTCAACGCGGAAGTGCTTGGTAAGGCCGGCCTCTGAGTCGTACCCGATCAGGTAATAATTCTCATCGTCCCACGCGAGCGCCCACGGACTGATGTCGTAGAACGCGCCGTCGTGCCTTAATTCTTCTTCCTTCTTAACGTTCCAGTTGTAGTACTGGAACTTGATGCGGTGATTCTCCTGGATCGCCGTGTTGATCGAATCTACGTTGTAGTAGATGCTCTCGTTCATGGTCTTGATGCGGTTCTGCACGTAGACCTGTCGGCGGAGTTTGCCGGCTTCGTACTTGCTTGCAAAGCTTTCCAGCTTCTCGATCAGCTCGTTGGATTTTTTGGCCGTGATGAACTTGGATGACTGCACAGCGTCTACCAGGAGCTTGAGCTCCGGAAGTTCGAACCGGCGCGAACCGATATGGTAGAAATGTTCCTTGCCGATCTGCTCGTGAATTATCTCCATGCCTATTTCATCGAGATAATTCAGGTCGTCATATATGCTCTTGCGCTCGGCCGTGACCTCGCGCTTGGCCAGCTCCTCGATGATCTGCTGCATGGTCAGGGAATGTTCCTCGTCCGTCAGCTCGTTGAAAATGCAGGCCAGATAGTAAAGTTTTAACTTTTGATTAGCTCCCTTTGGCATGGCTCTTCTCCGCTACTCGTCTATGTCCTCAAGCATCTCAGTCAGGTCGCCGATGGCAAATCTCTCTTCGTCCTCTTCCGGGATAAATGGCTCAACCACGCGGTCCGGCTCCTCGTCTTCCTCGATTACGGCCGCTGCTTCGGTGGTTGTTGCTGCGGCTTCCTCTATGTCGTCCTCGCTGAAAATTCCCTCGAGCACTACTTCCTCGTCATCCCGGCCGGCTTCATCCATCATTGTCTCAATGAAAATAAGTCCCTCCAGAGCGTCTTCCTCGCTGAAATCGCTTGCTGCTTCCGCCCCTTCTATTACTGCAGCTTCCACTGCGAGATCGCCGAGTTCTTCGAGCTCCTCCGGGGTCGCCAGGGTCTTGGTTTCTTCGGATTCTTCGATTTCTATCGGCGCTGGCGCCTCTTCCGGTTCGGCTGGTTCTGCCGGGGTCTCTTCCGGTGTCGGCTCTTCCGGTGTTTCTTCTTTCTCAGGCTCCGGCGTTGGTTCCGGTGTCGGTGCCTCCGGTTCTTCGTCCTTCTTGCCCTTCTTGCACAGGAAAAGGATAAAGAACAATATCGCAAGCGCGCCGAGTGCTGCGCTTAAGATCACCAGAAGCTTGTTTAGCCTGTTCATCTTATCGGCCAGGGCATGAGCTTTTGTAATGTCATCTACTGAGGCCGCAGTTGTTGTCTCTGGCGTTGTTTCTGTCGTCTCCGTGCTTTCGGTCGTTTCCTCGATCTCCGGCAGCCTGACGTCCATGAACATCTGCATCGGCTGAAGGTTGCCGTACATCTCGTCATAAATGTAATACTGCCATCTGCCGTCCAGGAACAGCGGGATGAATACCACGCGATCAAGCATTTCCTCCTCGAGGAGTTCCACGTTCAGAAGGCCTGCGTCGGAATATGGAGGCGCCTGCGTTGTTTCCGTTGTTTCTGTTGTTTTCTTGGTGTCGCCTGCTTTCTTGGTTTCTTCTACCGCCTCTAAAAGGCCTGCCGCGCGAAGCGCCGGGATGTCGTATTTCAGGCCCTTGATGGTGCCGTTTGCAACGTTCACATCGGCCAGCGCATATCCGTTAGGCACCTTGAAATCCGCGCCAAGGTCCTTGACCAGCCAGATTGAATCGCCCATCCTGAGGTACATCTGCTTTTTAAAATCGCCGGTCGCCTCATCGTAGTTGTAATAATCCGCCTCGCCGGTATCCATGTCTTCCAGAACTACCAGGGTAAAGCTCTCCTCCGGGATGCCCTTCTTTCTCAAATTGGCCGGTTTGCTTTCTGCTGTAGTCTCGCCTTCCTCGGTCTCAGGTTCGTAAGGATAGTTCTCTTTATCGAAGAAAAATGCCGGGCAGTCCACGTCGTCGATTGTGATCCATTTCTCCGAAAATGAATTCGGCTCCGGCCAGTCGCCAAGGTAATCGGCAACTCTGTATTCGTGACCGTCAAATGCCGCGTAAGCTCTCGGGGCTTCCGTGTAGGTCTCGGGGTCTGTCTCGTAATAATCGTCGCCGCCGGTGTAGGCCGTCTCATTTGGCGGCTGCGTAACCACAACGGTAACGGTCCTTCCGGACGCTGCTATCTCACCTGCGGTAAAATCGACCGCGTTATAGTCGGATGCCGAGCTGAGCTGAACATAGACATAGCCTGTTCCGACCTCGTCCGCGTGAACGTAGATCGACTGGCTTGAATTGTCCAGCCATCCGTCTCCTGACATATATCCGCTGACCGCGCCGCTGAAAGATGCGTAATACGCGCCTGCCGCGCCGTCCAGTCCGACATTGATCCATGCGCTTCCGCCGGGCGTAAGCTCGATATAGCTTGTCGAGATCCAGAATGAATATCCTGAGGCTCCGAATGAGACTGCAGGGATTGCAAGCGAAGCGATCAGTATCGCTGCCGCCGCGAATATAATTGCCAGTTTTTTTGATGTTTTCTTGAATGTCTTCAACATATTTCTTTAATTCCCGTTAAGGATCATCAGTTTTATCGTGATGTAATCGGATGGGGTGATCTTGCCGTCGCCGTTGGCGTCAGCCGGTCCCATCATTTCCGCGCTTAATATCTTGGTTCCTAAGATGTGGAGCTTAACCGTTATGTAGTCGGAAGGCGTGATCTTGCCGTCACCGTTGGCGTCGCCCTTCTGATACGTAGGCACTACAGGTTCTTCCGGATCCTCATCGCCCTGCGGTTCATCAGGCGGCGTGATCTCTGCCTCCGTCCTCAGGCTCAGTTTGCACGCTTTTGACGCATTGACTGTGATGTTGTAAGTCCTGGTGTATCCGCTTTCAGAAAGCACCGTGATCCCCACGTAGTTGTTGCCCGCAGAAAGGTTGAAATCTCTGCCGCTTGTGAGAGCTGCACCGTCCGGGAGCTTGTATACAAGTGTCTGGTCTCCCGAAACGCTCAGCGAATAGTTGAACTTGTACATGTTGAACGACGGGCTGAGATTGCCTGACAGGCTGAGCAGGTAGTAATTTGCCCTGAGGTTGGCCCATGCAGGCGCTGATACGTTATCGGCCGGCATATTCCTGTAGACCGGGATCCTGAACTCGAGGGTAGCGCTTCTCAGGTTCTCGTCTTCGAAAAGTTCGCTGAAGATCTTGCCTGAATTGCTTGCGTCGAAAACGTTCGTCGCGTACTGATGCCAGTATGCGCTGAAACCGTTAAGGACGTTGAAATCCTTGTAATAATAGGTGTCCTGTCTGTTGCTCAAGTAGCCGCTGGCGTACCATGCCGCGCCGCCTACGATCGCGTTGTAGCGGCTGTTCCAGCCTGCCCTCTCGGCATACGCAAAGCCGTTGTTGATAACGTCCTGATGGGTATCGCCGGACGCTCCGATGTTATAGAAATTGTAGATGCCTTCGTGGCCTTTGGTTGTGCCTCTTACGAGCTCTGCGATCTTGTCCTCCGGAACTCCGCGGCCCTGCTCCTGCAAAATAGTCGCTGCCAGAACGTACGGACTGACATTTGCCTTGCTGCCCGCCTCCAGGATGACCTGCGCGAAATTGCCGCCGCATCTTACGTCATTTTCATCGTTCTCGTCCGGTTCATATGTATTGGCCAGGAATGTGCCTTCGATGATCGTATTGATGCCCGCCAGCACCTGATCGTCGCTTTGCCCGCTCGGATATGACTGTTTGGCAAACTGGAAAATATTATACTCATCCAGGAAATTCCTCGGGTCCATGCAGTACGCCGTGATCTCGCGCGACGCGATGGTCCACGCGCCCTCGGTGATGATATACTGCCCTGTCTCCCAGTTGTAATTGCGGCACTCCACCGTCGGATAATCCGGGCCGTACATGGCTTTGTATGAGTCAGCGTAATTGTAGCCGCCGAGCGGTGCATTATTGGCCGCCGGTACTTTCTTGAACGTCTCGTGATCGACTACATTGTCGTAATCCTCGTCAATGTAGTCCATGTAAAATACGAAGTTAGGATAAATCCTGTGAACGTAACGGAGGCCGCCTTTGTAGTCCTCCGGGAAGTCCGCGATCATGCTTTCAAAGTCGTCCTCCGCGGCCCAAACTGTGCCGAAATGCCCGCCGAAAGATACAAAAAGGAACGCTAACATAATTAACGTTCCCATTATTCTTGTAAAGTTGCGGCTGAATCGTCTGTTCATAGGCTCCTTAGTCAAGTGTGAATATCTTGGCGAGATGCGGAACCATCTCAGCTATATCCATGTTGGATGTGTTGACGCAAATGTCGTAATTGCTCTTGTCGCCCCATTTCTGGAGTGTGTAATCTTCATAGTAGTGTGCGCGGCCTCTGTCGACTTTCTGGATCTGCCTGCGCATCTCCTTTTCGTTGAGGTCTTCATCTTCTGTCGCGCGCTCCATGCAGCGCTTGACGCGGCTGTCCATGTCCGCATATACGAACAGTCTCCACAGCTTTACGTCAGCGTCTTTTAAAATATAATCCGCGCAGCGTCCTACGATCACGCAGTCGCCTTTTGCCGCCATTTCCCTGATAACTTCTGTCTGTGCCCTGAAAACATCCTGGATCTGCTTGATCGTGAAATCAGTGCCTGTTCCGAATGTCTCGCTGGCTGGGGCAAATATGCGGTGGTTTTTGGTCTCAACGACTTCGTTGATGTAGTTCTCGGAAAATGATGTCTTCTCGACCATTCCCGTGAGGACCTCTTTGTCATAGTAGGCGATCCCGAGCGCCTCTGCGAGGCGTTTGCCCAGCTCTCTGCCGCCGCTGCCGAATTCTCTGCCGATTGTTATTACTCTGTTCATGCTTTCACCTTCTCTAACTGTCTGTCTGCTGCTTCCTTAACGCGGTCGAAGAATGTCTTCTTCCGGCAGCACTCGTCTTCAAAATCCGAGTACTCCTCGTCAAAGTCGTCTTCCAAATCATCTGCCTCAAGCTCATCGGTGTGTTTGATGAACTTGTTGTAGAACAGATATCCTGCATACAGAACCAGCGAAATAATTGATAACCACATAAGGAATTTAAGGAATTTCTTCATTGTCTGCTCCTTCTTTTGCGCTTAGCAATACTTGTATATTCCAAGTCCCAGCGGGCCAACGCAGCCCGGGAACTTCTCTCTTCTGCTTCCGTCGTGCGTCATGATGACCGGGTCAATGCGGCCCAGCGTCCACTTCATGATGCGCTCGTAATCGATGATCGTGTAATACGGTGCGCCGGCTCCGAACTTAACATTCGGGATGAAGAACGGAAATGCCTCGGTGCCTAAGAGGTTCTCCGGTCTGTTGGCAACATCACCAACGTGAATGAATAAGCCCTCGTCCGTCTCGATCAGTACCATCTGCATGCCAAAGGTGTGGCCGAATGCCGCAGCCTTAACGGAAATGCCCGGGAACAGCTCCGTAACATCGCCGTCAAGCAATGTCAAGCGACCTTCATTCTCAAGCTTTCTAAGGCGCTTCACATCCTCTTTATCCATGCTGAACATGCCGACTGCTGCGTGTGCGTCGTTGGTGACATATTCGCACCAACCTTCCATCTCACGTCTCTGAAGATAGAAATGGGATGTTGGGAAACAATCGATGCCTCCGGCGTGATCGAAATGCGCGTGGGTCAGAATGACCGCGTCAATATCCTCCGGTGTAAGTCCGACGGTCCCAAGGACCTCCCTCGGTGAATGCATGTGTCCGATGCCGCACATCTGGCAAACCGCTGCCTTGTCCGGATTGTCAATATCGATACCGCAGTCGATGAGGATGTTCCTCCCCTCGCCGCGTACGAGTGTCATTGAAAACGGGTGAACCGGGTATGTCGTCGTGCCATCAGAAAAATCTCCCAGATAAAACTCCTGCGGAACATTTTCGCCGTAGCCGACTTCGAGTACTGTAATGGAATATTTGCCCATAAAGACCCACCTTTCTACAATTATTCAAGTGTATTCTAACACATTAATATAAATATAAGCAAGCTAAACTGTGTCATATATCGTACAAGACTGCTGAATTTTTTGTGAACTTAAGTTGGCCCGCTTGAGTGGCTTTTCGTGTTGTTTTTTCAGTTCAGAAAAATCGATCTCGCAAACGCACTATTTTGGTGAGATTTTTCTGTTTCCCGATTTTGGAGCTTTTCTCGCGAGGGAAATCAGGCTTTTTTGGCAAAAGAGAAAAATCCTACGAATTTAGTGGCTTTCCAGGGTTGCCATCTCTCCGATTTTTCGGCAGGTTCGTAGAAAGCGTAACGATCTTTAGAGATGGAATGACATTAATTTGTTAATGTAACAAAAGTCATCAGGGGACTCGTGACTTTTAGTCCTCTACTCAAAACCTGCCGAAAATCCGGAGAGACGGCAGGCTCGCAAACGCATTAAAATCGCGGGATTTTTCGCTTTAGCGATTTTGAGCCTTTTTTCGAAGCTAGGAAGCGCAAAAAATAAGGACCGAGAAATCTCGGCCCTTAAGTTACTATGGATATTAGTTATATTTGCGCTTCCTAGCTGCCTCAGACTTCTTCTTGCGTCTTACGCTTGGCTTCTCGTAGCACTCTCTCTTGCGAATCTCCTGCTGGATACCGGCCTTAGCGCAGTTTCTCTTGAAACGACGAAGAGCACTGTCGATGGACTCGCCTTCTTTAACTATTACGTTTGACATAAGCTGGAACTAACCTCCCCTCCATAGCTTATTTCATACATCTGATTTCACAGACTGGGTTATTATAGCACATATTCTGCGCGCGTCAACCACAGTTTTTCAATTTACAGATGTTTAACTTCCATATTTTCCTGCGGCTTCTTGAAGTTGTATACAGGAACGTTGTTCGGGGTGTTCCAAGCTGACTCTGTTGCGAACTCGGTCGGCTTGTCTCCAACGTAGTTCGGGCCTTCATAATCTTCCGGCTTAACAACATCATACAGGTCTGAGAAGTCAAGGCGGTTGACCTTGGTGTTCTCTGTAGGAATAGCGTCGTTCTCTCCGAGAGGATAGATCTTGCAAAGCATGGTCTTGATAGGAGCTCCGCCGTATCCTGTGGTCTGGTTATTGTAGCCTGACGGGATCAGCTGGTTAACGTTGATATCCCAGATACCGTAAAGGTTCGGTGCTGCGCCTTCTGTCTCCGGAAGCCACCAAGCGTGAGGGGCCATAGCGATCTTCTCGTGAACGACAGGGGTAACGTGGAGTTTACGTTTGCACTTGCCGCGAACGCCCTCGATCCATACCCACTGACCATCGTTAAGGCCAAGCTTCTCAGCGGTCTTCGGGTTAAGCTCAACGATCGGCTCCTGCTCGAACTGACGAAGCCATGGAATCTGTCTGTGCTCTGAATGGAACAGAGTCGGCATACGACGTCCGGTGATGAGGATGAGCGGATACTCAGCGTAGATCTCAGGTGTTGAGATCGGGCTCTCGATCGGCTCTTCGTAGCTTGCCAAAGGATCTGCGCCGTATTTCTCAAGCAATGTTGAGTGAAGCTCGATCTTGCCGGTAGGTGTATTGAATCCAGGCTTGCCGTCTGCTCTTAAGAGGCCTTTCTCGTAGCGATAGTAGCCTGCGCATCCTGACGGATGATCCTTCGGAGCCATAGCCCATGGGCTCTCTGCGAGTTCGTCGAAGGTTTTGCCTGAAACGCTGATACGGTCTGTGAACATATCCTTAAGTGTCGGCCATGGGCATGACTGAGGATTCAGTCTCTTTGCCAGCTCGAAAGCTACATCCCAGTGGCTGCGGCACTCGCCGACCTGGATCTGCTTGGTGATCGCATTAAGAGGAACACCTGTTGTGAATACAGAATCCTTCTCTGCAAATGTTGTGCCCGGAAGAACAAGGTCTGCGATTGCCTGGCAGGTCGGTGTCATGAATGTATCGGCAACAACGTTGAAGTCAAGCTTCTTAACTGCTTCGTAGTATCTGCGAACGTCCTGTGCGGTGCAGGCCATGAAGTTGTTGGTGTACAGATAAAGTGAACGGATCGGGTAAGGTGTCTGAGTCTCCATCTGGGTCAGAACGTCGTCTGAAATAGCCCATGAACGGAAATTCTTAACCAGCGGATACTTATCGCAGCCGATACGTTTCTGGTTCATCTTGTCTACGAATGCCTGGCCGTAAAGCTGTACAGTCTCGGCTGTAGAATACGGATAAATAGTTACTTTGTAAGGCGGACGGCTGATAACTTCACCACCCGGAACATCCAGATTGCCGGTGATTGCCCAAAGAGCATTCAGTGCCTGGAATGTACCGATCGAGTTAGCACCGCAGTCAAGCGGCTGGCCCCAACGGATCGATGCCGGCTTAGCCTTAGCGTACATACGTGCTACCGCAACGATATCTTCTGCCTTAGCCCATGTGATCTCAGCGACCTTCTCAGGAGGATACTGCTGAACGCGCTCTTTGAGCTCGTCAAAGCCGTAGGTCCATTTCTCAACGAAATCGTGATCGTAGAGGTCTTCGTTAATGATTACGTTCAGCATACCGAGAGCAAGAGCTCCGTCAGTACCCGGACGGATCTGCAGCCACTTCTCTGCTCTTGTTGACATCCATGTCTGACGCGGGTCAACAACAACGATCTTGGTGCCTCTCTTCATGAGGTCGATTACCCAGTGGCTTGAATAGTAGTGGTCTGCGCACTGGCTTCCCTTAGTTCCGCGTCCCCAGATGATCATCAGCTCAGGAACCTTGAATTCAGGGTCGTCATAACGCTCAGGTGTAAACTGTGCAGCATCTTCGAACTGGATGTCGCCGGCTACCATGTTCATTCCTGCAAGTCTCGGTGTGAAGCAGGAAATTCCTGAAAGTCCGAACAGTGTCCAGTTAGGGCTGCCGTATGCATATGCAAGAAAGATAAGAGAACCGCCGGCGTCACGGCCAGTGCCCTGTCCGAATACTACAGACTCAGCGCCGTACTCATCACGGAGTTTCTTAAACTTGTATTCAACTTCATCAAGTGCTTCATCCCATGAGATGCGGCCCCATTTGCCGTCGCCTCTTGCGCCCATACGTCTCAGCGGATACTGAAGGCGGTTTGGATGATAAGCATACTGTGTAAGAGCAAGAGCTCTCGGGCACAGACGTCCGTTAAGGAAAGGATGAGTTTCATCGCCCTCTACTTTGAGGAGCTTGCCGTCTTTGATGTAAAGTTCTACGCCGCAACCGCCGTGGCAGCCCGGGCCGCCTGACCAGGCACCGGTCTTAACGACTTTGGTTCCGTCTTCGAGATATCTGGTTCCCGGCTCGCATGAGCAGTAACCTTCGAAATTATTTCCCATATCTAATCTCCTATTATTTCAAATTGATGTCTGCAAATTACTTGATGAAGATGATCGGCTTGATGCTTGCTGTCTTAGCCTCTTCCATCAGCTCCTCGGCTGTGCCGAACTTAATGCACTGCGCAAGGCAGTGCTTAACGCATGAAGGCTTTCCGCCGCCTGCGACTCTCTTAAGGCACAGGTTGCACATGTCTGTAACGTATGGAACGTAGTCGATCATGAGCTTGCTTTTTTCCTGCAGGATATGCTCAGTGATCTTGATTCCGAACTGGCCGGCATCGAGATGATTCTCCTGCTCGCAGGCAACTTCACAGGAATGGCATCCTGTGCAGTAATGCACATCAATCAGTAAACCAAACTTTTTCATAAAAAAATCTACCTCTCTCTTTTCTAAAATCAATAGATATTGATTGTATACAAACAAGGCACTACGTGCCCATTTGGGTTAATTATACAACAAAACCTGTGCAAATGTCGAGCCAAAAAAGGCATTTGCACAGGTTTTTAAGCTTCAAAAAAACTTTATAACTTGAAAATAATTCCTATAATTGCGCACAGCGCGATGTACGCGATCGGGTGGACGTTCTTAAGCGGTTTGAATCTCATCAGGAACAAAACGACGGCAAATACTATCACGCACACCCAGTTCACGTGCGTGAAAACTTCACCGAGGCGCGCGAACATGGACAGCGTAACTTCTTCCACATCGAAGAATACCGAGAGGATGACGCCGAAGCCGGCAGATGCGATGAGCGCGGTCGATGCCGGACGCAGGAGCTCGAACGTGCCGTTTACGAAGCGGTTGGTCCTGAATTTGTCAAGCAGTCTGGCAACGACCAGTATTACAAGAAATGACGGCAAAACCAGGCTGAGTGCAGTGAGGATCCCTCCGTAAAGATGCCCCGTTGTCGTGTATCCGGCATAGGTTGCCATATTGACGCCGATCGGGCCCGGTGTGGACTCTGAAATTGCCAGCATATCGAGGATCTCATCGTGCGTGAACCAGCCGAATTTGTCGCTCATCTCATAAAGGAACGGGATCGTCGCAAGGCCGCCGCCTATTGAGAAAAGGCCTGTCTTGAAGTAGCTCCAGCACAGGAGAAGAAGGATCATTTGCCTGCCTCCTTCCCGGTCTCAGGCTTTTTATTGCCTTTGATCAGCGTATAGATGATGCCGAGCGCGATTATCACCAGCACGATATAAACGGTCTGGAACGTTGTGAATGCCGCCACTATGAAGACCGCCGCGAAAACGATGATCGAGAGCACATCAACCACGGTCTTTTTCAGGAAGTTGATGACCGCGTTCACGATAAGCGCGCACACCGCGATACGGATGCCTGCAAATGCTCTCTGCACATACACATTGTCGTAGAAATTGCTGAGCACCGACGCGATGATAAGAATAATGATTATCGACGGCGTTACCACACCGAGCGTGGCCGCGAGGCTCCCGAAAAAGCCTTTTTTCTTATGTCCTACAAAGGTCGAAACATTGACCGCTATTACGCCGGGTGTGATCTGTGAGATCGCCATATAGTCAAGAAGGTCTTCGCCGGTTATCCACTTTTTCTTGTCGACCAGTTCCCTTTGCAGTATCGATATCATGGCGTATCCGCCACCAAATGTGCAGGCTCCGACCTTGAACATAGTCCAAAAAAGGTCCAGACACTCCATCAGAGTACTGGATCCTTTCTTTGATGTATTTACTTCGTTTGATTCTGTCTTACTATTTCCCATGCCAAAATTCCTGCCGCGACCGATGCATTCAGGGAATCGATATCTCCCTTCATCGGGATGCGGGCCGTAAAATCACATTTTTCTCTGACCAGGCGGCTTACGCCTTCGCCTTCGTTGCCGATAACAAGGCCGATCGCGCCCTTCATGTTAACGTTGTACATTATGTCGCCGTCCATGTCGGCGCAAACGAACCAGATGCCCTTTTCCTTGAGATAATCAATTGTCTGCGCAACATTGGTGACCTTGGCAACGAGCGTGTGGTACACAGCGCCTGCCGATGCCTTGGCAACGGTCGCGTTGACTGTCGCGCTTCTGTGCTTCGGAATGATCACTCCGTGGGCTCCCGCAAGATTGGCAGAACGGATGATCGCGCCCAGGTTGTGCGGGTCCTCCACTCCGTCAAGCACGAATATGAAAGGCGGCTCGCCCTTCTCCTCGGCCCTTGCCAGAATGTCGTCAACTTCTGCATATGTCACTGCAGAAAGGTTAAGGATAACGCCCTGGTGGCGGCCGGTCTCGCTCATCTCATTGAGCTTCTCCTTTGGCACGAAAACCGTCAGAATGCCCTTATTTCTGGCCATTCCCACGATAACGTTGATCGGGCCGTCCTTGAGGCCTTCCTGAACGTACAGCTTATCTACGTTTGTATTTGTCTTGAGCGCCTCCGTTACGGGATTGCGCCCTTCAACCATCAATTCACTCATTGCCGTCACCTTTCCCGGCTTTTTCCGATTCTTTAAGGAGCCTGATCCCAAGTGTTACAAGTTCCCAGACCCTTGCTTCATTTCCATCGAGATAAAGATATCCGAGCAAAGCCTCCAGCCCTGTTGCGCGGCGGTACTCGCTGATGGTGCATGTGTGCGGTGCGGAAACCGATTTGGCGTTCCTGCCGCGCTTGAAGATATGCATCTCCTGCTCGGTAAACTCATCGCTTAAAAGCTCCGCCATCACAGCCTGCCTCGTCGCTCTTGAAAGCTCCTTGGCAGCCTTATTTACCTCATTGGGATTCGTATTGTGCTCCTGAAGAGCGTACGTCCTGACAGCCAGTTCGTAAACCGAATCGCCGACATACGCAAGCGTCAGGCTCGATACACTTGCCGGATCTATTTTCTGTGCCACTTAACGCCCTCTCTGGTGTCTTCAAGTACGATGCCCATATCAAGGAGCTGGTTTCTGATAGCGTCTGCTTTTGCAAAATCCTTGGCCTTCCTTGCGGCCTGTCTTTCTGCGATCAGTGCTTCAACTTCCTCTTCAAGGCTGTCTTCTTTGCGTTCAACAACAAGTCCTAAAATATCGCACAGCATTACAAGACGCTCTTTGGCAAGCCCTACAAATGCCAGTGATGAGCCGTCTCCTACTGCCGAATTGATCGCTCTTACGAAATCGAATACAGCCGAGATCGCGTCTGCCGTATTGCAGTCGTCATCCATTGCTGCCTCGAACTGCCTGATATATTCTGCTCCGAAGTCCTGATCCTCTCCTTCTGCGAAAGCTTCCGGTCTGCTGCCGGCATTTGCCAGAATGAAATCAAGGTTAGCAACTGTATTAAGGATCCTTCCGAGACCTGCCTTAGCGCTTTCCATAAGGTCGTCCGAGAAGTTCAGCGGGCTCCTGTAATGCGCGCTCAGCATGAAGAATCTGAGCACCATCGGATCGTACTTGGCGGTGATATCGCGTACATTGAAGAAGTTGCCTAAGGATTTGCTCATCTTGCTTCCGTTGATGTTCAGGAAGCCGTTGTGCATCCAGTACTTGGAGAATGTGACTCCGTTGGCAGCCTCTGACTGTGCGATCTCATTCTCGTGGTGCGGGAAGATAAGGTCCTCGCCGCCGGCGTGGATATCGATCTCGTCGCCTAAGTATTTCTTGGCCATGACTGAGCACTCGATGTGCCAGCCCGGACGTCCGTCCGAATACGGGCTCGGCCATGAAGGCTCGCCTTCCTTCTTCGGTTTCCAAAGTACGAAGTCAGCAGGATCTTCCTTCTCGTCCTCGCCGGTCACCTTAAGTGCGTGGGACTCTGCCCTGTGTCCGCTTTCCATGCTGGAAAGGTCTTTCTTGGAAAGCTTTCCGTAGTCCTTGAACATATGGGTACGATAATAAACCGTGCCGTTCTTAACGTAAGCGTAGCCCTTGTCGATCAGCGTCTGGATCATATCGAGCATGCCGTCGATCTCCTTGGTCGCCTGCGGCGCGGTCGTTGCCGGCTTGATGTTAAGAGCAGCCATGTCCTTCAGGCACTCTGCGATGTAACGAGTGGAGATCTCGTCGGCGGTCACGCCTTCCTTGATAGCCGCTGCGATGATCTTGTCATCGACATCGGTGAAATTGGATACATAATTGACCTCGTATCCCTTGTATTCAAGGTATCTGCGGAATGTGTCAAATACGATCATCGGTCTTGCGTTTCCGATGTGTATATAGCTGTATACGGTCGGGCCGCATACGTACATTTTGATCTTGCCCGGCTCGAGAGGCTTAAGCTCCTCTTTTCTGGCCTTCATTGTGTTATAAATCAGCATATATAATCCTACTTTCTTTTAGTTCTTCTCAAGAGACTAACTAATTTAGTTTATCAGTTACTATTCTTTTGTCAAGCCGGAGCCCGTCTCCGGCTCCGTACAGACGGTCTCCTCCGTCCTATGTGAGCGAATGTATTTCGTCCATTTGATGTATCCGTATGTCGAATTCGTCAGGTATCCTGCCTTAAGCACCAGAAGTACGTACTGGCCTGATAAGACATTGATCGCCGCCTCCAGGAGGCTGCTGATGATCCAGGCGATCCACTGTTCCCTGATCCTGAACAGGATGAACAGTCCGTTGCAGATGCCGGCCGCCGATGCGCACGCGTCAAGATAACATACGATGACCTCAAGCACTTCATTTCCGCCGAAAAGGTCGGTCCCAAGGTCGATCCTTGTAAGGAGATACCCCACGCCCAAAGTCCACACAACGATCGCCGCGATGATGCCGGCCTCTGCCCAGCCGCTTAATTTGCGGACTATGGTCAGCTCCTTCTTCTGCTCATCCGGATGCTTGTTCCACTGAACGAAGCTGATGATATCAACCGGTATCCAGAAGAACAGCGTGGTCGCCATCGTGGCAAATCTGTACGCCAGCACAACGCAGATCGCGATCTCCAGCACCTCGACTACGAGCGAGACCATGAAGTTCCATTTGCTCTGCTTGGATATCAGGAGTTCGCACAGGATGTTGAAGAACGTGTCGGCCAGATAAAGGGCCATAACAAGCCCTCCGTTTATGCCGTTGACGTCCTCCTCCGGGAACAAAAAGGCGAATACTACCGCCAGGATGAGTATCCCGAAGAACCATATTTTCTCGTATAAAGTGAAAAAGTGCCACAGTGATGCGGCCCTTTCTCTGAATGTCTTCTTATCTGTAGTCATTTCAGTCAAACTCCCGTGTTCGGATCAGTTGAAATGGGCTTAATATTTTCTAATTTGCCGTAAAACTCTTTATAGACTGCGTGGTATGATTCCTCGAAATCAGTCTCGTCCTGCAGTGCTCTTACATATCCGTGCGCGTTGATAGCCTCTGCGTCAACTCTGGCGATCGTAGCAAGCGCGATGTTGGAACAGATATCGGAAATACGCTCCAGGTTGCTCAGAAGGTCCAGGAAAATCGTGCCTGATACGATACCGCATTTGCCCTCTCTGAGTCTGGTAAGGTGATTGTCCTTAAGTGAGCCGGTTATATCGTCAACTACTTCTTCCATAGGCTCAACAGATCTGGCTGCTGCAATATCCCTATGAAGGAATGCGTTTCCTGAGTTCTCCAGAATACGGTTGAGCAGTTCCCTTATGACCTCAAGTTCAGCAAATGCTTCAGGTGAGAATGTTGCCTTAGCTTCCGCAGCATCTCTTGCAAGCTCTGCTATGTTCTGCGCATGGTCGCCCAGACGCTCGAATTCCGTTGTGTCCTTACAGTACTGGTTGAAGATCTTGATATGGTTGTCAGCAGACAGATGCGGTGACAGTGCTGCGAGATAATTGCTTACATTATCCATCAGGATATCGATATTGTTCTCGCCTTCACTGACCTCTTCAAAAACCTTCTCGTCAAATGCCGAAAGCATATCCAGAGACTTATTGAGGCCACTGGTTGCCAGTTCATACATGGTTCCCAAAATGTCGTAACAGCTGTTGAGCGCCAGTGCCGGTGTCGAGAAAAACGCCGGGTTAAGAGCCTGGATCTTGTCGTCGTACGGTCCTACCGGTGCCGGTTTCTCGCGTATGATCTTGTAGCTGAGCTTCTCATATACACCGATCAGCGGGAACAGACAGATCGCGCATCCGAGGTTGAAAATTGTATTGGTATTGGCTATTCCGCCGGAATTGATGACCTTATCCCAAAACGAATCCAGAACACCTATTTTGTGAAGAACGCCGACAACAACAAGAACCAGCACGGTCTCGCTCAGGTTGAAGAGGATGTTGACGATACCTACTCTCCTGGCCTCTGCTTTCGCACCGATCGAACATACGATAGCTGTGGTGACGCAGTCTCCGAGATAGATGCCGACGATGACCGCATAAACCGAATTGAATGTCAGCTGTCCGGCCATTGAAAATGCCTGCAGGATACCGATAGTCGCCGATGAGCTCTGAAGTATGAACGCAACGCCCGCGCCGGTCACGTATCCAAGCAAATGGTTGGATCCCAAGCTAGCAAAAAGTCCTTCAAATGCACCGGCTCCCGACAGCTGATCAACTGCTCCGGTCATATTCAGAAGACCACTAAAAAGAATTCCGAAACCAACGGCGATAGTGCCGACTGTATCGGAATTCTTGAAATTCAAAAACATTATTAATATGATGCCTATAACAAGGGCGATTGGTGCAAGTGTCGATGGCTTGAACACCTGCAGCCATGCGGTCTTGGACGAGTCTACGTCAAGAAGTCTGATTATCTGTCCGGTAACGGTCGTTCCTACGTTCGCTCCGATGATAATGCCCAGAGACTGCTTGAGCCTGATAAGACCCGCGCCAACCAGTCCGGCTGTGATAACGATAGTTGCTGTCGATGACTGAATAATTGCGGTGACAAGAAGGCCCAGGAAAAAGGCCTTGATCGGGTTGTTGGTGACTTTTTCAAGCGCCACTTTCAAAGCTCCGGATGAACCTTCCTTCAATCCGTTGCCCATGATCCTCATTCCGTACAGGAACATTGCAAGTCCGCCAAATAAAGTTATAACATCAAATACGTTCATATTGTTATTTTACGCCAGTATCAGGCGCTGTTCAAGACAATACGTGCTTTTATTTAAATTAATTACACGGTCCTAAACATCATTCGTTCAAAAATCTGTCATATATATCAGGAAGCTCCGTCAGACTGTCTAATGCGGCAAAACTTCCCGGCACCTTGCCGAAGCCGTATGCCGCGTGAACAAACGGAATTCCCGCAAGATCCGCAGCTTCCTTATCCTTTATCGTATCGCCCACATAGATAGCCTTCTCACAGCCGTTGCGCTCCATGACAAGACGGATGTTTTCCCCCTTCGGGCGCAGTGTATTGCCCCATTCCTCATAGTCGATGAAGAACTGCGCCATATCC
>JAZQNN010000020.1:0-22194 GCA_045627365.1 Lachnospiraceae bacterium
GAACGCGATTCCGAACGACACTACCTCCAAGACCGTTACCGGAGGAATAAGACTCGGCACAGGCGCACTTACCACACGTGGAATGAATGAGCAGGATATGGTCACGGTTGCAGAATGCATCAGACTGGTTCTTATAGATAAAACCCCGGCCGCTATCCAGGAAGCAACCAAGATGGTCAATGAACTGACTGAAAAGTATCCGCTGTATAGATAAACGATTGATACAAGAAAAAAGGTGGCTGAAAAGCCACCTTTTTTTGATCATGCTTGTTATTGTTAAATACCAAGATATGCCTTCTGAAGTTCTTCGTTGTTTGCCAGATTTCTACAGGAATCTCCCCTCACCTGAAAGCCACTTATCAACAAAATCAAACAACGTTTTCTTCGTGTCACCGAACTGACCGGGGAACTTCTCTGCAGCCTTATTGGTGCTGAAGCCATGTACTGCACCCTCGATAAAGGCGATCGTCTTGTCTGATGCAGCCAGCCTGTCATAGATCACCTCGGACGCCAGATATTCATAGCCGCCCGTCATTCCGACTACCAGCGAAGGCGCCTTAACGTGAGGAACATTTCCTACCGTACAATCGTAGGCCTCGTCCCAGCCGACACCTGTTACCTCGTTCGATTTCATCGCGTAATCTTCCAAAGCTCTTACCGAATTGTGAGTAAGATAGATTTTTACAGTTCCCGTGAAAGAAGATGACAGTACGGATGCCTGACCTGCCTTCGGTCTCGGCAGTCTTACGCACTTAATAAGCTCATTGGTGACCGAACCATCAGCATGCACCAGGTCATGCGCTCTCTTTGTCCCTGCGAAAATCGAGATGTCCTGTGGAAATATCTTGTTGCAGCGTGAAAACTGCGCAGCTGCCGGCACGATAAAAGGCTCATCGTCCGCATAGAAGCCCTTGCCCTGATTGATCAAAGTCAACCTGTCCAGCGCTCTTTTAATGATCGCGTTGTTTCTGTCTGCCTGGGCTTTAAAGAATTTATCTAAGAAATCCCGGCTGTAATGGGCCCCTTCCGGGGAATAACCATTAGCAGGATTAAAAACATCTAATTCAGGATCCAGCTTCTGACCATCATTTTCATCAATGATTGCCGGATCGATACTGAAAAGCCCCATAGCTGCCGAACCCCAGTTTGAATCCAGGGCCATGAATCCGTCTGCAGGCCTCATCTCTTCCGTCAGAGAACACTTGATCAGCATATTGTCGCCTTTTACGCTGTCAAGCCCCTCCTCTGCCATACGCTGATAAGCGGTCATCAGTGTGCCGCCTCCGCTATGACCCATTAAAACTACTTTGGTGACTCCCGGCACGCTATACATGAAATCTACTGCATGCTTCACGTCAAGGACCTTTTCGTCCAATGTAGAGCTCACCTCGGTTACGGCGGCGCCAAGCGCTCTGTACCCGCGCTTGGCCATCTCGCCGCCCATATCATGTAAAGTAAGATCTGCACTCGGATGCATAAGGATAATGCCTATTTGGCTCTTTGCTCCCGGTGTGACAGGCTCATACAGCATACCGTGCTGCGGTCTCGGCCCGCCTCCCAGTGAAACGAAAGTGCTCCTTATCGGCAGGCCTTCTTCCCGATAGCCGCCTTCGGTGCTGGTAATATTCTTTTCGTTCGTGTTAAATAAATACATATCCTTCTCCTGTGCTGTTGTTTCGGACTATTTTACGCCCTTTGCAAAAAGCTCTTCCTTGGTGTAAAGCTTCTTAGTAAGTCCCTGCTCAAGGCAGTACTTCATGCCAACTTCAACAGCCGGCCATACTTCGTCGATGCCATATACATATGGGAATGGTTCCGGCTTCTCATCTGCATAAGCCAGATCAACGCCCTTGGTGAGCATCTCGTAAACAGCTGCAACGGTCTCTTCGTCCATATCAGACTTAACAACTACCATATGGTTGATAGGAACGCATTTGTTCTTCTCGTGCCAAGCTGCGATTGCGTTTGGAAGATCCGGGACCAGCTGGATAAGTCCTTCCGGAGCACCCTGCTTTGTGCCCTGGATAACAGCTGCTAATTCGCCGTCGCGAACCATCTGTGCAAGATCAGCGCCCGGAACAACTTCTACGTTCTCAGGAGCAACATAAGATGCTACGTGAGCAGCTTCTGTTGTGCCCCATGTTACATCCTTGCTTGCTACGCCAAACTGATCTGAAAGGATCCCGCGAACCCATGCACCTGTTGTCTGGGTATAAGATCTTACACCGATCTTCTTGCCCTTAACGTCTTCCGGACCTGCAACATCCTTGCCCGGGCAATACCAGCAGCTTCCATGATGGAATTCTCCTACCATAACTACCGGAAGAAGCTTGATCTCTGCCTTAGCGTCAAGTGCCTGAAGAAGAGTAACCAGAGGCATTTCACATACATCAAATGGATATCCGTCAAGCATATCCTCTGCTGCCTTAGGAATTCCCTTGTACTCGATGAACTCAAGATCAACATCAGGGCTTGTGATCACACCTTCTTTAAGAGGTTTGGTGTGAGCATTCGTTGAAAGAACGATTTTAACTTTCTTTGCCATTTTTTTATCCTCCGAAAAAATTACTTAAGCATATTCTCGTAGTTGACAGCTTTGTCAACATCGCCTAATCTTGCGCCCTCTTTAAGCTGCGCAATCATAAGTTGTTCTTTTTCCTCGATCATTTCTGCCTTATCGATAACTTCTACAAGGCGTTCCTGAGGGATAACTACAACGCCGCTTCTGTCAGCAACTACGATATCGCCGAATCTGCAGCATGCGCCTGCAAGGTTGATCGGCTCATTGATAGCAGCTTCCATGTAACGTCCGCGTGCTGTAAGGACTGTTCTGCCCTTGCAATATACAGGGAAGTCAAGCTCGTAGATCTCGTCGCAGTCACGAACAACACCGTCTGAAACCCATCCTGCCATTCCGCTGAGAACGGCTGCTGTTGCGGTTACGCCGCCACAGGTGTTCATCTCGGGAGCGGTTGTTCCTTCGCATACGATAACGCTTCCTTTTTCAGCATTCTGGATAGTAGCCATGCCGCCATGCTTTTCCTTTGGAAGGTGATCGGTAGGAATAAATCTCTGTGTTACTGCCGGACCAACGATCTTTCTTGTATTGTCAAATAATGGGGTGATGCCTCTGCAAACATTTGAAAATCCGAGTGCATCCATTGCGTCAGAAATAACGGTTGTTCCGAGTTTATCTAAACGCTCTTTAAGTTCAGGGGTCAATACGCTCATTTTAAATCTCCTTTTTTTACTGAACCCGGCGCAAACGTGCCGGGTTCACTGTGATTTGTATCAGTTATTTGTGATTAATTTCTTGAAGGAAGTTCCTCAACTGCCATCGGGAAGAACATCTTGAAGGACTCTGCGTACTCCATTTCCTTCATGCCAAGGACTGTACGAGCTCCCTGCCAGCCTCTGTGTGTGCTCAGACGTGTGTGGATGAATGGTCCTTCTACCTGTGCCTTGATGCACTTCATAGCTTCGAGCTTCTTATCGAAAGTCTTGGTGATGTTGATGTAGATGTCTGGGCGATATCCGCTGCGCTCAGGCTCTGATGCTTCGAATCCGTATACAGGAACATTCTTGATCGGCTTAAGTCCGTTAGATGGGATACCATTCTGTGTAGCCATCTTAAGAGCCTGCATTACGATCGTATGAGCGATAGCGTGGTCAAGGTTGGTGCTGTCGCCTTCATCATGAGTGATAATGAGTGTCGGGTTAACCTGTCTGATCTTCTCATTGAGCTTCTCAAGGATTTCAGGAGTAACCTGAAGCATGCAGTCATCGAAATCCCACATTTCAAGATCGGTTACGCCCAGAACCGCTGCTGCGTTGTGAGACTCTTCTGAACGGGCTGCCTTAACGCCTTCAGCGGTCTGTCCTTCGCCCTTCCAAAGGGATGCTGACTCGCCGCGAATACCGTATGTAAGGCATACAACTGAAACCTTAGCGCCGGCTTCAACATACTTAGCGATCGTTCCGCTGCTTCTCCAAACCCAGTCTGCTGAATGGGCACTGATTACCATTAAAGTATCGTCTTTCATCATGATACGTTTCCTCCAAATAGATTAGAATAATAATTGTTTAGGATTGTCTACCATTGTCTTTCTGACTTCAGTCTCAGAATAACCAAGTCCTAACATCCACTCAGCCCACTCACGAAGTGCAACATCCGGATAATCGAACTTTGTCTGGCCTCTGTCAGTGCTCATAATGAGATGATCCGGGCCGATTGCTCTTACATGCTTCTCCATAAGATCCCAGGCGGTCTTTCCTGAGGTTGCTGAATTGTAGCAATGCTCAATGAACGCACCATACTTAAGTACTTCAAGCTGATCTTCGATCTCGTAATAGCACAGCACTGAGTCAACGTGTGTGCAGATGATCCTGTTAACTCCTCTTTCTGCAGCGGCTTTAACTACAGCCTTGCCTTCCTTGCAGGAGATATGTCCTGTGCAGAGGATCATATCATACTTAGCGATTACGTCGATAACGTCATAAACAGCCGGAACCAGCTTGTCATTCTCATCAAGAATCTGTACGGGCTTAAGATCATAACCATCAGCCTTAAGAGAAAGAAGAACATCCAGCCAGTACGGCTTCTTATCTCCTACGAATGTCTCTTCTGTCTTGTGATGAGCTGAAACTGCGTCAACGGTCGGGAACCAAACAACTTTACCGCCGTCTCTTGCACATGCATCTACTGCATATGGATTCATTCCGCCTACGGAATTGTTCAAAGAAATGCTTCCGAATGTCTGAACTTCAGGAACCCTTGCATTTGCAGCCTTAGCCCAGGCTGAAGTCTCAAAGTAATGGCTCTTGGCAACGTATCCGGCCATTCCGGCATCTCTTGCTCTTTCTGCCATTTCTATAAAGTCAACTTTTCTTGGCATGATATCCGGGCCAATATGAATGTGCATATCATATGCGCCGGAAATAATTGTATCTCCCATAAAAACAGTCCTCCGTTTTTTTATTTTTTACCATCGCTATCGTAACACCTCAGTTTGAATATGTTAAATTGGAAAAATTGCATTGTTATTTAATAAAAACTATATAGAATAAAAATAAATTTTATTTATATTTAATTAGTAATTTGATTGTTTTTTTTGACGGACAAGTGTGTTATCACTATATGCGTAAGAGTGTATCAACATCTTTTTTGGGAGGTATTTATATGTCGAGTATTGTCGGAATCCCACAAGCCGCTATGAATTCCCTTATTGACCTTGTAGACAACTGTGCAGAAGTAAAACCCGGCATGGATTGCCTGATCATTGCTCAGAAGGACGGCTTATACGGTGGGGATAACTGTGTTGATCCCGAGGCAGTTGAATGGCTTTCAACTGTTGTTCAGTCCAGAGGTGCCAATTGCTCCATCATGTGGTTTGACAACCCTGTTAAAGTTCACGAATGGACATATCCTCAGGTAGTTAAAGGCGCCGTTGATGCCGCAGACCTTGTTTTTAACTTTTCATTCGACCTTGTGACCACTGAGAATCCTAAGTTAAGAAAAGGCGTTGAGGATTCCAAGACATGGCTGATCCCTATGTTCCCGGTTACAGCTCCGATGCTTATGACTGACTGGGCACAGACTCCTTATGAGTTATTGGTTGCGATCAGGCACATCTCATCCAAGCCTTTTATGAACAACATGGCACCTTTCGTTATGACCGATCCTAACGGAACTCATATAGAGGGAAATGTTCTTGATCCTGTTGCCCGTCCGGGTATTCCGGGTCTTCCATATGACTCATACAGGAAACAGGTCAGACACGTTGCATTCTGGCCTGAGTGGCTTCATCCGCCTGTAAACTGCACCAATGTTAACGGTGTTTATAAATTTGATCGTATGCTGGCATATTGGTCACGTTACATCGGAATCAAGCCTGAATGGGATGATCTTGTAACAGTTGAAGTTGAAAACAGCCGCATCGTTAATATCACCGGCGGCGAGGAAGCAGCTAAGATCATGGCCTTCCTTAAGGAGATGGAGACCAAGGTCGGCGACGGAATGTGGAAATTTGACACCTTCCATTTCGGAGTTCATCCTAATGCAACGATCGAGGAGTACCAGTGCCCTAACGATCTTAGAAGACGTTTCGTTAATCACGCACATACTTCTAACGTTCACGCGCATCTTGGCTCAGCACCTGCAAATGATAATTATCCATTCTATCCGCATATTACTGCTGATATTCGCCGCGCGACCCTTACAGTCGGCGGAGTTCAGGTATACGATGACGGATATCTGTGCTGCCTGGATGATCCTTCTTTGCAGGAGATCATGAAGAAATATCCGGGACGACCGGGTATCCCTCCAAGGACTAAATAATTTCTTTTTTACGATATTCTTTTCTTCAAAAAAGCCCCCGATAAACATCAAGCTTATCAGGGGCTTTTAATTTGGTTAATTTAATTTTACCTGCCGATTGGATCAACCGATTTCATTAATTCTGCAGCATGCTACGAAATGATTCGGAGCAACTTCTTCAAGATGCTGCGGCTCCATACACTTCTCTGTAGCATATGGGCATCTCTGAGCAAATCTGCATCCCGGCTTTGGATTTACCGGCGATGTGATCTCTCCCTTAAGGATTATGTGCTCAGCTTCCTTGGTGATATCCAGTGAAGGAATTGCCGAAAGAAGAGCCTTGGTATACGGATGAACAGGGTTAAGGAAAAGTTCCTTTGACGGGCTTGTCTCAACCAGCTGTCCAAGGTACATAACTGCAATATTGTGAGATATATGTCTTACAACTGAAAGGTCATGAGTTATAAACATATATGTCAGTCCGTGCTGCTCCTGAAGATCCTGCAGGAGGTTCAGAACCTGAGCCTGAATGGATACGTCAAGTGCCGATACCGGCTCGTCGCAAACTACGAACTTTGGATCCGGAGCAAGTGCTCTTGCGATACCTACTCTCTGTCTTCTGCCGCCGTCAAGCTCATGAGGATAGGATTTACGAAGTCTCTCGTCAATACCTACCATCTCCATAAGTTTCTCGGTACGTTCGGCAATGAAGCTTTCCTTAAGTCCGGCTGTACGGAGCGGCTCCTGAATGGACTGCTCAACCGTAAGTCTTGGATTAAGTGATGAATACGGATCCTGGAAAATAATACGCATCTCGTTACGAAGCTGCTTTAATTCCTTGCCCTTGACCCTGGTAACATCTCTGCCTTCAAGGAAAATACTTCCGTCAGTGCTGTCCTCAAGATGGACCATAACTCGTCCCAAAGTAGATTTGCCGCATCCTGACTCACCTACGACACCGAGAGTGGTTCCTTCTTCGATCTTAAAATTAACGCCGTCAACTGCATGAAGGAGTCCTCTTGGTGTAGGGAAATATTTCTTAAGATCATTAACTTCGATAAATGAACTCATAATTATTCCTCCTCCTTCTTATAGTTGCAGCATCTGCAGAAATGACCCGGTCTGATCTCGGTCAGTTCAATAGGCTCTCCTGATTTACATGCCTCTGTAGCATACGGGCAGCGAGGTGAGAAATAGCATCCCTTAGGCAGATTCGTCGGATCTGGCGGAAGTCCGTTGATCGGGCTAAGTCTGTCGACGTTAGAGTCGATATGTGGAATGGATCCGAACAGTCCCTTGGTATAAGGATGAGCTGTATGAAGGAAAATATCTTCCTTTGTGCCCATTTCAACTATCTGTCCTGCATATACAACCGCAACGTCATCGCATGTTTCTGCTACAACACCAAAATCGTGTGTGATCAGGATCATGGATGTGTTCAGTTCGTCACGCAGCTTCTTTATCAGCTGAAGTACCTGAAGCTGAATAGTAACATCAAGCGCTGTTGTCGGCTCATCTGCCAAAATAAGTTCAGGACGGCAAGCCAGCGCCATTGCAATAACAACTCTCTGCTTCATTCCACCTGAGAACTGGTGTGGATACTCTGAAAGACGATCTCCCGGAATACCAACCATCTCAAGCATCTGTGCTGCCTGCTTATATGATTCAGCCTTGCTTACGCCATAGTGAAGCTTAATTGCTTCGGCGATCTGCTTTCCTACTGTCATAACCGGATTCAGCGCAGTCATAGGATCCTGGAAGATCATCGCGATCTTGTTTCCTCTGATCTCTCTCATATCTTTCTCAGGTACGTCCAGAAGGTTCTCTCCCTCAAGTTCAATGTTGCCGTTTTTGATATGGGCTGAATAATCCGGAAGGATTCTGAGGATAGTTTTGGCAATTGTTGTCTTTCCGGCACCGGTCTCTCCTGCGAGAGCTAAAGCACGGCCCTTTTTGAGCTCGAATGAAACTCCGTTTACAGCATGAACAATCTGTCCATCTGATGTGTACTCAACAACAAGGTCTTCAACTTTAAGGAAAGGTGTTTCTTTTACTTCAATATTTGACATATCATTCACCTCTCTTATTTCTTTAACTTAGGATCAAGTGCGTCTCTGAGACCGTCGCCGATAAGGTTCAGAGAAAGAACCGTTAACGCGATCGCGATACCCGGGAAGATCAAAAGGAATGGATAATCACGGATATAGTCTCTACCTGAAGAAAGCATTGCTCCCCACTCAGGGTTAGGAGGCTGGATACCAACACCGATAAAGCTAAGGCTCGATGCGATCAGGATCGTATTTGCACAGCCCAGTGTTGACTGAACGATGATCGGTGAGATCGCATTCGGAAGCATGTGCTTTCTGATCGTTCTGATTGCCGGTGTGTTATCTGCCTTGGCTGCATCAAGGTATTCTGACTTACGAACCTGCAGAATAGATCCTCTGAGCAGTCGGGTCATAGGAGCAATATTACCGATACCAAGAGCGATAGCCATTTCAACCATGCCTGTTCCCAGAACAGTAGATATCGCAATTGAAAGAAGCATGCCCGGGATAGCCTGGATAACGTCCAGAACTCTCATGATGATGTTATCGGCAGTTCCTCCGAGGTAACCTGTGATGGAGCCTAAAATAATACCGCCGAAAGCTGCCAGAGCTGTAGCGAAAACGCCGATGAACAGCGAGTATCTTCCGCCGTACATTACACGGCTTAAGATATCTCTTCCCAGCTCATCACATCCGAAAGGATGCTGAATGCTCGGAGCTGCGAAAAGGTTGTCCATATCGATTCCCTTGTAGCTATACGGAGTCAATATCGGGGCGAAAATGGCTGCAACGATCAGGATGACCATAACGATCATTCCGACTGTAGCACCCTTATTCTGAAGAAATCTCCTGAATATTGCCCTACCGTTACTTTCTTTCTTTATGGTTACATTTGGGTTTTCATTCTTTTTCTTCATTTGCGTCTCACCGTCCTTTTCGCGTACTGAGCCTTGATACGCGGATCAATTACTGCGTAAAGCAGGTCAACCAGCAACATGATCAAGCTGAACAGGATGGCAAGGAAAATAACTGATCCCATAACTACAGGATAATCTCTTCCTGTAACACCGGTGATCATAAAACCACCAATGCCCGGTATTGTGAAAATAGTCTCTATAACGACCGTCGCGCCAAGCATCTTACCGAAGTTCGTGCAGGCGATGGTAAGTACCGGAATAAGAGCATTCGGAAGTGCGTGTCCGAAGATAACTTTTCTCTCTGACAGGCCTTTTGCTCTGGCTGTTGTGATGTAATCCGAACGAATTACCTCAAGCATACCGGAACGTGTCTGTCTTGCCTGGATCGCCAGAGAGCTCAGCGAGTTAGCGATACACGGAAGTATGTAGTTCTTGACCGAGGTGTATCCTACCGACGGCAGCCAGCCAAGCTTTAATGAGAACAGCAGGACTAACAGCATGGCTACCCAGAACACCGGCATTGATACTCCGACAAGAGCTAAAATCATTGAAAAGTTATCCCAGAATCCTCCGTGATGCACTGCAGCGTTAACGCCAAGCGGAATGCCAATACACATTGCTATCAGAATACATGCCGCACACATACCCATCGTTCGCGGCAATCTTGAAAGCAACTCAGTACCAATATTTCTACCTGTTATATATGAAGTTCCAAAATCAAAATGGAAGAATAAGCGTTCACAATAGTCCCACAGCCTTACTAAATATGGCCTGTCGAGACCCAATTCGGTCCTCTTTGCTGCCATTTCCTCGGCGGTAGCATTCTGTCCCAGAATAGTAGATGTAGGATCGCCCGGAACAAAATACATGATCGTAAAGATCAGGATAGTTACGCCGATTATTATGGGGATCATTAAAATTAATCTCTTAAGAATATATCTCCACATGGATTAATCCTCACAATTTATATAAATAGTTGTTTGTCTCTTTAATAGACTTTTCAGTAAGTTGCTTTTAGAAACAAACAGCGCCATAAGCCTCGCCTATGGCGCTGTTTAAAGAAAGATTAATTACTCTTTGTAAGTAAGTGATCCCGGAAGGATGAAGAGCTTCGGTGTGTAAACCATCTCAACGATGTTGCTTGTTGATACATGGAATCCCTGCTCTGTGTAAAGTCCGTATACGTAGCACTCTTCTTTAATGCGCTGATGAGCTGCGTTAACGTTCTCTTTTGTTCTGCCTTCTGCGGTTTCAAGTTTAACGAACATAGCTTCAAGCTCGTCGTCCTTCATCTGACCATAGCTCTTCTCGTTCTTGCCTGCTGCAAGGAACTGTGTCCAAAGGTCTGCAAGGCAAGTGAATGATGACTGGTCAAGACGGATGTCGTAAACTTCCTCATCATACTTGTGAGCTGCGAATGATGCTGAATCGTACTCGTCAACTGTTGCGTCAATGCCAACTGCTGCAAGATAACCCTGGATAGCCTGAGCTACGCTGATGTTGATCTTGTCTGCAGATGAAACCATGATACGGATTGACTGTGACTTGTCAAAGCCGGAAGCCTTGATGAGTTCCTCAGCCTTATCTGCATCATACTCATAGTAAGGCTCGTCAGCCCATGCCGGATCGCAGTCTGCAAATACAACTGCTCCGAATGTGGTAGCCTTGATTGCGTATCCGCCGTAAGCCTTGATAACGCCCTCAGCATCGATTGCGTAAGCAACTGCCTGACGGAGTTCTTTGCTCTGCATTGGGCTCTTAGGACCGCAGTTGAAGTAAAGGTTAGCTGATCTGCTATCGATATTTGACCAAACGTTGTATGCTTCGTTGCCCTGAAGTTTTACAGCTTCCTTGGTAGCCATAGCCTCAACGATATCAACATCACCCTTCTCAAGGGAAATGCTCTGCTGAGCTGCTTCTTTGATCTTCATGAACTCGATACGGTCAACGTTCTGTTTGTGCCAGTACCAGCCAGGGTTGGTATCTCTGTCAGCAAGATCCTTGCCCCAGTAATCTTCAACCTTCTCAAGGATAGCAACAGAACCGGATTCAAACTCGACGAGTTTGTATGTACCTGTTCCGACAGCTTCTGTAGCCATTCCGTCCGGGCTCTCCTCGTAAGCTTCCTTGGTTACGCAGTAAACCATAGGAACTGAAGAACCGAACTGGTAATCACGGCCGTTAAGCATGGTAACTTCAAGTGTAAGGTCGCCAGTCTGAACTGCGCCAACGATCTGGTTCATACCTGAAACGTTGTTAGCCTCTCTGCACTGCTCGATACAGAAAACTGCATCTTCAGCGGTGAACGGATAACCCTTCCAGTCATGGATACCTTCGTTAAGAACGATTTCATAAACTGTATCGCTCTTCTTGTTGATTTCCTTAGCAAGTGTCATGATGTACTCGCCGGTGAGCTTGTCATAATCGAACAACTGCTGATAAACAGAGTTGATTACGTAATGACGGCCCTTTGATGAGCCAGCCCACGGTGAAATGTTTGTAGGAACGTCACCAACTGCCAGACGAACAACGTCCTTCTGGATGCTGTCCATAACGTAGCCTGTTCCACCATGTGATCCTGAACCTGCAAGGTTTCCTTCTGCAATAAGATCTTCCTGCTTGATATCAGCAGCGTTAGTGATCTGTGTTGCAGCTTCGGTTTCTTTGCCATCGGCAGCTGCTGCAGTAGTTGTAGGATCAGATCCGCCATTACCACAAGCTACGAGGCCAAGAAGCATGAGTGCTCCGAGAAGGAGCGCCAAAACACGTTTTGCTTTCATCTTTTTCCTCCTTAAATTGCTGTATTATTCACAGGTGTCTGCACCTTAATACATCTTATTTCTTCGGCAGTCCCGGTCTTCCCGGATATTTTGCTGCCACTGCTATAACGTCCGGATCGTCCAGTGCGCACAGATATCCGTTGTCATATGCCAGCTTATCTCCGACCTTAAGGGTCGCATGCTGTACGTCGGCTGTTACATGTACCCAGTAAGGATACGACTCAACTGCCGGCGCTGATCCCAGATGGAAATGGATATTTGAGCTGTGTGAGTGATTGATCAGCCTTCTGTGAAGGTCATGCGGACACTGATACTTCTCAACATGGGCATTCGGATGAACACCAAAGTGGAATGTATCAAATAACCAGATCTTATCTCCGACCTTTCCTTCCATCATCTCGAGGAAAGCTTTGACTTTGCGAGCTTCTTCTCCGCCGGAGATATCTACGATCCTACTGTTCTCTACTTCAACCTTGATAGGGGTCTCCCATTCCGGCTTGATGCCGATATGGATAGCCCACCAGCCAAGCATCTTATCGAAAATGCATGTGCCGTTAACGTCCTTGCATCTTACCTGCGTGTGAAGCCACTCCGGCCACGGGCAGTACCAGCCGGTCTCGCGGCGATCTCTGCCATATGCAACGCCCGGCATTCTTCCTCTGCTTACAGGGAGGATCGTTCTGCCTTCCAGATGTGTTCCGTTAGGATCTGTAAGGATAAACGGAGAATCGTCTACCATGAACGGCTTGCTGCTGGCTTTCCTGATAGCAGAAACAAGCTCATACGGTGTCTGAGCCCATTCAGTCATCAGAAGTGTTGACGTCAAAGCAAATACACGGATGTTCCATGTATGAGCAGAACGCATATGCAGTCTGAATTCTTCAATTTCTTCATTGGTAAGTGTTGATGAGAAATTCAACAGAACATCAGCGTATTCCAATGCGCCTTTAACAATAGGCGGATATCTCCACTGATGAAGAACGTTCGGCTCGTCGATCCAAAGAATAGTGCTGTTAGCGCCTCTGGATCTAACAACAGTATCTGTCCAGGCAATAGCTTCTTCGTCTACAAGGTTAACTCCGCCGTAAAGGCCGTCCTTGTGGGCTAAAATGACAACTTCCATGCCCGGCTTGATCTGAGCACAATTATCTACCAGGTCTGTCAGTGAAATCATCGCAGCTTCTGGTATTCCGCAAACCGATGCCATATGTACCCTCCTGATATCATTCGAATGGAGCAGACACTACTCCCCACTTTTTAACTAAATTCTAACTGATGGCAGGAAAAAGTAAATTCAATACAATTTATGGCTTCTTAGGAAAAATTTTTGTTAAGTTTTTACAAGAATCGGTCATTACTTCTTCTGTACAACTCATATCTGGCATCCGTTGGTGTTCCCAGATAATTAGGATTCTTTTTATATCTTTTATATCTTGTACTCACAATATATACAAGCAGGCTGACGACCAGTGCAAACATGATCACATATACGAACAGGCTGGAGCTTGACGGCCCCATGATCTCATCCTTGGCGTGCGCCATAGCCATGGCCAATTTATTCTCTGTCGGAGTTCCCGCATCATTAAAATACTTTTCGATAGACCGGGACAAGATCTCAAGTGCCTCATCGTCAATGACCCTTTTCGCCTCGCTGCCGACGTGGTAGGCAAGGCCGAGCTTTTTGCCGGAATTCTCCCTGAAAACGATAAGGAGATGATACTCGTCGGAAAAGGTATCCGCGTAACACTCATCCGCAACCTTCTGGAGTTCCTCATCTGAATAGTCTGCCGGCTCATCCGTCAGATCATTGATGCAGGGCTGCACACCGGTTGCAACATAAAATGCGGACATTTTCTCATAAAGTACATCCTTCGAAGAATAAGCGGAGGTTTTTATCATATAAGGTACGAGCTTGTAGTCAGCTTCCAGTTTGACCCTTCCGGAGCCGCCTTCTTCTGCTTTTTTCTTTATTGCACTTTGATAAATGGCTGAAAAAATAAAGTAGCAGACAATTATAGCCACAGCAACGATGATCGGCAGCAGCCTGCGCATAAGGCTCGGGTGAAGTATCGCCTGATATTCTTCTTCCTCGATCGTTGTACGTTCTTCGGGGCTTTCACTCATTACCTGCGCTATATCGTCTTCCTTATTGATTTTCATGGTCGGATCCTCCTGCCTTATCTCACATCATCAATATATCATCTTCATATATGGTTCGTATATGGTGTAATGATAGTTTTTTTTGAATAACCCTTTACATTTGAGAATTTTACATCTTTTGTATGTGCTGATATATTTTATGTAGCTAAATATACCTTAATTAAAGAGAAAGGATTTGATAAATATGGGAAACGTAGGTTTTAGACAGAATTTAAAATTCAAACGTGCAGATAAGGAGCTTATTGATCTTTTTAAAGGACTTCCAACTCCTAATATCGGCGACAATATGAACAGAATGTATGCTATACGCGGTCTTGTTCCTTTCAACAATGTTCCCCTTCTCGGCCCGGCATTTACCGTAAGAGTGCCTGCAGGCAACAACCTGATGTTCAACAGAGCACTGGATCTGGCTGAGCCCGGAGATATCATTGTTGTTGACGGCGGAGCATGCTCCGAGAGAGCTCTGTGCGGTGAGATCATGATCAGCCACGCCATGAAGCGTCAGCTCGGCGGATTCGTTATCAATGGATATATAAGAGACACTGAAGCCATCGCCAGACTTCCGTTCCCTGTATATGCGATCGGTGCTAATCCTAACGGTCCTCTTAAAGGCGGTCCCGGCGAGATCGGATATCCGGTATCTATAGGCGGCATGGTTGTTCTTCCCGGAGATATCATTGTCGGTGACGCTGACGGTCTTGTAGTTGTAAGACCTGACGATGCGGCCGATGTTGCTGAAAAAGCATGGAAGCAGAACGCCGCAGAAGCCCATATTCTCGACCTCATCGAGGAAGGCACCTGGGACAGAACCGTGTTCATTAAAACCCTCGCCGACATGGGCTGCGAGATCATTGAGTGATTACCGAAGAACGGAGATTAGATTTATGAAGAAATTACTTACAGGTAACGAAGCCGTTGCCAGAGGTGTCTGGGAAGCCGGAGCATCCTTTGCAGCAGCATACCCGGGAACCCCAAGTACAGAGATCCTTGAGACTCTGTCCACTTTCAGTAAAGACGATATAATCGCCGAGTGGGCTCCGAATGAGAAGGCTGCAATGGAAAGTGCACTCGGTGCTTCCATGGCCGGCATCAGAAGTTTCGCAGCTATGAAGTGTGTTGGTGTTAACGCATCTGCAGACCCATGGATGTGCTTCTCATACACCGGATGCAATGCGGGAATGGTAGTAGCTGTAGCAGATGAGCCGGGACAGCAGTCATCCGGCCAGAGTGCTCAGGACGACAGGACCTTCTTCAAGCATGCCCGCTATCCTTTCTTTGATCCCTCCAATAGCCAGGAAGCCAAGGATATGGCCAAGGCAGCTTACGAAATCAGTGAGAAGGAGGATACCCTTGTTGTTCTTAGAATGACCACCCGTGTCTGCCATTCAAAGACTATCGTTGAGCTTGGAGAGCGCGTAACAGTTGAGCCAAAGCAGTATGTTAAAAATGCTGCCAAGTTCATCCCTGTTCCTGCCAACTCACCGGCACTGGTAAAGCACACATATGACAAGCTGGAAAATCTTAAGGAATATTCTGAGAACTGCCCGTTCAACAGAGAAGAAATGCATTCCACCAAGATCGGTATCGTATGCTCCGGCTGTGCATACTACTTTGCAAAGGAAGTTTTCGGAGATAACGCTTCTTATTACAAGATCGGTTTCGTTAATCCGCTTCCTATTGAGAGCCTGAAGGCATTTGCTGCCAAAGTTGATAAGGTATATGTTGTTGAGGAGACCGATCCTCTTATCGAGAACGAAATGAAACTTGCCGGCATCGACTGCATCGGCAAGGAAGTTCTTCCGATGACCGGCGAACTTCTTCCGGACGTTCTGCGTGAAAAGCTTCTGGGAATCGCTCCGAAGCATGCCGATATCGACCGCACAAAGATCGTAGGCCGTCCTCCTTCATTCTGCGCAGGCTGCCCACACAGAGGTCTTTTCTATGTTCTGGGCAAAATGAAGAATATCATGGTCTCATCAGATATCGGCTGCTACAGCTTATCCCTCGGCGAACCGTACTATGCCGGAGATGCCGGAATCTGCATGGGCTCAAGCATCAGTTTGGGACACGGGTTCCAGAAGGGTATGAATTTCAAGGGCGGCAATATGCGTACAGTGTCCGTTCTCGGCGATTCAACCTTCTTCCACACAGGAATTCCTTCACTTATTGATGTTGCTTACAACAATAGTAATACAGTCAATATCATCCTTGACAACCGTATCACGGGCATGACCGGACATCAGCAGAATCCGGGCTCAGGGTTTACTGCCCAGGGCGATGAAGCTGTTGAAGGAGATATCCCGGCAATTTGCCGCGCGATCGGAATCAAGCACGTTGTAACCGTCAACCCTAACGATCTGGCTGCAGTGAAGAAAGCTTTGGATGATGCTCTTGCACTTGATGAGCCGTCAGTTATCATTACACGTTGGCCATGCGCTCTGAAGAAATTCTCCGCACAGGACAAGAGTGAATTCCCTGACCTCTTCAAAGCACGCTACAAAGTTGACGCTGACAAATGTATCGGCTGCAAGCTCTGCCTTAAGGTTGGCTGCCCGGCTGTTTCATTCGACGTTGCAACCAAGAAATCCTCTATTGGCAATGACTGTCTCGGATGCTCTGTCTGCGCTCAGGTTTGTCCAAAAGATGCTATCGTAAAGGAGGACTGACAAAATGACTAAAAGTATTTTATTAGTAGGTGTTGGCGGACAGGGAACCATTACCGCTGCCAAACTTCTTACAATCGGTCTTATGGAAGCCGGATATGACGTTAAAATGAGTGAGATCCACGGAATGAGCCAGCGTGGCGGAAGTGTTTCCTCACATGTTAGATACAGCGTTGACGGTGAAGTTTGCTCGCCTGTTATCGGCTCACAGGATGCCGATATTCTGGTTGCATTCGAGCAGATGGAAGCCCTTCGCTGGGCAGATAATGTAAAGCCTGACGGTGCTATCGTTACCAGTACAGAGAAGATCAACAGCCTTCCTATTCTGACCGGAAGCGTTCCGTATCCTGACGGGATCATCGAAGAGCTTGGCAAGGTTGCCAAAACTGTGGTTACCGTTGACGCTGCCGTTGAGGCTGCCAAGATCGGTAATTCCAAAGTCAGCAACGTTATCCTTCTGGGAGCCATCGTTAAATACATGGGCCTTGAGAAGATCGACTGGGAACAGATAATCAGAGATAATGTTAAGCCTGCCTTCGTTGAAATGAATCTTCAGGCACTGGAAGTTGGTAAAAAACTCATTTAAGGAGACCCGCAATTGATTAAAGAAATTATCGGCCACGCAGGACAGGCCAATATCCTCGTATATGATCCCGGCCAGAATGACCCCCGTTCCAAGATTTGCATCTGCATGATGTACGGCAGTTCTCGTATGACTGACAAACTCCAGAATCCTTTTATGGAAAGATTCGCACAGATGGGCTACAGATCCGCCAACTGTGCACCCCGCAACGGACTTTTTATCAGTCAGGTCCAGTGGTTCAGTGAGTGCCAGAAGTGGATCCGCGCAAACATAGAAGGCGTAGAGAAAATCGTCCTTTGGGGCAACAGCCGCGGATGCAACCTGACCAGCGCATACCAGCGTATAGCCGAGAACGGGGCACAGACATTTCAGGGGCCTGACATGATAATGCCAATTCCTGACATGGAACTGATCCCTGCCGATGGCATTATCCACTGCGATGCCAATTACGGTTTTATGGTCAACCATATGTTTTCACTGGCATCCAACCTGAAAGATGATTTTGTGATCGGTGACCGCACAAGCCCTGAGCTTGATCCTATCGCGCCGGAAAACGGATTCGATCCGGCTACCGGCAGAGCTGTTTATAACAAGGATTTCGCAAGATCAGTCATGAAAGCCCAGGCCAGACGTTACAATCGTCTTCTGAAATTGGCCGGGGAGCGCATGGACCTGATCAAAGCGGGGAAAGGTATGTTCAAAGACGACGAGCCTTTCACCGTTGTTATGGGTTTTGGCAACGTGAACACGTACCAGATGTACACGCATGACTTAAGATTCTTCAGTCATACCAATAGACCGCAGAATCTTATTCACAAAGACGGTTCTATCACAAATGAAATCGTTAATACTGTACGTGCGCCGAAGAAAGTCCCCGATGATTGGGAATGCATCGATAAAGGTTTTCAGACAAGAGTCAGCGAATATCTTTATTGCGGCATGCACGTTAACGAAGACGAGTTCTATTACGATGAGACCGGCGTATACGGCGTAGAGCTGGACAATAATTTCACAAGTGCCCAAGGAAACGCAGCATATATCAGCTGTCCTACTCTTGCGATCGGCAGGACCGACGGTTTCGAATTTATCGTTGCCGAACTTATTGTTGATCGTTCGATTGCAGACATAAAAGAATGCATTTTCATTGAAGGAATGACGCATGGAGGCGGCTGCAATGATCCCGAAAAATACGGAGATGTAGTTGCTCTCGAATATAACTACATCGATCAGTGGCTTCACAAAACTTATAACATATAAAAGGTTTCTCCTCTTGTATGAAAATCGACCGGATGTAACAGTCCGGTCGATTTTTTATTTTACATAGAAAATAATAATGTTATAATATTCTTTAGCAATTCGGCTTATCTATAAAAGGAGGTTAATATGACAATCACGCAAATGCAATACTTTGTTGCAGTATGTGAATATGGAAGCATCTCCAAATCGTCTGAAATAATTCATATTTCACAGCCTACCATTTCCATGGCTATAAAAACACTCGAGGAGGAGTTTGGAATTGCCCTTTTCACCAGAGAGTCTCGAAAACTTATCATGACTCAGGAGGGCGTTTACGTTTATAACCAGGTAATAGATATTCTGAAAAAAATAGAGGACCTGTCAACTTACATGTCCGAGATCGGCAAACATCAAAGCCACCTTTCCCTCGGCATCCCGGTCTTCTCCGGCGCATTCCTCTGCGCAGATGCCCTGAAGCAGTTCCGCATTGACCATGAAGATATCCTGCTTAACGTAGTACAGTGCAGCTCCATGGAGGCAATTGACAACCTTAATAATGGGGCGCTTTCTGCGGCGATCATCGTTGACCGGAACCTGTCTATCAGCAGCGACATTGAAAAAGTACCTTTGCTTGAAACCTGCTTTAAGATCTGCATGGGACCCGATCATCCTTTGGCCGATAAAAAGTCGATCTCAATAGAGGATCTTCTTAATTATCCGCTGGTCATGAACAAGGAAGATTCTTATATGACTACAGAAGTCAAGAAACGTTTCTGGAGTAAGGGTTATGTCCCGAACATTTCGTCATTTGTTCCGAAGCTGTCCCTAATAAGGAATTGCCTGACCGACAACAGAAGCCTTACTTTCCTGTACGATGACCTGGCCAGTTCACTTCCTGACATCGTTTCAGTTCCGTTTGACGAAGATTTTCTTGTTACCTTTGCCCTCGTTTGGAACAAAAACAAGGCCAAAAGTAAGAAACTCCAATCTCTTCTTGAGTGCATAAAAAATCAGGACTTCAAGAACTACGAAGCGTTATTAATATAAAACGAAAAGGGGAGCATCTGCTCCCCTTTTTCATAGTTTCTTCATTCGGCTTATTTGTTCTGTGCAAGAATTCCTTTCCAATAAGGGATCAGTCCACCTGCATTAATGATATTAACAGCAAGTTCTGAAAGAGGCTCGCCCTGAAGGACCTGACCTGTTGTCTCATTCTTGACTACGCCGGTAGCCATATCACCGGTAACGATATCTCCCTGTGAAACTGCCTTTGAAATGCCCGGGCATACGATAATAGGGTTGCCCAGATTGATGCAGTTACGGAAGAAAATTCTGTTGATATCGTCAGCAATGATCAGCTTGATTCCGCTGCCCTTTACGGTCAGGGATGGATCATCATTTGACTTGAAGCCGCCGCCAAGGTCAACGCCTGAGATAAATACTTCGTATCCAAGTTCCTTGAATGCGCCTGGCTTGTCTTTGAATTCTTCAACCAATGGCTCAAGCATCCAGTTGCCTAATTTCTCAGCATTTGCTCCGCATTCTTTCCATCTAGCCGGTGAGCTGATCAAATAGGAAGTTACATTATCGCCTGTTACATAGGCCTTTCCGGAAATCGCATTATTACTCATTGTACATACCTCCTATTTCAGATAATCTCTTGGATCAGTGATCACGCCGGTGAGCGCTGAAGCAGCAACGATATACGGTGATGCAAGATAAACCTCAGATGTCGGGTCGCCCATTCTTGCTTTCCAGTTTCTGTTGGTCGTGCTGATGCATCTTTCGCCGTATCCGATGCAGCCTTCGCCCTGTCCGCCGCAGCTTGCGCAGCTAGGTCCTAAGATCGCAGCGCCTGCATCAAGAAATACCTCAGCAAGGCCTGAGCTGATGAGCTCACGATAGATCTTTGTACTTGCAGGAACTACCAGCATACGTACATCCGGATGGATCTTCTTTCCGCGGATGATCTCAGCAGCTTCTGCAAAATCCTGGAAACGTCCATTTGTGCATGAGCCGAGGAATGCCTGATGGATTTTTGTGCCTACTACATCCCCAACTGGATGAACATTGCTTACATCAAATGGGCATGCTACCGAAGGCTCAAGAGTATCAAGATCGATCTCGTATGTTGCGCAATATGTTGCGTCCGGATCAGAATCCATATAGTAAGCTTTAGCATCTCCGATATAATCAGCAACGAGCTGATCTGCCGGGAAGATTCCGCATTTAGCACCGGTCTCACATACTTCGTTACAGATAGTGAAACGTCCTGCTACGCTGATCTCGTGAGCGTAGTCTCCGCGGAACTCAACGCATTTATAGTTGAAATCAACAAGTGAACCAAGTGTATTAACTGCCAGAGCGATGTCTTTAGCTGAAACGCCTGTGCGTGGTCTGCCCTTGAGGTTAACGAGAATAGTCTCAGGAACCTTCATCCACATCTTGCCTGTTGCCATGATAATGGCTGCATCGGATGAGTTGCATCCTGCTGCGATACATCCAAGTCCGCCGTATGTTGTAGCGTGTGAGTCTGTACCTGTTGCAATTTCGTCCGGGCGGGTAAAGTTCTCGAGCATCAGCTGATGTCCGACGCCATGTCTTCCTATCTCAAGGAAAAGCGGCAGTTTGTACTTGTTGCAGAATTCTCTGTCACGAACAAGATTGTTGGCAGCCTTAACATCAACCGGCGGGATCTGATGGTCAGGTCCAACCAGTACCCTCTCAGGATACATAACCTTGTCTACGCCCAAATCTTCAAAGCTTCTGAAAACTGTAGGAGCATTCAGGTCATTGACCAGAAGGCGGTCAACAACAACGTCAACGATCATTCCGGGCTTAACTTCAGGTAAGCCGGCTTTTTTTGCTATGATTTTTTCTGCTAGTGTATGTCCCATTTAGAACCTCCTTATACATAGCCTTTTATGCTAGTTTCCATTATATGGGTTTGGAGGTTAAAAGAAAAATAAGAATACTAAAAGAACAGTTTACAAAAAACTAAAATATCCGTTTACAGATATTTCAGGACCTCTTCGATCACCTGTGCGACCCCGTCTTCATCGCAATGCGGTGCAACAATTTGTGCCTTGTCGCGTATCCACTCTGCGGCATTGGCCATGGCCACACCGTAGCCTGCTGCCTCGATCATAGGAACATCATTGGCTCCGTCGCCAAAGGCCATGCCGTTTTCCGGACCAAATCCGAGGATCCGGCTCAACGCTTTGATTCCCTCGCCTTTTGTCGCACCGGGAGCATTCATTTCTATATTCGTTTCACAGCTGCTGGTGAGCACCAGATCCGGGATCCGCGCCTTCAGCTCCGGCATGAATTTATCCCGTTCTGCGCTGCTATGGAAAAACATCTGCTGTTTCTGCACCGGGCGGCCGTTTTTCTGCAGGTATTTTCTGATATTTTCAACAGGTGAGCGCATGCTCTTTACAAAGTCAAAAAGAGTGGTCTCCGGAATATAATCTCCAAGCTGCTCATACATT
>JAZQNN010000021.1:0-6925 GCA_045627365.1 Lachnospiraceae bacterium
GCCCTGAGGAACAGTATCTTAAGGACCAGCTCGATTTTCATAAAATAAGAAGAGACGTTTCCAAAAACGTTGATTTTGCGGCACTTGAGCAGATAGATAACCAGTCATATGATTATGGCTTTTCAGCGGACAGAGATGAGCCGAACAGACCGATCCTGAACTTGTTCAGAGAATGATAGACGAAGGACATGAGGTCGGCAATCACACCTGCTCGCATCCGTCGGGCGGTATCCCGCAGATAGGAATGCAGGCAATGTTTGACGACGTCAAAAAGCTCGATGACCGGCTTTACAATGAATTCGGTTATCAGATGAGGCTGTTCAGATATCCTGAGGGAGTGCAGAGCGAGCGCGGTGACGTGCTTCTCAAACAGATGGGCTATACGCCGGTATTCTGGTCTTTCTGCCACACGGATTACTATGTTAATGACCAGCCGGATCCGGCCGACGCGCTTGAGGGCTGCGTTCAGTGGCTGCATCCGGGAGCTGTTTATCTGCTGCACGCCGTGTCTTCGACGAATACGGAAATACTTGGAGATTTTATTGATCGGGCAAGAGCCGAGGGCTATGAATTTGGCCTTCCTGAGGACCTCGTGACAGAGGAATTATACTGATTTTTAATGCTGAAGTTCAACTTTACCAAAGAAACGAAAAAAAAACTGATAATCATCGCAGGAGCAGTCATGGCGGGCATAATTCTTGTCGCCTGCATAGTGGCGCTAGTTAAGGGAAAAACGCCGAAAGAGCCGGAAACAACAACTCCAACAGAAACGGAGACCGAGACAACGACAGAGTCTATGGAAGATCATGTAAGGCGTGTATTAAGGAGCGCGACCTCAGGCGAGATAGCTGTTGTTATCGGTGATACGGTCATAGATGATGAACTGGCGTTTAAGAAAGACGGGCAGATCTACATCGGATACCATGTTCTGAAGGACTATGTTGACGAGCGCATTTACGTGGACGCGGAGGATGGCCTGGGGATCTTCACAAATGCCACCGATATGATCGTTGCCGAGAAGGGCAAGACCGGCTACACGGTAAACGGTCAGAAGAAGACCACATCATACAAGGCCTTTGTGGAGAAGAACGGAAGAACATATGTCGCGTTGGAGTTCGTCGAAACATTTGCCCATTCGCGTCACAAAGAGATAAACGAGCCGGCCTATGTTGCCATTGAGCCTGATACAAGCGGCAGGGACGCGGCCGAGTACACCGTCTGCCATCCGTTTGACAGCGTTATATTGGGATGGGCGTTTATCAATTCCATGGATGAAAATGATGCCTACTTTGAATTGACCGCGAACACACCCGGACTCAATGTTTACTCTCCGACGTGGTATTTCCTGGCCAATGGGGACGGCGGTGTCAACATGCTTTCAGACGGCAAGTATGTCGAGGAGGCTCATAAAGACGGAATTCAGGTTTGGGCTTTGTTCAGCGACGTTGATTACGGTTATGTCTCCTCGATGCTTTCAAGCACATCCAAAAGGACCGAGGTTATCGATAAGATCATGGATGATATGCTGCTGGAGGACATCGACGGCGTTAATATTGATTTTGAGAGAATAACAAGTGCCATCGGCGATGACTACATTCAGTTCCTGAGGGAGCTGTCCATCAGATGCCGCAAGGAAGGCAAAGTCCTGTCGGTCGACAACGTTCCGCCTTACGAGTCGCGTGCGTGCGACCATATCGAGGAGCAGGGCAGGATATGTGATTACGTGTGCATTATGGCGTATGACGATTTTGTCGGGACCGGCGAGATCGGGCCCAACTCGTCGCTGCCTTTCTATAAGAAAGTGGCCGACATGTCAGTAGCCAAGGTCGCATCGGACCGGCTTCTTATGGGAGTGCCGTTCTATTCGCGCATCTGGTACTATATTCCCGATGAAAACGGAAAAATGACCGGCCTTAACAACTCTGCTTACGTCATGGGAAGCGGAGAGCGAAAGGTCGAAGAATACGGATCGAGCCTTGTCTGGGACAAGGAGCTTGCTCTTCATTACGGCAAATTCATGCTCGGCGAGGAGACCGCCGAAGGCTGGTTTGAAAGCGTGGAGTCCATAAAGATCAAACTGGAGGCATTGAAGCCGTACAAGGTGGCCGGCGTCGCATGCTGGGCGCTGGGACAGGAAGACCCGGAAGTTTGGGAAGTAATCAATCGATTTTATTGATAAAGGAGACATGAACTATGAAATTTTCTGATATGCCTTATGAAAGACCGGACATTGAGAAAGCATTTGCGGAGGCCGACGCTCTTGTTGAAAAGCTGAGCAAAGCGCTAAGCTTCGAAGAGGCAGATGCTGTATTCCTCGAGAAAGAGAAATTCTATGGCCATATCGATACAATGGCGACTCTCGCGAGCACCAGGCATTCGATCGATACGAGGATAGAATTCTACGATCAGGAAAATACGTTCTGGGATGAGACGCAGCCGAAGCTTGAAGAATACAGACAGAAATGGACGGCAGCAATGCTTGCGTCGCCTTTCAGGAAGGACTTTGCAGATAAATACGGAGACCTGATGTTCGTTAACGCCGAGATCGCGCTTAAGACATTCTCTCCGGAGATCATTGACGAGCTTCAGCAGGAAAATCAGCTTGCCAATGAATATGAAAAACTCCTGGCATCCGCGCAGGTAGCTTTCGAGGGAAAGACCTACACGCTGAGCCAGCTGACCCCGTTCAAATCCGACCCTGATGACGCAAGGAGGCTTGCCGCATGGAAGGCTGAGGGCCAGTGGTACAAGGACAATCAGGCTGCTCTGGATGATTATTATGACCGTCTGGTCAAGCTCAGGGATTCCATGGGCCGCAAGCTGGGTTACGATGGATATACAGAGCTTGGATATTACCGCATGAACAGGAACTGCTACACTAAGGAGGACGTTGCCAAATTTCGCGAAGCCGTTCAGAAGTACCTCGTTCCTGTTGCTGACAAGGTCATGAGAAAACAGGCCGAGAGAATAGGCTGCTCTTATCCTTTGTCATTTGCGGACGCTGCTCTTGAGTTCCGCACCGGCAACCCGCGTCCTGTGGGGACTCCGGATGAAATACTGGCGCAGGGACTTAAATTCTATAACGAGCTTTCTCCTGAGACGGGAGAATTTTTCCAAATGATGATGGACAACGAGCTTCTGGACGTTCTTTCGACAGAAGGAAAGTGTGCCGGAGGATATTGCACAGACCTGGCAGATTACAAGGTTCCGTTTATTTTCGCCAACTTTAACGGCACGCAGGGCGACGTTGAGGTCGTAACCCATGAGGCGGGCCATGCTTTTGCGGACTATATGAACAGAGACCGTATTCCGAGCGAATACGCATGGCCGAGCATGGAAGGCTGCGAGGTCCACTCAATGAGTATGGAATTCTTCGCGGAAGGCTGGGCAGAAGGATTTTTCGGTCCGGATACGGAAAAATTCCTGTACAGCCATCTTGCCGGAGCGATCAAGTTCATTCCTTACGGAACCATGGTCGATCACTTCCAGCATATCGTGTTTGAAAAGCCGGAAATGACTCCTGCCGAGCGACACGGCGTATGGAAAGAATTGCTCGGCGTCTACATGCCGTGGATGAAGCTGGACGGCGATATTCCGTTCTACAGTGACGGCGAGGGCTGGCAGAGACAGCATCACATTTATTCGATGCCGTTCTACTATATCGATTATTGTCTGGCACAGACGGTTTCGCTTGAATTCTGGGCAATGATCCGGAAGGATCAGAAGGACGCCTGGGAGCATTACATGGCTTACACCAGACAGGGAGGAAGTCTTGTATTTACCGAACTTCTGGCCAATGCAGGTCTGATCAGTCCGTTCGATGAAGAATGCCTCAAGACTGTCTGTGAGGCAGCTAATAAGCGTCTGGACGAATTCTCGATCGATTGACGGAATTCTATATATTTATATCTATAAATTGATTGTTAATTATGAGACAGTACTTGAATATATGCAAAAAACTAGTGTATAATTTTACGCGGAATATTTTGCGATATTCCCCCATACTTTTAATCTAATAAAACTTTTAAGGGAGGTTTTTATAATGGGTGCACTGGATGGATACAAAGTATTAGATTTTTCAACACTTCTTCCTGGACCATACGCAACAATGACGCTTGCTGATATGGGCGCAGAAGTACTGAAAGTCAGCAGCAAGGACAAATGGGATCTTGTAGTTAACTGGCCGCCTGTAATCGAGGGCGCAAAGGTTACCGGAGCTCAGGGATGGCTCGGAAGAAACAAGAAGACTATCTACCTCAACATGAAGAAAGCTAAATCAGTTGAAGCAGTTAAGAAGCTTGTTCAGGAATACGATATCGTAGTTGAGCAGTTCAGACCTGGCGTTATGGACAAACTCGGAATCGGTTACGAAGCTCTTAAGGCAGTTAACCCAAGAATCATTTACTGCGCAATCACAGGTTATGGACAGAACGGCGTATTCTCAATGAAGGCCGGCCATGACATCAACTATCTTTCAAGAGCAGGTATCTCTTATGCAGCAGGAAGACAGAACGGCGGACCAAGCCTTTACAACTTCCAGATCGCTGACGTAGCTGGCGGATCAATGAACGCTATCGCATCTATTCTTGCAGCTATCATCTACAGAGAGAAGACCGGCAAGGGCCAGTTCATCGATGTTTCTATGCAGGACAGCGTTATCCCGTTCAACTCAATGGACGGCGCTAGCTTCTTCGCAGGCGGCCCAATGCCTACACGTGAGAGCGGAGCTCTTAACGGCGGCGAGATCTACGATTTCTATGAGTGCAAAGACGGACAGTTCATGTCAGTTGGTTCTCTTGAGCCGAAGTTCTTTGCAGGACTTTGCAACCTTATGGGTCATCCTGAGTGGGCTGACGGCGCTATCCTTAAGGATAAGGCTAACATCCCGATGGTTAAGAAGACCTTCAAGGATACATTCCTTACCAAGACCCGCGATGAGTGGACAGTTCTTGCAGCTCCTTATGATGCCTGCATCGAGCCGGTTATGAATCTTGAGGAAGTTTCCAACGACGAGCACCTCGTATCAAGAGGAATGTTCCCGGAGGTTGACGTTCCTGTTTCAGACGGCGTTAAGATCAAGCAGCTCGGCTGCCCGTTCAACCTTTCAGAGTGCATGCCTGAGTACAAATGGGCAGGATATCCTGAAGGATATCATACAAACGAGATTCTTTCCGGACTTGGCTACAGCGAGGAAGATATCAAGGAAATGGTTGAGAAATAATTATCACAATGTGGGGCGGCTTAGGCAGGCTGCTTAGCCGCCCGAGATATAAGTCAGTTTTTCGAAAGGAGTTCATTTATGAACAATACAAAACCATTAGCAGGCGTTCATGTGCTTGATCTTGGACAGTATATTTCCGTTCCGGCTGCAACCGTTATCCTTGCAAGCTGGGGCGCTGAAGTTATTAAAGTTGAGTCGGTAGCCGGTGACCCTATGCGTCTTATCGGATCTACTCTCGGAATGATCTGCAAAGATGATCATAACTCATTCTTTGGCCATTACAACGTTAACAAGAAGGTAATCAACCTTAACCTTAAAGACCCGAAGGGTGCTGAGGTTATGCAGAAGCTCCTTGCATGGGCAGACGTTTTCGCTACTAACTGGCGTCCAAAGGCTCTTGCTAAGAACGGTCTTGATTATGAAACACTTCATGCAAAATATCCACGTCTTATCTGGGCAGCGATCAACGGATTCGGCAACTATGGTCCTGAGAAGGATGATGCCGGATACGATACAGTAGCTTACTGGTCACATTCAGGAATGCAGATCGACCAGTCAGAAGGCGGCGGAGCAGAGGGCGCTTCACCTGCAATTCCTTTCTATGGAATCGGTGATAACTCTACAGCTTCTACTCTCGCAGGCGCTATCGGAACAGGCCTTTACCAGAGAGAAAAGACCGGTGAAGGATGCCAGATCTTCGCATCACTTTACGGTCAGGCAGTATGGGCAGCAGGCTGCGACCTTATGTCATGCCAGTACAACCCACACGAGATCTATCCTAAGACAAGAACCAAGCCGGCTTCACCTGTATGCAACACATACAAGACCAAGGACGGCGCATGGATCAACACCAGTATTTTCGATGCAAAGATCTACCCTAAGTACTTAAGAGCAGTCGGCAGAGAAGACCTTATGGAAGATCCTCGTTTCAACAATCCTGACGGCGCTACAGCTAACCGTGATGAAATGTTCCACATTATCGAGAACGGTTTCGCTCAGTACACAGAGGAAGAGATGTGCAAGAGACTTCAGGAGAACGATGTTGCATTCTCAAAGATCTACCACGTTTACGATGTAGTTACAGACGAGCAGGCTCTTGCAAACAACATGATCTATCCTGTTACTCACAGAGACGGAACCACGACCATGTTCCCGGCTCCTCCTGCAACATTCGGAGACAAGCCTGAGCCTGAAGTTAACATTCCTTACAGCCGTGTTGGCGAGCACTCATTCGAGGTTCTCGAAATGATGGGCTACACCAAGGAAGAAGCTGAAGAAATGCTTGCAAATGGCGTAATCGCTCAGTGGAAAGACTGATAAAGAATTAAAGGAGAGAAAAACATGAAAGTTATTACACCGCGCGAAGCCGCTGAACTGATCAAAGATGGCGACACACTGGGATGCCAGGGCATTATCGCTACATCTATTCCTCAGACACTTATCAACGCACTTCGTGATAGATTCCTGGAGACAGGCAGCCCAAGAAATATCAGACTTTTCTATGAGTCAGGTATCGGCGATAACGGAGACTGGGGCATGAATGCTCTGGCTCTTGAAGGCCTTATCGGCGAGCTTCACACAGCTCACGTTGGAACAACATCTAAGATGAAGGCTCTGGTTGATGCAAACGCATTCCCATGCTACATCGTTCCTCAGGGTGTTAACTCACAGATCCTTCGTGCACTCGCAGGCAAGAAGCCTGGC
>JAZQNN010000022.1:0-5430 GCA_045627365.1 Lachnospiraceae bacterium
GCGCATACCGTGGCGGTATTTCACTCCGTCCTTCCGCACGTTGAGGACTTCCGGATATTTCTCCGTCAGCCATGCAGGAGGTGTGGCTGAAGGCGTGCCGAAGATGACCTTCATGCCGGTTTTTTCGGCAACATCAAGAAAGTCGTCAAAAAACGCGTAGGTAAATTCGCCTTCCCGCGGCTCGACCTTGCTCCAGGCAAATTCCGCAATGCGGACCGTCTGTATGCCATTTTCAAGCATGCGTTTCAGATCTTCTTCCCAGAGCGATCTGTCCCAGTGCTCGGGGTAATAGCAGGTACCCAGCTGCAGCGTATCCCAGGTGAAATTTTGTTTTTTTCTCATTTTAATCATCCATTCCGCCGCTTCGCGTCGGCACACATATTTTGAGGAACTGCTGCATCTTATCACGCGAAGCAGAGGAATGATAAGATGATGAATTTTTTTCCCTGATCAGCCCTTCACCGCTCCGGCGACCATACCTTCCATAATCTGCTTATGGAGGACAACATATACAATGATACTTGGAATAATCGTCAGAATAACAGCTGCTATCATGCCGACATAGTTCGTCGAATACTGAGCTTTGAAAGCTGTAAGCCCTACCGGGAGCGTCATTTTCGCCTGACTTGTAAGGAAAATGCGCGGAAGGAGCAGGTCATTCCAGACAGTAATAAACTGTACTACCATGACAGTCACTATAGAAGACCGGGAAACCGGGATAATGATCTTAGAGAAACACTGAAAGACGGAGCATCCGTCAATTACAGCTGCCTCTTCCAGCTCACGCGGAACACTTTTCATAAACCCGCAGATGATGAAAATTGACATTGGGAAACCAAGCGCGATCTGCGGAATGATCACAGAGGCATACGTATTCAGAAGGCCGAGCTTTTTGAAAATGGAAAACATAGGAATGATCAGCCCATAGATGGGAATCAGCATTCCTGCAAGAAAGATTGAATACACAAGCTTGGAAAACTTCCAGTCCATACGGGTAATGGCGTAGGAAACCATCGTAGACAGAATTGCCGTGATGATAACCGCCACAACAGCAATCAGCACAGAGTTTCCAAAGTATTTGATAACACCGCCGAACACAATTGCATCCTGGTAATTTTTCAGGCCGAAGGAAGCCGGGAACCCCCAGGGATTCATATACAGCTCCTGATTGGTCTTGAATGATGCCAGAACAAGCCAGATCAGCGGATAGATGCAGCTGAGAGTAAACAGCAGCAAAAAGAGATATTTTATTGCCAGCCAGAATTTCTCTGAAGGAGTCTTTTTCATTGTTTGTCATCCTCCGTCTTGAAAACAACATTGGAAATGCAGACAGACAAAATACACAGAAGCATCAAAATCACACCGATTGCCGAAGAATAACCGTAGCGCAGAATATTGAAGGCTGAATAATACATGTAGGTGGACATGACTTCCGTGGCATGGTTCGGGCCGCCGTTCGTCATCACGGCGATCAGGTCGTAATATTTCAGAGACCCGGTAATAATCAGCACTGCGTCTACCATCAGAATCGGCTTGATCAGCGGGAAGGTGATTTTTGAAAACTGCTTCCACCCGGTAGCACCGTCGATCTCGGCAGCCTCATACAGCTCAGCATCGATATTTCTCATTGCTGCCAGATGAATAACCATGTGATAGCCGACATACTGCCACATAACGACAATAATAATCATGAAAATGGCAATATCCTTGTTGGAAAGCCAAACCTGTGCATACTGCCCGAGCCCGATGGCTTTCAGGAGGCCATTCAGAAGGCCGTATGTACCATTATAAATAAAAGTCCACACCAGGCCCACAGCGACACCGCAGATTACGCACGGCAGGAAAAATACTGTCTGGAAGAAGGAAGCGCCTTTAATTTTTTTATGTATAGCTGCAGCAAAAAACAGTGCAAGCGGCATATGCGCAATTAAAGAACCAATCACCATGACGATATTGTTTTTCAGTGCTTTCAAAAAAGTACCGTCATGGAAAAGATCAAAATAGTTTTTCAATCCGACGAACGTCTTGATCTCCATCAGATTGGTGTCAAAAAAGGAAAGATAGATATTATAGACAATAGGAATCAACGCGAAGATCGCATAGATGATCAATGCGGGAAGTACAAAAAGAGCGATGGTTTTTTTATCGCTGAATGCTTTTTTCATGTGTCTACCTCATGATGCCGGAAAAGACCGTTATTTCTGAAAAACGTAATAATCGGGAGAAACCGTGCATTGAATGTCAGAATAGCCGTCTCTCGGCGGCTATTCTGAACAAAGCTATTTGGCCGGAAAGGATTTTCCGGAACAGATTTTTACTTGCGGGATTCTACGTATGCCTGGAGAGCATCAAAGCATGCCTGAGGTTCATCACCGTTGGCAACAGCAACGCTCTGGTTGTTGAACTCATTGCCGAAGTCTGCATTGACACGGTCGAGCCACGGGGTCATATTCTTCTGCTCTTTGATGAGGTTGCTTACAGTTGCAAAGAGCGGAGAAATCTTGGTTTCATCAAGATCCCACTTGAGGCAGGGAATCTTGCCGTAGTTGTATGCCATATAAGTGGAGCTCTCTTCGCTTGTGAAGAACTTGAGGAATTCAACTGCTGCATCAACATTCTCGCAGTTCTTGGTAACTGCAAGGGTGACGTCAACAGAGCCAAGAGTTACACCGGTATTTTCCGGGTTGATCTTGGGGATGACAAAGCAGCTGATGTTCTCTGCCTCAGGGCTGACAGATGCGTCACCGACATTGGACAGCTCCCAGGAACCGTTGAAGTACATAGCGGTCATGCCCATGCGGAAGAACTCACGTGCTTCATCGCCGGTAACACCGGTAAAGCCGTCTTCATAATAGCCGGCCTCTACTTCCTTCTGGAAGTTCTGTGCTGCTTCTACGAATGCAGGGGCATTCCATGCGCCGGTTTCCTGATAGAGGGAATCGAAGAGCTCATAGCCGCCGATACCGTTGGACATCTCCTGAATGTACTGGGAGACGAGCCATGCGTCAGAAGCGGTGGAAGCGAGAGCGATCGGAGTAATGCCGTTGTCCTTGAGAGTCTGGCAGACATTGAGGAACTCCTCATAAGTTGTCGGAACTTCAAGGCCGTTCTCGGCAAAGATTCTGGTGTTATAGAACATAACGCCGAGGCACTGCTGTGCAGGAACACCGTAAATTTCGCCGCCATAGGTGAGAAGGGGCAGAACGCCGTCGTTAAAGGTGGCCTTCCACTCTTCATCCGCATCGAAGTAAGGCTGCAGGCTGACGATTTTGCCGCCGTTTACAAAGTTGCCAAGATAGCCAAGCTCCCAGGCGAAAACGATGTCAGGCTCGGAGTCTGCTGCCATCATCGTGGAAAGGGCTGTTTTGTAGTCAGAGTTTGCATAGAAGGTGCATTCAACGGTAATTCCGTCCGGGTTTGTTTCGTTGAATCTCTTGATGAGCTCTTTGTAGCCGTTCGCGGGGGGATCTGCTTCGCTGCAGTTCATCATCATGGTGAGCTTGATGCCGTCAGCGCTTGCGGTCGTCATTCCGGCCATAGCAAGGCTTGCTACCAGAATGAAGCATACTAACATTGCGATAAGTTTTTTCATTGGGTTTCCTCCTAATATAATATCTATTATCTGCAGACCTTTTCCGGCCTGTGACAATACGAATGGGCTTATTCCTGGAAATTCTTTACGGTTTCTCCCTCCAGAAGTTCCGACGGGATACGGGTGATATAGTGAAAATGCTTCCCTTCAATGATATCAAGAAGCTTTTCCGCAAGCAGTTCACCCTGTTTTTCAGGATGGCAGGTAACGCAGGTAAGCGCCGGGTAAACATACCGCCTCCGGTAACTGCCGTCAAAGCTCAGAATTGAAATATCATCCGGGATTTTTATTTGATGCCTCTGCAATTCCTGCATGATTCCGAAAGCGAATTCATCATTGAAGCAGATAACAGCAGTTGCATCCAGATTTCTTTTCAGCAGCAGCCTTGCCGCCGCAATTCCCTTTTTGAAGAATTCTTCCTCGAAATCAAACTGGTTGGATTCATAGCTGAACGTATCATCCGAAAGCTTGTTCAGCTCCGGAACGTCCTGACGGCAGATTCCAAGATGATAGTGCGCCAGTTCTTCTCCCAGAACCGGTTTTAACAAATCTTTCCACGCACCCGTACGGCAGTTTTTTTCTTCAAAGGAAAACGGAGAAGCATATGCGATTCGGGTATGCCCTTTTTTCCTCAGGTATTCAATTGCGAGTTCCATCCCGCTGTATGTATCCCATTCGACAAGCGGGATGCTTCTGCTGAGGTAAGGATAATTGCCGTATCCCGCCAGAACAGCCGGAAGAAAATAGTTTTTCCCGCAGGCGTTGTCGAACTCAACCGCTGTGACCTCATTCTGAAGGATGATCCCGTCAACCATCGCTTCGCGCAGAGATATGAAATTCAGGTTCCCGTTCAGAAGAACCATATAATTTCTTTTTTTTGCTTCCTTCAGCATGCCGTGATACATATCGATGTTGAAGGCATTATGCATATCCTTGCAGTAAAAGAGAATCTGCCTGGTACGCTTCTGCTGGAGAGACATAGCAACAGGATTCGGATAATAATTCATCTCTCTGGCGAGCAGGATGATTTTTTCCTTTATCTCTTTTTTGACATAGCCGCTGTTATTCAGCGCTCTTGAAACTACTGATACAGATACCCCCGCCAGCTCGGCGATGTCTTTCCGGGTTACTTTTTTATTTTCCTGATTTTTCTCTTCGTTTGGCATTTCGGCAAACCTCACAAAAGCAATCAGAAATAGCCGATACTTTCCTTGTTAATTTGGGTTAATAGTATCAAAAGACGGATGGTCTTGCAACGGGTAAAAATGTGGTCACGCGTCCACATTTCCTTTGTTTCCCATCTGCGTATTCTCTGTGCTTTTGCTGAAAACATTTTTGAAATTTTACGGTTCATATTTCTCATTCGGCATAAAAAAACTCCGCTGTTTTGCGGAGTTACCTGGATATTTATTCACCTGCCCGGATATTTTTAACCGTCTTATGTTCAATGGTCAGATTTTCATATACGCGCTCCCCGCCTTTTCCGGTGGGTGCCTGGGCAAGCAGGCCAACTTTGATGCTTTTGCTCTCCGGCATCAGGAAATAGCGGGTCATGTTAAATATCTCGCCATCTTTCCCCGGTGACATTTCAGTTCGGCCGGACTGGTATTTGAGAATACTCACTTCGCTTTCGGCAGGTGCCATTTATATTTTGCTGCAAGCAGTCTTAATATGAGTATTATGCCAAAGCCGGCCACCGTCGCCAAAACGGAATTGTATTTGTTCAGAACAGCGCAGATAACTGCCCCGATCATGCACGGGCAGGCATAAAAATGCTTGATAAAAATCATAGGAATATTACCGGAGCATATGTCGCGGATCACGCCGCCCCCTACGCC
>JAZQNN010000023.1:0-15665 GCA_045627365.1 Lachnospiraceae bacterium
GTATCGATAAAGACGGAAATGAGCAGTTCTACGAAGCAGATACAGTTATCTATGCAGTCGGAATGAAACCAAGATGGGATGAAGTCAACAAACTTCGTGAGGTTTCCAAGGAATTCCATCAGATCGGTGATTGCTTCCAGGTCGGCAAGGTAAAAGATGCAACAACTATAGGCCTTCAAATCGGTCTTGATCTGTAATTACGTCAAATATGTAGTGGGAGATGTTATACCCCTCTTTAGACATCTCAAATGTCATATTTTGATTCGTATAATAAAAACAGTAAGGAGCGCGTAACGCGCTCCTTACTGTTTATTGTATAACAAGGAGAAAATCATAAACCAATGAATAGTTTATGTATATAAAGATTTTTAAATCGTTGCAGCAATCTGATAGCCGCTTCTTAATGCAGACTGAATGTCTCCCATCTTGGCGCAATCGCCGATCGAGAAGAACTTTTTACCGCATCCTGCATAGTTCATAGCAATATCTGTATTTGATTTCAGTCCGGCAGCAACTACGACTGAATCGGTCTCTACGTCAAATATCTTGCCTTCCTTGTCGCGATATGAAACTTTACCTGGCTCAACGCCAACGCATACAACGTTCAATATGCTCTTTAAGTGATCGCTTGCTGCTTCAACAGCGTCCATGAACATATTGTAATAATGCATTCTTGCCTCACGTCCGGCCAGTCTGTCTGTCATTTCCAGAATAACTACATCCTTGCCCAGATGTGCGAAATGAAGGGCTGTCTCAACACCGGTATCACCGCCGCCGATAACAACAACGCGCTGACCCAGCTGATCTTCTTTGCCGTATGCGTCAACAGCTGAAATAGCAGTCTCAATACCCTTTATCGGTGGGAATACCGAATGAGATCCTACTGCCGCAATTACTGCATCGTAGCCTTCTGCCTCGATCTGCTCAGGATCTGCGAGGGTATTAAGGCGTACATCGATCAGCTCAGACTCGTTTATCTTGCGTTCCATGTACATAAGGAAATCATTCATAGGCCACTTAAAATCAACATATCTTGCGTGGTTGATCAGGCCGCCGAGTCTTGCCTCTTTTTCATACAAAGTAACCTTGATTCCTCTTTGAGCGCATGTAAGGGCTGCCTGCATTCCGGCAGGGCCTCCGCCGATTACAGCTACCTTTTTCTCTGTTCCTTCCGGAATCTTCTTAATATCCAAAGGAAGCGGATAAGCAGGATTAACTGCACATACCGTCAAGTTGTGATTTGGTGTATGGCACTTATTGCATCTGAGGCATGGTCTTAATTCATCGGCGCATCCATCGTATAATTTTTTGCCGTAATCAAGGTTAGAAATGAAGGAACGAGCCATTGAAATCATATCAGCCTTGCCCTCGGCAATGGCGTTTTCACAATCATCAGGATAGAAGAAGCCGCCTGATGCAGCAATGATCATATCCGGATTATGCTTCTTTACTTCTTCTGCCATATAAAGCCAAGGAGTTCTGCTCTTTGCGTATCCTGTAGGATGCTGATCATCCAGTTCAGGAGACCTTAATGTAAAGATATCGATAAGGCCTTTAGCAGCCTCTGCGAATTTAACTGTGTCCTCTATTGTCCATCCTTCCGGCTCCATATCATGTCCGGAAAGAGTTGCCTCGATTATGAAATCTTTTCCGCACAGCTCTTTTATTCTCTTGCTTAAGAGCAAAGAGAATCTGATACGGTTCTCAAAAGACCCGCCGAATTCGTCTGTTCTGGTATTGGTCGTCGGAGAAAGAAGGCGTCCCGGAACCATCATCCTGTAAGACATGTGGATGTATGTTCCGTCAAAACCCGCGTCAGCCATATTCTTGCAAAGCTGTGCGTACTTTTCTATCAACGCATACAGCTGAGCTGTTGAATATGCTTTTTTACCGGTATTGATTCCGAATCTGTCACCCGGGCGGAATCTGATCTGTACAACATTTTCGCTTACGTCATACTCTTCATCAGGGAAGATCATAACAACGCCGTTTGCCAGTGAACCATGTGCGTGGATCGCATCTGCAAGTCTTGCCATGTAATGTTTTGCTCCGACTGAGGATGCATCCCAGGCGATCTCATCTGCGCAGTTTTCGAAATTGCAGCCGTCAACGGTAACAATCGCTGCACCTGCTTCAGCTTTTCTCCCATAGACTTCCATAATGTTCTCGGTCGGGAAATTCTCACCTGCATATAAGTTATATGGTTTAGATGCTGAGCATATGATTCTGTTCTTCAGTATCCTGTTGCCCACCTTTATCGGTGACAAAAGATTTGGATAATACGAATTCATTTTTTTCTCCTTCAACTTATATAAGTTATTTGCCAATGTAAAGTGGCTGTGTTCCGAATATGTCAATGTGCTCAGAAACAACATCTGACATTGTCTTCTGTGCAGTCCTGCAGACATCCTCGAAGCCGATCTTGCCGTCTTTCTCATTGAGAACAGTCCTTGCGGACGCCGAAGCTGCAAGAGTCATTCCCGTGTAGAAATTAATTTTATTAATTCCGTTTGCTACAGCGTTCCTGAACATCTCCGGGGTGAGACCGGAACCGCCATGCATAACAAGAGGAACATCAATGGTCTTCCTGATTTTGGAAAGACGTTCAAGATCCAGTTTCGGCTGTCCTTTATAAACTCCGTGAACTGTACCGAACGCAACTGCAAGCGCATCCGGCTTAGCTTCATTACAGAAATATTCAGCCATTTCAGGCGTTGTAAATCCTGACTCATCAGCAACATTGCCGGATAAGTTAGAGCCACCCTCAAGGCCTCCTACATGGCCTATCTCGGCCTCAACAGATACACCGCAGGCATGGGATGCTTCAACGACCTTTTTGGTCCACTCAATGTTCTCTTCGATCGGTTTTGCTGAAGCGTCAAGCATTACCGAAGAGAAGCCAAGATGAATGGCCTTCATTACAGACTCGAATGAGCTGCCGTGATCAAGATGAAGCGCTACAGGGACCGGGCTTCTCATTATTCTGTCCTTCAGATAAGCGAAATAGCTCTCGTTCTCCAGTTCCCACTCGAGGGTCATAAGAATTACAGGAACTCCCTTTGCCTCAGCTGCTGATAAAATTGCTTCTGCATATAATGGAAGCGGTCCCATCATATCAAATGCTCCAACAGCGTATTTCTTTTCAATTGATTCCGATAAAATCTCTGTTAAAGTTACAAGTGACATTTTTTACTCCTAAAATAGCTTTTTATTTTTTATACACCCATGTACATATCGAGTCTGTTCTCGTAGGATTTAAGATACTTAAGAACATCCTTCGCTGACTGAAGAGAATCATAGCTTGCAGCGTATTCAGCACCGATGAATCCCTGGTATCCGGTCTTTTCGATCTTAGCAAGCAGATACGGATAGTCAAGCGGTGAATGGAACGGCTCGTCATGAGCAGGAATTCCGACAACGTGGTACATCTGTACCAGATCCCAGTACTCCTGGCAGTTCATCAGCACATTTCCTTCTGCAGACTCAAGATGAATAAAATCAAAGAGAAGTCTAAGGTTCGGTGAGTTAACAGCCTTAACAATATCAGCTCCGACTTTTGATGTATAGAGTGAAGCGGTCTGATGCTCCAATGTGTTGTTGACCGGCTCAACCATTACGACCTTATTGTACTTAGCGCCAAGTTCAGCAAGCCTCTTGCAGTTCTCGATGAAAAGCGGCTCCGGATCATATCCGGCTCTGGCTTTGAAACCTCCGATAGCAGGAACAGCCTTGGCTCCGCAGATCTCAGCGAACTCAAATGCTTCCGTGAAAGCAGCCTCTAACTGCGGCCAGCTTCTGTCCAGTGTGTTCTCAAAGCACTTATTTACACCGACAGAAACGATCGGGATTCCGCCTTCATCAGCGGCTTTCTTTAATTTGACAGGATCCAGATCAAAATGATCCATATATACATCTACGCCGTCCCAGCCGATATCAGCTGCCATGCGTATTCTGTCTTCCATCGGATATCCTGCCAAAGCAACATTAACTGAAAGTGAAAACTTCATCTTTGTTCACCTCTCATTTCAGAAGATTTCTGATTGCCTCTGCCATATCTTCAGGAGTTACTTTGAGCTCTTCAGATATATCTTTCTTCCAGCCTACGACACCGAATCTGTCTTGAATACCAAAACGTTTGAACTTAACCGGACATCCGTTCTCAGCAAGAACTTCTGATACTGCGCTTCCGAGTCCGTTGATTACAGAATGGTTCTCAGCTGCAAGGATAGGTCCTTTTTCTGCAGCCTTGAGGATTGCTTCGGTATCTAACGGCTTAACGGTATGCATATCAACGATCTCGATATCGATTCCTTCTTTTTCAAGGAGCTCCTGTGCAAGGAATGCATACTCGACCATAACGTCGCTGGCGATAACTGTAAGATCGCGGCCCTTCTTAACTACATTAGCCTTGCCGAGAATAACAACATCATCCTCTGAGTAAACCTTCATATTGCTGCCGGCGCATATTCTTAAATAAACCGGAGCATCAACATTGAGGATCTGAGGGAACAGTTTTCTGAGGGATGTGCAGTCACATGCGTCAACTACCATGAATCCCGGAATATTTCTCATAATACCCATATCTTCCTGTCCGAAATGGGTTCCGCCATTCTGCTCGCAGACAACACCGGGTCTTGTTCCGACAACCTTTACATTCAGTCCACTGTATGCAACAGAAAGAACTATCTGGTCATAGCAACGTCTGGTAATAAAGGTAACAAGTGAAGCAACGAAAGGTACATAACCTTCTGCTGCAAGTCCCGCGCTAACGCAGATCGAATTTGCCTCTGCGATACCAACATTGAAATATCTCTTCGGATATTTCTCTCCGAAAATATGTGTGCCGTTTGCATGGCTGAGGTCGTTCTCAACAACTACTAATCTGGGATCCTTTTCTGCATATTCCATGAGAAGGTCGTTGTAAGTTTCTACCATTCTTTCTTTATCGTATTCAATCATTATTCCGTCCTCCTTAAAGGGTCTCTTCAATATATCGTTTTGCAGCTTCGAATTGTTCTCTGCTGAAGGCTGTGTTATGTGACTCAACCTTGCCTTCCATTTCCTGAACGCCTCTTGCCTTGATCGTGTTGCAGATGATGAAACTTGGCTTGCCATCAGCCTTAGCTGCATCAATAGTATCGCCGATCGCTGCAATATCATGTCCGTCTATGTCATAAACCTGGAACTTGAAAGAAGTCAGTTTATCAGCCAGCGGCTCGATATCTCCGATCTCCTCAACGGTACCGTCTACCTGTCCGTGATTTCTGTCACAGAATACAGTCAGATTATCCAGGCCTCTGTTGCCTGCAAGCATAAATGCTTCCCAGCACTGTCCTTCCTGGAGCTCTCCGTCGCCTACTATGCAGTATACATGTGCCGGATTGCCGGATAATTTAAGTGCCAAAGCTCTGCCTACTGCGCAGGAAAGGCCCTGTGCCAGAGAACCGGTCGTCTGATCGATACCCGGTGTAAGGCGCATATCGCAGTGGCTTGGAAGGTTTGTGTGAGGGCGATTCAGGGTATACAGCATATCCTTCGGGAAGAAGCCCTTGTGTGCCAATGTTGCATAAACTGCAGGTCCGGAATGGCCCTTTGAAACGACCAGTCTGTCTCTGTCATCCCATTTAGGATTTGCAGGATCGACTTTCATCTTGTCGTAATACAATACAGCGAGTATATCTACGATCGACATACTTCCGCCGACATGACCCTTTCCTAAATCCGAAATCATATCCAGTGTTAAAATACGGATTTCTTTCGATTTTTCATTTAATTCTTTTCTTTTTTCTTCTTGCATATCCGTCACCCCTTATCATAGTGATTGTTATATATTCTTTGGCAAATATGACTTTTCTATTCCGCACATTTGCTTGACTGCATCTTCATATGTTTTGTATCTTCCTACGGCCTTTGCGGCTATTACTGCTGCTCCTAAGCCTGAAGATTCAATGTTTGCGCATTTGTCAACTCTTATTCCCAATATGTCGGCTTTGAGTTGTAACCACTCAGGTGATCTTGCGCCGCCTCCGCCGATCCTCATCGCCGTAAACGGTTTTCCGTTCATCTTGGAAATAGAATCGAACAGCTTCTTTTCTCTGAGTGTTATTGATTTGACCACTGCCGCGAAAGCGCTTTCGACGCTTCTTGATTTCAGAAATTCCGGAAGCTGCCCTACCTCAGGATAAAAGATATCTTCCTCCGGCACTTCATCGAATTTTGCCGCTTCAAATAACCGTGATAATGCATTGTCTCCGTCTTCACAAAAGCTTCTTGCAAAATCTGATACGATCGCTCCTGTCGGACCGCCGGCAAGCATTGTATAGTAACTGATTCCCGGTGCTGTCAGACAGTCCGCATCATCTGTAAGCAGATACCCGCGTCTGAAAGATTCAAGCATATCGTATGTACCGGAAACATTGCACAGGGTCTCGCCATCATCCGGAGTTACTCCCTGTCCGAACTGTGCCACTACACAGTCATGGCCGCCGATAACCAGCGGAATGCTGTATGGCAGCTTAACTTCCCCGAAATGATCCAGTTCGCCTAAGACGGTATCCGTGTTGCAGACTTTGCTCTGACGCACGGACTCTTCCATCTCACATGCTTTGACGATATCCGGGTCCCACTTGCAGTTCTCAATATCGAAAGCCTGGGTAGTTGCCGCGATCGTCTGATCCCATACATCGGGGAATCCGAGTTTTTCCAGGATATACTGCTGTACGGAGCCGAATCGGATCGTCTCTTTTTCCGTCCGGAGATGATTCTTCAGATACAGTACCTTCGCCGGAACTGACTGACCGTTCATTCCTCCGCGCGGTGTTCTTTGTACTTTATCGGCTGATAACCGGCTGCGTACCACACCGGCTTCTTCTTCAGCCTTATTGTCGTAACTTACGATCAAAGGAGCTATTGCATCACCATTTGCATCCATGGCGATGATATTCGCTCCGAACCAGGAAAAACTAATGGCCAGAATACTAATTTGCCGGTTAACGGCTTTCTCAATAGCTTTTTTTGTGACGATCTGGGATTTATTCCAGATATCCTCCGGGTTCTCGGGGGAATACGTCATGCTTTCGTTTATTGATGTGCTCCCACTTTCACAATCTATAACGAAAGCTCTCATTTTAGAGGTTCCGTAATCTATAATTAGTATTCCGTCCATATTAGTTCGTTCCTTGATACAAATCAGTCGTTCGTCGGAACCAGAACAACCTTGGCGTCCGTTCCGTTAAGACTGTTGATAAAACCTTTCTCATACTCAGCCATCGGCAAAACAGAGGTAATGATAGATGAAAGATCCAACTGGCCTCTTTCTGCCAATGCAATACACTGTTTCCAGGACTCAGTGTTGTATCCCATATGTCCTCTCAGAGTGATCGCACGCTCTGTGAGCATGTTGATGCTGCAGTTAAGCGGCTTTGCGTTAAGACCTACGCGAACGATTATTCCCTCGTTGCGAACTGCACGCATAGCCGGCTCCATGATTGAAGGGTGTCCGACTGCATCGATAACAACAGCAATGCCTTCAGGTCCTGCTATTTCTCTTGCCTTCATAGCGATATCTTCGCCTGAATCGCTCTCGAGCCAATGTGTTGCGCCGTACTTTTCGCCGATTTCTTTCCTTACGCCTCTGTTCTCTGCAAGGCCTACAAGGATTATCTTAGATGCGCCTGCGATTTTGGCCATCTGTGTCGACAGAAGTCCGAGCGGACCCGGTCCCCAGATAAGGACTGTATCTCCGGCCTTTACTCCGGCTTCCTGGATAACTGCCTTATATGAGTTAGCAGCCGGCTCCAGTACTGTTGCCTCAGGGAATGAGATCGAATCCGGAAGCTTGTACAAAGCGTTCGGATATATTCTCAAAATATCGCCCGGGATCTTTACGTAGTCGGTAAAACCGCCGTCCAGTGTGCATCCGAGGATCTCCCTCTGCTCGCAGTTAACGAAATTGCCTTTTGCGCATGAAGGGCAAACTCCGCACGCATATCCGGTATTTTCAGAAACCACTCTGTCTCCAACTTTCCAGTCACCGGCAACTCTTTCACCTATTTCAGCTATTGTTCCTGCGAATTCATGTCCTACGACCAGCGGATATCCGTGTTTTGATCCGATTGCGCCGGTGTAAAAATGCAGATCTCCTCCGCATATGCCGACTGCTTCGACTTTAAGCAGAATATCATCCGGTCCGATAACGGGCTTCGGAACATCAAGCCATTCCAGCTTTCCAAGTTCAGTTAATACTACAGCCTTCATTTGGAGCAACCTCCTTCAACACCGAAAATCAAAGCTCCCCTGGTTGCAAATCCTTCTTTTTCAAATACCGACCTATCCATAACACTTTCAGGTGTTATTCCCTGAAGGTACTGAAGAATATACTTGGTCAGTTCAGCCGAATGTATATCGTCTCTTTCAACACATAATCCGCTCTGGTGAGGTGTCATGATCAGACGATCCTCATCGATCGTGAACCATCTGCTGTCTGCAGGAAGCGGCTCGTCCCAGAATACATCGAGGGCAGCGTTTCTGATCTTTCCTGTTGACAGTGCCTCAAAAAGGGCATCCTCATCTACAAGTGCAGCTCTTGCCGTGTTAATAAATGTTGCGGTCGGCTTCAGAAGAGCGATCTCATCTTTGCCGATCATGCCGGTAGTCTCAGGCGTAACACGTGCCATCAGAACGAAGAAATCAGCACTTGATAAAACAGTGTTCAGATCGGCCAGTTCAACGCCCATTTGGGCCATTGCATCCTTGTTTACGTATGGATCGTATCCGATTACCTTCATACCGAAAGCAAGGCCTAACTGCGCGATTTCGCGGCCATTTCTTCCAAGTCCGGCTATACCCAGAGTCTTGCCGTTAAGAAGTCCAAGTCCACGCTCGGTAACAGCCAGAAGTTCCTTGAATTTATCAGGCTTATCCTTGTCCCAATATCCTTCGCGAACGCAGCGGCTGCTCTTGACTATTCTCCTGTTGAGAGCCAGCATTAATGCAAATGTTTCCTCTGCGACCGGTTTAATGCATCTGCCCAGACTGTGGACGACCGGAATGCCGGCTTCTGTTGCGGCCTTAATATCGATATTCTCTTCAGGGCCGTCTCTTTCGCTGGCTATCAGCTTCAGGTCCGGACATTTCTTGAGCAGATCTTCATCGATCTGTTCATATGAAACGATCAGGATATCTGTTCCCTGAAGTTCTTCAATCAACTGTTCTCTTGGCACATAAATACGATTAGCTGTATCTCCGCCGCACTTGATTGACATATGCTGTCCAAGTGTCTCGAGATACTGATCTGTAATGTGCGATGTGCAAAATGCTTTCAATTTATTCTCCTCCTGCGGAATGATCCGTATTTAGTTTCTGTTGCTGTATCTTTTTTCCGCCTATTTCTTTCTCACTCAATCTGACAGTGATGAACAGGATAAGCATAAGAACGATACCTCTTGCTGATTCTGTTACCTGTGTTGATGTGAGTCCGATGAGAACCATGCCGTTCTTGATGATTGAGATCGTAACTGAACCGATAATGAGTTTTTCGATCTTCGCGCTGTAACCACCTGTTACTAAAACGCCTCCGAGGAAGATACCCATTACTACCTCGATCTCCATATTGGTTCCCATGGTGTTCGTGGTTCCGCCGGTCTTGGCAACTACGAAAAGACCTGCTATTGCTGCAAACACTGAAGACAGTAAGAACGCCTTCATCTTGATTGCCTTTACCGGAAGTCCGATACTGATCGCAACATTCTCGTTTTCACCTATGGCCTTGCAGCTCTCACCGAATTTGGTGTACTCAAGAAGATAGTAAGCAAAAGCCACCAGTATAATCAACGCCGGGATCTTTATGTATGTTTTTCCGAGAACCTGGATGGTCTTGGTAGCATAGAAAAGTCCTTCCGTGGACTGAATGTAGTTAATAAGTCCTCTTATACCTATAAGCATTGCAAGAGTAGTCATGAATGACGGCACTCTCAGCCTCGTTACGAGGAATCCGTTCAGCAGTCCCTGTACAGCTCCGATAACCGGTACAAGAATGAAGAACAACCAGTCCGGGAATCCCCATCCGGTGATCATAGCCGCCGCAACAACTGTGGAAATACCGAGTGTCGTTCCTACTGACATGTCCGCTCCGCCGGTTGCAACTACGAAGATCGTTCCGAGTCCGGCAATGAGTGTTATGAATGTCTGATCAAAAAGCGAGCCCAGGTTGAATGATGAAGCCATGGCGCCTTTTGACATTATTACGAAAAACAGGAAGATGGCTACCATCAGGCAAAGTGGTACGATAATGTTTAATTCAACTTTTTTCTTCATTAGACCATCACCTCGATTACTTTCTCTTCAGTAAAGTCAACGCCTCTGGCGATTTCTTTAGCTATTTTTCCGTTATTGAAAACCAGCAGCCTGTCACTCATTCCGAGTGCTTCTGTCAGCTCATCCGAAATAAGTAAGATCGCAAGGCCTTTTTCCTTTGCTTCTCTCATAAGCTGATAGATATAAGCCTTTACGCCGACGTCAACGCCTCGTGTCGGGCAGTCAAGAATAAGCAGATCAAGGTCTTTGGTCATCCATCTGCCAAGGTTGACCTTCTGTTTGTTACCTCCTGACAGACTTGAAAGCCTCTGATAGATGCCCTGGCAGCGAACCTTATAATCGAGTCTGGTCTGGTCTGCCAGTTTGGCTCTCTTTTTCTTGGAAAGGAATCCCATGCTGCTTTCGATCTCATTCATCGACGGCAGCGCCATATTGTCAAAAATACGGCTGTTAAGCATCAGGCCTTCGCCGTCTCTTTCCTTAGGAACGTAAGCCATTTTGTTCTTAAGGGCCACCTGAGAATTGTTGACATCCAGATTCTTCTGAACCAGCGTTACCTTACCTTTTCTGTCTTCGGTCAGTCCGTAGATTGCCTTGCCGACAGTGTGAATTCCTGAATCACTCAGTCCGCACAGTCCGACGATCTCTCCTGCGTAAACATCGAAACTTACATCTGAGATCTCATTCTTAACGGTAAGATCTTTTACGCTGAGAATTACGTCGTCCATTCGGCTCGGCTCGTTATCGCTACGATAATATTCGCCTTCGATATTTCGGCCAACCATCATTCTCTTTACTTCATCCGCTGTAACCTTATCGCTCTCGACGGTATCAACAACAACACCGTCTCTGAGGATAGTAAGCGTATCTGAAAGCTCGATCGCTTCTTCCAGGTCGTGGGAAATAAGAATTACGGTTCTTCCCATTTCCTTGTAACGGTTGATAATTTCATACAGCACCTTTCTGTTGTTAAGAGAAAGTGCCTGAGTAACTTCATCAAGGATCAGGATCTCAGGATCGATCGAGAGTGCTCTGATCAACTCAATGACTTTTCGTGTCTCAACACTCATCGTGCTGGTCAGCCTGTTAAACGGAATAGCCGGAAGTCCCCATTCCTTGGAGATCTCTTTAATACAATTATTCATTGCCCTTGTGTCAAGAATACCGGCTTTGGTATACTGCTGAGTCCTTCCGAGGAATACATTGATATTTGCCGGAAGAGTACCGATAACACCGAACTCCTGAACAACGATTCCGATACCGCGGTCGTTGGCTTCAAGCGGTGTCTTCGGTGCGTAATCTTCACCGAAAAGAGTTATCTTTCCTGAATCGAAAGGATACATACCCGAAATCTGAGAAAGCAATGTTGATTTGCCGGAACCGTTCTCACCGATAAGACCTCTTATTTCACCTTTTCTGACGGTGAAATCAATGTCGATATTAGCCTTGGTCGTTCCAAATGATTTGCAAAGCTTTTCTGTTTTAAGAGCGATATCACCTGCCATTATTTAACCACTCCTTTCACGTTACGCTGTGCAACAATACCAAAGATGACAACCAGTACTCCCAGGATAAGGTCCTGAAGAGTTCCTGACGGAACATTCAGCATTGTCAGTATATTGAAAACCATATAGATGAACAGAGCGCAGAAAGGAACCGCGATGATGATGTTGATCCTCTTCTGTAAAACCTGTGCAAGAAGAACGGTTGCAATAGGCTGGAAGTTTACATTCAGTGTCTGAAGACCGGTCATTGCAAATACACGCGCTGCGTAGCTCTCACGAATAAATCCGGAGCAGCCAACCAATACGCCGCAAACGATTCCTGTAAGGATAAGAGTTTTGCTGCGATTGATACCCATGGTCTTGGCAACAGCAGGATTGCCTCCCAATGCGCGCACATTCATGCCCAGTGATGTTTTGTTGTAAATGATGTATGTAAATACGACGCCCACGATCAGTAATACATATATCCAAGGAGCTCTTCCGAGCGATCTGTACTGTTCTTCCAGCGTTACTACAACTTTGGATTGCTCGTTCAGAATGTATGTATAAAGAGCAGCTACCGATTCATATAACATCATCATGCCCAGGCCGGCGATCCATGACGGGATCTTGGCCCATGCGAAAATGCAGTAGTTGATCAGCATAAGGATCACACCAAGTGTGATTCCACCGATCAGAACTCCCGGTATGCCCAAACGATTACCAAGTTCACCTGCCGCATATACGCAAAGTATCATTGCGGCGCCAATAGACAAATCCATATATCCAAGTGCAAATACAAAGCACAGTGCCCAGGCCATGAATGATGCCATTACTGCATTTGTACATATGGAGTTGATATTTACTATGGTTAAAAACTTTCCACCTATGTATATGTTGAATAAAACCGCCAACAGTATAACCACTGCAGCAATGATCAGCAGCGTTAATATGTCTTTTTTTCTAGAATTTTCTGTATCAGCCAAATTAAATCACTCTCCTCTTTTGGGGGTGTTTCTTTAAAGAGGAGGCAATGCCCTTGCACAGGGCATTGCCTCCCGATTGCAGAGATAATTTGTTAATTATTTCTTCATATCCATTGATGACTGAAGAGACCAATTGTTGATAAGATCCTGATAATCTTTGTAAGTTACATCAGGGTTGTATCTCCAAAGGAGCTTTCTGTAGCCTTCTACGCTGAACGGGTTCTCGTCGATGAAGTTCTTCTCGTAATCATCAACGTTGTCCTTGGTAATAAGGAAGTTAACCAGGTCGGTATTGATAGGAGCCTGTCCGTTCTCATCAAGGATTGGATGTCCGTCAAGGTAATTCTGGATAAGTGCAGATGTAAGTGTGCAAACGATACCTGCGCCACCGTCGCCTTCAAGGCTGCCGTCTCTTACCATTGTAAGAAGGTCTTTGTCAAGGTCTGTGGTGAAGTTAGGGATATCGATGCCCATGTTCTGCTGAGCTGCAATAGCGCCACCTGCGAATACAGATGTTGAGCAGTAGAAGCAATCTGCGTCTGGGTTAGCTGCAAGAATGTCAGATGCCTTTGTAGTTGCCTCTGGAGGGCCAGAGCAACGAGCGCAAGCGAGAACTACACCGCCGGCTTTTTCAAAAGCTTCTTTGAATCCGCCAAGTCTTCCATCATGTGCTGGCTCTCCGACAGATGCGCCAAGCGTAAGGGCTTTCTTGTAGCCAAGAGATGCTACATATTCACCCATCTGATATCCAACGTCCCATGCGTTTGCACCGAATGAACCAACGAAGTATGGGTTAGCTCTCAGTGTCTCATACTGTTCCTCAAGAGGAGTCTGATCCGGAATACCGAAAGGCATCTTAGCCTGTTCGCAGATCTCAGATACAGTATAATGAAGTGTTGGGAATGCTCCATAGTAGATAATGCCATCTACATCACCAGCAGCGCAAAGGCTTCTAATATTAGCTAACATTGTCTCCGACGTGAATTCTGCACTAACTGTGTCGAATACATTGCCTTCCGCAGCATTTACTACGCCAAACTTGGACATATCAACATAGTAGTTGATCATCCAGTCGTCGCCCAGTCTTGCGTAAACGATCTTGTGATCTTCAAGTTCTGCTGGCTCTCCGCCTTTGTTCTCTTCAGCCTTTGTTTCCTGTTTTTCGGTAGCCTTCGGGGTTGTCTCCGCAGGTTTCTTTTCACCGCAAGCGGTGAACAGCAGCAGGCATGCAAGAACGAAAGAAACGATAACTGTCAATTTCTTTGCCATAATGTACCTCCAATTTTAATGTGTTTTTGGTTGCTTAAGGGATCTGTCGGAATCCCTTTTTTTGTGGAAAATCCACCAAAAAGATGATAGCACACTTCCTTTTATGTGAAAAATTGCAAAAAGGTATCAACATATGGCTTTTTTGCATAGGTGATTTCGCGTATGTAAAAAAGCCGGCTCTGAGCCGGCTTTTTTTGCGGAAATATGTTTCATTTACTGCTTTGATTGTTTTTTCCCAATGACCATGTACGATGGAATAAGCGTGACTAACAAAATCGCCGCCGCAATGCCAAAGATCAGCCTGAATTCAATTTCATCAATCATCAATCCCCATACGGCTGCACCTACGCCGGTGCCCACGTCTATGGCGATAAAGATCGTAGCTGAAGCGATACCTCTTCTGTTTTCAGGCACTCCCACCGTCGCAAGCGCAGTCATGCCCGGAAGACATATACCGAGCAATGCCCCCATCGTGATCGCGCACAAAAAGTAAGTCGCATTACTTGGAAACAGCGCCAGACAGCTCAGCCCGACTACATGGAGAGCCAGTCCAAAACAAATAACCTTCTGTGAACTGAATTTAGCACACATAATATCGTACAGCTTGTTGCAGGTGATCAGCATTACCGCCGCGATGATCGTAAATAATTCCGTGTGCAAAAATCCTCTTGAATTACCCAGCAAAAGCCCGAATACCGTGGTCAGTGAAGCTGCGAACGCCGCAGCCATCAGACATGCTGATAACGGCAGACTGCTTTTATCGATAAACCTTTCGGCGAAACTTAACTCGGACAAGTCTATCATATTGTCGTCTCCGGAATTATCTTTTCCTATATGACTGCTGTACGTGCACAGGAATGTCGCAAGCGCGGCAATAATAAACAAACCGGTTATGATGAAAAAGAGGACAGAGAAGCCATCACCTTCGAACGCCGCCGTAATATAACCGCTGAGTCCGAATGCAATTGAATTGGACAGCCAGAACCATCCTATGGCCTTCTCTGCGTTTTCTTTGGATACAACATCCAATACAGCCGCCGCTGCCGCCGTATTCAGCATAGAATAGCCGAGGCCCTGCATAGCTCTTGCAATTGCAATGACCGGCATTGATTTTGTTAAGGACAACGCCAAAACAGCGAGTGCGAATATAACACATCCCAGTGTCATGATCCACCTTCGGCTCCATGAATCCGCGAGGCGTCCGGCTACAAAGCGCCCGGCAACAGCCATTATTCCGAATGCCCATGTGATTATCCCGGCAAAGAAGCTGGAAGAAAACAATCCGTCGCAATAAACCGGTATTGCCAGATTAAGCGTATTGTGTCCCAGATTGATGCACGCCGAAGCGATTAACAAAAGGATAAAGTATTTGTTGAATAGTCTGTCTTTTTTTGTCATCTTTGTTCTTATTCTATAGTTTTCTCGTTGTTTGCACAGTAAGTCCGATACAAATGCTCGTTACAGTTGAAACATATACTTATATATGATACTATGAAATGAATCGGGAGGTAAAGAGAATGAAATACGTTGATGTATCAAGCATATCACTGACCCATATCATCACCTTTTTAGCTGCGGCCCGTTTTGAGAATTTCTCTATGGCGGCAAAATA
>JAZQNN010000024.1:0-3104 GCA_045627365.1 Lachnospiraceae bacterium
GGGATCGACGCAAAGCATATAGGGCTGAATGATCTTCCGGCTTTCTACGGAAACGGAGATTTCAAGCAAATTCATGAACGCCTGCAGTTGCTTCATGACAATGTGTACGATATTGCCGGCGGCATGAATTTAGCGCTGATGGAGATGAAAGCAAAGGAAAAGGAGAATGTCCCAAAAGCGAAGACGGCGAGAGGAGGTGACGCCCGATGAAAGAGACGAGGTATCACATGGAGCTGTCGGATTATGAACGCCGTGCGCTGATCGGGGTGCTTGCCGAGAAATGAAACGACTTTCTCAAAGCAAACGATCCTACCGAGGACATCAACCGTCTGCTTGAAAAAGCCATTGATGCACCGTCCACAAAAGCAAAGAAGAAGGACCGTGACGAGAGATGATCGTCCGCACCGAAGACAAAAAGCTTCAGTGGATCGGTATTGTACTCGGACTGCTCGGAGTAATCTGGCTCTCTCTTTTGATCGCACCCGCCATGAGCGGAGGACTGCCGGATATGCTGAAGAATCTGTCGGCAGTCTTTTCGTCTCCGTTTGATCTTCACTGGTGTGACGCTTCGCCGAAGTGGCTTGCTATTCTCTGTGGGGCATATGTTATTGCCATTCTGTGCTATGAAACCAACAAGCCGAAATACCGCAGACGGGAAGAACACGGCTCGGCGGAATGGGGCGACGCGAAGACGATCTGCAAGAAGTACAGGCAGGAGCCGCGTGAGATGAACAAGATTCTGACGCAGGCGAGCGACCGATCATTGACCTCAAGTACGATATTCTCAAACATCCGAATCTGCCTTTGACGGCGGACGGGGACGAAAAGAATATCTATGAGCACGGCATCCGAATAGATGAACCGGTAAGGATCGAAATGGTCGATATCAAGGATTATGGGGACAGGGAAATGCAGGATTTTCCGTCATTGGATGAGTATTATGCCGACCTTGAAATATTTGACGACGAGGATTTAGAGGAATATATCCACTACAAAAAAGAAGAAAAAATCAAACAAAAAGAGGAAAATGCAAATGAAAAACATGAATAAGAAGAAAAGCAACATGACCCCTGCGGCAAAGAAGGGGCTGAAGATCTGGTCTGCCATCGTATGTGCGGCTCTGATGCTTGCGCTCTGCGTTGTCCCCGCTTTTGCGGCGGGCGATGACCCCATCGGCGTTATCAACAACCTCTCCGACTTTATGTTCGGACTCATCCGCGCGGTCGGTATGATCATGCTCGGCTTTGCGGTCGTGCAGATCGGTCTGTCCCTCAAGTCTCACGATCCGTCTCAGCGAGCGCAGGGTTTTCTGACCCTTGCGGGCGGCGTCGTTATTACCTTTGCAAAGGAAATTCTCTCTCTGATTACCGGCTGATCTTCGATAATGGGGAGGGATATGAATGTCGAACAACTGGGTAGTTGAAAACATCCAAAATGCCCTCGACACCTGGAACGGGAAGCTGACCGAAATATGGCAGCTCCTATCTCAGTCACCCACAACCTTTAAGGGCGGCTCGGTATGGAACATCATGACGAACATCAACGGAACGCTGAAAGCAATCGGTTACGCCTTGCTTGTCCTGTTCTTTTTGGTGGGGATCATGAAGCACTACAATTCCATGTCCGAGATCAAACGCCCCGAACAGGCATTGAAGCTCTTTATCCGTTTCGCACTTGCCAAAGCCGCCGTATCCTGGGGACTGGATTTGATGATGGCGATCTTCGAGATCGTGCAGGGAATCATCTCCCGCATCATGACCTCATCGGGACTCGGCGGCATGAGCGGCGTCAGCATACCGGGAGATATGGTGCAAACCATAGAAGACTGCGGATTTTGGGAGAGTATTCCGCTGTGGGCAGTTACCTTAATCGGAAGTCTGCTTATCTGGGTACTCTCCTTTGTGCTGATTCTGACCGTGTACGGGCGTATGTTTAAGCTGTTTATGTACGTCGCCATCGCACCGATTCCGCTGTCCACCTTTGCCGGAGAAGAAACATCACAGATGGGTAAATCTTTCATGAAATCCTTCGCCGGCGTGTGTCTGGAAGGAGCGATCATCGTTCTCGCCTGCGTGATCTACTCCGCCTTTGCCACAGCCCCGCCCGTCGCGGCGGCAGGTGCATCGGCGGTGACACAGGTATGGACTTATGTCGGGGAGCTGATTTTCAATATGCTGGTGCTTGTCGGTACGGTGAAGCTGTCCGATCAGGTTGTCGGGAAGATGTTGGGGGTATGATTATAAAAAATTTACAAAAGAATTACTGTTAATTGTATTGCTTTTGTGAGTACAATGGTGTATAATATGGATGAACCAAGAAGAAGGAGGCGTTGACATGGCAACAAAATCAGCAAATCTGTATGCACGAATCGAACCGGATGTAAAGGAACAGGCTGAATCCATCCTTGCCGCGCTCGGTATCCCTGCATCCAATGCAATTACTATGTTCTACAAGCAGATCATTTTGCAGAAAGGTCTTCCGTTTGATGTGAAACTTCCCGCACCGAGAGTCCCCGATGTAAGTAAACTGACCGAAACGGAGCTGAACGCGGAACTGGAGAAAGGATTTGCGGATATTGCGGCGGAACGGACACAGAAAGCAGATGATGCGTTTGCGGATATTCGCAGGGCAAGAGGCTTATGACATTTGAAGTCCGTCTTTCCGATCAGGCAAAGCAGGATTTGGGAGACATTTATGATTATATCGCCCTTGATTTGCAAAATCCGCTTGCCGCAGAGGGTTTACTGTCCAGACTGGAAAAAGCGATTCTGAAGCTGGATGAGATGCCCGAAAGATACCGAGCTTATGAAAAAGAGCCGTGGCACAGCCGGGGACTGCGTGTTATGCCGGTCGAGCATTATATCGTGTACTATATCCCGGACACGAACAGATGTGTAATCAATATCGTCCGCGTGCTGTATGGTGGGCGGGATACTGATGCGCAGCTGCGAAAAACCAAGAAAATATGAGAATTTGAAAGTCGTTATCATCCGGATGGCGGCTTTCTTTTTTATAAAAAAATGGAAGTAAAAATTAACAAGGAAATCAAAGAATACAACGAAACCATGTTCTTCGGACTATCCACCCGTCAGTTCGTGTTCGCC
>JAZQNN010000025.1:0-11130 GCA_045627365.1 Lachnospiraceae bacterium
TGGTATCCGCAGAACACCATGCCCGGTTATAACTATATTGACCCGACCTTCATCTGGTTCAACAGAAACAACTGGGAAAAAGGAAACCGTGAAGTAAGCTACCAGCCGGATTATCTCGGATGGGCAACACATCAGATCCACAGACTGAAAGATCTGGATCTGTGCACACAGGACGAGATCAACCTTATTGTCGGCGGAAATGCAGTACGTCTTTACAAGATCAAGCTGGATGAAAGATATACATTCTGCTATGACAGACCTGACCTTCACATCCTTCCGAAGGAAATGTACGAATGCACCGACCCTACATGGCATGCAGGCTTCGTAAATCCTCCGGGACAGGACTTCGTAGGTGGAGAACAGAATTTTTACTTTTAACAGTTTGGAAATTATGCCAGAATAATGCTATGAAAGGAAAAAAATATGATCAACGACTATACATTATTCTTTAACCCTGAAGACGGAAAAATGCATAAAGGTCATGCCAGGGAAGAGAAGGAAAAACTGGTTGACGTTGAAATCGGCGAAGCTGTGGAAATGAAAGGCTTCAGGGCTGAGGGAAATGTTCTTTATTTCACCGGCTTTGAATTTACCACAAGTGCAGATATAGCGTTGGTGGTTCCGGGCGGAACAAGGATCCACCTTGTAGACGGAGTCAGCAAACTCATGGTTGTTCCTGACGGACCGAATGCAAACACGGCAACCCTGTATACAAAAGGTGACCTGGAAATCTCCGGTGACAGAGGAACACTTATTAACGATGCAACTCACAGCACTCCGGAAACAACCCTCTGGAGCCGCTGCATTTGCTGCCGCTACGGCAACCTCACAATCAGCGGAGGAACGGTGATTGCCCATTCGGGCCCATGCTCAAGAAATGCAGGTGCCTTCTATGCTGGCGGACGTCTTTTTGCAGCCGAATACGGTGAGGAAGAGAACGGCGCCATTACCATAACCGGAGGAAAGGTTATAGGCATGGCAAAGCCTCAGACAGTAAGGGCGACAAATACAAAGCTTACAATAGGCCCGCGTTCAATGGTTGAAAATGCCGTTGAGTTTGCAGGCTCGGAAGAAGAATTCCATGGTGACTGTCTTTCAATGAAGGATGAGACAAAGGATGTAATTGTAAGCTTCAAAAAAGATTATGAGCCGCTCCCTGAGGAAAAAATCAATGAGAAGACCGGCGCGTTTGAAGGTTTTCATATGATAAACATGGAGCACGTTGATGACGATTCAAACTTCATGGAAAACATTGTTAAACAGAAAACCATAGACGGGTTTGAGATCATCCCGGAAACGGCAACCTATATAGGAATAAATATCAACAGCCGTACAAAACCTGAAGAGATAATAGACGGTTTTAAAAAGGTTTCTGTATTCTCGGATACTTATACCTTCCGTGAAAGAAATCCTCAGGACCACACAGTTTTCCTTGAACCGGGACCGAGAAGAAAAACTCCCGGCAACTGGCTCTGGTATATGGATGAGGCAACCGGCAAGCCGAAGGTTCTGATGAGCCTTCAGTGCATGAATGCTGTCGGAGCGCTTGACCGTTTCCGCGAGCCTACAGGCGGAACGGGATGCTGCATGCATGACGGAGTAAATACTCCGGCTGTAAGTGAAAGCAATAACGGGAAAATACTCTTTGAAACCGAAATCGAAAGATACTATATCCCTGCAAATGTTGACGGTGAAACCATCACCTATGCTGATTTTGCCAAGTATACATGCAAGGATAATGAAGAATTCAAAAAGAACGGCGGATGGATAATCTTTGCTGCCCATGACAGTGAAGAGGGAATCATTGCACAGGTTGGTCCGTGCAGGTTCTATACATCAGGCATGTATCATTATGGTGACGGTGAAACAGAATACTATCACCTCATGATGGCAGCCGTAAAAGTTAAGGCGCAGTAATGAGCGAACCGCACTGCTGTTTATGCAAAAACAGATGTTCTCTTTCCAACCCGAAGTGTGACGCCGGAAAGGCACTGAAAGAAAGAAGTATAGCGTCTGCTAATACTCATGGTCACTGTATGATGTGTGAAAAAAAGTGCCCATACAGTGACCTCTCCTGCTCAACGGGCATACTTATGGGAAAAATCAAGGGATGGAAATAAAAAGCACCTCGGTTTTACGCCGAAGTGCTTTTTTGATAATTAAAAAACCAAAGGAAGAAAATCTCTGAAACCGCGTCTGTAGCTTCCCCAGTTATGGGTCTGTTCATAAGTTCTGTATACATACCCCGGTATCTTTGTTATTCCAAGCTTTTCGTAATAGCTGTTTTCTTCATCCATGAAGCGGAAATGGTGATCCAGCGTGCCCTCGGCGTGGAAGAACACTTTCATGCGGTCCGGATGGCTGCCAAGCTCCTGAAGGGCATCATATATCGGATCAGCCTTTCCTTCTTTATCAAAGCCTACTGAAGGCCAGAATGCGGTAAACATTCCCATGCTTCCGAAGATATCGGTATTTCTTACGGCAATATATCCTCCTTCAATGGCACCCAGTCCGATTCCGCTCATCACGCGGCTCCATTTATCATGTCCGGCATGGTATTTGTTCTCAATGTAAGGAAGCACCTCATTTATGATATGCGCCTCTATTTTTTCAAAACCCTCATACCAGTTTGCCCGGCTTTTGTAATCCAGCTTAACGGTGGAATCAACTTCAACCATGATAAAAGGTCGGCATTTTCCCTCTGCGATCATATTGTCAAACAGGAAGTTGAGCTTGGAGGCATTAGTCCATGCAGTTTCGTTTTCCAGAACCTCATGGAATAAAAGGAGAAGAGAATATTCCTCTGAAGGATTGCAGCCGGCCGGAAGATAAACAAGGGTATTCTTAAAACAGCTGTATACGTCTGACCAGATGAATTCGTGAGTAATGGTACCGTGAGGTATGTCTTTTCTTTCAGCAATCAGAGCATCGGTTTCAGGGTCGGGAAACTCAATGTAGTTTACAAGTTGATTGGCATAGTACCACATCGGAGCGGCAGGATTGAACGCCTTCACGCCGTTTACGGAAAAAGTGGTTCTCTGCGGGCCTGCAAATGTCCCGGCGGGTATGGTAACTGTATAAACCCCGTCTGCATCGGCAATCATCGGGAACTTTGCTGCCTGTTTTTCAGAATTGCCTATTTCGGCATAGACTTCGGAACCCTCAAGGGCGTTCAGCCTTAAAACTACGTCTTTATTTTCTTTGAAAGTTACTCCTGATGCGGGCTGCAGTTTTTTGCCCATCGGATTTCGTCTTTCAGGCATGATAATTTCTCCTTAGCATTGTTATTCTTTGAACAGATGGGACGCAAATCCGGCAAGTCCCTTACCGAAAGTATCCCATTCATGGTAACCGCCTTCAAACCATTCCCTTACGAATAACGGGAGATCCAAAATACCGTTATTTTTAAGGAATTCTTCATCTTCGGGATGGTCATTGAAATCGTGAAACTCCACTGTTCCGTGTGAGCGGTAGATGAGTTTATAGACTTCAGCAACCTTATCAGCCCCGCCCTTCAGCCAGTCAATATGGTGGTTATCAGAAAGAACCGGCGCGAAATCACGGCATCTGAGGCCTCCGCTTATAAGTCCCAGGTTCCCGAAAACCTCGGGATGTCCGAAACCTGTATAGCTTGTCACCATGCAGCCGTATGATAGTCCTCCGGTTGCGCGGTGCCATTTGTCTGCAATCACCCGGTATTCGCTCTCGATATAAGGAATACAGTCATTTATCAGCATACGGCATGTCTTTTCCATACCGTCACGGAATTCGTCAGTGCGCTTTTCAGCATCCGTTGTAAAAACAGGAGTAACACTGCAGCATACAATGATAAAAGGAACAGCCCTGCCTTCGGCAATTAGGTTATCCATGATGAAATTGGCCTTCCCGCCGAACATCCATGTGGTCTCGTTTTCCCCTCCGCCATGGTGAAGGTAGAGCACCGGGTATTTCTTTTCGGTATTATGACGGTATTCAGCCGGCGTGTAGACCATGCATCTGCGCCACTCATTAAAGGTTTCTGACCAGAACAGGTCATATGAAACGCTTCCGTGAGGAACATCTTTAATAAGGTAATCGTCCCAGTCGGGGTCGGGGATGTCTATATAATTGCAGGCGCCGCTTCTTCTGAAGAATGCCGGAATACGGTTGCTTATCTGGGCCTTTCCGTCCACAACAACATTGATGTTGCGTTTTCCTATGAATTTCGGGTCGTTTTCCGGATAACTGAATGTCCCTTCAAACAAGCCATTCTCTTTTTTCTGAAGTTCAATATCAAGCTCGGACTTAGGGTGCCCAAAGAAGATTACAACCTGTTTGGCTTCCGGATAGAAAAGTCTGAAGAAGATATCGCCGTTATCCTGAAGGAATGCGCCGGTTTCGGCAGTGACAGGCTTTTCCCTCGTTCCTCCCAGCTTTTCAGGGTTAGGACGGGAAAAACGGTCAGCTGTATAAAGATAGTACTGATTATTCCTGAATTTAGAAAAGTCCTTCATATATTTACCTCCGTTGAAACGATTTTTTCACAATATGCAAAACGGTGTCAATCGGGATATTCTGATTTTTAATTCTATTTCAGAATAAGACCAAATCGGCTATGGAATAACAGAACGGCGTTCGGAAAAGTGAAAAACAAATGACAAGAATAAAGGCAGAATATATACAAATTGTATAAACATGCGATGTTTATAGGGATTATTTGAGCTTGGGTGTTCTAATTTGTGCATTAAAAGCCAAAAAATACAGATAATCTGCAGTGTATATACTTGCATTTGCACTTATCGCATAGATACATTGCGCAACCCGAATTGCTGACGTAATACGCTGTATGCTACTTTTACTTTACAAGAACAGGGGAGTATGCCCTGTTTCTCCATTACCCATAAAAGGTAATCGAAATCAATCAGTTACAGTTAGGAGAAGCTCTATGTGGAAGTATGTTCTTAAACGTATTTTATGGATGTTCGTCATAGTTCTTGGCGTAGCATTCGTAATTTTCACGATCCTGTACTTTGCACCTGGCGATCCGGCTACCATGATCCTTGGAAATGAGGCAACTGCTGAAGAACTTCAACAAAAAAGGGCTCAGCTCGGAATCGATAAGCCTTATGTAGTCCAGCTTGGTAATTTCTTCTACAACACTTTTATCAAGTTCGACCTTGGAATCTCATGGACATATGAGACCAGCATCTGGACTCCTATGCTTGAGAGACTTCCGAGAACCATCCTCATGAACCTTGCCGGCATGATCATCACTACATTTCTTGGCATCCCGTTGGGAATTCAGGCAGCCAGAAAACAGGGCAAATGGCAGGATTATGGTGTAATCGGTCTTTCAATGATTCTGATCTCTCTTCCGGGATTCTGGCTCTCACTTGAGTGTATCATTATTTTCTCAGTTAACCTGGGATGGCTCCCATCACACGGAATCGGAAGTATAAAACACTATATTCTACCTGTTCTGTCCAGCTGTCTGGGTGGTATCGCGGGCAACGCACGTCAGGCGCGTTCTGCCATGCTTGAGGTAATAAGGTCAGACTTTGTTACCACGGCGCGTGCTAAAGGACAGAAGGAAAAAATAATCGTACGCCGTCACATGCTTCCGAATGCATTGCTTCCTTTGATTACAATGGCCGGTGGCCGAATGGCAAGTATTGTTGCCGGTTCATCTCTTACAGAAAAGATTTTTTCCATCCCGGGCGTCGGCCTTTACATGCTGAACGGTATCAGCTCCAGAGACTACCCGGTAGTTCGTGGATGCACATTATTCTTTGCGGTATTTGGTGCTGTAGTTGTTCTTATCACAGACCTTGCCTATGGCTGGGTTGATCCTAGAATCAAGGCTCAGTACCAGGGAAAGGGTAAGAGGTAAACGAGCTATGAGACATTCAACTAGACATACATTAAATCAAACAAAGAGTTATAGGAAGAAGAGATACGAGTTCTGGGAAACATGCAAGCGTATGTTCAGAACTCCAAGCGCAAAGGTCGGCGGAATCATTTTCGTTATCATGGTCGGTGCAGGTCTTTTGGCACCATTGATCGCTCCGTTTGATCCAATGGAAATGGATCTTCGTTCAATATTCCAGGCACCGAGTGCCGCCCACTGGTTCGGAACTGATGCAATGGGACGAGATATTTTCTCACGTGTCCTTCATGGTACAAAGTACTCAGTTGCTCTTGGCGTTATCTGCTCATTTACAGGTACTATCTGCGGTATCATCCTGGGAAGTGTTGCCGGATATTTTGGCGGTATCGTTGAGGACATTATCATGCGTTTTTGCGATATCTGGATGGCAATCCCGGGCATGCTGCTCACGATCATTCTTTCTGCAGCTTTGGGCGCAGGTTTCTTTAACACAGTACTGGCAATGAGTATCGGACACATTCCTAACGGTGCGCGAATGACCAGAGGTATGATCCTGGCTGAACGTGAGAAGGAATACATAGAGGCCGCGGAATCGATCAATACGCCGAAGACGTCGATCATGTTCAAACATCTGCTGCCGAATGTTATTTCACCTTCACTGCTGGCTCTGACCATGGGTGTTGGCGCCAACATCACAGGTGCTGCTGGCTTAAGTTACCTTGGATTAGGTATTCAGCCGCCTATGCCGGAATGGGGCGCTATGCTTTCAGACGGAACGAAGTACATCATGCAGTACCCGTACATGATCCTGTTCCCCGGCCTTGTAATCGGTATTTTCGTATTTGCTGTTAACCTTATGGGCGATGGTCTTCGCGATGCGCTTGATCCTAAGCTGAGACATTGATAGGAGGGTAATGATATGAGTGAAGAAAAGAAAGCTTTCCTGTCTGTAGAAGACTTATACGTAGAATATACATCCGGCGGAGAAAGAATTTACTCCGTTAATGGTATCTCCTTCTCCCTTGAGAGGGGAAGGACCATAGGACTCGTAGGCGAGACCGGTGCCGGCAAAACGACTATTGCAAAGGCTATCCTGAGGATACTCCCGGATCCGGGCGGAAAGCTTGTCGGCGGAAGAGTAGTGCTTGACGGGGTAGACATTACACAAATTTCGGAAGATGAAATGCGTTCTTACCGTGGAAATAAGATCGCTATGATTTTCCAGGATCCTATGACAGCCCTTAACCCTCTTATGAGAGTAGGCGAACAGATCGTAGAAGTTATAGAACTCCATGACCGCAGTGTTGACCATAAGGCAGCGGAGAAGAAGGCAATGGAAATGCTGGCAATGGTAGGAATACCTGAGGAAAGGTTCGTAGAGTATCCTCATCAGTTTTCCGGTGGCATGAAACAGAGAGTTGTTATAGCTATGGCACTGGCATGCCAGCCTGATGTTATCCTGGCTGACGAGCCTACCACAGCTCTTGATGTTACTATACAGGCTCAGGTCCTTGATCTTATAAAAGAATTGCGTGACAAGTATCAGACATCGATGATCCTTATCACACACGATCTGGGTGTTGTAGCAGAAACCTGCGATGATGTAGCTGTTGTTTATGCAGGACAGATCGTTGAATCAGGAACTAAACGTCACCTGTTCAAGAATCCTCAGCATCCGTATACACTGGGACTTTTCAATTCTATGCCAAGCATGGCAGAGGGCAGAGACAGACTGAATACAATTCCGGGTCTTCCGCCAGATCCTGCCAATCTTCCGGAAGGATGCAAGTTCAATCCCAGATGCCCGTATGCAACTGACGCATGCAGAAGCGGAGATATTCCGCTGACTGAAATTGAACCGGGTCATTTCTGCAGATGCATCAATTTGAAAAGGGAGGATTAATTTATGGAACCTCTTATCAAAGTAGAAAACCTTAAAAAATATTTCGATGTTCCTGCCGGCAAAAACCATGCTGTTGATGGTGTAAGCTTCGAAATCAAACCGGGCGAGACTCTGGGAGTCGTTGGAGAGTCAGGATGCGGAAAGTCCACGCTGGGACGTACCATCATCCGTCTTCAGGAAGCCACAGACGGCAAGGTATATCTCGAAGGTAAGGATATTACCCATATAAAGGGACGTGAGCTTAAGAAGGCACGTGAGAAAATGCAGATCATCTTCCAGGATCCGTATTCATCTCTTAACCCGAGAATGAGCGTTCATGACACTATTCTTGAGCCCATTAAGAGAAGTGGCCTTTATAAGGGCAAACAGGCAGTACAGGATGAAATCGACCGTCTGATGAGTATGTGCGGAATAGATGACCGTCTGATGTATTCATTCCCTCACGAGCTTGACGGCGGACGACGTCAGAGAGTAGGTATCGCCAGAGCACTGGCTCTTAAGCCGAAGTTCATTATGTGTGATGAGCCGGTTTCAGCCCTTGATGTAAGTATTCAGGCTCAGGTCCTTAACCTCCTGATGGATCTGAAGGATGAGCTGGGAATGGCATATATGTTCGTAACACATGACCTTTCTGTTGTTAAGCATATTTCGAACAACATTCTGGTTATGTATCTGGGACAGGCTGTTGAGAAAGCATCTACGAAGGATCTTTTCACTAATACATTGCATCCTTATACCAAGGTACTGCTTTCGGCGATCCCGTCAACAGACATTGATAACCCTATGAAGAGGATACCTCTTAAGGGTGAGGTTACCAGCCCTATCAACCCTAAGCCAGGCTGCCGTTTTGCACCAAGATGCCCATATGCCAGCGAAGAGTGCATGCGGCCGCAGGTACTGGAGGAAGTACTTCCGGGTCATTTTGTTTCCTGCTGCAAGGTAAGGGAACTGAATAACTTTTAACTATGTTTCCTGGAACCGGAATGGGTTCTAAAATATAAATCAAGAAAGGAAAAAGAAAATGAAGAAAATTATAGCATTGTTACTCGCTCTTGTTATGGTTGTTTCACTCTGCGCATGCGGTGGCGGCAAGGATACTCCTGAAACCAAAGCAAATGCAGAAACCAAAAAAAGCGGTGCAGAAACAACTGCAGCAGGCGGCGAAGAAACCTCACCTGCAACAGTTGAAGAAAAGCAGTCAGGCCTTGCAGCAAAGCTTGAAGAGAACGGTATTATCAACTATGCTGATTTCGGAAAAGCAGATGTAATCGATTCTTCACGCAAGACAACAGCTGACGGCGGCAAGTATAAGTCAATTACTCTTGGCGCACAGAATGAAATTAAGTCATGGACAGCATGGCAGTCAGGACGTGGACGCAGCGAGCTCGTTATCGGTGCTGTATGGGAGCCACTGGCTTACAATACAGACGGTTTCGAAATCGAGAACTGCCTTGCCAAGAACTGGTACTGGAAAGATGAGAACAACAAGACAGATTGCATCGTTGAAATCTACGATTACATCAAAGACCAGGACGGCAACGAGATCAAAGCTTCTGACGTTAAGTTCTCATTAGAGCAGGCTCAGGGCGCTGGAATCGCCGGCGATTACAACAAGATCGATCACATCGAAATCGTTGATGATTATACAGTTGATATCGTTTTCAAGGAGCCTAATGATTCTATCATTATCCTTTCAACAATCCTTTTCACAGCTATCGCTTCTGAGAAGGCAACTGCTGAGCATGATTTCGTTTCAGATCCTTGCGGAACAGGCCCTTACAAGCTTGAAAGCCAGGTTGTAGGCGCAAACTATCACCTCGTTCGTAATGAGAATTACTGGCAGAAAGCTGATCAATGCTGCTTAACAGCATCAGGACAGGGCAATGTTGATGAAATCAATGTTGAAGTTATCAGCGAAAACAACACAAGATACATGGCATTTGAAAACGGAGAGATCTTCTCTGTTGCTGTTGATTCACTTAACGTTCCTGACTTCCTTGAAGGCGGAAAGCATTTCGGAGAGTACACAGTTACTTATGAGCTTAATGCAGGACGTTACGGTATTGAGTTCAATATGTCAGGCAAAGACAAGTCAGGCGTTATGGGCGATGAGAACCTTCGTAAGGCTATCTGCTACGCTATTGACGGCGAAGGCATTGTAGCTGCAGTAGGTGAGTATGGCTATTATCAGGTTCACGGCGAAGCCGGCGTTTCATGCAATGGCTACCAGAACGAATGGGATCAGCTTGAGAACTACTACAGCGTATACGATCTTGACCTTGCAAAGGATTATCTTTCAAAGTCAAAGTATAACGGAGAAACTCTGGTATTCCTTGTACAGAGCGGACAGACCTGTATGGAAACAGCAGCTCAGATCATTCAGCAGGAACTTCTTATGATCGGCATTAATGTTGAAATTCAGATCCTTGACATGGCTGTTATGAGAGACGCTATGGGCGCTTTCGAATGGGATATCGCAGCATTCATGTGGGCAGGCGATGACATTGCTCAGCAGTGGGCAAGACAGCTCGATGTAACCGGACAGGAGTCTGGCCTTACAGAGAACGGTCTTAATGATCCTGAGTTCCAGCAGATGATCGCTGACGTTCAGCTTGACTCTAAGCGCAGTGATGAACTGATCAACAAGATCCAGCAGTACATGGTTGACAACTGCATTATGTACAGCTTATTCGGTCAGGTAAACTACATCGCTTACAATAAAGATCTTGCAAGAATGTCCTACTCAAGCGGACACAAGCAGACTGACTGGGGTGGAGCAGATTACTATCTTGACTAATCCCGGATAATAATCAATAATCAGTATCCAAATATTGTCCTCCCGCACGGAAAGTGCGGGAGGACAATTAAAGAAAGGTTTTCAGTAAATGAGCAATTATATTTTGGATTGCGTATGTGTTACGGATAACTTCCGTGACGGACAAAAAATAATCGGTGCCAGGTTAAAATATGACAGGCCGGTCGACCCGAGAAGGATCAGCCCGGCGCAGTTCAAGGTCAAAGGCAGGCGCGTTGTGGATCTTACTGTAGAAGGAGATACCGTTACAGTAAACCTTGATCCAAACGAAAGAGCTGCATATATAGTAGAACCTGCCGGCAATGATAACCCGCCAAAGATGCCTCCGGGAGGACCGGGAGCCGGCGGACCACCTAAGAATATGCCTGAAGCTTTCAGAGCCCCGAGAGTTGTCGAGGTAAAACAGGCTGTTCCTATTGCAGCAGCTGACGGCAGTGAAATACCTGCCTTTGATGATTTTATCGCCACAACATCGGCAGAAGAACCTGTAATATGTGATTTTATTCAGGATGAGTTTGAAGGTTTGCCTTATAACCTTTATATCCC
>JAZQNN010000026.1:0-46360 GCA_045627365.1 Lachnospiraceae bacterium
TTTTCTTAAGCGCAGACGCCGCATACGCATCGAACTGCCGTAGTTTTCCAATACTTTTTGATTTTTTTCTGGCCGCTGAGGCCAGTTTTTTCATTGCTTTTCTCAAAAGAGAAAAATCCAACCAAAATAGTGCATTTGCGAGCCTGCCGTCTCTCCGAAAAATCGGCAGGTTTAGGAATTTCTTGCTCCCTTATCCAAAACACGCCATGAATGTATTTGAAATACAACAAAAACATTCAAGACGCATAATGCAACTCCAAACCTGCCGAAAAACCGGAGAGACGGCAGGCTCTGAAAGCCACATAATTGAGCGATTTTTTCTCTTTTGAAAAAAACAGCTTTTTTCTGTTCTCAGAAGACTCCGGCGGATGTTTGGCGTCATGCGTTTTACGTAGTACAGGCCTTTTTTTAGTGCTGTTTTCACAAACTTTTTCGATATAAGATATTAACTGTTGACCGGGTCAAATATGTTGCATATTATGTCGAGTATCTAACAACGCTTCCTGCCGGTTCGGCAATTCTGAGAAGCGATTTCATCTTTTTTTACACAGGAGGTAATATGCCTTTTTTCTTGTACTCCCAAATTAAGTCTATTCGTGCTGAATTGAAAGCTCGGATCCGAGAAAACAAAAAAGAATTGAAGAGCCTGCCACGTGGAGATCTTAGAACCTACCCTGACGGGCCAAGGAAATGGAAATGGTACGATGGCAGAAAACCATTATCCAAAAAGGAGCCAGACAAGGCGATGGCCCTTTCAAGGCGGAAATACCTTGAGCTGACAATCCGTGAAGACGAAGAGGACCTTGCAATATGCAACAGCTTGATGGAGGAAAGTAAATCCACCGACTCCGTGAGCGCACTGTTCAACAAGTACCCTGAAATGGACAGGCTCCACAAGGCGTTTATGGAGGAAAAACATAAAGACTGGGACGCCTGGGGAATGGCAGACTACGAAAGAGACCGGGTCTTTGAGGAGAGCGCGCGGTACATGAGCGACAAAGGCGATTGGGTCAGATCGAAGGCGGAGCTGGCAATCGCGAACTGGCTTTTTGCAAGGGGGATCTCTTACAGGTACGAGCCGCGGATGGTGGCGAACGGGAACGTGTACTATCCGGATTTCCTAATCATGCACCCGCAGACGGGCCGTGAGTACATCCTGGAGTATTTTGGACTGTGCAGCAATGACGAATACCTCGAGCACAACGCGAAGAAGCTCAAAGACTACGCGAAAGCTGGAATTCTCATCAATCGCACGCTGCTGGTGGCGAGCGAGTCGGAGGACGAGCCGATGGATTATGAAAGACTGACTGACATGCTGACATATTTTTTCTTGCTGGATGAGAAAGAAATAAAATACCTGAGTGAGAAAAAACGCGAGGCGATCAGCCAATAATAGAAAGGAGTTTTATGAAATACGAAGAATTCAAAGAAGTGGTAATCAACGCACTGGAGGCGGCGATGCCGAAAGGGTGCGTGCTTGAGACGGACAGCGTGCTCAAAAACAACGGCTGTAGGATGGACGCGCTTTGCTTCAGAAGGGAAGGCGTGGAGGCCGCCCCAACGCTTTATGTGCAGAATTTCTACCGCGCTTTTCAGGAGGGAGTTCCGATCGAGGCAGTGGTGGGGAAAATTCTGGAGGTGGGACTTGCCTCATATGACGCGGTGAAATTAAGCCCTGAGTACTGGCTCAACTGGGACAATGTCAAGGAAATGGTTTGCCTGAAACTCATCAACAAAGAGAAAAACGAAGAACTGCTGGAGCAGGTTATCTACAGGGAATTTCTGGACCTTGCGGTAACGCCGATCGTAGTTGATATTCATGACGACGGGGCTATGAGCTCACTCAGGGTATGCAGGGAATTCCTGGACGAGTGGGGCGTGGATGAAGATGAGCTTTTCGCGGCGGCTGAGGTGAATTCTAAGAAGGTTTTGCCTCCGAGACTTTTTGGCCTGCTTGGAAATGAAAAGGACGGTTTGCCGGAAACGACGATCAATTTGTGGGAAGAAAAAGGGATTTGCCTGAGTAGGTGCGAAGACGCCTGCGTCTTCGTGCTGACCAACAAGCCAAAGTCGTACGGGGCGTATTATATGACAGACATCGCTATTTTATCGGAGATCGCTGACTACCTGGATGACGATCTGATCGTGATTCCGTCGAGTGTCAATGAGGTGATGGTAGCCGCACTCAGCGAGGTGGACAAAGATAAAATGGACAGTCTCATAGAAGCGGTCAACAGGTGCGACGTTGAGCGGACAGATTGTCTGTCGGACCACTCGTATCTGTTTCTGCGGGAAATTGGCAGGGTCGTGATGTAAAAAGAGCAGACACACAGTCTGCTCTTAAAACGCGCCCGACGGGAATCGAACCCCCATTTCCGGCTCCGGAGGCCGGCGCTCTATCCATTGGGCTACGGGCGCGTAGCCCTTCAGGCCGCAGCCAAAGGAACGAGAAAGAGTGTACATTATTTTGCATCGGATTTCAAGGGCGAAAAGCCGCACGGAAAGTTGTTCAGATTGCACGAAAAATAGGGCACATATCACTCTATTATTTAATTGAACGCGTTGCCTGCATGCTATATAATATCTCTGTTTAAAAAGTATTTTATTATACCCCCCAAAAGGAGATTAGATTTATGGCAAGAAAAATGAAGACAATGGATGGCAATACTGCTGCCGCTCATGTATCTTATGCTTATTCTGACGTAGCAGCCATTTACCCGATAACCCCTTCGTCGGTTATGGCAGAGCTCGCGGATCAGTGGGCGACTGAAGGACTCAAGAACATTTTCGGCCGTGAAGTAGCGGTAACAGAGATGCAGTCCGAGGCCGGAGCTGCAGGCGCAGTTCACGGAAGCCTTGCAGCAGGTGCCCTCACCACAACATTTACAGCATCACAGGGACTCCTTTTGATGATCCCTAACATGTACAAGATGGCAGGAGAACGTCTCCCTGCAGTCATCGACGTATCAGCACGTGCAATTGCAACGCATGCACTTTCTATTTTCGGAGACCATTCCGACATTTACGCATGCCGTCAGACCGGTTTCGCATTCCTTTGCGCGTCAAGCGTTCAGGAAGTTATGGACCTTACACCGGTTTCACACTGCAGCGCGATCAAGGGACGTGTTCCTTTCGTTAATTTCTTCGACGGATTCAGAACTTCTCACGAGATCCAGAAGATCGAAGTCTGGGATTATGAAGACCTCAAAGACATGGTCGATATGGACGCTGTCAAGGCGTTCAAGGCTACATCACTGAACCCTGAGCGCGGCAGCCAGATGGGCTCAGCTCAGAACCCTGACATCTTCTTCCAGATCCGTGAAGCCGCCAACAGCGGCTATGCAGCTCTTCCTGCAGTAGTAGAGGAGTACATGGGCAAGGTCAATGCCAAACTCGGCACCAACTACGGACTGTTCAATTACTACGGCGCTCCGGATGCAGAGCATGTTATCATAGCTATGGGCTCTGTTTGCGAGACCATCGAAGAGACCGTTGATTTCCTGAACGCACAGGGCGGCAAATACGGCGTTGTCAAGGTTCGCCTTTACAGACCGTTCAGCGCAAAGCACCTTATTGACGCTATTCCTGAGACAGTTAAGCAGATTTCAGTTCTTGACAGAACAAAAGAGCCGGGATCACTTGGCGAGCCTCTTTATTTGGACGTTGTTGCAGCTCTCAGAGGCAGCAAATTCCACAATACACCGATCTTCTCAGGCCGTTACGGACTGGGCAGCAAGGACACCAACTCTGCACAGATCATCGCGGTTTTCAGAAACACTGAAAAGCCTGTATTCACGATCGGCATCAAGGACGATGTTACCAATCTTTCACTCGACGCATCATACACACCGGTCACAGTTCCTGATTCGATCATTTGCTGCAAGTTCTGGGGCCTTGGCGCAGACGGAACAGTTGGTGCCAACAAGAACTCCATCAAGATCATCGGCGACAACACTGACCAGTACGCACAGGCATATTTCGATTACGACTCCAAGAAGTCAGGCGGCGTAACCGTATCACACCTGCGTTTCGGTAAGGACAAGATCAAATCCACATATCTCATCAGCCAGGCTGATTTTGTTGCATGCCACAATCCTTCATATGTACGCAAGTACAACATGGTTCAGGACGTTAAGGACGGCGGAACATTCCTTCTTAACTGCGCATGGGACGTTGAAGAACTCGGCGAGCATCTTCCGGGACAGGCTAAGAGATATATCGCAGAACACAATATCAACCTTTACACCATCGACGGCGTAAAGATCGGCAAAGAGATCGGCCTCGGCGGAAGGATTAACACCATCCTCCAGAGCGCGTTCTTCAAGCTTGCCAACATCATCCCTGAAGAGGAAGCTATCCGTCTTATGAAGGAAGCTGCCAAGAAGTCTTACGGACGTAAGGGTGATGACATCGTTAACATGAACTACGCTGCAATCGACGCAGGCGCTCAGCAGGTCAACAAGATCGAAGTTCCTGCAGAGTGGGCAAATGCAGAGGATGAAGTTCTCGGAACAGTTTATACCGAAGGAACACCTGAGGCAGTTAAGTTCGTTAATACCATCCAGAATCCGGTATCCGCTCAGGAAGGCAACAAGATCCCTGTTTCTGCATTTGCTGACTATGTAAACGGCTACACACCGTCAGGCACAGCAGCTTACGAGAAGAGAGGAATCGCCGTTGACGTTCCGTGCTGGAATCCGGATACATGTATCCAGTGTAACCAGTGCGCATATGTATGCCCGCACGCTGCTATCCGTCCTGTAGTTATGACTGCGGAAGAATTTGCAGCAGCACCGGAAGGAACCAAGGGCAAAGACGTCAACATGCTTCCCGGCTACAAGTTCGTTATGACAGTATCTCCGCTTGACTGCACAGGCTGCGCATCATGTACCAATGTATGCCCGGGCAACAAGAAGGCAGAAACACTCGTTATGAAGCCTCTTGAGAGCCAGCTGGCTGAGCAGGATGTGTTCGCATATGGCGTTAAGGTTCCGGCTAAGCAGGCAGTTGCTGACAAGTTCAAGGAGTCCACAGTTAAGGGCAGCCAGTTCAAGAAGCCTCTTCTTGAGTTCTCAGGCGCATGCGCAGGCTGCGGCGAGACACCTTACGTTAAGCTGATGACTCAGCTCTTTGGTGAGAGAGCATACATTGCCAACGCAACAGGATGCTCATCGATCTGGGGCAACTCATCACCTTCAACACCTTACACCACCAATGACAAGGGCCAGGGCCCGGCATGGAGCAACTCACTGTTTGAGGACGCTGCAGAGTTCGGTTACGGCATGCTTCTTGCCAACAACGCTATCAGAGCTTCCCTCAAAGAGAAGGTTCAGTACATCGCCCTCAACGGCACAGATCCTGAAGCAGTAGCAGCAGCTAAGGAATGGGTCGAGACATTTGCAAACGGCGCGCTCAACGGCCCGGCAACAGAGAAACTCGTTGCAGTTCTTGAGACCAAAGACGCAGACAGACCTAAGGAGATCCTTCAGCAGAAAGAATACCTTGCTAAGAAGAGCCAGTGGGTAATCGGCGGCGACGGCTGGGGCTATGACATCGGCTTCGGCGGCTTAGACCACGTACTTGCAAGCGGCAAGGACATCAACATCCTGCTCCTTGACACCGAGGTTTACTCCAACACCGGCGGACAGCCATCCAAGTCAACACCGACAGGCGCTACAGCTCAGTTTGCTGCAGGCGGCAAGGACGTTAAGAAGAAAGACCTCGCTCAGATCGCTATGAGCTACGGCTATGTATATGTTGCACAGATCGCTATGGGCGCAGATATGAACCAGTGCATCAAGGCCTTCGTTGAGGCTGAAAGCTATCAGGGACCGTCCATCATCATCGCATATGCTCCATGTATCAACCACGGTATCAAGGGCGGCATGAGCACAGCTCAGGCAGAAGAGAAGCAGGCTGTAACATCAGGCTACTGGAATCTCTTAAGATACGATCCGCGTCTGGCTGAAGAAGGCAAGAATCCGTTCATGCTCGACAGCAAGGAAGCATCGACCGCTTACATCGATTTCCTGCACAACGAGGTTCGTTACACAGCTCTTGAGAGACAGAATCCTGAGCGCGCTAAGGAACTCTTCGCTAAGTCAGAAGCTGATGCCAAGGGCAGATTCGATTACCTGAAGAAGCTCTCGCAGCTTGACTGATAATACGCAAATCAAGTATCAAAGGGGCAGTCCGAAAAGGGCTGCCCCTTTTCATGTCAACCGGCGTATGTTATAGTAAATGAGTTATGAAAGCGTGGATGATCGTGGTGGGCATCATAGCGGCTTTGATAATCGCAAGTTTTATCAGAAGCTTTTACGAGCTGTACCACTTAAGGACAACCGAATATGTCCTGCGCACACCGAAACTGCCGGAAGGAAGGGCTCTGAAGGCGGTCTTTATCAGCGACCTTCACTGCAGGAGATACGGCAGGAACAACGTCAATCTAATCGAAAGGATCCGGGATGCGGGGCCGGGTGTGATCCTGATCGGCGGTGACATGCTGTGCGCAACCCCGAAGAGAAATAAAGACGCTGTCTATTACAGACTCCTTGAGGAGCTTGTAAAGATCGCACCGGTTTATATGGCTGACGGCAATCACGAAAAGGGCATGCAGGCGGATACTGAGAAAGGATTTGCAGCCCGCTACGAGAAGCTTGAGGCAGAATGTGCCCGGATCGGCGTAAAGCATCTTAAAAACGCTTCCGACGCGCCTTGTGAGGGCATTGCGCTCTATGGCCTGGACGTAGACAGAGACTATTACAGGAAGCATAATAAGCCGTCCCTGACGGCCGAAAAGCTCGTCGAATATCTTGGCAAATTAGATGAAAAAAGATATAATATTTTATTGGCACATAACCCGGATGAAATAGCGGTTTATGCCGAGACGGGAGCCGATCTGGTGCTTTCGGGACATTTGCACGGAGGGACTATGGTCGTTCCGGGAATCGGAGGAGTTCTGTCTCCGCAGATCAAGCTCTTCCCTAAGTATTACTGGGGAAGATTTGTTCAGAAGAGCACAACCATGATCGTTACAGCCGGATGCGGCTCACACCTGGTAAATATAAGAGTTTTTAATAAACCGGAGGTCGTTGTAATTGACATTTGCGGCGAAACTGGAGAGCTTTGAGGGCCCTTTAGACCTTCTGCTTCACCTGATAGAAAAAGAAAAAGTTGATATATACGATATCCCTATCGCGAGAATCACGGACCAGTATCTTGCCTACCTCGATCAGATGGAGGAGCAGGACGCCAATGTCATGAGCGAATTCCTGGTAATGGCGGCTACGCTCCTTGATATCAAAGCAAGGATGCTTCTTCCTGCCGAGGTCGACGAGGAGGGCAACGAAGAAGATCCGAGGGATGAGCTTGTTCAGCAGCTCCTCGAGTACAAGATGTACAAGTATATGTCCCGCGAGCTCAAGGACATGAACCTTAATGCCGCGAAGAATCTGTACAAACAGCCGACTATTCCGGAAGAAGTTGCCGAATATGAGGCGCCTATCGATCTGGATGTGTTCCTTGAGGACGTGACACTTGCGAAGATGAAGGAAGTTTTTGACGACGTCATCAGAAGGTGCACCGACAGAACCAATACCGAGGCGATCAAATTCGGACGCATACGTAAAGACGAGATAAAGATCGAAGACAGAATCACTCGTATAAGGACCTTCCTGAAGCGGGAGAAGAAGTTCAGCTTCAGGTCGCTCATCGAGCAGCAGGGAGATAAGATGAATGTCATAGTATCGTTCCTGGCTGTTCTTGAGATGATGAAGGACGGAACTCTTAAGGCCAGACAGGCGGATAACGACGCGGATATTATTCTGTACGATCCAAGCATAGAGGAAGACGAAAATGAATGAAAATCAGATAAAAGCAGCGATTGAAGCAATACTTTTCACGATGGGCGGTTCTGTTGAACTGTCAAAGATCGCGGCTGCGCTCCAGATCGATGAGGCAAAGGCCCGTGCCGTTATTGAACAGATGCAGGCCGAGTGCGAGTCGGAGCAGCGAGGCGTGCAGATCATCGAACTTGACGGCGCATTTCAGATGTGCACCAAGAAAGAAGCATATGAGTATCTGATCAAGATCGTTTCGCTTCCTAAGGATTACAGACTTACGGACATCCAGCTCGAGACTTTGTCGATCGTTGCGTATAAGCAGCCGGTCACCAAGATCGAGATCGACAAGATCCGCGGCGTTTCATCAGAACATACTGTCAACAGGCTCATCGAGGCAGGACTTATCGAGGAGAAGGGAAGACTCAATACACCGGGCCGTCCTATCCTTTTCGGAACGACAGAGGAATTCCTGCGCAGATTCGGTCTTGCGTCAACGGATGAGCTTCCGGATATAAATGCGGAGAAGATCGAGACATTCAAGATGGAAGCAGAAGAGGAAGTAGGCTTCAGAGGCCTTACGGAGACGGCTGTTACAGAGGCCCGGATAGCTACGGATGACACATCGTATCAGGAGCCTGAACCTGATGAATTTATAGAAGTGGAAGTATGAAAAAAGTCACAGTGATCGGCGGAGGTCCCGCCGGAATGATGGCTGCGATCGCGGCAGCTGAAAACGGAGCTGAGGTCACGCTCCTTGAGAAGAACGAGAAACTTGGGAAAAAGCTTTTCATTACCGGGAAAGGCCGCTGCAATCTGACCAATGCGTGCGACATTTCGGACTTTTTCGGGAATGTTGTCAATAACGGAAAATTCCTTTACAGTGCGGTGTATTCTTTCACTAACGAAGACACCTGCACTTTTTTTGAGAAATCGGGGCTTCGCCTGAAAGAGGAAAGGGGCAAAAGGATATTCCCGGCCTCGGACCATTCCTCCGATGTCATCAGGACGCTGGAACGCAGACTGAGGACAGCCGGCGTGAGCGTTAAGCTCAACTGCCCGGTTACATCAATTGATGAAATAGATGCCGATGCGATCATCATCGCGACCGGCGGGCTTTCCTATCAGTCGACAGGTTCCACGGGAGACGGCTTTAAATGGGCAGAAAAATCCGGACACAGGCTTGTGCCGACAAATCCTTCACTGGTACCGCTTACGGTCCGCGAGGACTGGATAAGAAGGCTTGAAGGGCTTTCCTTGAAAAATGTTACGGCTACCGTACGCGATGCGGGCGGAAAAGAGATCAGTTCGGAGTTCGGAGAGATGCTCTTTACGGCAAGGGGAGTGTCGGGCCCTGTTATCCTGACGGCATCGAGCCTGATCAACAAATATGCGCGTAAGAAATCAGGCTTTTCCGTGGACGGATGCACTCTCAGCATAGACCTCAAGCCTGCACTCAGTTTTGAGCAGCTTGATGAGCGTGTCCTCAGGGATTTTTCCGCTCAGATCAATAGAGAATTCAAGAACAGCCTGGCGGGGCTTTTGCCGGCCAGGATGATACCGGTTGTAGTTGAGCTTTCCGGTATCGACCAGTACAAGAAAGTCAACGAAGTGACCAGGGTAGAAAGGCAGGCACTTGCCGCACTTCTTAAGTCTTTCCCGCTTACGATAAGCGGCACTGAAGGGTATTCTCAGGCCGTGATCACATCAGGCGGAGTGGATGTCCGCGACATCAGCCCGTCAACGATGGAGTCGAAGATCGTGCCGGGGCTGTATTTTGCAGGTGAAGTAATGGATGTGGACGCATTCACAGGCGGTTTTAATATCCAGATCGCGCTTTCCACCGGATATCTGGCCGGAACGAGCGCGGCAGAAGAATAGATTCAAAGGAGACCATAATGAGACAGATCGCTATCGACGGACCTGCCGGAGCAGGCAAAAGCACAATAGCCAAGGAAATTTCCCGCAAGCTGGGATTCATGTATGTTGACACGGGTGCTATGTACAGGACCATAGGCCTCGCAGTCCTTCGCGCAGGCGTAAGCTGCGACGATGAGAACGGCGTCAGCGAAGTGTGTGAGAAGGTCAATATCGACATAATTTATGCCGACGGCGTTCAGCACATGTACCTCGAGGGCGAGGACGTGAGCGGCGAGATCCGCAAGGAAGCGGTCGGAAACGCTGCTTCTGCAGTGTCAAGATTCGCGGCCGTAAGAACAAGGCTTGTAGCTCTTCAGCAGGAACTTGGCGAAAAATATGACGTAGTCATGGACGGCAGAGATATAGGAACGGTCGTTCTTCCGAATGCCGACCCGAAGATATATCTGACCGCGTCTTCGCGCTGCAGAGCCGAAAGACGTTACAAGGAGCTTGTAGAAAAGGGCGAAAGCTGCGATATCGACGCGATCCAGGCAGATATTGAAGCAAGAGATTATCAGGACAGCCACAGGGCGATCTCTCCTCTTAAGAAGGCTGATGACGCTGTGGAGATCGACTCTTCTGACATGAGTATCGCTGAAGTTGTGGACGCTGTGGTAGCGCTCCTATAAAAGCAGATGGAAGTAATTTTAGCAAAAAGCGCCGGTTACTGCTTTGGCGTGACCAAAGCGGTCAACACCGTATATGAGCAGATCGAGGCCGAAAAGGACGGCCGTAAGATCTATACCTTCGGGCCGATCATCCACAACAAGGAAGTAGTCGGCAGCCTGCGTGAAAAAGGCGTCGACGTGATCACAGGTGAGGATGACATCGAGAAGATCAAAGGTTCCGTCCTGATCATCCGCTCACACGGCGCAGGTCGCTCTGTATATGAAAAGGCCGAAAAGGCAGGCGTCAGCGTGATCGACGCAACCTGTCCTTTTGTAAAAAAGATCCACCGGATCGCGCAGAAAACAGCCGAAGAGGGGGGCTTCCTCATAATTATCGGAGACCGTTCGCACCCGGAAGTGCAGGGGATATTAGGCTGGGCAGGAAGTAACTGCGCGGTGATCGACAACGAAGAAGATGCGGAAAAAATAAATTTGCCCGAATATGGGCTGGTCACAGTGGTTTCACAAACCACCTTTAATTTAGAAAAATTTGAAAAAATTGTTGCTATATTAAATAAAAAAAGGTATGATGTTTCCGTCATATGTACGATTTGCAGTGCAACCGAAGCCCGACAGACAGAGGCTGCGGCTATTGCTGAGTCTGTAGACTGCATGATTGTTATCGGAGATATGGAGAGCTCCAATACACAAAAGCTGTTTGAGATCTGTAAATCGCGCTGTGCGGATACTTACTTAATACAGACAGCGGGGGATTTACCCACCGCAGATCTACAATCTTGTATGCGCGTAGGTATTACAGCCGGAGCATCAGCTCCGAACTATATTATTCAGGAGGTTCTGCATAAATGTCAGACGAGATCATTTTTAATGACCAGATGATTGATGAATCAATCAAAACAATACATACGGGGGAGATTGTAGAGGGCACTGTGCTGTACGTTAAGCCTGATTGCATCGCGCTTAACATCCATTACAAGTACGACGGTATCATTACCAAGAACGAGTATTCCAACGACGCAAGCGTAGACCTTGAAGCTGCAGTTAAGCCTGGTGATGTATTAGAAGCTAAGGTCCTTCGCATCCAGGATAACGAGGTTCAGTTATCATACAAGAGAATCAGCGAAGAAAGAGCCAACAAGAGAGTTGAAGAAGCTTTCGAGAACAAGGAAGTTATCACAGCTAAGGTTGAGAAGGTTACTACCGGCGGACTTATCTGCGAGTTCGAAGGTGCTAAGATCTTCGTTCCTGCAAGCCTTGTTTCAGATTACTTTGAGAAAGACCTCTCCAAGTATCTTGATCAGGAGATCGAGATCCTCGTTACCGAGTACAACCCACACAAGAGAAGGGTCATCGGCAACAGAAAGAAACTCGTTCAGGAAGCTAAGGCTGAAAGAGCTAAAGTTCTTCTTGAGACTCTCCAGGTCAACGACATCGTTGAAGGCGAAGTTAAGTCAGTTACCAACTTTGGTGCTTTCATCGATCTGGGCGGAATTGACGGACTTCTTCACATCTCTGAGATGTCATGGGGCAGAGTTGATTCTCCTAAGACTATCGTTAACGTAGGCGATAAGATCAGAGTATTCATCAAGAGCATGGATAACGGCAAGATCGCCCTTTCTGCTAAGTTCCCTGATGAGAACCCATGGGCAATCGCTAAGGCTAAATACCTTCCTGGCACTATCGTAACAGGTAAGGTCGCAAGAATGGCTGACTTCGGTGCTTTCATCGAGCTCGAGCCGGGTATCGACGCACTTCTTCATGTTTCCCAGATCTCCAAGAAGCATGTTAAGAAGCCTCAGGACGTTCTTAAGACCGGTCAGATGATCGACGTTAAGATCGTTGAGTTCAAGGAAGAAGAGAAGAAGATCTCTCTCAGCAGAAGGGATTTCGAAGACGACCTTGTTCCTGATGAGGCTCCTGTAGAGGAAGCAGCTGAGGAAGCAGTAGCTGAAGTTGCTGAGGCAGCTGGGGAAGTAGTAGCTGAAGTTGCTGAGGCAGTTGAGGAAGTAGCTGAAGCAGTAGAAGCTGCAGAATAATTTTTAATGAGAGTAATTGCCGGAACAGCCGGGAGGCTTCTTTTGAAGACGCCTCCCGGTCTGGATACAAGACCGACCATAGACAAGATTAAGGAGACACTTTTCAACATCCTTAATCCTTATATTCCCGGATCAGATTTTCTGGATCTTTTCTGTGGCAGCGGCGGTATAGGCATTGAAGCATTAAGCAGAGGCGCCCGAATGAGCGCCTTCGTTGATAATAGCCCCATTGCAATAGCCTGTCTTCAGGACAACCTTGAGCATACACATCTGAAAGATGGGGCGGTGGTGCTTCAGCGCAGCGCCCTTGCAGCGATCCAGGAACTTGCCATACGCAAGATGCAATTTGATTTCGTATATATCGATCCGCCGTATTTTGCCGGATACGAGGAGGAGATATTGAAAGCCCTTGCAGAGTCGGGAATAATCAACGAAGACAGCCTTGTGATACTGGAGGCTGACAGAAAGAATGACCTGGAATTTCTGGCGGATTCGGCGTTTGTCATCACCAGAGAGAAGATCTATAAGACTAACAGGCATTATTTCTTAAAACTGAAATAGTCGCTAAGGTGGAATTATGATTAAAGCAATTTATCCGGGAACATTTGACCCGGTGACATACGGACATATCGACATAATCGAGCGTGCAAGCAGGCTTGTCGACGAGCTTGTCGTAGGTGTTCTTATCAACAACAAGAAATCTCCGATGTTCACAACTGAAGAGCGCGTTGAGATGATCAAGCATGTTACAGCCGATCTGCCGAATGTCAAAGTTGTATCTTTCGATGGACTTCTTGTGGATTTTGCAAAACAGGAAGGTGCCAGAAGTATCGTCAGAGGCCTTCGCAGCGTAACAGATTTCGATTACGAACTCCAGAACGTACAGACCAACAGGATTCTTAATGCGGATGTTGATACGATTTTCCTTACAGCATCGCTGGAATACAGCTATCTCAGCTCAAGTGTTGTAAGAGAGGTTGCCGCTTTCGGCGGAGATCTTACCGCTTTCGTTCCTGAGTACATAAAAGCGAAACTGATCGACAGAATAAAAGAAATGAACAAATAGTTAAGAGGTGGGCAGATGAGCAAAATTGAACAGATCATCAATGAAATTGAGGAATATGTTGACAGTGCCAAGTTCCAGACACTGTCAAGTACCAAGATCGTTGTCAACAAGGAAGAACTTCTTGAGCTTGTTGACGATTTAAGAAGGAATGTTCCTGATGAAATCAAGAAGTATCAGAGAATTATTGCTAACCGTGACGCCATCTTGAAGGACGCCCAGGATAAAGCAGAAGAAATGATCAAAAAGGCCAACGAGATGACCGCGTCACTCGTTTCCGAGCATGAGATCATGCAGCAGGCTTACAAGGAGGCCAACAAGCTTATTGCTGAGGCAAATACACAGGCAGGCGGCATCATCGACAGAGCAACAGAAGAGGCCAATGAGATCAAGGTAGCAGCCATCAGGTATACCGACGATTCTCTTGCAGGCATTCAGGATATCCTCAATACCGCGATCGAGAATACCACATTAAGATACGACGAGCTTACTAAGACACTCGAGTCAAGCCTTGAGATCACGACCAACAACAGGAAGGCACTTCAGAATACGGAGAATGCCCCGCAGGATGTTTATCCGACATACGACGCTCCTGAAGAGGACGTACCGGTTTACGGCTCCAACAGGAAATACGATGATATGTCTCTTGAGGAGGCTTACGCAAGAGGTGAGATAGACGCCGAAGATGAGGAAGACGACGCATACGGAGAGGGACGTTACACATTTGATGAGATAACGGACTTCAGCCTGAATGTAGACGATTTCAAATAAAACTTAATCACCGGGCTAAAGGCCCGGTGAACTTTTATCATGCTGCGGATGTCAAGGAGATAATATGGATAAAAAAGCACAGGTACTGGTAGAATTTGAAGAACTCAGTAAGATCCCGAGGTATTCTTACTATAACGATAAAATAATCGCATATTGCATGGATTGGGCCGAGAAGAACGGATTTGAACATTTCCTCGATCTTTCAAGCGGAAACGGCAACGTGATCATAAGAAAGCCTGCCGCACCGGGCAAAGAAGACCACCCGGCGATCGCGCTTCAGGGCCATCTTGACATGGTTCCGGTCACCGCACCGGGTTTCAGCCATGACTGGGATAATGACCCGCTGGACCTTTATGTTGACGGAGATTTCCTTAAGGCAAGAGGAACGACACTTGGCGCTGATAACGGTGTTGCAGCCGCTATAGGATTTGCACTCCTTAAGGAAGAGAATCTTTCCAATCCGCCTCTTGAGCTGATGCTCACAACGGATGAGGAGACCGGCATGGAAAGCGTTAAAGATGCGAATCTGTCGTATCTTAAAGCAAAATATATCCTTAATATCGACGGCGGTCCTGAAGGAGTATTTACCGTTGGATGCGCAGGCGGCGCGACCGTAATGGCCAACATCGACAACAACCGCGAGCCATATGCGGGCAGAGCTTATGACATCGTTATCGAGGGGCTCAAGGGCGGACATTCCGGGATCGAGATCAACCGGGAAAGAGGCAACGCGCTTAAACTTATGGGTATTGTCCTTTACAGGATCGGAAAAGAGATGGACTACCGCATCTCAATCATTGAATCGCCGGGCAAGGATAACGCCATTCAGAACAAGGCAGTCGCAACGATAATCACAGGAGCAGATAAGGAAAAACTGCAGCGCATCGTAGACGAGGCGGATGCGGAATTCAAGAAAGAATACAGACTCACAGATCCGGGCGTTAAGGTATATCTTAAGGGATCCGAGGCTCAGGACGCGCTTTGCCGGGAAGAGTCGAAGGCGATGGAATTCCTGCTTCACCAGCTTCCTTACGGGCTTGCTCACCGCGAGCAGAATGACCTTATCAGCTCTGAAACATCGTCCAATATCGGCCTTGTGATCAATGATCCGGACCGCATTAGGATCGTCGTATCCAACAGAAGTTCGATCCCTGAACGCAAGGCGGAAGTTATCGAAAGGATAGAGGAGCTTTGCAGCATAGTCGGCGCAAAGATGGATGATGACGGCAAGGCATATCCGGCGTGGTTCCCGAATTATGATTCACTGCTTAACGGGATCGTTGCCGATGTATATGAGAAAATGACCGGCAAAAAGGCCGAATTCGGAACAACACACGGCGGACTTGAGTGCGGCTACATTCTGAACTACTCAAATGCGGACGCCATTATTTCGATGGGACCGACTTCATTCGGCGAGCACTCACCGGAGGAGAAGCTTTCGATAAGTTCATTCATTCGCACCTATGATCTGGTAAAGGCGATAGTTGAAACCATATGAGAATGATGAACATTGCCAGTGGAAGCACGGGCAACGCAACCTATATAGGCACGGAAAATACGCACATTCTGATCGACTGCGGAATAAGCAAGAAACGCCTGAATGACGCTTTGGCAGCTCTCGGACTTACCCTAAAGGACATGGACGCAGTGCTAATAAGTCATGAGCATATCGACCATACAGCCACCCTCGGAGTTGTGGAGCGTGCCGCGGGGCTGCCGGTATATGCGACGGCAGGGACGATCAGGGCGATCAAGAATATGGCAGGCCTTGGACATTACGACACGGGCCTGATGAATGTCATAAAGGCTGACGAGGCATTCACTATCGGCGACATCAGGATAAGACCTTTTACGACCTGGCACGATGCCGCTGAGCCGGTATGCTATCGCTTTGAGAGTGGCCACAGGAGTGCGGCGATCGTTACGGACCTCGGAGATTACGGCGACTATCTGACATCGGCGCTGCAGGGTCTTGATATGCTGATGCTCGAGGCCAATCATGACATAAGGATGCTTGAGACAGGACCGTATCCGTATCCTCTTCAGATGCGCATCAAGAGCCAATACGGCCATCTGTCCAACGAGGCGTCGGGAAGATTCTTAGACAGGCTCCTGCACGACAATATCGGCCATATAATGCTCGCACACATCAGCCGTGAGAACAATACCAGGGAACTGGCGCAAATGGCCGTAGAAGCCGAAATAGCGATATCTGAGAGCATTTACGGGCCGAAAGATTTTGATATAAAGACAGCAAGGTATGACATGCCTACTGATATAATGGAGGTTTAACATGGACAAGACGATCATAACTGTTGTAGGCAAGGACAGAGTCGGAATAATCGCCGGTATCTGCAATTATCTCGCAGACAACAATGTAAATATTCTGGATATATCCCAGACCATCACAGGCGGATTTTTCAACATGATGATGATCGTTGATACGTCGGCATCGACTAAGAAATTCGGAGAAATGGTCGACGAGATCAGTGAGGTAGGACAGAAGATGGGCATGCAGATCAAAATGCAGCAGGAAGATATATTTGACGCGATGCACAGGATTTAATCATGATCAATTTATACGAAGTATCTGAAACCAACAGAATGATAGAGCACGACAATCTGGATGTGAGGACCATTACCTTAGGCATCTCGCTCCTCGATTGTATCGACTCTGATATCAATAAGCTTAATGACAATATTTACCGCAAGATCACAGAGACTGCAGGAAATCTCGTTGCCTGCGGACAGGAAATAGAGAAGGAACTAGGTATCCCGATCGTAAATAAGAGAATTTCGGTAACCCCGATCGCGCTTATCGGCGGAAGCGCCTGCAAAACCGAGGCGGATTTCGTATCCGTAGCAAAGACTCTGGACCGCGCGGCTCAGGCGACCGGAGTTAATTTCATCGGCGGCTATTCCGCGATCGTATCCAAGGGACAGACACCCGCTGACGAGCTTCTCATCAGATCTATACCGGAGGCTCTTGCCGTTACGGAGCGTGTGTGCGCGTCTGTCAACGTCGGCTCAACGAAGACAGGAATCAATATGGACGCAGTCCGCCTGATGGGCGATATTATCAAGGAAGCGGCCGAACTCACAAAGGACCGCGACAGCCTTGGCTGCGCGAAGCTGGTAGTGCTGTGCAATGCGCCGGATGACAATCCTTTCATGGCAGGTGCATTCCATGGTGTAAGCGAAGCAGACAAAATTATCAACGTCGGCGTCTCGGGACCGGGCGTTGTTAAAAGTGCTCTTGAGAAAGTGCGCGGAGGCAATTTCGAACTTCTTTGCGAAACTGTCAAGAAAACCGCATTTAAGATCACCAGAGTCGGTCAGCTCGTTGCCCGCAAAGCGTCCGAGATATTGGACATTCCGTTTGGCATAGTTGACCTGTCACTTGCGCCGACTCCGGCGATCGGAGACAGTGTTGCGGACATATTGACTGAGATGGGCCTGGAAAAAGCGGGAGCTCCGGGAACAACGGCTGCGCTTGCGCTTCTTAATGATCAGGTCAAGAAGGGCGGAGTTATGGCATCTTCGTATGTCGGAGGCCTTTCAGGAGCCTTTATTCCGGTCAGCGAGGACGCGGGAATGATCGATGCGGCTTCATGCGGAGCACTTACTATTGAGAAACTTGAGGCTATGACCTGCGTCTGCTCGGTCGGACTTGATATGATCGCTGTACCGGGCGATACCAAAGCAACGACGATCTCAGGCATCATCGCGGATGAGGCAGCCATAGGAATGGTCAACCAGAAGACAACGGCGGTACGTATCATCCCTGTCTGCGGCAAAGGAGTCGGCGAACAGGTCGAATTTGGAGGCCTTTTAGGATACGCTCCGATAATGGCGGTCAACAACTACGATTGCAGTGTATTTGTGGACAGAGGCGGCAGAATACCGGCACCTATCCACAGCTTTAAGAACTGACAAAACAGGAGGAAACACATGAAAGTTACGGGCATCATTGCGGAATACAACCCATTTCATAACGGACACGCATACCATCTGAGCGAGGCGAGGAAGCTGCTTGGAAGCGACTATGTTGTGGTCGTCATGAGCGGCAATTATGTTCAGCGTGGTGCGCCTACGATCATAGATAAGTATTCAAGATGCGAGATGGCGCTTAAGTGCGGCGCGGACCTTGTACTTGAACTTCCGGCATGCTACTCGACGGCGAGTGCCGAGTATTTTGCTTATGGCGGTGTCTCCATACTGGATAAACTGGGCGTTGTAAATGACCTTTGCTTCGGCACCGAGAGCCTTGATGAGGCGGTAATGGGCGGTGTGAAGGCCGAGGTAGCGGCAGAGAAGAAGTCAATAACTGATTACTTCTCGGCGATCGCAGATCTCATCATAGAGGAACCTGAAGAGTACAGGCAGGCACTTAAGGAGGCACTCAAAGACGGCGCTTCAAGCGCAGCCGCGCAGGCAGCGGCAGTCGGCAAAGTACTTGGCCCTGATTACGTGAAGGTACTCGAAACTTCCAACAACATTTTAGGCGTTGAATACATGAAGGCTGTCAAGCGCCTCGGAAGCAGCATTAAGCCTGAGCCGATCGCCAGGATGCTTGCGGCTCACACGGATTCGGCCATAATAGACGGTTTTTCATCAGCGACTGCGATAAGAAATGCGATTTTTAACGCATATGATGTGGATTCACTTTCAAGAACCGTTCCTGCGGACGCCTTTGAGATACTGATGGATAAATATCTGGTTTCATTCCCGGTATTCAGGGATGATTTTTCCACGCTTCTCGGTTCAAAACTGGTGCTTGCTGACAAACCTTCTGATCTTACATGCTACTTCGGCGTGACAGAGGACCTGGCCAACAGGATACTGAACCTGAAGAATCAGTTCCGTTCATTCAATCAGTTCAGAGAACTCGTCAACTGCAAGAGCTATACGAAAGCCACTGTAGGAAGAGCTCTGATGCACATTACTTTGGGCATCAGACAGAAGGATATGGACGAACTGACGGGCCTTGATGCAGTCAAGGTGCTGGGCTTCAGAAAGTCGGCACAGCCGCTTCTTAGCCAGATAAAGAAAAATGGCTCTATAAAGCTCGTTACCAAGCTTGCTGATTATGAACCGGCAGGAGATGAGGCGAGTGATGCGATCGAGCAGACTACGCGTGCGGACATGCTCTACAGGATGATCTGCATGAATAAATTTGATACAGACCTTAAGACTCCATATGAGGAGGAAGTCAGGATAATAGATGCCTGACTCAGGCACGGAAATAAAGAATAAAAGAAAGCAATACCTGAAGATAGATGAAAGAAAGAAAAATCAAAGAAATTGACATGACACAGGGCCCGATCATGAAGCAAATCATCATGTTCGGACTTCCGATTTTATTGGGAAGCATTTTCCAGCAGATGTACAACATAGTTGACAGTGTTGTTGTCGGTAACTATGTTGGAACAGACGCTCTTGCGGCGGTCGGAAGCGCTTCGACGGTGGCATTTTGCCTTGTTAACCTTTCCGCGGGACTGACAAGCGGAGCGAGCGTTGTTATTGCGCAGCTCTTAGGAGCCAAGAAGAGAGATGATATAAGGCACGCGCTATCGACAACGTTCTTTTTCGCACTGATTGTATCCGTCGTTCTGACAGCAGTAGGAATATTCGGAGCAGAGCCTTTAATGAGGCTCATCAATGTGCCGGAAGACCTTCTGCCGGACGCGGCTGCCTATATGAAGATATACTGCGGCGGAACGATTTTCCTGATGCTTTATAACTTCTTCTCCTCAATGCTGCGTGCGCTCGGAGACAGCAGGACTCCTTTGATATTCCTGATCATTTCAACGATCCTTAACGTAGGCGGAGACCTGTTCTTCGTACTTTCTCTCGATATGGGCGTTGCGGGAGTTGCCATAGCAACCGTTCTCGCTCAGGCCGTTTCGGTGGTCCTCTGCGCAGTATACTGCAGTAAGAAAATCGAGCATTTTCAGTTCAAAAAGGGTGAGTTCAGGTTCTATAAAGAACTTTTCGGCGACATTGTCAGAATGAGCGTTCCGAGTGCATTGCAGTTTGCTGCGGGAAGTCTTGGATTCATACTTGTTCAGGGACTTATCAATAGCTTCGGTACATCCTGCATGGCTGCCTACACAGCGACCAGCAAACTTGAGAACCTGTCACATCTTCCGTTGGAATGTTTCTCACAGGCACTGGCTGTTTTCGTGGGACAGAACATGGGGGCAGGCAATATAAAGAGGATCAGACAGGGCCTGAGGCGTGTGCTTGTGACTCTTCTTTCTATCTGCGTCGTTATAGGCATCGTTGTTTACATGTTCGGGCCGAACCTGGTGAGTCTTTTCACGGGACCCGAAGCGATAGAAGTCATGACGATAGGAGGAAGGTTCTTAAGGATCTGGGCTCCTTTCACACTGGTATTTGCTGCGGAGCAGTCGTTCTGCTCAACTTTAAGAGGTTCGGGAGATTCGGTGTTTGTAATGCTGGCATCACTTGCCGACCTTGGAATGAGAACTGTTGCGGCATATGCTTTCGCAAGCTGGTTTGACCTGGGCCTTGGATTCTACGGCGTTGCTTACGGAATGCTGTGCGGATGGGGCGCATCGCTTCTGCTTACGCTTATCAGATACCTGACCGGCAGATGGAAATATAAGGGAATCTCCGCAGCCAATGCAATTGAGGACAATTAAGGCTTTATTTGAGTTATAGCTTGTATTTAAAAGTAATTGATTTATAATAGTTAGTTGGTGACAGGCTGAGGACCAAGAGGGGGACATCCGCCTGCATACATATCAAAAAGATTCATTAACACACCAGGAAGGACAAAATCATGAAATTTATCGAGAAAATCTTTGAACAGGCTAAGGCTGACAAGAAGACCATCGTTCTGCCCGAGTCAATGGACAAGAGAACCTATGAAGCAGCTGAGAAAATCCTTAAGCTCGGCATCGCTAATCTTGTGATCATCGGAACTCCGGAAGAGATTGCTAAATACGGAGAGGGCTTTGACATTACGGGCGCAACTATCGTTGATCCGTTCAATGATCCTAACGAACAGAAATATATCGACAAATTCGTCGAGCTTCGCGGCAAGAAGGGCGTTACTCCTGAGATCGCAAAAGAGACCATGGAGAAGGATTACATGTTCTACGCATGCCTTATGTGCAAATGCGGCGACGCTGACGGTGCTGTTTCAGGTGCATGCCATTCAACAGCTAACACCATCCGTCCGGCTCTTCAGCTCCTTAAGTGCAAACCGGGTGTTTCAGGCGTTTCAGGCTTCTTCGTAATGGACGTTCCTAACTGTGAATACGGCGAGAACGGACTTTTCGTATTTGCTGACTGCGCAGTTAACCCTGACTATGATTCAGAGAAACTTGCAGAAGTTGCAGGCCTTTCAGCTGAGTCATTCGAATCATTCTGCGGAGCAAAGGCTAAGGTCGCAATGCTTTCATTCTCAACCAAGGGATCAGCTAAGCACGACAGGATCGATTTCGTTACCGACGCTGTTGCTATCGCTAAAGAGCGCTTCCCACAGTACGAGATCGACGGCGAGCTTCAGGCAGACGCTGCTATCGTTCCATCTGTAGGCGCATCCAAGGCTCCGGGCAGTGCTGTTGCAGGTCATGCCAATACACTTATCTTCCCGATGCTCGAAGCAGGAAATATCGGTTACAAGCTTGTTCAGCGTCTTGCTAAGGCAGAAGCTTACGGACCTGTTCTTCAGGGCCTTTCAATGCCTGTTAACGACCTGTCAAGAGGATGCTTTGCTGACGATATCGTAGGTACTGTTGCAATCACAGCTGTACAGGCTCAGAACGCAGCAAAATAAGCAGATAAAGGAGAAAAATAATGAAGATTTTAGTTATCAACTGCGGAAGCTCATCACTTAAATATCAGCTTATCGACTCTGATACAGAGGCTGTTCTGGCTAAGGGCCTTTGCGAGCGTATCGGTATCGACGGAGATTTCACATATCAGAAGGCCGGCTGCGACAAGCAGAAAGAGCACTTTGACATGCCTGATCATACCAAGGCTGTTGAGAAAGTTATCGCTGCCCTTACAGACAAGGATAACGGCGTTATCGCTTCTCTTAAAGAGATCGGTGCTGTTGGACACAGAGTAGTTCACGGCGGAGAAAAGTTCGCTTCATCAGTAGTTATCGATGACGAAGTTATCGCAGCGATCGAAGCTTGCAACGATCTTGCACCTCTTCACAATCCTGCCAATATCATCGGTATCAACGCATGCAAGGAACTTATGCCTGGCGTACCTATGGTAGCTGTTTTCGATACCGCATTCCATCAGACAATGCCTGAGGAAGCTTTCCTTTACGGCGTTCCTTACGAATATTACACAAAGTACGGCGTAAGAAAGTACGGTTTCCACGGAACATCTCATTCATACGTTTCAAAGAGAGTAGCTGAGATCTTAGGAAAAGATTACAGCGAGCTTAAGACCATCGTTTGCCACTTAGGTAACGGCGCTTCTATCTGCGCAGTTAACGGCGGCAAGTCAGTTGAGACATCAATGGGTCTTACACCTCTTATGGGTCTTATCATGGGCACACGTTCAGGCGAGATCGATCCGGGCGCTATGGAATATATCGCAAAGAAAGAACATCTTGACCTTGCAGGCGTTATGAACGTCCTCAACAAGAAGAGCGGTATGCTTGGTCTTTCAGGAATTTCTTCAGACTTCCGTGATATCGACAGCGCTATGGAAGATGGCAACAAGCAGGCAACAGCAGCTTACAACGGATTCATCCACAGAGTAATCTCTTACGTAGGCGCTTACGCAGCAGTTATGAACGGCGTTGACGCAATCGTATTTACAGCCGGCGTTGGCGAGAATGACGCATCTGTTCGTGAGAACGTTTGCAAGTCACTCGGATTCCTCGGAGTAGAGCTTGATCCTGCCGAGAACGCTAAGAGAGATGACGAAGTTATCATTTCAACAGCTGATTCAAAGGTTAAGGTTCTTAAGGTTGCTACAAATGAGGAACTTATGATCGCAAGAGAGACCCTTGCACTTGTTAAATAACGATTCGGTTTCAGCTAAAAAATAAAAAAAGAAAGGCTGCAACACTAACGATTCAGCCGTCAGTGTGGCAGCCTTTTTAATTTCTCGTATTGACTCACGGAGATAAAATGAGAGAAAAAAACAGGTTTTTAAAACGAATTGCGGCCGCTCTTATGGCAATGCTGATGATTTCCTGTAGCATAGGCAGCTCTTTTTGTGTACTGGCCGATGATGCAGAACGCACCGTACGATTATTTGCAAGAGGTGAAGATACACTTGCTCCTGCCAAGGTGGCACTTGACAAGAGCAAATCTCTCTTCAGTGTGACATTTGACTATCAAAATGGCACGAAAGAAGAAGTAGCTATAGAAGAGGACGGAATCATCGACCAATCCTTGCTGGATACGATGTCCGAAAAGGGAAAATCGGCTGATGGCAGCATGACCGTATACGGCTGGTATAAAGAAGCCATACTCAAAAATAAATGGAATCCGGCAGCTGATAAAGCTACAGACGGGCTTACTCTCTATGCAGATTGGGGATACACAAAAGCCGAGATCTTAAAAATGGCCGAAGGTAAGTATTTCAAGAATCCGAAACTAAGCTACGGCTACTTAGTCAGCGACGGATATCTGTACGACGTACCGAACGGAATTCCGGAGCGAATCGGAGAGCCTGTAAAGACGGGAAATAAATATAAAGCACTGTTCACCGAAGGATATGAAAAGTACTATGCGATTTTTACAGTAGAAAACGGAAAGGTGACGATGCTCAATCATCACCTTGAGACATATTCCGGGACAGAGGATTATAACTTTACTCCAAGCTGGTATGTGAAATGTGATTCAAACGGCGGAGGAAACAGCACAGGCTGCCTTGTTTATGACGGAGAAGCAGCCGTAAGACCTGAGAACGATCCGGAAAAAGGTAATCTGGTTTTTGATAACTGGTATACGGAAAAGACCGGTGGATCAGTTTATGACTTTTCACAGAAAGTATATAACAACTTCACAATCTATGCGCATTGGAACGCTGAAGTAAAGTTTGACGCGAATGACGGCAGTGCGGAGAGTGTGCTGCATGCCGAAACCGTGCCTGAGGGAGGCAAGGTTTCTGCGTGGACGGTCCCTGAAAGATTTGGATATACGTTTGTCTGCTGGACAACTGATCCGGAAGGAAAGAATGAGTACGATTTTTCATCCCCTGTGAACGCATCCATGACATTGTATGCGAAGTGGAAGGGAGCACCGTGCACAGTGTATTTTGACCTCAACGGGCACGGACTTGAGAACCTGATGCCGTCTCCTGTTAACACCACCTACGGGTCAAAGATAACGCAACCTTTAAATCAGTACGACGCCTTGTATGAATTTGACGGATGGTACAAAGAGAAAGTATGCGCAAATAAATGGGATTTTAACACTGACACCGTTGAGGATGATATCACGCTTTATGCGGGTTGGATCAGCCCGTGCACGGTCAGCTTTGTTGCAAGGGGAGAGGAAATACTTGAACCGGCCAAGGTGAAGATCGGCATGTGTCTGGCTGAGCCTGAGGTACCTGAGAATGTGCCTTATACAGTGGACGGATGGTTTTCGGATGAAGGGCTTACGCAGCCATGGAAATTTGAGACGTTTGCCGTAAGAGAGGACATGACTCTGTACGCACGCATATATACTGACTGCAGGGTACAGTTCGTTACAGAACACGGCACAGCTCCTTCGTTCCAGACTGTGAAGTACGGCAAGACAGTAAATAAACCGGCTGATCCGTATGAAGACAGATATATCTTCGACGGATGGTATAAAGACGCGGAATATAAGACACCGTGGGACTTCGAAAAGGACACCGCCCCTGAGTGGCAGCTTATCCTGTATGCGAAATGGAAAGAGTGCACCTATACGGGCTTTGACCCGATGAATGGGGAGGAAGGCCTGATCCTGGATGCCGTTATAGGTGAAAAGATTGACAGGACTAAGATTCCGGAATACACAAACGGCGATAAGGTGCTTGAGGGTTGGTATACTGAAAAGACCTATCAGAATTATTTCGACCTTGGATATGATCTTGTAAAGAAAGACATGATCCTTTACGCAAGGTGGCTGGATCCATGCAGTGTGACATTTGACTATAAGAACGGCACGAGGCATACAATAACAGCAGGAGAGGGCGGGGTCATTGACCGGTCTTTGCTGGAAGAGATGTCCGAAAAAGAAGAACCGTCGGACGGAACAATGATCATATGCGGCTGGTATAAGGATGCAGACATCAAAAATAAATGGGATCCGGGCGCGGACAAAGCAACAGACGGCCTTACTCTTTATGCTGACTGGGAATACACAAGAACCGGCTTATTGAAAATTGCTGAAGGAAAGTATTTCAAAAATCCGGATCTGAGCTATGGCTACGTTGTTCAAAACGGACGTCTGTACGACGTGCCGAACGGAGTGGGTGTGCAGATCGGCGAGCCGGTAAGAAACGGAAACAAATATAAGGCGCTGTTCACCGAAGGATATGAGAAGTATTATGTGATCTTCACGGTAGAAAACGGAGAAGTGACACTTCTTAATCACCATCTTGAAACATATTCGGGGACAGAAGATTATGACTTTACCCCGTGCTGGTACGTGAAATGCGATCCGAATGGCGGATGGAACGGCACAGGGTGCCTTGTTTATGACGGAGAAAAAGCTCTGAAACCTGAGAGCATTCCGTCATGGGATGACCATATATTTGAATATTACTGCACTGATCAGGCCTGTACAACAGCTTACGACTGGGATACTGTTGTGCATGAAAACTTTACTATTTATGCAAAATGGTCCGGAATAATGACCGTTAAATTCAATATGAACGGTCACGGCACCGCGCAGGATGCTATTAAAGTGTCCTCGGGAGGCACCATCACTTTGCCGGATGAGCCTAAAGAAAACGGATATAAATTCACTGGATGGTATAAAGATCCTGAGTGCAGCGTGCTTTGGGATGAAAGCACACAGATCCTGGCAAATACCACGATATATGCCGGCTGGGAAGATGCTGTGCTTACCGAAATCGCGATAACCAAAGCGCCAAAGCTGACTGAATACTATGATGGGGAAAGCTTTGACCCTGAGGGAATGGTGGTCACAGCTTATTACAGCGACGGAACATCGCATGCTGTAACTGACTATCTGATTCAGCCGAAAGGCGCTCTTACCACGGATGTTACGCAGATAACTGTAAGCTACACCGAAGGTGAAGAAACAAAGAAGGCAAACCATAGCATAATGGTTTACCCAGAGTACACAGTTCGTTTCGAGATGAATGGGGTAGTCCTGCTGCCATGCGTCAGAACGGTCCATCATAAGATTTCAAAGCTTTCTGATCCGGAAAGTCCTGAAGGAACAAGCTTCCGGTATTGGACAGATGCAGACGGGAATAAAGTTACTGAAGCCAAGGTCTATACTGAAACTACATGCCTTACTGCCACATATCTGATAAATTCGGTGTCAGTAACGCTCGAGGAACCTGTCCTCGGCGAAGCTCTTGATACATATCCTGACTTTGCATTCCGGGGAGCAGATCAGGTGCTTCCTGTTGAATGGAAATACTTTAACGGAACGAAATATGTTCCTGAGGAAAATGTCGACGCGCAGCCGGGAATGAAATATGAGGCCGTGCTGAGGGCATATTCAGAGGAAGGATATTACTTTACATCCGATACGAAAATCACATTGAACGAAGAAGCCGTTGATTTCACTGTCACGGACGAAGGCAGGGGAATTGAGCTGATCTGTGATTTTGAGCAGCTTCCTGACCATATCTGTGAGGGCGAGCTTGTCGAAAAGGAGGCTTCCTGCACGGAGGACGGAGTGAACGCGCATTATGAATGCACATTCAAAGGCTGCGGCAAATGGTTCGAAGATGCAGGCTGCACAAAGCTTATTTCGGAGGAAGATAAGGAATCATATATAATCGCGGCAACCGGCCATGATGAATCTGACTGGGATTATGATGACGCCGGACACTGGACTATATGTCTGTTCTGTGATATAATCGTCAGTAAAAAGGCAGCTCACACAGACACTGACAATAATTTCCGGTGCGATGTCTGCGGATATGAAATAGAGCGGCCTGTGACTGTCGAATATGAAATCATTGAAGGCGACGGGACCAAGTGGACTCTTGGAAGCGATAGGACACTGAGGTTCCGCTCAAACGCACCATTTGGAAAATTTGTCAGCGTGGAAGTGGATGGAGATACAGTATCCGCAGAAAATTACGCAGTTTCCGAAGGTTCCACAGTAGTTGAATTCAGCACCCAATATGCCGGCAGCCTGAAGGCGGGAAGGCATTCCATTACCATAGTTTCATCAGATGGCAGCGCATCGGCACATTTTACTGTTTTGGCTGAAGAAAAGTCACCTGATACCGGCGATAACAGCTGCGTAGGTCTGTGTCTTTTGATCGTGGCTATATGCGCAGCACTGGTCGGGACTACAGTATCGATTATGAGAATACGGAGGCTATAAAATGAAAGACAAAGCAAGGCTTATTATCTCTTTTTTGGCAGTATTCTGCCTGATGGCTATGCTGCTGGCTGTAACAGCTTTTGCAGACGGAGAAGAGGCCAAGATCGGTGAAACCACCTATCCAACGCTGCTGGAGGCCCTTGAAGCATCAGTAGACGGCGATACCATCACTCTTTTGAAAGACGTGACATGGAATGAGACCGAAGCGTTTGTGCTGGGAGCGAAAGAAATCACCATTGACTTTGGCGGGAACACTTTATATGTCGAGAAGCCCTTTATGATTATTGACGAAGATGCCGGTCTTACTCTGGTAAATGCCGATATTTCATCTACGGTCGTATACGATTATACTGAAGAAGCAGTCTTTCCATTTGTCGAAGGCACCCTTTCAATCGCCTCCACCGCCGGCGGCGGGATCCAGTGTCATGCGGGTTACGATCTTTCAACTTTCGTGTTTGCAAATCTGGGTGATATCATCGTCAAAGACAGCACCATTGACTGTGGCGCATTCATATACGTAATGGATGAAGAAGCTACGGTTGAATTTACAAATGTCGACGGTTATACAGATGTTGCTTACGTTCTCTATACGTATGGGAACAGCAGCGTAGTATTTAACAGCGGCACTTTCGAATCCGGAGATGTCATAATCGGAGTTATGTATGAATACAGCTGCGCCACATTTAACAACGGTGAATATACCAGTGGCGAGGCTATTGTATATCAGACACAGGCCGGTGCTACTGCAGATTTTGTAAGCGGCACATATGAAAGCGACAACATCATTCACCAGATAGCCGGAGGCCCGGTAAAGATCACCGACGGAACATACACGACCGATCTGCAGCTGGTTTATGGATTGTATCTTACTTCATCCCTGACTATCGATGGCGGCATAATTACAGCTAATGATGATATCATCTCTGAAGCAGATTCAAAAACCACGGTAACTATCAATGGCGGCACTCTGGTTTCCGAAAACGGTAACGGTATCAATCACTTCTACGGAACACTGGTCATCACGGATGGTGATATCAGTGCGCTGTATAATGGTTTATACCTTTTGGGCGCAGATGCCACGATCAGCGGCGGTACCTTTACATCCACATATTCAAAAACGGGTCAGTACTTCCATGGTATGTTCGCGCAGGAGAGCAATATCAAGCTGAGCGGCGGTACATTTACAAGCAACTGCGATCTGGCCGGAATATATTATGGCCCGAATAATACAATAACCATTGCCGAAGGTTACCGCTACGATCCTGAGGACTGGGATCCTGAAGATTTTGAAGATGCAAGTGCTAATATCATAAAGATCGTTCCTATATACGTTAACGTAATCTTCCAGGATGCTGATGAAACTGAGATATATAAAGAGACGGTCGTTTACGGCGGATCCGTGGAAAAATGGCCGGAAGATCCAAAGGCTCCGTCAGAGGGCGCTGCATTCAGTGGCTGGTTAGATGCTGACGGTAAACGCGTTGAAAGCGATGCTGTCTTTGAAGAGGACACAGTTCTCACCGCTGCATGGACAGGCAGTCCGGTTGAGCCGGAAAGCCCTGAGCCGGAGGACCCTGACAATCCTCCGACAGGCGACAGAGCCGATGTGGCTGTATGGTTTATCTGCCTTATTGCGGCCGGATTTACGGCAATTTGCACCTTAAGAAAAATGAAGCGTAATAACGGCTGACGACTGTTTTTACACCGAATAAAAAACAAGTGATTTTTTCGAAAATAGTATTTGACAAACAAAGGAAGCATGAGTATAATTTCAAAGTACGGCTTCCGAAAGTCGCCGTTTTTATGAATAACAAGGAGGTGTAAGTTATGTCAATATGCCCAAAAAATAAAACATCTAAAGCAAGACGTGATAAACGTAGAGCCAACTGGAAGATGACCGCTCCTTGCCTTGCAAAATGTCCGACATGCGGCGAGCTCGTAATGCCACATAGAGTATGCAAGAACTGTGGTACATACAACAAGCGCACCATCATTGCTCAGGATGCTGAGTAATATTTGCTTTAAAGTTTTTAAGCCCGAGTCTTAACTGACTCGGGCTTGTTTTTTTATCTGAATTGACGTATTGTTATGCTGTTAACAGATATATGACTTGCTGAATATCACAGCTATAGGAGGAAATATAATGACAGAGACAAGACCTTTTGTTCCATGGGACATGATCAGGGATTTTATGATCAAGGTATTCGTATGCGAGGGCGTTCCTGAAGAAGACGCGGCTGTATGCGCCGAAGTCCTCATGGCGAGCGACAAGAGAGGCATTGAAAGCCACGGCTGCAACAGATTCAAACCGATCTATATCGACCGCATAGATGCGGGAATCCTGAACCCGGTAACTGAGATCGAGATCGTTAAGGAAACCAAGACGACTGCAGTCCTGGACGGACACAACGGAATGGGCATGGTCATTGGTAAGAAGGCTATGCAGATGGCTATAGATAAGGCCAAAGAGCACGGTTTGGGCATGGTAGCGGTAAGAAATTCGACCCACTACGGTATCGCCGGATTTTACGCCACTATGGCGACGGAGCAGGGGCTCCTCGGAATTACGGGAACAGACGCACGTCCTTCTATCGCACCGACATTCGGCGTTGAGAATATGCTCGGAACCAATCCTCTGACATTCGGCTTTCCGACGGACGAGGAATTCCCGTTCGTCCTTGACTGCGCAACATCTATTTCCCAGCGCGGCAAGATCGAGTTTTACGCAAGAAACGGCAAAGATACGCCGTCCGGCATGGTTATCGGACGTGAGGGTGAGCCGATGACTGACAGCAATGAGATCCTGACGGCACTTAATGAGAAGAGGGCAGCACTGGCGCCGCTCGGAGGCATCGGTGAGGACCTTGCAGGTTACAAAGGATATGGATACGCGACTGTTGTTGAGATCCTTTCTGCAGCGCTTCAGGCAGGCAGCTATTTGAAGATGATCTCGGGCGTTGACAAAGACGGCAACAAGATCCCTATTCCTATCGGACATTTCTTCATCGCGATCGACCCAGAGGCGTTTTTAGGCCTTGAATCATTCAAGAAGACAGCCGGAAATATTCTGCGTGAACTCCGCGCTTCCCAGAAAGCACCGGGCCGCGACCGTATATACACCGCAGGTGAAAAAGAGTGGGAGATATGGCAGTTCCGTAAGGACAAGGGCGTTCCTGTCGGAGAGGCCGTTCAGAAAGAACTTACAGGCCTTCGCGACAGATTCGGTCTTACAGAATTCAAATTCCCGTTTGAGGCATAAAATAAAGGAGCTTCCGAATTCGGAAGCTCCTTTTTTGATAAGCCTGATAGAAAATTATGCGATGCCTTCCCAAAGCATTGCCTTGGCAACGCGCAGGAAGCCTGCGATGTTGGCGCCGACCTGAAGGTTGCCCGGCTGTCCGACTGCTTCTGCTGCGTCAACGCATGCGTTGTAGATGTTGACCATGATGCCGTGAAGCTTCTCATCAACTTCTTCTTCAGACCAGTAAAGTCTCTCGCTGTTCTGGGTCATCTCAAGTCCTGATGTAGCTACGCCGCCGGCGTTGCAGGCCTTGGCAGGACCGAACGGAATGCCGGCTGCATGGAATGCTGCGATAGCTTCTGATGTTGAAGGCATATTAGCACCCTCGCAGATGACCTTGAGTCCGTTTGCGATAAGAGCATTGGCGCTTTCAAGATCGATCTCGTTCTGAGTTGCGCATGGAAGAGCAATGTCACACGGAATAGTCCAGATGCCTTTGCAGCCGTCAACATACTTAGCTTCAGGACGGACATTAACGTATTCTTTGATACGTGCACGCTTAACGAGCTTGATTTCCTTGATGGCATCAAGATCAACGCCGTTCTCGTCGTAAATGTATCCGTTTGAATCGCACATAGCGATGACCTTGGCGCCGAGTGCCTGAGCCTTCTCGCACGCGAAAATAGCAACATTTCCGGAACCGGAAACGATCACGCGGCTGCCTTCGAATGAAAGACCGTTAGCCTTGAGTACTTCGTTGGTGTAGTAGCAAAGTCCGTATCCGGTAGCCTGTGTTCTGATAAGAGATCCGCCTGCGCCGACCATCTTGCCTGTAAGGACGCCTGTGAACTCATTGGCGATCTTCTTGTACTGTCCAAAGAGGTAACCAACCTCACGTGCACCAACGCCGATGTCGCCTGCAGGAACGTCTGTATCAGGTCCGATATGTCTGTAAAGCTCATTCATAAAGCTCTTGCAGAAAGCCATGATCTCGCGGTCTGACTTGCCCTTAGGATCGAAGTCTGATCCGCCCTTGCCGCCGCCCATAGGAAGGCCGGTAAGGCTGTTCTTGAAGATCTGCTCGAAGCCGAGGAATTTCATAATTGAAAGGTTAACGCTCGGATGGAAGCGAAGACCTCCCTTGTATGGGCCGATTGCTGAGTTGAACTGTACACGGTATCCGCGGTTGACCTGAACTTTGCCGTTGTCATCAACCCACGGAACGCTGAACATGATCGTTCTCTCCGGTTCTACGATTCTTTCTAGCAGGCCTTCAGCCTCATATTCAGGATGCTGTTCAACGATAGGCTCGAGAGTCTCTAAAATCTCTTCAACTGCCTGAAGAAATTCCTTCTCATTAGCACATCTTTGAGCAAGTCCGTCGTAAACTTTTTTAACGTAACTGTTGGTGATTGCCATGATTTTTCCTCCTGTTTTCTGGAAAATTTGCTGATAATTATACATCCCACTTTACCGCGTTGCAACAGTAAAGTTTAAAACATATTTGAAATAAATAACATTTCTTCACTTTAAACAATAAGTACTTGAGAAAAGCTGTCAGAATCATATAATTTGTGCAAAACAATTTATTGTGGACACACAAGGTCAGGAGAAAAAATGAGTAACGAAAGAAAAGAAAGCGGCTTCGCAGGCTACGGAGCAGTAGGCGGAATGGCTCAGCATGGCGCAAAAATGGGCGCGCAGGGTCCGGGACGCCCGCCGATGGAGGCTTCGCTGCCGGTCAGCCCGGAGTACAAAAAGGATATCAGGCAGTGGGCTGACAAATGGGAACTTAAGTGCGCGGATGACGGAACAAAATACTGGAAGCTGGATGTCGTTTACTGTGAGAAGCCTGTGGATCCTATGGTCCAGCATCTGGCAATATACGCCCCGGAAAGCTATATGATAAAAGGCATAGACGGTAAGGTATCCGTTAATTCTGAAGGACGAGTCTCAAGCACGGGTGGAGTGACCTATTCACCGGCAAACGCACCGATAATATACAGCAACCGAAGCGGTGGATATTCAGGATCCAAGGTCACAGGAGTAAATACCGGCTTTATCCGTCAGGGCTACGTACAGGTCGCAGGAGGCGGCAGGGGCAAGGAAACGACTGACGAGCAGGGAAGATTCACCGGACAGATGCCTGCTGTCGTTGTTGATCTTAAGGCCGGAATTCGTTATCTGAAGGCCAACAATGACTATATTCCGGGAGATACGAATTCCATATGCTCCTTTGGCGCAAGCTCAGGCGGCGCAATGTCGACCATGCTCGGCGCATCAGGAAATGCACCTGTTTTTGATAAATACCTTAAAGAGATCGGCGCGGCCGAAACGAGCGATGATATCTTCGTAGCTCTTTGCTACTGCCCGATCACCAATCTGAACAAAGGTGATGCCGCATACGAGTGGTTTCAGGCAGCTGATGAGTACTTCCTCTTTAATTCGATGGCATTTGATTACAAAGGAAACGATATTTCAGCATGGTTCCCGGTAGGCCCAACGGTAAAATACGCATTAGGTGGGAACTATATCGGCGGAGGGCATGAGGACGAACTGTCCGCGTACCTTTATGACTGGTATGTCAAATACATAAAGAGCCTTGGATTTGACCTGGGAGACGACGGCAGAAGCGGAGCTTATTTTACAGACCTTGTGGATGTTATATCCGCGTCGCTTACCGATTATCTTGAGCGCGTAAGAGCAGGAAAAATCACACCGACTGTCAGCCTGGGCCGTGGCCTTGGCAGCCCAAAGATCGAATTTGAAAGTCTGGATGCATATCTTGACTATCTCAAAAATGAGAAGAACGGAGCTGCGTGGTTCTCCTATGACAAGGAGACCGGCAAAGCGCTCATTACTGATTATGACGAGTATATGAATTCGTGGATGGGCAGAAATAAGATGTGTCCGAGCCTGGATTCTTACAACCACAAGAGCAACGAGGTCGCGGCGTTTAGGACTCAGGACGGCACATTGAAGCACTTCAGCCCGGTCGTAAGAGATGCTCTAAACGCAGTTTACGAGAAGTATCTGAACAGTCCGGAAAGCTTTGACGGCTTCACATATGAGCTGATTAAGGATGAGAACGGCTTAGTTACCGGAATCGAATATACACCGGGTGCATTCAGTCAGCAGAATGCGGACTATCTTAGGGAACTTGCTAAGACTTATACTGATGAAGTATCCGCGGAAAGCGAAAGAATACTCGATATGATGTCACCTGTGGAATATATACTGAACAGGGACAATTCCGAAAGTGAGTATTGTCAAAGTACACTTGCCGGGTACTGGAGGTTCAATATCGGAACATGTGACGCTGACCAGGGCCTTCCGCAGGCGTGGATCACTCATAACGCTTTGCTGAAGTACGCACCGGATAAAATCTCGGAGTCAGTCGTAACACTTCCGTGGGGAAAAGGTCACGGCGCAAATGAAGTCGACAATCAGGATCTTTATGACTATATTGACGGAGTGATGAAATCAGCCGGGAGAGTTTGACCATATATTCTAAACTTAGCGCTTATTTGGCCGCAGCCCCGAAAGGGACTGCGGCCATTTTGCGGCAGACCTGTCACAAACCACTTTAAAAATAATTGATAAAGTCGCACTTTTTTAGTAAAATACTGTTAAGTATACCCAGGGGGTATTAATTGTGGCAGAAAAAAATATGATAACAGTTGCCCTTGATGCGATGGGCGGAGATTTTGCTCCTAAGGAACAGGTTGCGGGAGCAGTTCAGGCAGTCAATGAAAATGCCAATATTAAAGTTGTGCTTTTCGGCGATGAAGCCAGGATCAATCAGGAGCTGGAAGGGCAGACATATAACAAAGAACAGATCGAAGTAGTTCACGCAGCGACCGTGATTGAAAATTGCGAGGCGCCTGTAAAAGCGATCAAGGCCAAGAAGGATTCTTCGATGGTCATGGGTCTTTATGCTGTCAGAAACGGCGAGGCTGATGCATTTGTCTCCTGCGGCAACACAGGAGCTCTTCTGGTCGGAGGCCAGGTGATCGTCGGCAAGGCGAAAGGGGTTGAAAGACCGGGACTTGCATTTATTGTACCGTCTCTTACAGGACCTGTGATGATCATGGACTGCGGGGCCAATGTTGATGCGCGTCCAACGATGCTTGTCCAGTTTGCACGCATGGCGACAGTCTATATGCGCGAGATCATGGGCATAGCCTCAGCACGCGTCGGAATAGTCAGCAACGGTGAGGAAGAAGAAAAAGGCAATCAGCTTGTCAAGGATACGATCCCGCTTCTTAAGGAGTGCGAAGGGATCAATTTCGTAGGCAGCGTGGAAAGCCGAGGTATTCCGAACGGAGCTGCGGACATAGTTGTGTGCGACGCATTTGTAGGCAATGTCATTCTGAAGATGTACGAGGGCGTTGCAGGCGCGCTTCTAAAGCAGATCAAGGGTACGCTGATGAGTAATTTAAAGACCAAGATCGGAGCGGCGCTCATCAAGAAAGACCTTAAGAAGACGCTGAAGCAGTTCTCAATCGAAGAATACGGCGGAGCGGTCATGCTGGGACTTAAGGCACCTGTTGTTAAGCCTCACGGCAGTTCTGAGGCTGTAGAGATCAAAAATACGATCCTTCAGTGCGAGGCACTGACCAAGGCTGACGTCGCATCAAAGATAGAAAAAGAGATATACGTGGAAGAGACAACTTCACAAGAGTAAAGGAGTTTTATATGGAATTTGAGAAGTTACGTGAGATTATTGCAAATGAACTGAATATCGATCCGGCTAAGATCACCCCTGAGACAAAATTCATCGATGATCTTGGTGCGGACTCACTGGATGTTTTCCAGATCATCCTCGCGATCGAGGAACAGTTTGAGGTCACCATCGACGACACTCAGGCTGAACATATTGTGACTGTCGGTGATGCAGTAGAGGAGATCAAGAAATCGATTAACGGTTAATGTAATGAGCAGGGATTTATCAGAATTAGAAGAGAAGATTGGCTATAAATTTAAGGACAGAAAACTTCTGATTAATGCACTGACCCATTCATCATTCATCAACGAGAGCAAAGAAACGGATATCTCGGACAACGAGCGCCTTGAGTTTTTCGGAGATGCCATAATCGAGTTTTTTATCAGCGAGTTTATTTTCAACAAACACAAAGATTTTCCGGAAGGCGATATGACCAAGATGCGTGCATCTATGGTCTGCGAGCCTTCTTTGGCAGCATGCGCCAGATATATTGATCTGGGCGATTATATTATCATGGGCAGGGGCGAGGAAATGTCCGGCGGACGCAGCAGAGATTCGATCATTTCCGATGCTTTTGAGGCCCTTGTTGCCGCGATCTATCTGGATTCCGGTTGGAGCAGTGTTGCCGATTTTATCGGGGAGCACTTAGAGAAGAGCCTTGAGAATGAAGAGCTTTTCTTTGATGCCAAAACAAGGCTTCAGGAGATAGTTCAGAAGACAGAAGGCAATGTGCTCAGGTATGAAATGGTCGGCGAAGAAGGTCCGGCACATAACAGGACTTTTGAAGCTGTTGCGCTCCTGAATGACGAGGAGATCGGGCACGGACAGGGCCATTCCAAGAAAGAGGCTCAGCAGAAAGCTGCAATGAGTGCGATAAAAATGCTCAGGGGGAAGAATTGAGGCACCTTCTGAAGAAAATAACACGCCTTGCCATTTCCGGCCTGATGTGTATAGCCATCCTGGCCGGCGGCAATGTGAGGCAGGTTTGGGCTTCCACAGACGATCCTTATTGGGACGATGTCTGGTACCTGGACGAGATGGATATCGAGTCCGTGTGGGAACTGGTGAAGTCCGTACCGCATGAAAAAGTAAAACTGGCGGTGCTTGATTCGGGGATCCAGCCGGATCATCCTGAACTGGCGAATGTTGTCGACATGTCGATCTCTGTCGATGTGACAAAGGACGGCTACCCTCAGCTGACGCACGACTGCGTCCCCAAAGGACACGGAACGGGCGTTGCGGGAGTGATCGCGGCAGAGGCAGGCAACGGCATCGGAATAGCAGGTGTGGCGAGCTTAGGCGACAACAGCCTGGTGGACGTATTTGCCGTGAAAGCGGTATATGATTCGGACCCGGAAGGCAATTATCCGAATGAAATTGCCAGAGGCATTGACTGGGCGATCGATAACGGAGCGCAGATAATCAATGTCTCCATGGCCTCGTGGGATAGCTCGGATTACCTGGATCAGGCGATCCAAAGGGCGTATGAGAGCAATGTTGTGATCGTCGCGTGTTCCGGAAACTGGTGCTACAACACCATGAAATATCCTGCAGGATATCCGACGGTCATTCAGGTCGGAGCCGTGGACAAGTATAAGAATTACTGGGAAGGCTCCAATTACAATAACGAGTTGGATATTGCCGCCTTTGGTAAGGATATACTCGTGCTCAACCCGAGAAGCGGCTATCTTGATGACTGGGGCAGCAGCTTCGCATCGGGCGTTGTATCAAGCGTCATAGCAATGATGCTTTCAATAAATCCGAACCTTACGTGCGACGAGATCTATTCCATAATCACGAAGACGGCGGAGGACATCGACGAGGCCGGATGGGACCGCTATACCGGATATGGGCTGATCGACGCCAAAAGGTGCGTTGCGTGGGCGATAGCCAAAAAGTACTCGCCGGTAAGGGAAGACGAGAGCTTCTTCGGAAGCCGCCTGTGGCCGCTCCTTCCTGAAAGAAAGAACGCACGTATGATGCCGGCTTACAAGGTACCGGATTATGACGGAGACGGCTTTATCACGGGATATGATTTTATGGCTATGCTCGTTGAGACAGTGGCATAGCGACTTAAGAAAGAAAAAACATACATACTCGAAAGGGAAGAATATGTATCTCAAAAATATAGAAATCCAAGGCTTCAAGTCATTCGCGAAGAAGATCAACTTCGAGTTTCCCAACGGAATAACAGGAATAGTAGGCCCTAACGGCTCCGGCAAAAGTAACGTCGCCGACGCGGTAAGGTGGGTTCTGGGCGAACAGCGTATAAAACAGCTCAGAGGCAGCCGCATGGAGGACGTCATTTTTGCGGGAACAGAGAACAGGAAGCCATTAAGCTACGCTTCCGTATCGCTTACTCTCGACAATTCCGATCACAAGCTGAAGCTGGATTATGACGAAGTTACGGTATCCAGAAAGGTATACCGTTCCGGCGAAAGCGAGTATCTTCTGAATGGATCGCCTTGCAGACTGAAGGATATCAATGAGCTTTTCTACGATACAGGTATCGGCAAGGAAGGTTATTCGATCATCGGCCAGGGCCAGATCGACAAGATCCTCCAGGGCAAGCCTGAAGAGCGCCGCGAGCTTTTTGACGAGGCGGCAGGTATCGTAAAGTACAAAAAGAGGAAGACCATTGCCCTTAGAAAGCTTGAAAACGAGCGTCTTAATCTTTCAAGAGTAACGGATATACTGAACGAACTTGAGCACCGCGTAGGACCGCTTAAACGCCAGTCTGAGGCAGCGGATAAATTCATCAAGCTCAAGGAAGAGCTGAAGATCTACGATCTTAATCTGTTTCTCATCGAAAACGGCGATCTGAAAGACAAAATTAAAGAGCTCGAAGAAAGAGAGAAGATAACAGCCGACGAACTTGCCGAGTCAAGGATCGTTTATGAACAGGCCAAGGAGGAGTACGAAAAGCTCTCCGAGGATATCACCGAGCTGGACGGTTTCATCAGTGACCTGAAGAACCAGATCGCGCAGTGTGATATCGTAAAAGAGAATCTCAACGGACAGATCAACGTTATCAACGAACAAATCAATTCCGCAAACGAGGCGGAAAGTCATTTTGCGGACAGGGTCAATTCGCTGACTGAGGCCATCTTTAGCGCAAAAGCGGCAAGAGAAGAGACAGAGTCCAAGAAGGAAGAAAACAAGACCGCCCTTGAAGATGCGCTGAAGGCCGTAACAGAGGGTGAGGAGGCGCTTGGCCAGATCCGGCAGAAGAGCCGCGAAGCCTCAGAAAAGAGCGAATCACTGAAAGAGAAGGTCATTGCTCTTATCAATGCCAAAGGCGAGATCTCAGGCCGAATGGAAAGACTCGGCGCCCTTATGGAGCAGATGGAGGCCCGTAAGGCAGAGTTGGCCGGAAGTATAGAGAAATTTGCAGGAGATAAAAAAGCTCAGGAGGCCAAGGTAGCATTACTTACCGAGGAGTATGAAGCAGCCAAGGGTGAGGCGGATAATTTTGCAAAGGACGTTGCTGACGCGGAGCGCTCCCTTAAGGAGGCAACCGATGAGGAAGCCGGCCTTAACAAAGAGATCCTCTCCGGAAAAGAGCAGCTGATAAAATATGCAGCCCAGCTTGAGAATATCCGCAATATAACCGAGCGTTACGAAGGCTACGGCAGCAGCATCAAGGAAGTAATGAAGCTGAAGGAGTCCGACAAGGGTATCGTAGGCGTAGTTGCTGATATCATAAAGACAGACAAGAAGTACGAGACCGCGGTCGAGACAGCCTTAGGCGGCAATATTCAGAACATCATCACAGACACTGAAGGCACGGCCAAGGACGCGATCGAGTACCTTAAGAAGAATAAACTCGGACGTGCGACGTTCCTGCCTCTTAAGGCAGTTACCGGAAGGGGAGAGTTCACCAATTCCGATGTTTTGAGCGAAAAAGGCGTTATCGGAACAGCAAGTTCACTGGTCAATGCAGAAGAGAAATACAAGGGCGTTGTCAACTACCTTCTGGGCAAGATCATTTGCTGCGACAACATCAATAACGCTCTTGCCGTTGCGAGAAAATACAACTATTCACTGATCATCGTTACCCTTGAGGGCGAGCTTCTTAACAGAGGCGGTGCGATGTCAGGCGGAGCGTTCAAGAACAAGTCCAATCTGCTTGGAAGACGTCGCGAGATAGATGACCTTGAAGCGGCGATAAAGTCACTTAAGTCCAAGAATGATTCCGCAGCAAGAAAGCTTGAAGTCATCGCCAAGGAGAAAGAGGCTCTCACCAAGGAGCTTACCGAGCTGCGCACACAGCAGCAGGAAAACAGGATCCTCCTTAATACGCTCACGCTTAACCTTGAGCAGGCCAAAGCCAGGAAAGATGAGCTGACGGCAAGCTATGAGAATGTAGACAGTGAAAGCCGCAAAATAGAGCTTCAGACAGGCGAAGTGACGGACGAGAATGCGTCGCTTGCAGGTGAGCTTGAGACCAACGCCAGAGAAAGTGATGATCTTAAGGCTGAGATTCTTGAGCTTTCAGCCGCACTGGAAGAGTACAAGAAACTGGAGGCTGAGAAGCTTGAAAATGTTCAGCTGCTCAGGGACGATCACACCAGACTGACAGAGCAGAAGGTATTTTTAGAGGAGCGCATTGCATCGCTGTCCCAGGAATTGAACGGGTTCGAGAAAGAACTTGAAGACCTTAAGAATTCGGGTACCGATACAGCCAAGCTCGTAGAAAGCCGGAAAGAAGAAATCGCCGATATCGAAAGAGCGATCGCGGAAGCCGACAAGAAGCGTATTGATCTGGCAGCAGAGCTTTCAACCCTTGAGAATAAAAAGGACGAGCAGACAGGCTCACACAGGGATTTCATTACCAAACGCGAGGACTACGCTGAGCATGTTTCTAACCTTGACAAGGAGCTGTTCAGGCTTACCCAGGCAAGGGAGAAACTTGAAGAGCGTTTTGAGTCCAAATCCTCATATATCTGGGATGAGTACGAACTGACTTACAACAGTGCTCTGGCGTTCAGAGACGAAAGCCTTGACAGCGCAAAGGACATGAGCCAGCACATCGGCGAGCTTAAAAACGCGATCAGGTCGCTCGGCAGCATCAATGTTGCGGCGATCGATGAATATAAGGAAGTCAAGGAAAGATACGAGTTCCTTCAGACTCAGCATACAGACCTTTTGAAGGCTGAAGAGGATCTTCTGAAGATCATCAAGGACCTTGATAAGGAGATGCGCAGGCAGTTCAATTCCGAATTCAAGAAGATCCAGGCCGAATTCGGCAAAGTATTCAAGGAGATGTTCGGCGGCGGAACCGGAACTATAGAGCTTGAAGAGGATGTTGACGTGCTTGATGCAGGCATTACGATCATCGCTCAGCCACCCGGAAAGAACCTCCAGAATATCATGCCGCTTTCAGGCGGAGAGAAGGCTCATACGGCGACCGCCTAGCTTCTCGCGATCCAGAACCTGAAGCCTTCGCCGTTCTGTATACTGGACGAGATTGAGGCTGCGCTTGACGATGCAAATATCAGCAGATTTGCCGGATATCTGCACAGACTTACAAGAGACACGCAGTTCATCGTCATAACCCACAGAAAAGGCACGATGGAGGCAGCCAACAGGCTTTACGGCATTACGATGCAGGAGAAGGGCGTATCGACGCTTATTTCCGTAAATCTGGCCGATGTAGAGGAAGGCTCGGGCGAGCTTCCGGGTCAGATCCAGTGGAGAGTGCCGCCAAGCGCGTCAGAGGAATAGTAAGCAGAGGTTAAAATGACCAAAAAAGAAGAAGCCGAACTTAAAAGGGCAGCCAGGCTCCGGGCAGAGAGGGAGCGAATCGATACAATGAAAGAGTATGAGCGCAGACATTCCATCTGCGCTTATATTTGCGGAGTGGATGAGGCAGGCAGGGGACCGTTTGCAGGACCTGTTGTGGCCGGCGCTGTAATACTTGATCTGGAAGATCCTGAGCGCGAGATCCTTTACCTCAACGATTCCAAGAAGCTTTCCGAGAAAAAGCGCGAAGAGCTGTATGAGGAGATCATGGCCAAGGCCGTAAGCGTCGGAGTGGGTATTGTAGACAGCCAGACCATCGACCGGATCAATATCCTTCAGGCGACTTACGAGGCGATGCGTCAGGCGATCGCGGCACTTGATCCGCAGCCGGATTTCATTCTTGCAGATGCGGTGACAATCCCGGGGATAACCATTCCTCAGGAAGGCATTATCAAGGGCGATGCCAAGAGCATTTCCATTGCGGCCGGCAGCATCATTGCCAAGGTCACCAGGGACAGAATGATGTATGAATATGACAAGCTGTATCCGGAGTATGGATTTGCCTCACACAAGGGCTACGGCACAGCGGCGCATATCGAAGCGATCAGAAAATACGGACCGCTCGACATCCACAGGCGTTCGTTTATTCACAATTATCTATGAGCGGGACGGAAGATTTCAACAAGAGAGAACTCGGAACCGAATATGAGGCTCTTGCAAGGCGCACCCTGAGAGAAGCGGGACTTGAGATAATCGAGAGCAATTTCCGCTGCAGGATAGGCGAGATAGATATAGTTGCTGCCGAGGAAACGGAAGAATTCGGCCGGAAAGTCAGGTACCTGGTTTTCGTCGAGGTCAAATACAGAAGCAGCAGGAAGCAAGGCGGCGCGGCGTATGCCATTTCCGCGTCCAAACAGCAGACGATCAGGAAGGTCGCGTCGTACTATCTCATGAAAAATAACATCCCATCCGATACGCTGATCAGATTCGACGCAGTGCTGATAGATGGAGAAGAAGTAACACATATAAGAAAGGCTTGGCAGTAATGAAAGGCTTGAAATACACACCGAATAAGACAGGCGAGACGATGATCAGACGCTCGGGAGACGTTGAATTTATCACGTTTCCGGCATTTGAAGGACGTCCGGAACTTGTGCAGGCTTTCTCTACAAGGATCGGCGGCGTGAGCGAGGGCATGTTCTCATCCATGAACCTCGGCCGCATGCAAATGGATGACCCGGAGAAGGTCAGGGAGAATTTCAGACGTTTTTGCGGCGCGATAGGCATAAGCGCTGATAATATCGTGATGAGCGAACAGCAGCACACCACGAATATCAGGATCGCAACGGCTGCGGACCGCGGCAAAGGGCTGTGGCGCGAGCGCGACTATGAAGCTATCGATGGGCTTATCACGAATGAGAAGAACGTGGCTTTGTGCCTGTCATTTGCCGACTGCGTACCGGTGTATATGTATGATCCGGTGAACCATGCAATAGCCCTTGTCCATTCGGGCTGGAAAGGAACGGTAGGGCATATATCGGCAAAGGCGGCAGCGAAGATGTTCGAGCAATATGGCAGCAGGGCGGAGGACCTTATAGCGGTGATCGGACCGTCTATCTGCAGGGATTGCTATGAGGTAAGCGAGGATCTGTACGAGGCCTTTTCTGAGACTTTCACGCCGGATGAAGTGGCGCAGATTTTCTCCGATGAGCTGGATGAGAACGGAGTGAAAGTTCCGGGCAAATACCTGCTCGATCTGTGGCTGGCTGTCCGCATCACCCTGCGCGGAGCGGGCCTCAAAGAAGAGAACATACATACAACTGATATCTGCACATGCTGCAACAGCGAGAACCTTTTTTCGCACCGAGCAAGCCACGGACAAAGGGGCAATCTTGCGGCCGTAATGATGCTTAGATAAATTTTTAACGCTTGAATCTTTATTTCACCCGGGGGTATACTTTAAGTACACTTCAGGGTGAATTTTTATTGCGACAAGGAGAAAAAATGGCAGAAGAATTTAATGCAAAAGAAGTGAAAAAATTTGCCGTTCAGGTAAGGATGGAGGTCTGCAAGATGATAGCCGGGCTGTCAGCCGGGCATCTGGGTGGTTCCCTTTCCATCGCAGACACTTTGGCAGTTCTTTACAACGGAAAGCTCAGACATGATCCGAAAAATCCTAAGTGGGAGGATCGTGACTGGCTTGTTATGAGCAAGGGCCACTGCGGACCGGCTCTTTATGCAACACTGGCGCTCAAGGGATTTTTCCCGATGGAGATGCTTTCGACCATCAACAAACCGGGAACAGACCTTCCGAGCCACTGCGACCGTAATCACACACCGGGAATCGATATGACCACGGGCTCACTCGGACAGGGAGCGTCCACCGCGGCCGGAGTCGCTATCGGCCTTAAGATGGACGGTAAGGACAATGTCGTATATCTCATCCTGGGTGACGGAGAGATCCAGGAAGGTCAGGTATGGGAGATGGCTATGAAGACCGCTTCCATGAAGCTTGACAACCTGATCGCATTTGTTGACTACAACAAGCTCCAGATCGACGGACGCACAGACACAGATGAAGTATGCTGCTTAGGTGACATCAAAGCCAAGTTTGAGGCGTTCGGCTGGTACGGACAGTTTATTGACGGCCACGATGTTGAGGCTATTGCAGCCGCGATCGACAACGCCAGGGCACACAAAGGCTCTCCTTCGGTGATCATACTCGATACCATCAAGGGCAAGGGATGGTCAAAGTCAGAGAACCAGGTCGGCAGTCACAGCCGCGGATTTACAGCGGAAGAGCTTGAAGAGGCTCTTGGCGAGCTCCGGGCTGAGATGGACAGAATATGAGAGGGGGAGTGAACTTATGAGTAATGTAATTCTCTCAAAAGAACATGGAACAGACGTTAAAAATATGCGTGATGTCTTCTGCGAGACGATGATCGAGCTCGCTAAGAAGGATGAGCGCATCGTAGTACTTGATGCCGATCTGATGGGCGCAATGGGAATGAAGCCTTTCAAGAAGGAGTTCCCGGACCGTTTCATCGACTGCGGAATCCAGGAAGCCGATATGATCGGTATCGCCTGCGGACTTGCGGTTCAGGGCAAAGTACCTTTCACTCATACATTTGCACCTTTCTGCACAAGACGCGCATGCGACCAGATATTTATCTCAGGCGCGTACAACAAGGCCAATGTCAAGGTTATCGGCTCTGACCCGGGAATCACGGCAGCATTTAACGGCGGAACACATATGCCTTTCGAGGATATGGGCATCATGCGCGGTATTCCGGAGATGGTAATAGTTGAGCCGGCAGATAACGTACAGCTCAAGGAACTTCTTCCGCAGATCGCCGCTTACGAAGGCATGATGTACATCAGGCTCGTTCGTAAAGGCATCAAGAAGGTTTACGAAGAGGGATCAACATTTGAACTCGGCAAAGCAGCCAAGATCAATGACGGCACAGATGTGACCATCATCGCATCCGGTTACTGCGTAGTTGAGGCAATAAGCGCAGTTGAGAAGCTCGCGGCTGAAGGCATCTCAGCAGCCCTTCTCAATATTCACACATGGAAGCCGATCGACGCTGAGGCAATCTGCGAGGCAGCCGCCAAGACAGGCGCGATCGTAACAGCAGAGAACCACAATGTGATCAACGGTCTCGGAAGCGCTGTCAGCGAGGTTCTGGTCAAGAATAAACCGGTTCCTGCCCAGATGGTCGGCGTTCAGGACGAGTTCGGCGAGGTCGGCCCGGAAAGCTATCTGCGTGAGCGCTTTGCCCTGACAGATAACGACATTGTGGCAGCAGCCAAGAAGGTAATTGCGAGGAAGTAAAAATTTTGACTATGTCATAGAATATAAAGGCCTACGATTTTATCGCAGGCCTTTATTGTTTGAGCCTGAAAATATGTCCGGTAAGTTTACAATGCAAAAATCAAATGGCAATCCGACGTAATGTCAACTAAAGACATTCACCGGAGCTTTTTATACGCGTAAAATTTTTTAAAAATTGTTCTTGCATTTTATTTTTTATGTGTTACAATACTCCTTGCGTTGAAAAATGCGGCTCGCGGAAGTGTCGGAATTGGCAGACGAGCAAGACTAAGGATCTTGTGTGCATTGCGCGCGTGCGGGTTCAAGTCCCGCCTTCCGCAGATAAAGAAAAGCAGGTCGAAAGACCTGCTTTTTTATTTGTATCTGTTCCCGTATTCCTTTCGCGCTTCCTGTGTCCAGCGGCGGATGAAGTCTGTCTTAGCATCCGTGTATGCATTTCTGTTGTGCTCATATTTTTTCCACAGACCCAGCTTAAGCGCTTCGTATTCTTTGGCGATGTCCGGGTGCTCGTTCAGATAATCGCGAAAGTATAGTTCATCGTTGTCTCCCGCGTACCTGATGTGAATATGGTATACCTTCTCAGCGAATCCTTCCTTTGTATATCCCTTGTTCAAGGAGATCCTTTCGGCGTCAGCTGACATTATGTTGCAGCCGCTTTGCTTCACGATCGAGGCAACTTTTTCCATGTCTTCGCCAGTTGGGTTTGCTCATCTATTCTCCTGAATCGGACATCTGTTTTTGCTGCCGGACATCCATTTTTCATTGACCGGTTTGCCGGGTTTACGATTTTATCAGCTCTGTCGGCTCTGCTTGGCTAACTCAACCTTCAAAGAAGGCAACCTCACACCCGTAGAAGGCAGCCAACTAAAACAACTCCCTCAAGCCCTTATCAAAAGGCGGTCTGATGATGCCTTTTTCCGTAATGATCGCCGTGATCAGCGTGTGGTCCGTGACATCGAATGCCGGGTTGAATTTGTCAACCTCAGGCAGGATCATCGGCTCTTTGTACCACATCTGGCCGATCTCGGCTCCGTCGCGCTCT
>JAZQNN010000027.1:0-47142 GCA_045627365.1 Lachnospiraceae bacterium
TTTTTTTCTTGGCTTTCGGAGTTTTATCGGATATAATGCATATATCTGAATTTCTTTGCTTTTTTCTAAGCATTTTCACACAGTTTGTTCGGATCACTTTGCGAATGTATAACATGATATTGGAGGCACGCGAGCGGCTTCTTGCGCAGCTTGACAGTCTAAAGGTGCAGCTTGACGGACTGCCTGAAGGGCGTCTTATCTGCTCTTCCAACGGCAAACACACAAATTGGTATGTCAGTAACGGTCACAAGCCGGTTTATTTGCCTAAGTCGCGCCGCGATGACGCTGAGAAGCATGCCCTGCGTGTCTATTTGGAGGACAAAATCAAAGAGCTGGAAGCCGAAATACGTGCTTATGAATTCTATTTGCGGCACCACAGGGAGCCTTATGTCGACCGATTACTGGCTGAAGGCTCGCGTTTTCGCGAATTGTTGCTGCCTTATTTTCAGCCGTTCGACGAAATTCCGCGCAAATGGCAGGCAAATCCCATAGCTATGAGTGATCTTTATCCTGAACAGCTTACCGTAGGCACACTTCTTGGTCACAAAGTCCGCTCAAAATCCGAGGCTTTCATCTGCGATGGTCTCTACTCTAACGGGATCCCGTATGTCTATGAGTATCCATGGATACTGGGCGGCAAAACATTCCACATGGATGTAACGATCTGGCAGGAATCCGAGCGGATCCCGTGGGAACATAACGGAATCTGGGACAATGTGTCTTACAGGCACGAGGCCTGCCGGCGGCTGGATTACTTCGGTGAATATGGTCTGATTCCTAATGTGAATCTGATCGTTACTTACGAAACCGCGGTTAAGCCGTTCTCTGCCCGAGTCGTAGATGAAATCATCCGGCGTTGGGGGTTGAAGCCAGAGCTGCGCTAATATTTATAGTTATTGGCTTGTGCCTTTAGTTTTCGTTTTGGGAATGCGCCGTGTGCATATACGAAAAAACTTGCTTCCCATGCACATTGGCTTTCCATTTTTTGTGCATTTGATGGCATTTTTCTCGTATATGCACAAAAAGTGTCGCTTATCAAAGCTCGAGCCAACCTGCCGTACACGGCAGGTTGGCCTACTGTGCGCGAAATTTCACCTTTTCGCTCTTTTTATGAGGCAAAATGTGCATCAGAGGTCAATTTTTCTGTATATGCACACGCTTCTCAAAAAAGACGGCGCCCGAGGGCGCCAAGAGAAATTCGAAAGCGCTAAATATAAAAAACAGGGACCCGTACAGGTCCCTGTTTTGTCGCTGGAGCTGAGGGGAGTCGAACCCCTGTCCGAAATCTCGTCCGCAACGCTTTCTTCCACTATAGTCTTTGAAATTTTATTTCCCTGCAGTGGATCCCCAAAGACAGACTTCCCCGGCAGGTAGCTTCATGAATTTTCCGATCCCGCAAAGCTTAAGGAACGGAGTTTACCGTTTCGATGACACCGGCGCTGCAAGTAACGGTGGACTTGCTGCCGACGTCGCCGCACTTAGGCAGCGAAAGCTAATTTATTGTTCTTAGCGTTTGATTTTAATTGGTCATTTTATGGTGGTTGGCCGCCACCAGTGGCTTACATTGTTTCAAAAACCCCGTCGAAACCTTTACAACCCCTTGTTACAGCCTGATTATAACACACTTTCAGGCTGTTTTTATGTATTTTCTGTTAAATTTTGTCCGCTACGCCCATATTTCTCCATTTGCCGGACCTGTAACGCAGAAATGCCGTTGTGAAGCCGGCGATCCAGCCGAGAATATTGGACCACCAGACTGCAAGCTCGCTGTTAGGCGCCTCAGGGCCGCCCAAAACAGCAACCATAACATATGCGAAGATCAGTCGGATCGTAAAGTTTACGATCATCGCGATCACCGGCATATACACGTCTCCGCACCCTCTTAAAACGCTTACGGTATCGCTCATCGATCCCATCACGATATAGAAAATACCGGTTATGACGATATACTGTTTGCCGGCTGTAACTGCAGCGGCATTTAAAGCCGCATCCTTGATGAACAAGGACACGAAAAACTTGCCGAAAACGATCATAACTACTGCGAAAAAGGCCGCAACCATCGCATTTGCAAGGAGTGTTGCCTTGTATCCTTTCGGTATCCTGTCAAACTGCTTCGCACCCATATTCTGACCGGCAAATGTCGCCAGCGAATTGCCCAGCATAACCATCGGAATGATGCAGATCCCGTCGATCTTGGTAGCTGCGATGTATCCGGACACGATGTTGGAATCGAACCTGTTGACAAGCGACATCAAAGCCACATAGCCGGAGGACATGATCACCATGTGAAGCATGGATGGGATCGCGATTTTGGCCATTCTTCCGAGCAAAGTGAAGTCGAAAAGGGCCGCTTTTGTCTCTGTTTTGAAGTTTTTCTTAACATAGCCTAAAAGCGTTCCAAATGCCAGGAAAGCGGCCAGATACTGTGAGATCAGAGTTGCTATGGCAGCGCCCTCTACTCCCCATCCGAGGCCGGCAACGAACCATATGTCCAGGCCGACGTTGAGCACCGACGAAACAAGCAGGAACATCAGCGTGACCTTGCTCTTTCCAAGCGCATTGAAGGCCGAATTGGAGACGTTATACATATACATTCCCGGCAAACCAAGCACGTACAGAAGGTAGTACGCTTCCGCCTGATCTCTGTACTCATGCATATAAACATTGGTGATCTTCATGACCCATCCGCATGTCGAATATGCCACGATCAGAGCGATGATTCCAAGTGCAATGATCGCGACCAGGGACGTGTAAATGGATGTCTTCATCCTGTCATATCGTTTAGCTCCAAAGAGCTGTGAAATAACGACAAGACAGCCCATTGCCAGACCGGATGCGATTGCGGTATAAACATTGGTCACCGTTGCAGTGCTTCCGACAGCGTTGAGCGCGTCCTGTCCGATGGCCTGACCAACGATGATCGAGTCCGCAACATTGTACAATTGCTGAAGGATATTGCCCACCATGAGCGGCAGCGCAAAAAGCACTATCGACCTCATCGGAGAGCCGTTCAGCATGTCAATTTTGTTCTTTTTCATAAAAATGTATGCCTACTTTTCGTTAAATTAGCTGTTTAATGCGAATACTTACGCTTTTATCCTGCCTACTTTCAGGTCACGTTCAGCTTCACGCTGCCTGTCTTTGATGGCAATATCTTCTCTCTTGTCATAGAGTTTCTTGCCTCTGCACAGGCCGATCTCCACCTTAACGCGGCTGCCTTTAAGGTATACCTGAAGCGGTACAAGCGTGTATCCTTGCTGGGTAACTTTCCCAAGCATCTTTCGGATCTCCTCCTTATGGAGAAGGAGTTTGCGGTCCCTTAGCGGATCACGGTTAAATATATTGCCCTTCTCATATGGCGAAATATTCATTCCGTACACCCAGACCTCACCGTTTTTGATGCGGACATAAGCCTCTTTTATGCTGCATTTGCCCATTCTTAAGGACTTGACTTCCGTCCCTACGAGCTCAATGCCGGCTTCGTATTTCTCTTCTATGAAATACTCATGATAGGCCTTCTTATTGTTTGAAATCAGTTTATAATTCTCTGTACTCATCTTAAAAGAAAAAGCACTCCCGTTCATGAGAGTGCTCTGCTCAATTCAATTGGCTTCTTCTTACTTGAAAGCTCCAACATTCAGAAGAATAGCAATAACGATGAACAAGATTCCGGCGATCAGAGTGATCTTGGCGAGTCTTGCTTCCTTAGTCTTGCCCTTACCCTGGCGTCCCCAGTAACTCTGTGAACCGGCGCCACCGCTGATAGATGCGGAAAGGCCTGATGACTTGCTCTCCTGAAGTGTAACAGCTACAGTTACGATAACACTCACAACAGCTAATACGATTGTCGCGATTATATAAAACATGGTAAAAACCCCCTTATTTACAAATCAAGCTATAAGATAATAGCATAAGCGCATATATATAGCAAGTGTTTTTTATGAAAAAAACCTGTTTTACTGCTCTTTCAGAACGTAATTTTCTGAAAGATTCAGGCCCTGATATACATTCGGATCAGAAAATCTGTTTTTAACGAAAAGATTGCCTTCTTCCACCCACAGCTGGAACAGATTTTCTGTCTCTAAAGGCTCAAATTCATCCCGGCAAAATACCCCGTTTGCCATGACAGCAAGCTCTGCGCAGCTTAATTTACTGCTTGCTGCCAGGTAGTGTGGAACGGAACATTTCGTTAAACCGTCTTCAAGACTGATGCTGTCTCCTGTAACAGATCCGTCCTGCCATACGTAAAGACGCTGACCGTTATACGTTCCGAGAGCCGGAGCATCATATCTGGCAGTTGCAAGGTGCCCTTTGAATTTTGCCTCAGCAACAATTTTCGTATCCTTATCGCCGCCGATTATACTTACGCTTGGCTCTATTTGCTCTGAAAGTGACAAGGAATAACCGTCATAACTTGAAATTATTCCGTATAAATACCTGTTTTCAGTTAAAACATCGCCGATATAATCGATTACAAAGGCATTTTTATACTTAAAAAGGTCGATAAAATCGTATATTCCGTGCTCTTTTGCGTATTTAAGATAATCGTCAGATACGTCAAGGCGGACTTTGTTGCCTCCTAAAAGCACCAGATCAACGCTCTTTTCATCGCGTGCAAATGTCGCGATCCTTTCGCAAAATTCCTTCGCCTCATCATCTGAGCGCGGATCGATCTCGCGTGCTTCATCATCCGAGCCGGCATAATAGATCCCGTAATAATGTGTGTACACAGGCCCCAGATACATGTATCTGTCGCCCATTCTCTCAAGCAGTTCAAATGCTCTGTAAAGCTCTTCTGAGACTGTCAGTTCTGTATTCGGATTCCGGTTGATCGTATATAGATTGGCCGCGAAATCTGCCTCGTCGTCAGCGGAAAAGGCCATTTCTGCCCTTTCGGCAGCTTCAACGTAAATTGCCGTGACCGCACTTCTATCGGCCTTTACAGACTGGTTTCCGGCGCCCAGCTCGTAATATAGCACCAGATCCGACGCCGGATTCCGGCCGGTCGTCTGATTGAGAGCGCTTATTTCCTCCCAGACCGGGTCTTTCTCTCTGAGACTTGAAAGTCCGAAGGCAAATGCAGCGCCCGCTATACAAACAAATACTACGGCCAAAATGATCCGTAGTTTTTTGTTTCGCTCCGTAAGGTCGACTTTCTCGACCTTAGGAGCATATGGTTCAGTTTTTAAGCGGTTTGATCCTCTTCTCATCTCACACTACAGTGTTGCCAGAAGAAGGAATATTCCGAAAAGTGCCAAAATAGCCAAAAGCACGATAAGTCCGGCCCAGGCGCCCTTCTTGCAAACCTTATAATTCTTGATGTAATTGTGCTTCTTAAATATAGCTGCCGCAATAAATCCCGGAATAAACAGGAAGAACGAAAGAAGTCCATACCAGAAGCTTCCGGTATCGTGAACCGGTGTATCGATGATAACTTCGTTTGCCGTTATATCTTCCTGGCTCAGTTCATCTGCCTGTTCACCCTCAGCTCTGATCTTGACGGTCTTCATCGGCACATTCGTATCACGGATAGCCTTGTATTCCTCGATTTCCTTGGAATTGCCATATACAAAGTGATTGTGACCGATATTAACAAGCTGCGGTCCTTCCTCGCTGTAATCGTGAATTGAAGGATCGTAAGTATAAAGGACCTTGTTCTTCTCAAGCTGCGGATCCGGAATAGGAATAGCAGAGATCAAAGACTTGGTGTATGGATGCAGCGGGAAGTCGAAAAGTTCTTCCGCATCAGCGATTTCCACGATATCGCCCTTATAAATAACGCCGATCCTGTCGGAAATAAATCTTACGATCGAAAGGTCATGCGCGATGAAAAGATAGCTTGTATCGCGCTCTTTCTGGAATTTCTTAAGCAGATTCAGTACCTGCGCACGAATCGACACATCAAGTGCAGAGATCGGCTCATCGGCAACAACAAGCTCCGGCTCCATTACCATCGCTCTTGCTACGCCGATACGCTGTCTCTGACCGCCTGAGAACTCGTGCGGATATCTGGTCAGATGCTCAGGAAGCAGACCGACTTCGTTGATCATATTCTCGACCTTGGCTACTCTGTCAGCCTCATCTTTGTACAGATGGAAGTTGTAAAGGCCCTCGGAAATAATATAATCAACAGTCGCTCTTTCATTCAGTGAAGCTGCCGGATCCTGGAAGATCATCTGAATATTTCTGATAACATCCCTGTCCAAAGACCTTGGGATCTTACCGGAGATCTTAACGCCCTTGTAGTAGATCTCACCTGCAGCACATGGGTTAACTCTGATTACAGCACGGCCAATGGTCGTTTTGCCGGAACCGGACTCGCCAACGAGCGAGAAAGTCTCGCCCTTGCAGATATCAAAAGACGCATTTTTAACGGCACGTACGGCTTTGTCGCCTTTGCCGAATGTAATATCAACATTCTTCAGGGTCAGTAGCACTTCCTTGCCTTCTTCATTGATCGGGCCATGCTCAGGCAAATGTGCTGTGCGAGACCGTTCTTCTTTAACTTTATCTTTACTCATACAGTCTCACTCCCCTCAAATATTAAATGCTTTCATGAGTTTCTCATGAATATTCTGTATTGCTTCAGGTTTCTCGGTCTTCGGAGCTCTCGGATCCTCAAGCCATGTCTTGGCATAGTGAGTATCGGTGATCTTGAACATCGGAGGCTCCTTGACAGTATCGATTTTCATGCAGTACGGATTGCGCGGTGCAAAAGGATCGCCGATGATGCTGTTGTACAGTGAAGGCGGTGTTCCTGAGATCGAATAAAGTGTGGTATTTCTCTGTGCCAGCTGCGGCATGGATGAAAGCAGTGCCCATGTGTACGGATGACGCGGATCGTAGAAGATCTCGTCGACCTTTCCGACCTCAACGATCTGTCCTGCGTAAAGAACTGCTACTCTGTCTGCTACATTGGCAACAACACCCAGGTCATGAGTGATGAATACGATCGTATAATTGAATTCTCTCTGTAATTCCTTGATAAGATTCAGGATCTGCGCCTGAATGGTAACGTCCAAAGCGGTCGTCGGCTCATCGCAGATAAGGATCTTTGGCTGGCAGCTAAGCGCGATAGCAATAACTATACGCTGACGCATACCGCCTGAGTACTGGAACGGATAATCATCAAATCTCTTCTCAGCGTTCGGAATACCTACCTTCTTCATAAGAACGAGCGCGCGGTTTCTGGCCTCATCCTCTGAAACATGCTGATGTTTGATGATGATTGACGTGATCTGTTTGCCGATCGTGATGATCGGGTTAAGGCTTGTCATCGGGTCCTGGAAAACGGTTGCGATACGGCAGCCTCTGACCTGTGTCCAATCCCCGTCATATTTGATCTTGGCAAGGTTAACAACATTAGAGCCAACATACTGCTTATCGTCTTCAGACTCGTATTTAACGAAAATAGATGAATTATCAAATACCTTCTCACGAAGCTTGGCATCGTTCAGATCAACGCCCAGCTGCATGGCCTTTTTGATGTCCTTAAACAGCGAAGTACGCAGTTTTGAACGTTTGCCTGCACTGTAGCGGTCGGAGGCAAGAAGGATCTCCTTGGCGATCATCTTGTTGCGCTCTTTAACTTCGTCAGAAACACTGCCCTGAATAACCTTAGCGTACTCAGCGTTAAGCTCTGCAAGCCTTGCGCGGTCTTTGGCTTCAATATCGCCGTTTGATTCTTTCTTGTTAGCTTCGATCTGAGCCTTTTTGGCAGCCTCAAGAGCCTTAAGTTCATCAGCTGCAGCCTTTATCTTTGCGCTGACTTCCTTGTAGCGGTCGCGCTCTTTGGACGGGCTGATAGTCTGCTTCAGATTGTAAAGCTCAGTCTTTCTGAAATTAACATCCGCAAGCTTCTCTTCAAATTCTGCAGCCTGCTCTTCAGTAAGACCCTTGTCCATCTTAAGACGTGACTTGATCTCAAGCATTTCTTTATAGATATCAGCACCGGCCTCAACTTTGGACATGTTGTTGAGCTTAGCGGTCCAGCTCTCAACATGATTCTTGTTGGACGCGGTCTTAGGTGCCACAGTCGTAGAAAGTTCCGGATCGCTGAAGAAGATATTACCCTGCTCTACGTATCCGTTCTCATCAAGCATGCCGGCAAATGTCTTGGTAAATACGGATTTGCCCGCTGCAGACTCGCCTACGATCGCGATAGACTCGTTCTCATAGATGTCAAGGGAAATGCCTCTGATCGCCGTCAGAATACGGCCACGGACCTTGAACTTGACAATGAGGTCTTCAACTGAAAGTAATACTTTTTTGTCTTCCATATTCAGACCTCCTTTACATATGCGTTCTCGGGTCGGAAGCATCGCCTAAGTTCTGTCCGACAACGTAGAGAACGATAGTAATAATTGAAGCAACTACAACAGGTGCCCAGAATTCGGTCTGGAATCCCGGAGTAAGCATGGAACCCTCTGCCTCGTAGATCAGCTTACCTAAGGAAATCTCAGACATTGAAAGTCCGATGTATGAGAGGAATACTTCATATGAAATATATGAAGGGATCTCAGTTGCGGCAAGTGTTACGATAACAGATACCATGAAAGGCAGGATGTTCTTGAGCGCGATTTTAAATGTAGATGTGCCCAGGCACCTTGAAGCCAGGTTGTACTCACGGTCACGAATGATAATAACCTGCGTTCGTATGAAATACGCAATAGCCAGCCATCCTGTTACGGTCAGGGCAAATACCATTGCCCAGAAGCTGCTTGAAAGAATCATAACAATAACGGAAATCAAAAGGATATAAGGAACATTACCTATTGTATTATAAATTTCCGTCATTATAACGTCGATCTTCTTGGAGAAGCCCCATACCGCGCCGATTATAACGCCGATCGTCATATTGATGGCTGCGCACACGAATGCAAGTGCAAGCGAAATTCTGGAACCTGTCCAGATCGCGTCGAACGTTGACTGACCTACTCCGCTGGTACCTAAGATCCAGTGGATGTTATGTCCGAATTTGTCCATCGCAGCCTGAGGTGCAAGATGCTTTCCGCCTTCAACAAGAACGTTTTGGAACTTGTCATAATGTGAAAATTCCGGATAAATAAATGACCACAAAATAAGTATTCCAAGGAGGATCAAAACAACAGTGTTGATCTTCTTCTTGAAGAAAACCCTGAGAACCGAACGCCAGTAAGAATACCTCGGAGCGGTGATCTTCTCTGCGTCAGCTGCGCTGTTGTCGATATGTGTAAATAATTCCTCGTCGGACATACCTGTGTCTGATAAGTTAACTAATTCTTTATTCATAATGCCTACCTCGATTTGTTGGTGAAGGAGATACGAGGATCAACCAACGCCATAAGTATGTCTCCGAGAATAATGGAAACGATTGACAGAACCGCGTAGAACATGGCAAGTCCTACGATAGCACCGTTATCATAGTAGTTGATGGCTGTGGTCAGCATATTGCCGGCACCTGGCACCAGGTAAACACGCTCGGTAATAATAGCTCCGACCAAAGCTCCCAGGATACTACCCGGAATACCATGAATAATTGGGATAGATGCATTCTTGAGAATATGTTTAGTAAAAATCTCTGACTCGGAAAGACCTCCGGAACGAGCGAACTTAACGTAATCTGAGTTCATCTGGTCGATCATGTATCTTCTGAGCCACTTCATAAGGCCTGCTATAGACGGCAGTGCCAGAGAAATAATAGGCAGCAAATACATCAGCCACGTCTCATTCTCCATGGAGAAGAATCCCGGCAGACCCACCTTGGTTCCTATTGCCTTAAACATGAAGATATATGCCAGAGACGGAACCGCTAAAATAAATACAATATAAGCTGTTGCGATCTTGTCAAATACGCCGTCCTTCTTGCGAGCCATGATAATGCCCAGAGGAATGGCAATGATGTAAGAAGCAATCGCTGAAATTATACCGATAACGAATGAGAAGCCCATCTTGGACTTGCTGGCCTTCGTAAGTGATACACTGCAATAATCGTCATCATATCTTGCAGAATAAAGATCTGACGATGCTCTGGCTCCTGACGAATACCTTGCTGTATGCAGATCCTCTGCTCCGGCCTCAACCAGTCCGGTCGGATATGTGATCGTAGACTGAACATAAGTACCCTGGCTTTCTGTCATCGTGTCAAAAACGTCTACGCCGTTATTGACAGAGAATGAAAGGCCAAGATTGACCTTAATCAGGTTCTGATGAATATAAGGAAACTTATCATCAAAATAAAGAAGATATTTATATCTGGTACCGTTACCGATTATCGCAGGCGAGAACTTCTCGCCTCCGTATATTGGATCATGGAGAGTAAAGGTAATCCCTCTGTTCTCTATGTCATCTTCAACATAATGAATATTATCGACAGTAAATACTCTGCCGAAATATGTAAGCAGACGATTAATAAGAGGCTTGTCTTTGTAAGCAAAAAGCTGCTGTTTGCCTCCCACGTCCATCTTCTTACGGTTAAGCATTACAACGTCAAGACGTTCAACCTTGTAGCCCTGTCCTTCGTAAAGCTCCGTAAATCTCTGAACATACTCAGCTGCGATATCTGAGTCTTTCTCTGCCTTGGCTCCGATAGAAATAGCGGCTGCTCTGGTTTCTTCATCGATTTCGCCGCTCTTTGCCAAAGAAGCAATAAACTCGCTGTAGTTTACATAGTCGAGATATCCGAATCTCTCCCACTGAGTATATTTATAAATCTCTCTATCATTATTAGATCTTTTACCGAATGTAGCATCGCGTGCAAAGATAATATCCCTGCTCATGCAGGTATATATCAGAATCATTACTATGGCTACTACTATGATCACCGAAATAAGACCGGTAATAAGCCTTTTTATCAAATATTTAGTCATTGGATAACTCCAGTCAGTAACGCTGAAAAGTCCCCGGGCAGATATTTTCTGCCCGGGAGCTTCTCGATAACCTATTTAGCAGGTATTTTGGCGTTTAGTCAGATTTTAGTAAAGACCGATGCCCTTAGCCATGCCGCCGCCCTGTGGAAGCATAGTGTTAAGGTATGTAGCAGGATCACCATAGTCTGGGCCCCATCCTGAAAGGTCGCCTACGTTGTAGTTCATAAGGTCGCCTGTATCTGGATAGTAACCTGCATTGTACCAGTTAAGAGCATTAGAACCACCGCACTTAACAAGAACAACATCTACAAGGCCGTTAAGGCTTGCTTCTGTTGACTGCTCGAAAGCGTTAGCTCTGTTGGTGTAAGTCTCACTTACATCATAGTAAGGTAATTCAATGATGATCGGGTTCTCAGCAGAGATCTCAACATTGAGTTCTTTGAGCTCCTCAACAGCTGCGTTGATGTACTCAACTGCTGCTTCAACATTGTACCATCCGTCATAACCAGCGGATGATCCGATGCCACCGTCAGCAGTCTCGTCGAAGACTTTCATCTTGAATCCGTCAGCGTCGATCTGAGCCTGGACGATCTGTCCATAGAAGGTGCCCTTCTTGAAGGTTGTGTCAGTGCCGTTGATAGCAACAGTAACATCCTCTTCAAGAGTTACGAATGTACCAGGTGTGTAGCCATTGATCAGAGAGTTGTACTTAAGTTCATCGCCAACTGTTGTAGCGTTGTAAGCGCCTCTGTCAAGAGCGTGGCAAAGAGCCAGACGGAAGTTCTGGTTCTGCATAGCAAGGTTAGTTCTGATCTTGTCGAGGTCGTTCATTGTTGAAACAACTGCGGTCTCGTCATTGAAGTTAGCGTACTGGCAACGATATACATTGAAGAATGCCATGTAAGAGGTAGCGTCTGTAGCTGATACATATGCGTACTTGTCGAACATGCCGTCTTCTTTAGCCTTAGCAAGAGCGTTGGTGTTAAGTCCAGCGCCTGCAAATGTGCCGGCCTTCATGTTGTCATATGCTTCTGTTGGGTTCTGTCCTGAAAGGAATACCCACTCGATCTTCTTGATGTTGATGTTATCAGCATTCCAGTAAGATGGGTTAGCTGTGAAAACGATTGAGTTCTCAGCTGCGAAAGAGGTGATGAGGTATGGTCCGCAGTATGCGATATACTCAGGAGCAGTACCATAAACATACTCTTCTGCCTGGCTGGCTGCTGAATATTCTTCAAGACCGAAAGCACCGCCGTTTGCAAGGAAGTACTTCTCTGACATCGGGAAGAAAATGTTGTATGTAAGCATGGTCATGAAGTAGGTGAACGGCTCGCAAAGAGTATACTCAAGAGTATAGTCATCAATAGCCTTAACACCAACCTGAGTGAAGTCGGTCATGCCTTCGTACATGTACTCAGAAGCGCCTTCAATAACGCCGTCAACAAGGTACTCAAGTCCGCCCTGAGCATCAAGCATGTGCTGGAATCCGGCAACGAAGCTCTGTGCTGTAAGAGGCTCGATTACTCTGCCCTGGCTGTCAACCCAGTTAACGCCCTCACGGATCTTGAAGGTGTAAACAAGGCCGTCATCAGATACAGACCACTCTTCAGCGAGTGCAGGCTGCATTACATTCTCTCCATCGTACTCAACAAGAGCGTCAATGGTAGGAACGATGCCTTCAGAGTCGGCTGAAAGGTAGGTGTTCATTGGATCCCATGTAGCAGGATCTGACGGATAGCTCAGTGTGTAGGTGTCGTTGAGAGTGTATCCCTTGCCGAGGAGGTAATCCTTAACCCAAGCTTCGTATTCGCCTGTGCCCTTAAGCTCAGCGTACTTAGCCTTCATTTCGTTTCTCTCTTCTGCAGTGATAGGATCTTCGTTAACGATAACTGCATTGTGATATCTGTAGGTGTCCATGCCCCAGAGGCAAGGAGAAACGGTGTAAGGAGCTACTCTAGAGATAGCGTAGTTACCGCCCTGGCATGTGCCCGGCTGGAATACTCCAGACTCCATAAGCTTAGCTTCTGCGATAGCCATGTAAGCGTATCTTTCAGAAACTGTCTTAGCTTCTTCGGTTCCCTTAAGATAGTAATCATAGAACTCGCCTAAGATCTGATCGTAAAGGATCTCAGAAACTTCTGCATGGTCCATTCCAGCATACGGGTCAACCGGAAGTGCTGGTTCGGTTTCTTCCTGCTTTGACTCGGTAGTAGCAGGGTCTGTAGCCTGAGTTTCAACCGGCTTATTGCCGCAGGCTGCAAGTGCAACTACCATAACGAGAGCAAGAAGTAAAGCAAGTAATTTCTTCATTTCTTTCCTCCTGTAAATTGGTTACGTGAAATAACCTTTGCTTTCTAAATTCAATGCCGATCGGTCAGCTTCATGTTGTTGGTGAACAAAAGAAGTCGATTACTCCAACCGACAATTTGTGAAGATTATAACACATCAGTCTCTTATTGCAAGTAAAATATATAAATAAAGGGTAACACGTTACCACTGCGTCGCATCATTGCGGTAAAGCGTGTTACCCTTTTTTTGTCGGAAAATGCCTTGTAACGGCAGGTTGTTTATTTAATGAGCAGGCTTGCTCCGGTCATTTCCGCCGGTTTTTCAAGACCCAGAAGATCAATAAGCGTCGGGGCGATATCACATAATTTGCCGCCTTCTTTGAGCTTCATGCCTTCAGGTGCATTAATGAGGATGAACGGAACAGGATTGGTCGTATGTGCCGTCCAGGCCTCACCTGTAGCCGGATTGATAAGCTCTTCGGCGTTCCCGTGATCTGCGCACAGGAACATCGTGTATCCGGCTTTCTTGACTGCCTCAACAGTTCTTCCTACGCATTCATCGACGGTCTCTATGGCTTTGACTACGGCATCATTCACACCGGTGTGTCCGACCATATCCGGATTTGCAAAGTTGATGATTATAACGTCATATTCTCCGCTTTCTATGACCTCTACAAGCTTGTCACATACCAAAGGTGCGCTCATCTCAGGCTGAAGATCGTATGTTGCGACCTTAGGCGACGGGATCAGGAATCTGTCCTCGTTCTTGTTAGGAGCCTCTACTCCGCCGTTGAAGAAGAATGTTACATGCGCGTATTTCTCAGTCTCTGCGATACGTGCCTGCTTAAGGCCATTTGCTGCCAGGAACTGTCCGAGGGTATTTACGATCTCCTCTTCCTTGAAAACAACGGATTTGTTGGGGATCGTCACATCGTACTCCGTAAAGCATACATAATCGGTCCTGATGCGTGCTCCGCGTTCAAATCCCGCAAAATCATCGCAGCAGAAAGTCCTTGTGATCTCTCTTGCTCTGTCCGGTCTGAAGTCAAAGAAAATGATCGCGTCACCGTCTTTGATAGTTGCAACCGGTTTTCCATCCTTAACAATGACTGTAGGCTCAATAAATTCGTCAGTAACGCCGCCGGCATAGCTGTGCTCCATTGCGCTTACTGCGTCTTCTTCAAGTACGCCTTCGCCTTTTGTGAGTGCTTTGTAAGCACGTTCCACACGCTCCCAGCGGTTGTCGCGGTCCATTGCCCAGTATCTGCCGATGATCGTGGCTATCTGACCTGTCTGCTCACGGCAAACGTCCTCAAGTTCCCTTATATAACCTATTCCGCTTGTCGGAGATGTGTCTCTTCCGTCCATGAAGCAGTGAATATATACTCTTTCAAGACCGCGCATTTTAGCCAGCTTAAGAAGCGCGTAAAGATGCTTTATATCAGAATGTACGCCTCCGTCGGAGAGAAGTCCGTATATGTGCAGATCACTTTCTCTGGCGACACATCCGTCGATTGCGCTTTTTAGTTCAGGCTTTTCAAAGAAATCTCCGTCCCGGATCGATTTTGTGATCCTGGTAAGGTCCTGATATACGACTCTTCCGGCGCCCATGTTAAGGTGTCCTACTTCAGAATTGCCCATCTGACCATCCGGAAGGCCTACAGCAAGGCCCGAAGCCTCGCCTTTGACGAATGGATAGATGGCCATCAGCTCATCCATTACGGGCGTTTTGGCCGCTTTGATCGCGTTTCCTGATACGTTATCGGAAAGTCCGTATCCGTCTAAAATCATCAATACTGCTTTGCTCATAAAAACCTCTTTATCTCATCTTTTTGCCCAGATGCTCGACAAAACTCATTTTAGCTACTTTTAATTTTTTGGCGAAAACATCCGCCTTTCTGATACGGATTATGTCCCCGTTTTCGAGCGCGACTTCACCCTCACCGTCAAATGAGACCATCTTGATCTGCTTGCGTTCGCTGCTGCGTGCCTTGATTATGATCTCGATCTCGACATTTGCCGAGAAGACGATAGTTCTGGAGTTGAGCGTATGCGCGCAAATAGGCGTAGCAAGCATTACCTCAGCCGTCGGATGCGCAACGGGTCCGCCCGCCGAAAGATTGTATCCTGTAGAGCCTGTAGGCGTGGAAATTATCATTCCGTCGGCAGAATAACTGTTCAGGAAATCTCCGTTGATCCTGACGTCGTAATCTATAACGCCCATCGTTGCGCTCCTGTTGAGCACAATATCATTGAGCGCTATATCCTTGTGGATTATCCTGCCTTCACGCTCGATCTCACCGTATATCAGCATGCGGTCCTCTACATGATAATCTCCTTTCAAAATAGACTTCAGCACGTCTTCAAAGCCGTCAACATCTACCTCTGTCAGATATCCGAGCGTTCCGTAATTAACTCCCATAACAGGAAGGCCAAGCTCAACAAGGTCCTTGGCAGCGTGAATAAATGTACCGTCGCCGCCAAGCGTAAGGATAGCCTCTGTATCTTCAGGAACAAGTTCCGGTTTTGTAAAAAGATACCTGCCGTCACTCTGCGGTTCCGTAAACAGATTAGCCGTGCAGCGGCATCCGTTGCGTTCAAGTATCTGTATTATCTTTTCGGCATTTTCCTTACCGTTTGTTTTAGCTGCGTTCGTTACCAGAAGAAAATTTTTCATTTGTCCAATTCCTTATGTGCCTGTTCAACTACATTGCCGATGACTTCGTCTGATATGAGTCCGGGCTCCTCGCTTTCTTTCTTAACATGGATCAGATACTCGATATTGCCCTCGGGTCCTTTGACAGGTGAATATGTCAGTCCGATTACCGAAAGACCTGCCTCCACGACGAAATCAGCGACCTTTCTTATCACTTCCCTGTGAACGGCAGGGTCCTTAACAACTCCTTTTTTGCCGACCTTTTCTCTGCCTGCCTCAAACTGCGGCTTGATGAGCATTACCAGTTCCTTGCTCTCATCCATAAGAGGAAGCGCCGCCGGCAAAACCAGTGTCAGCGAGATAAACGACACATCGACCGAAGCAAATTCTATCACGTCCTGCAGGTCCTTTGGCTTTACGAAGCGGATATTGGTCTTCTCCATCACCACAACGCGTTCATCGTTTCTGAGTTTGTAATGAAGCTGCCCGTAGCCTACATCAACTGCATAAACCTTAGCTGCACCGTTTTGCAACATACAATCCGTAAATCCGCCTGTCGATGAACCAATGTCCATGCACACGCGTCCTTCAAGCCGGATCGGGAAAGAGGCCATGGCCTTTTCAAGTTTAAGTCCGCCGCGGCTTACGTATTTTAAAGTCTCACCGCGGATCTCAACTACGGCATCTTCCGCGAACATCGAGCCGCACTTGGTCTCTTTCTGATTATCAACGAATACTACTCCGCTCATGATCAGTGCCTGCGCCCTTTGCCTTGAAAGTTCCGGATTCAGTTCGGTAAGAATAACATCTAATCTCTTCTTCATAACCCAAGTTCTTCTTCGATCCTTGCAACTACAGACTCCGCGTCGAGACGGCATCTGTGGAGCTGCTCTTTCTGTGTTCCCTGCTCTATGTATTCGTTCGGGACCGCGCACGGAAGCACCTTTACCGCCGGATTGACTATGTTGACGGTTCTCATCACATTCATTCCGTAGCCGCCGGCAAGCACGTTTTCTTCCATCGTTACGATCAGCTTATGCTTATCAAGCAAACCTGCTATCATTTCCTCGTCGATCGGCTTCACGAAGCGTGCGTTGACGAGTGTGACATTGTGGCCCTTTTCCTTAAGAGTGTCGCGCACCTTCACCGCTTCTTTGACCATATTGCCGACAGCGATGATCGCGATATCTTTCTCGCTGTACATGATCTCGCTCTTTCCGTATACGAAAGGCTCGTCAAATTCCGCAAAATCCGTGCACGCCGCGCCCCTTGGATATCTTATTGCAAGCGGTGCCTTGTATGTTGCAGCAAATCTTACCGCTTCTTTAAGCTCTTTATCGTTCTTCGGCGCGATAATGCTCATATTCGGGATCGAGCCGAGATACGTCAGGTCAAATACGCCCTGGTGCGTCTCTCCGTCATTTCCGACAAGGCCGGCCCTGTCCACGCAAAAAGTAACGGGAAGGTTTTGCATGCATACATCCATCATTACCTCGTCGTAAGCCCTCTGCAGGAATGACGAATAAACTGCGATAAAAGGCTTCATTCCGCCGCTGGCAAGACCTGCGGCGAAAACAGCCGCGAACTCTTCCGCGATCCCGACGTCGAAGAATCTGTCCGGATATTTTTCCATGAAAGACGTAAGTCCCGTGCCGTCTGCCATGGCCGCGGTGATCGCAACTATCTTCGGATTCTTTTCTGCCTCTTCAAGAAGTGCCTCGGAAAAGACCTTGGTATAAGACAGCGAAGGGCTTGCAGTCGGAATGCCGGTCTTCGTATCAAATGCTCCGATACCGTGAAACAGCGCAGGGTCATCCTCGGCCGGCTTGTAGCCGCGTCCTTTCTTCGTTACAACATGTATAACAACGGGATGATCAAGCTTTTTGGCCTCTTCTATCATTCTCTTCATGAGCAGTATATTGTGCCCGTCGATCGGCCCCAGATAAGTGATGCCCATGTTCTCGAAAATCATTCCCGATACAAAAAGTGTCTTGATGGAACTCTTCGTCTTTTTGATGTTTTTGACCATGCGGTCTCCGACCTTCGGGATTTTCTGCAGAGTCTTCACAACTCCTGCCTTCAGGTCGTTGTAGCCTTCTCCCGCGCGGAGCTTGGAAAGATATGTAGACATTCCGCCGACATTTTCCGATATCGAACGATTGTTGTCGTTTAAGATGATGATCAGGTTGCGGTCGAGCTTTGCCAGATTGTTAAGTCCTTCAAATGCCAGTCCTCCGGTCAGTGATCCATCGCCCGTAACGGCAACTATCGTGGAATCCTCGCCTTTCAGCTGAGCTGCCTGTGCGTAACCGATCGCTGCCGGGATCGAAGTTGAGGAATGACCTGTATTATACACGTCGTAGTCGCTTTCGCGTCTTTTCGGGAAGCCTGAAAGTCCTCCCTCCTGACGAAGCGTGTCAAAACCCTTTTTTCTGCCGGTCAGGATCTTATGGACATAAGACTGATGGCCAACGTCCCAGATGATCTTGTCCTTGTCGATGTCGAGAGCAAGATGAAGCGCCATCGTAAGCTCAACAACGCCCAGATTGGACGCTAAATGGCCTCCGTTCGCGCCTACTTTTCTTACCAGAAAGCCTCTGATCTCCTTGGCAAGTTTGGCGTAGTCGGCCGGGTCTATATTCTTTATATCGTTTGCGTTATTGATTTTATCAAGAAGCATTGTATGTCCTTTATTTTTCGCGCTCTGTCAGATACTTTATCAGCTCTTCCAGGAATGTGCCTTTTCCGCCTAATTTGTCAAGCAGATCCAGTGCCGTTGAAGAACACCTTTCGACCATTTTCTGTGCCTCGTCAAGCCCCAGAAGCGTTGCAAATGTTTCTTTGCCGTTCCTTGCGTCTGAACCGACGGGCTTTCCGAGTGTCTCGTCAGTGCTGATAATATCAAGAATGTCGTCCCTTACCTGGAAGGCAAAGCCGACATTATTTCCGATCAGTTCAAGCGTGGCCACATCTTCGTCCGAAGCTCCTGCAAGGATCGCGCCGATCATCAGCGATGCCTCCAGCAGCGCGGCCGTCTTGTTGTCGTTGATATATCTGAGTTCATCGTATGTGTCGGTGCCTGCCATTTCGGGATGCTTCTCATTAAGAACATCCATGCACTGCCCGCCGACCATACCGTAAATACCGGCCTTTATGGCAAGAACGTCAAGTGCTTTCACGCTCTTTCTCATTTCTTCGGCGTCTTCAAGTTCCGCCATTCCCTTGAGCACCGTCTCAAAAGCCCAGTTAAGAAGCGCATCGCCTGTGAGCACGCCGAAAGCCTCTCCGTATTTGGCATGTGTTGTCAGCTGTCCGCGCCTGAACATATCGTTATCCATCGCCGGCAGGTCGTCGTGCACCAGTGAATAATTATGGATGAATTCAAGCCCGGCCATAAACCTTTTAAGTATCTCATTCTCCGCCCAATCGCCGGCGAAAAGCTTATAGCTCTCGCGCATGATCATAGGACGCAGCCTCTTTCCGCCAACGGAAACCGAATAATTCATCGCCTCTGTTATGTATGCGGTGTGTCCTCCTTCAAGCGGAAGATACTCGAATATTATGTCGTTTATTTCTTTTGTTTTCTCTGATAAGTTCATGTTTTTTTATATCAGTCTGTTGTGTTTAATTTATGTATTTCGCACTCGACTTTCTCGATCTTGCTGCTGCATGCCTCAACAAGCGCCAGTCCCTTTTTATATAGCTCAAAAGTTTCCTCAAGCGTCAGTTCTTCTGTCTGCATCCTGGCAGTCAGTTCGTCAAGCTCTGCAAATGCCTGTTCCAAAGTTTTGTTATTAAGTTCGTCACTCATGGTCCACCTTAACTTTCTGTTCTACACGGCTTCTCAGATATCCGTCACGCACATTTACCTCGATCACATCGCCCGTTTCAACGTCGCTGATGCTTTTTACCGCTTTTCCTGAAGTGTCAGCGGCAAATGCATATCCCTCGCTCAGCCTCTTAAGCGGCGAAAGTCCGCTTAGTCTTTCCGCGGACTGCGCAAGCTTTTCTTTGCCCGCACGGAGCTTCAGATCCATGACTTTTTCGATTGAATCAGCAAGGTCTGCCAAATAGTGTTTCTTCTTAAGGAGCAGATTCTCGGGCTTTAATCGGTCTATCTTAAGAGCGTAATAATCTTTCTTCTGCGTGGCTGTCCTTAATGCCCTGTCCATGCTGTTTCGAAGGAAATTGTCCCTTGATATTACGTCCTCCATGAATCGGTTGTAGTCAAATACGGCAAGCTCCGCGGCTGCTGACGGTGTCGGTGCCCTGAGGTCCGCGACGAAATCCGCGATCGTAAAGTCTGTCTCATGGCCTACGGCTGAAATGATCGGTGTGCGGGCGTTGAAAATCGCCATTGCTACGCGTTCATCATTGAAACACCAAAGATCCTCCATCGAACCTCCGCCGCGTCCTACGATAATGCAGTCAAGACCCATTCCGTCAAGCGTCTCGATACCTTTTACGATCTCGGGCGGCGCATCCGGTCCCTGGACAAGCGACGGATAAAGCGTTATCTGACAATATGGGTTACGCCTTGATGAGACGTTGTAAATATCCCGTATTACAGCTCCGGTTTCCGCCGTCACGACTCCGATATGCATGCCGAATGCCGGGATCGGCTTCTTATACTGCTCGGAGAACATTCCCGACTCTTCAAGTCTGGCCTTAAGTTCCTCAAACTGCCTGAAAAGATCGCCCTGTCCGGCTTCTTCTATGCTTTTAGCGTAAAGCTGATAGCGTCCGCCTGCCTCATATACGGAAATACTGCCTCTTGCAACGACCTGCATTCCTTCCTTGAGGCGGATCCTCAGCTTGATGGCATTGGATGCAAACATCACCGCGTTCAGAACGCCTGAAGCATCCTTAAGTGAAAAATAAATATGCCCCGAACGATGATATGTCAGATTGGAGACTTCGCCTTCAACGCTTATCTCGTGAAGGATAAAATCGTCCTCAAACATCCTCTTCAGATAGGAATTGACCTGTTTTACAGTGTAGATGTTATTCTGCATCTTTCTCCTTGGCCACCTTGGCAAGAATGCCGTTAACAAATGAACCGCTGTTATCGGTTCCGTAATTCTTGGCCAGTTCTACCGCGTCATTGATCGCCGTGGAAACAGGAACTGAATCGTCGTATTTGATCTCATAGTACGCAAGACGGAGCGCAGTAAGGTCGACCTTCGTCATGCGTTTGGTCTTCCAGCCGACGCTTGTTGCGTCAAGTACCGCGTCGATCTCCTTGACCTTCTCAGCAACTGCCAGCACTTTGTCAATGATTTTGCTGCGTTCTTCCTCGGTGAATTCGTCTTCACCCTCAAAGAAGTCCTTGATCTGCGTCTTCATATCCTCAGGCGGATAGAAATCGATCCTGAACAGGATCAGGAAAGCTGCTTCTCTAAGCTCTGTTCTTCTGTCTGTTTTACTCATTTTATGCACCTTTTTAATTGCAAATAAGGGAGCTCTTCAAGCTTCCGGCGCTTAAGCCGGGTGCTTTTTGAACTCCCTTTTGATTACTCTGCTGTTATATTGGCTATCGTTACATTAACCTCGCTTACACTAAGTCCGGTCATCGTCATAATAGCCTGTTTTACCTTCTCCTGGACGTTTGTGGCCACTTCGCGCACGTTGCTGCCCATCTTAACGACTACGCCCAGTGCGATCGCAACATTGCCCTGTGAGCATTTGACTTTAACACCTGAAGCGAGATTTTTACGTCCGAGTTTCATGGCGATCTCGTTAGTAAAGTTGTCCGCGATCGACTCAACTCCATCAACATCAGTTGCCGCAAGTCCTGCGATCGTAGCAATAACATCCTCGGTTACCTGGACCTGGCCGATATCTTCGCCTTCAAATACTCTATAGCTGTTCTCTTCCATGTTCCATCCTCCGTTTTCAAGGTCTCATTTGTGGTAGGGTTCGTCTTTCATGATCCTGAAAGCCCTGTATATCTGCTCCAGCAAGATCACGTACATCAGCTGGTGCGGAAATGTCATTTTCGAAAAGCTGAGGCTGTAGTCAGCCCGCTGCAAAACTTTGTCTGAAAGCCCGATCGATCCGCCTATCACAAATGTTATATCCGGATGCCCGTATGTTGTAAGGCTTTCTATTTTCTCGGCAAATTCCTCGCTCGAGCGCGATTTGCCTTTAATCTCAAGGGCGATCACGAACTCGTTATCCTTAATATTTTTAAGGATGCGTTCGCCCTCTTTGTCCTTCACCTGTATAGCCTCTTTCTCAGAGAGCCGTTCGGGACATTTTTCATCGTCAACGCGTATCGTCTTGAGGGGCGTATAGGCCGAAAGCCTCTTTATATATTCCGCCGCCGCGTCGTCGTAGAATTTTTCTTTTATCTTTCCGACTGCTACTATTTTGATCATTGCAGCAGTGAGTAACCGCTTCCGGTCTGGTTTGCTTTGCTGACGTGTCCGTCCTGTGCATCGACTGCCAGATAGGATGTCTCGATCAGGTTCCCGTCAGATGCGACATGCTCGACGATAACGATAACATACTCCCGTTGGTCGATCAGCACCGTGCCTCCGTTGCCGAGCTGATATTTGCTGCCGTCGGCTGCATTGCCCTGATTGTCAACAGCAAGGTTAAAATTGAACAGATACGTATAAACGCTGTCGCACGCTGCCGCAAAATCTATCGAGCCGGTGCTTTCGGTACTCTCAGTTTCGCTTTCTGAAGGGTCCGTCTGCGCCGTCTCATCCTCGCGTGTCGTAACCGTGAAATCAATGCTAAGCTGACCGGCTTTCTTATTCGCCTTATCGAAGGTGACCGCACGAAGCTTTATAAGGAGTGTCTCTCCTCCGAGATCCGCCGGGTTGAATATAAGATTGCCGTCATATTCTTTGTCGCCGAGATCCGGCTCATCACCGTCAAGCGTATAATGGATCGTATATCCTTCACGTGATGAAAGCTCCACCTCAACACCCTGCGAGTCGATCACGATGACCTCACCCTCTTTAACTGAGCAGGTTATCTCATCCGTGAGGTCTTCTTTCTTGGTGGTCGTTTCCTTCTCGGCGGTCGTCTTCTCAGTAGTATCAGAGCTATCAGTTATATCATCGGTTACAGTCTCAAAAGACTCCGGTGTGGTCTGCGCTTCTTTCTCTTTTTCTTTATTTTCAGCCGAATTTACGATAAGGAAAACCGCTATAAATATAAGACAGATGGCAATTATCGCGATCGCAATGATTACGATCTTGCTCTTGCGCTCCTCTATCTCTTTCTTGCGTGCTTCCTCTTCCTTTCTGCGGGCCTCAGCCTTCTTCTGCGCAAGAAGCGCTTCCTGCTTTCTGCGCTCCTCCAAAGCTTCCTTGGCCGCTGCCTCCGCTTTGGCCTTAGCCTCTGCCTTGGCGAGTTTCTTGGCTTCTTTTTCACTGATTACAGGGGCAACAGGCGGAAATACGGAATCTGATGCGAATACAGAGTCTCCCTCAACAGGGTCCGCTATTCCCGGCACCTTGGTGTTGGTTATCCCTGATGCATCCTCTGACTTGGCCGCAGCATTCTCTCCGTTAAGATACGCACCGACCTTGCTGCCTATCTCCGCTTCGATGTAGTCGTAATCCGGGGTTACCTTAAGAGGAGTCCCGCACTGTGGACAGAATACGAGGTCTTTATTAACTTCAGCTCCGCATTGCATGCAACGCATATGCTTTGGACTCCTTTAAGGGTGAATGATTACAGTAAATCCGCTACCTTGGCAAGTGCAGCCGGGATGCCTGATGCATCTTTGCCGCCGGCCTGAGCCATATTAGGCTTGCCGCCGCCACCGCCGCCTACGCAAGGAGCGATAGCCTTGATGATATTTCCGCAGTGAACGCCGGCCTTAACGGCACCGTCTGTTGCGGTCACGATAAGAGATACCTTGCCTTCAGCTTCTGAAGCAAGTACTACAAGGCCTTCTCCGATCTGATCTTTAAGCTTGTCGCCGAGTTCTCTGAGTTCAACCATGGCAACGCCTGAAAGGGCCTTGGTGATGAACTTAACGCCGTTCTTTTCCTGAACCGAGATATCACCGAGCGAATCCTGAGCAGCTTTGGCTTTCATGGAAGCGATTTCTCCCTGAAGAGCCTTGATTTGTGCCTGAAGGTCATCAATCTTCTCACCGAGCTTGTCAGGTGTTACCTTAGCCTTGGCAGCTGCCTCGTTGTATGCCTTCTCGATATCGTTGAAGAATGTGAGCACGTTCTTGCCGGTGATAGCTTCGATCCTTCTTACTCCGCTTGCCACAGAGCCTTCTGAAACGATCTTGAACATGCCGATCGTGCCGATATTGCTTACGTGTGTTCCTCCGCAAAGTTCCTTGGAGAAATCACCCATTTTGACTACTCTTACCTTAGCGCCGTACTTCTCTCCGAAAAGTGCCATTGCGCCGGTCTTCTTTGCCTCTTCGATATCCATGATATCGGTAACTACAGGAAGGGCTTCCTCGATCTTATTGTTGACGATCTCCTCGACCTTGCGGATCTCGTCAGTGCTCATTGCTGAGAAATGTGTAAAGTCAAAACGAAGTCTGTCGCCGTTTACAAATGAACCTGCCTGCTCTACATGGTCGCCCAGAACGATCCTTAAGGCTGCCTGAAGAAGATGTGTTGCTGAGTGGTTCTTAGCTGTAGCTGCACGAAGTTCTTCATTGATCTCGAGCCGGGCGGCGTCTCCTGATACGAACTGGCCTCTTGTAACAACGCCTACGTGGCCTATAACGCCGTTTGCAAGGTTAAGAACGTCCTTAACTTCAAACTCAGCGTCCTTGGTGCTGATGATACCTTTATCTGCGTCCTGGCCGCCCTTGGTAGCGTAGAACGGTGTCTTTTTAACGATGAGGGTTCCGATATCGCCTTCTGCAAGTGTCTCAACCACCGAATCCTCAGAAGTGAGAGCGATGATTTCAGACTCGCCGGTAGTCTTTTCGTAACCGATGAATTCGGTTGCTGTAAGTACAGGAAGTTCCTCATATACTGTAGCGTCCGCACCCATATAGTTCGTAACCTTACGAGCCTTACGTGCGGTCTCCCTCTGGTTCTGCATTTCCTTGTTGAAGCCTTCGGTGTCGACCGTCATTCCGGCATCTTCGCAAACGTCTGTTGTAAGGTCAAGCGGGAATCCGAATGTGTCATAAAGCTTGAAAGCATCAGCTCCCTGAAGAACTGTAGTGCCCTCTGCCTTGCAGCCTTCGATCATCTCGCCGAGCTTCTTCATGCCCTGGTCAAGAGTCTTGTAGAACTTGCTCTCTTCGTTGGCCAGAGTATTGAGAATCATACTCTTCTTCTCTTCAAGTTCAGGATAAGCATCCTTAGAGCACTCGATAACTACTTCGCTTAAGATCGGCATAAAGTGGTCAGCGATGCCGAGCATCCTGATGTGGCGGGCAGCTCTTCTGATAAGTCTTCTGAGGACATATCCGCGGCCTTCGTTGGACGCGTTGATTCCGTCAGAGATCATGAATGTTGCGCTTCTGATGTGGTCAGTGATCAGACGGATAGAAATATCTTTCTTCTCATCCGTGTGGTATACGATACCTGCAGCCTCGCAAACCTTATCGCGAATCGCGCAGATCGTATCAACGTCGAAAATCGAGTCAACGTTCTGTGATACAACTGCAAGACGCTCAAGGCCCATGCCTGTGTCGATATTCTTGTTGGCCAGGGTCTCATATCCTCCCTTGCCGTCTCCGTTAAACTGTGTAAATACGTTGTTCCAGACCCCGATATAACGGTCGCAGTCGCAGCCTACTGTGCAGCCCGGTTTTCCGCAGCCGTATTTCTCGCCTCTGTCATAGTAAACCTCTGAGCATGGTCCGCAAGGTCCTGCGCCGTGCTCCCAGAAGTTATCTTCCTTGCCGAATCTGAAGATACGCTCAGCAGGAACTCCGACTTCCTTGTTCCAGATGTCAAATGCTTCATCGTCATCCAGATAAACTGAAGGATACAGGCGGTCTTCCTCAAGTCCTACCCACTTTGTGAGGAATTCCCAAGTCCATGCAATTGCCTCATGCTTGAAGTAATCGCCGAACGAGAAGTTGCCGAGCATCTCAAAGAATGTGCCGTGACGCGCGGTCTTGCCTACGTTCTCGATATCGCCTGTACGGATGCACTTCTGACAGGTCGCAACTCTTCTTCTCGGAGGGATCTCCTGGCCTGTGAAATAAGGCTTAAGAGGTGCCATTCCTGCGTTGATAAGAAGCAGTGAATTGTCATTGTGCGGAACGAGCGAAAAGCTCTTCATTACTAAGTGGTCCTTGCTCTCAAAGAAGTCAAGGTACATTTTTCTAAGTTCATTTAAGCCATATGATTGTCTCATTTTTATTTGCCTCGGATTATTTGATAATGATCTTGAATGATTTCTTCTTGCCTTTTTTCAGGATGAGGTAATCTGCCCCACCCAGATCCGCGGCAGCCAGTACCCTTCTTACATCAGTGATCTTCTCATCATTTATGAGAACTCCGCCGCCTTCGATAAGTCTGCGGCCATCGCTTCTTGTTGTAGCCATCTTAGTGTCAACAAGTGCCTGGATAACGTCGATCTTGCCTGCTTCGATATCAGCCAGTGCGTACTCGTATGTCGGCATATCATCGCTTACACCGCCGCCTGCAAATACCGCTCTTGCAGCTTCCTGAGCCTTGACAGCCTCTTCCTCGCCGTGAACGATCTTGGTGATCTCGAATGCAAGTACTTCTTTGGCCTTGTTGATCTCAGCGTCCTTAAGCGCGCCGAGACGTCTTACTTCGTCCATCGGAAGGAATGTGAGCAGTCCTAAGCACTCCTCAACTTTGGCGTCCTCGATGTTTCTCCAATACTGGTAGAAATCGTAAGGGGTGGTCTTCTCGGGATCAAGGAATACGGCACCTGCCATGGTTTTGCCCATCTTCTTGCCGTCTGATGTTGTAAGGAGCGTGAATGTAAGGCCGTAAGCCGGCTGCTGTTCTTTCTTTCTGATAAGCTCAACGCCGCCGATAATATTGGACCACTGGTCATCTCCGCCCATCTCAAGAACTACACCGTAATCGTTGTGAAGTTTCAGGAAATCGTATGACTGCATGATCATGTAGTTGAACTCGAAGAATGTCAGGCCGCGCTCCATCCTCTGTTTGTAGCACTCTGCCGTAAGCATCCTGTTAACGGAAAACTGTGTGCCGACTTCTCTTAAGAAATCAACATAGTTGAGGTTCAGCAGCCAGTCCGCGTTGTTGGCCCAGATCATGTTGTCTGTGTCTAAGTATTTGCTGATCTGCTTCTTGAAGCACTCAACATTCTCATTGATGGTCTCGCGTGTAAGCATCTGACGCATGTCGGACTTGCCTGTCGGATCGCCGATCATCGTGGTTCCGCCGCCCATAAGAGCAACAGGTGTATGACCTGCAGCCTGCATATGCTTCATGGCCATGATCGTAAGGAAATGGCCGACAGTCAGTGAATTGGCTGTTGCGTCGAAGCCTATATAGAATTTAACCTTCTCCTTGCCGAGAAGCTCACGGAGCTCCTCCGGATGGGTACACTGTGCGATAAAACCTCTCTCTTCAAGTATGTCGTATACATTCTGTGACATTTATACATCCTCCTGTTCGGATAACTTATCGATCTTACTCTGCAGATATTTGAGGATCTCGCGTCTGGTGATGATGCCGATGAAATTCTCCTCATCGTCGATAACAGGAACAAAGTTCTGCATCATGACCGCCTCGACGATATCCTCCATATGTGCGTTAGCCCTTACAGGCTTATTATCTCTTGTTCTTTTAACCTTCGTGATCGGGAAATTCTGTGCATCCCTGACACTTACGGAAACTTCAAAATTCTTTACCAATGCTCCAAGCAAATCGCCTGATGTAATTGTGCCGATGTATTTTCCGGTCTTGCTGATAAGCGGAATTGATGTGTATTTGTGTTCCTCAATCTTCTGAACCGCTTTGTACAAAGACGCTTCTTCGGTCACATAATCGACTTCGCTCTTGGGGGTAAGACAGAACATAATATTCATTGACTGGCCCTCCTGATTTTTAGCAATAAAAACACAGGCATAATCGTCCACATTACGAATATGCCAGAGTAGTATACACAAATATTTTATATAAATCAAGATAAATGTTTTAAGATTGATTTATACAAAAAGCCGCTCAAGGGATCCTTAAGCGGCTTTCATATCAGATAAAAACAAACCGAAATTATTCGACGACTATGCACTTTGCAGGGCATTTTCCGGCGCAGAGTCCGCATGCCGTGCACTTGGATGCATCGATCTTAGCGAGATTGTTCTCAACAGCGATCGCATCGTTCGGGCAGTTCTTAGCGCACAGACCGCAGCCGATACAGCCGCTCTTGCAGACAGCCCTTACGTCCTTGCCTTTGGCAGTTGAGGAACATCTTACGATAACCTTCTGGTCAAACGGAACAAGCTCGATCAGATGCTTCGGGCAGGCCTGAACACATGCGGCGCACCCCATGCATTCGTCCTTTTTAACGAATGCTACGCCGTTTCTGATTTCAAGCGCACCAAACCGGCAGGCAGCTACGCATGAGCCGAGGCCCAGGCAGCCGTTTGCACATGACTTTGGGCCGCCGCCGACCATAGTAGCAGCCTCACGGCATGTTGAAAGCCCTGAGTACTGATACTGAACTGATGCGGTCTCGCATGTGCCCTGACATTTAACGAAGGCGACTTTCTTCTCAACTTCCGCGCTTCCTCCGGTTATCGCCGCAATTTTGGCAGCGCACTCCGGTCCGCCTACCGGACACTGTCCTGCCGGTGCTTCACCCTTAGCGATTGCAGCAGCGAGGCCGTCACAGCCTGCGTAACCGCAGCCGCCGCAGTTGTTGCCCGGAAGGCAGGCACGAATAGCTTCTTCCTTCTCATCTACAGGAACAGCCAGAGCCTTTGCAACGATTCCGAGTACAATACCGACCAGAAGTCCAAGTCCGGCAACAATAATTACAGCGATCAAAACAGCTTTAAGCATTAGTGCCACCTCCTTAGATCAATCCGGCAAATCCGGTGAACGCAATTGCCATAAGTCCTGCAGTTACGAGCGTGATAGGCATGCCCTGGAACGGCTTTGGAATGTCGTTATTGGCTGTCTTCTCACGAACGCCGGCAAGCATGATGATCGCAACTGCGAAGCCAAGTGCTACAGAGAAACCGTTAACAGTACTGGTCACGAAATTGTAACCTGACTGAACGTTGGTAAGAGCTACGCCGAGAACAGCGCAGTTCGTGGTGATCAGCGGAAGATAAACGCCGAGCGCTTTATAAAGGGCCGGTGAAAATTTCTTAAGGACCGTCTCAACTACCTGAACGAGCATCGCGATAACCAGAATGAATACGATGGTCTGCAGGTAAGTTACGCCGAGTTTCACAAGTATGTACTCGTTGATGACCCATGTAACCATGCTGGATACGGTAATAACGAAGATAACTGAAACGCCCATACCGAAGGCTGTGTTGATCTTCTTGGAAACTCCGAGGAAAGGACACAGTCCGAGGAACTGGCTCAGTACTACGTTATTTACGAAAGCCGCGCCGATGGCGATAAGAATAAGATTGGTGTTGCTCATCAGTTCTTACCTCCTTCCTTAACTTCGCTTCCGGGGCAAACGCCGGAGCATGCACTGCACAGACCACAAGCCTTGCAGTCTGTATCGATGGTCGGTTTACCCTTCTTCATCTTGACCTTGTTCATGATCGCTACGAGGCAGGCAAGCACGAAGAATGCGCCCGGAGCAAGAACAAGGATGCTTACGTTGTACTGCTCAGGAATGATCCTTGCGCCGAAGATGGTTCCGGCACCTAAGAGCTCACGGATAGCACCTAAGATCGTGATCGCGCAGGTGAATCCGAGTCCCATTCCAAGTCCGTCAAATGCTGCAGCTACAGGCTTGTTGAAGTATGCATAAGCTTCCGCACGGCCGAGGATGATACAGTTAACAACGATCAGCGGGATATAAAGACCCAGTGACTCGTTCAGAGCCGGAATGTATGCTTCCAGAAGGAACTGAACGATAGTAACAAAGCTTGCAACGATCACGATGAACGCAGGGATCCTGACCTTGTTCGGGATCGCTTTTCTCAGGATAGAGATAAACAGGTTCGAGCAGATAAGGACCGCGGTAGTTGCAAGTCCCATTCCGATGCCGTTGATGGCCGATGTGGTGATAGCCAGTGTCGGGCACATACCGAGCAGCAGAACGAATGTCGGATTTTCTCTTATAAGTCCGTTAAATAATCTTTCAAGTGGTGTATTGGGTTTCATTTATTTGTCCCCCTTTCCACAGATATCGTTATGGGCAAATATAGCCGCGTCAACGCCATATGTCATAGCTTTGGTCGTCTTGGTAGCACCTGAGATAGCATCGACCTCATTCGGAGCTGCAGCGCCCGTCTTGGTGTAGTTGAAGAAATCAACGTTCTTACCTGCGAACTGGCTTGCAAAAGCATCCTCCTTTGCCTTCATTCCAAGACCTGCGGTCTCGGAAATGCTGAGGATCGAATAACCGTTTACTGTGCCGTCGTTCCGGATGCCGACCGTGAATGTGATCGTTCCGCCGTAGCCTTTGTAAGACTCAACGTTGTAAACATATCCTAGGGTCTCGCCTGATGCGGATTTTGCCTCCACGATTCCCGTAACCTTGGCTACAGAGCTGTCAACAGGAACGCCTGCTGCGTCTGCCTGCTTCTTGCAGGATTCTGCAAAAGCGTCAACATCGAAGCTGTAATCCTCGAAAGACTCAGCGTCTTCGAAAACTGCCTGATAAGCGGCATTTCTGCTCTTGATCGCCTGTTCTTCACGCGGAGCTTCAGTTACTTTGTAAACCAGTCCGAGAAGGGCTCCGGCTACAAGTGTGATCACGAAAAGGAGTAAGGTGTTCTTGATTATTTCTTTCATTTTGCCTGTGCCCCCTTTCCGAAATGCTTAGGAATAGCGATCTTCTCAATAAGCGGGGTAACAACGTTGCCGAGCAGGATCGCAAAGGAAACGCCCTCTGCTGAGCCGCCGAAAAGTCTGAACGTGCTTGTCAGAAGTCCGATGAAGATGGCGTAGATTATCCTGCCGCCGTGAGTGATCGGGCTTGTGACATAGTCTGTTGCCATGAAGAATGCGCCGAGCATCAGACCGCCGCCGCAAAGCTGCTCAAGGATGAACATGTAGTCGAATCCGCCTCTTGCGCACAGTGCGTAAACAGCCATGTAAACAGCAACAGTGAGAATGTAAAATACCGGGATCCTCCAGTCGATGATCTTGCGGATGATCAGGTAGATGCCGCCGACGAGAAGTGCGATAACGCAGGTCTCACCGATGGTGCCGCCGTGACGTCCTAAGAACATCTGAAGGAGTTCAACGCTCTCCCCTGCCTTGAGCTGGGTAAGCGGTGTAGGTCCTGCAACTCCGTCAAATGTGAAGTTGGTCATTGCAGCTGCAAATGATATAACCAGGAAGCATCTTGCAGCGAGTGCCGGGTTAACGAAGTTCTGGCCCAGTCCGCCGAAGAGCATCTTAACAACAAGGATCGCGAATACACCGCCGAGCACTGCCATCCAGATAGGAAGTGTGTGCGGCAGGTTGATTCCCAGAAGAAGTCCCGTAAGAACAGCGCTGTGATCGCCTATGGTACACGGTTTCTTCATGCATTTGTTATAGATAAATTCGGTAAGTACCGTTGACGCAACCGTCACAAGAACGAGGAGCAATGCCCTCCATCCGAAGTTGACGCATCCGAAGATGGTTGCCGGAAGCAAAGCAATGATGACCTCGAGCATGATGCGGGATGTAGTCTGAGACGCACGAACGTGAGGGTTGGCCGAAACATTTAATAATTTTTTCTCTTCCATATCGTCCCTCATTTCTTCCTTCTTGCGGCCAGTGCTTCTTTACGCATGGTCTTGATTGCCTGTGTCAGATTACGTTTTGCAGGGCAAATAAATGAGCATGAGCCGCATTCCATGCACTCAACGCCGTTAAATGCCTCAAATCCTGCCAGATCGCCGTGTTCTGAGAAATCGGCCAGCTTGGTAGGCATCAGTCTTTCAGGGCAGATTTCAACGCATTTGCCGCAGTTGATGCAGGCAGATGCAGAAAGCTTGCTGACAATGTCCTTCTTGAAAGCGGTAATTGCCGATGTGCCTTTAAGAACAGGCATATCAAGGCTGTAGATTGGGATTCCCATCATAGGTCCGCCTGCGATGACTTTCTCCGGTTCTTCCTTGAAACCGCCGGCAGCTTCGATAAGTTCTGCCATATTGGTGCCGAGACGTACGCGGAAGTTGCGTGGATCGGCAACAGCATCGCCTGTTACGGTAACGATTCTCGAAATAAGAGGACGGCCAACTGCAACAGCCCTGTGGATAGCGTAAATAGTATCAACGTTGTCTACGATACAGCCAACGTCTGCAGGTAAAAGAGCTGAATTCAGTTCTCTCTTGGTCACTGCGTAGATCAGATGCCGTTCGGAGCCCTGCGGATACTTGGTCTTAAGCGCCTTAACGCTGACTTTCGGCTCATCCTTGACAAGATCCGATACCTTTTTGATCGCGTCCTTCTTGTTGTCTTCGATCGCGATAACGCCCTGTGCATTCGGGAATACCTGAAGAACTATCTTGAGTCCTTCGATGACCTTCTCAGGTTCTTCCATCAGGCGACGGTAATCGCTTGTCAGATAAGGCTCGCACTCCGCTCCGTTTACGATAACGTAGTCGATCTTCTCCGGTGCCTTAGGCGCCAGCTTGACCTGCGTTGGGAACGTGGCTCCGCCCATTCCCACAACACCTGCCTTTAAAACAAGTTCTTTGATTTCTTCCGGAGTCATCTCACCGTAAGGCTTAACTTCCCACTGAGGCTCTTCTTCGTAAAGTCCGTCATTTTCAACAACGATGGAATTAACGCGGTTTCCGCCTGTTACGAGTCTCGGTTCGATTGCTTTAACGGTTCCTGAGACTGAAGAATGAATATTCGCTGAAACAAAACCACCTGCCTGGGCGATCAAAGTCCCGACAAGTACTCTGTCACCTACGGCAACGACCGGTTGAGCCGGCGCACCGATATGCTGTGACACAGGAAAAACGAGATCCCCCTTTGGATCAAGAATCTCGATCGGCTTGTCCTTGGATAATTCCTTTCCTCCCTCAGGATGAACTCCGCCTTTAAAAGTAAAAGCAGCCATATCCTTCTCCTTTATGAATGAATTGAAACTTCGTTCAAAAATCAACTTTTTTTATTATAACATATCCAGGAAATCGGACACATAAATATTAGGTGCAGTCTGTACTTCTTTTTGCACATTATCCGCTTCAAATAAGGACCACCCTTTCTTCATCTGCGGCACAGAAAATGCAGGATCAAAAAGCGTGGTTTTCTGCGGCAGAAAACGGCCTTCCTTCTTCAAAAAGCAGTTGCTTTTGGTGGCTTTAACCTTCCCGGAATCGTCTACGAATCTGGCAACGTCTTTGTGAATGACCATATCCTCTTTCGGAAGATAGTAATAATCCGAAACAGGCTCCAAAGGGATCCTTGCTACTCCATCGTAAATCGGCAGATTAAGCTGAAGGAGCGCGCCATCAAGGGCGAGGCTTCCCTCTCCCCACGGAAATGACAATGTCTTTTCAATGCTTACCGGAACGGGCGAGGCAAGCGTATATTCAATAACTGCGGTGCCGTTTATCTCCTCGTATCCGGACCAGGTGAATCCACCCTGTTGGAAATCATAATAGCTTAAGATCGGCAGGATCCTGAACATGCCCTTCACGTCATCGTAATTGTGAAGCAGCAATAAAGACCTTGAGTATTCGTCTTTCTTCCTCTCGAAATCGTAATAAACCGGGATCAGAAGGCCCCCGTTCATCACATCGTCTCTTTCGATCCCTAAGAAGCACTCGATCGACTTCTGCCCCAGTTTTTCAAGACCGAGAAGCTTTTTTGCGCAGCGTGCTTTCTTGTAAATATCGAAGCTTTCGATCGCGTCCCAGTCAAAGTCAATGCCGTAATACTCCGCTTTGTATCTGATGTAGGGAATGTCAAAACCGTCGCCGTTAAAGTGCACAAGTACCTTGTATCCTGATGCAAATTCCAGAAAATCCCGAAGGACCTCTTCCTCGTCGCGCGCACATTCCGTCAGCCATTGCCGTATATTCCATCCGCCGTCCTTGTAAAACCCGCATCCCATAAGATACATCTGCGTGGTTTCCTTCTTAAGGCCCGTGGTTTCAATATCAAAAAGCAACATTTGCTCCTTAGGAGAAATGTTGCTTAGATCATAATCGCATTGGATGTCTATTCTGTCAGTGAAAATCTTCATTTTATGACTCAGCGCCGGAAAGCTGTTTTACTATCTGGTTGAAATGCATTGAATTGGATGCCTTGACCAGAACCGTGTCGCCTTCTTTTAGCACATACGGCAGCATTCTGAGTGCGTCATCCAGTGTTCTGCAGTACTCTACCCGGTTGTCCGTGGTCAGCTTTGCGCCCATAAATGTCTTCTCTGAATTAGCACCGACGCAAACAATAACATCGATTCCCGCTTTGCCGGCATACTGGCCGAGCTGGAAATGATATTTGTCCGAATCCTCGCCGAGTTCAAACATGTCGCCCAGGATCGCGACCTTGCGTCCCTCAACTTTCTTAAGCACATCAAGTGATGATTCCATGGATGAAGGTGAAGCGTTGTAGCACTCGTCCAGGATAGTTAAATGGCCGGTGTTGATTATGTTGTCGCGGCCTTCAACGCCCTGAAGGGACTCGATAGCCTCTTTGATAACGAGCACCGGAATGCCCATTTTCATAGCGACAAGCGTGGCTGCAAGCGCATTGTAGATCTGATGCTTTCCGGGAACAGGAAGCTTGACATGGATCGCCATACGGCCGCCTCTGTCACGGATGACGATATCGAATTCGCTGCCCTCGAAGCCTTTCTCAACGATCCTCTCGGCGTTGATATTGGATTTCATGCGGATGCCGTACCAGTCAGGGCTTACGCCGTGAGCGTCAACTATGGTCGCAAGCTTATCATCATCGGCATTCAGAATAACCGTTGCATCGGGCTCCAGATAGTTGAATATCTCGGATTTCGCTTTCAGAATGCCGTCTCTTGTCTTGAAAAATTCCAAATGGCTCTGACCGATATTTGTCATGACTACTATGTCGGGACGAGCCATCCTTGCAAGACTGTCCATCTCACCGAAATCGCTTATTCCAAGCTCCATGACGGATACGTCATAGCTTTCATTCATCTCGAAAATCGTGAAAGGAACGCCCCATTGATTATTGAAATTGCCCTTGGTCTTGTGAACGCGGAAGCGCTTCTTTAAAATGCCCGCGATGAATTCCTTGGTGCTGGTCTTGCCAACGCTTCCGGTAACGGCAACTACCTTGATATTGAGCGATCTTCTGTAATATTCGGCAATTGCCTGGGTGGCCTCAAGCACTGAATCGACCAGTATGTATGGACCTGTTATGTCGAGTTTCTTCTCGGAAAGGACTGCCAGCGCACCGTCGTGGATAACCTTCTGTGCAAAATCATGTCCGTCAAATTTCTCGCCCTTGATGCACAGGAACAGGCAGTCATCCCTTACTTTACGGCTGTCTGAGACGATTCCGGATATCTCTATATCCATCACGTCCTTGCCGCCGAACAAACGGCCCTTTGTTACTTCCTGGATTGTCCTTAATGTTATGTTTTTCATGAATTCACCACAGATCAGTTATATTTTTCGAGCGAGTATTCGATGATCTTCTCGCAAAGTGTCGGATAATCTATGCCAACGGCCGCAGCCTCCTGCGGAACGAGCGAGGTGTCAGTCATGCCCGGAAGCGTATTGGCCTCAAGGCAGTAAAGCTCGCCCTTGGAGTTGAGTCTGAAATCGACTCTGTAATATACCGAAAGGCCTAATATCCGGCCCATCAGGACCGCATACTCAGACATCTTCTCAAGCACCTCGTCAGAAAGGTTCTCTGCCGGGCAGACCTCACGTGTCTGGCCGTTATATTTCTTGGTGTAATCGTAAAATCCTTCATTCGGAATTATCTCAACAGGCGGGAGCGCAACACCGTTAAGCACTCCCTGTGTCAGTTCTCTGCCGTCGATGAATTCTTCAACGAGTACGGTATCATCGAACTCGAGTGCCTTCAGAAGTGCCGCATCGTAGTCCGCGTCATCCGTGATGATCTCTACTCCGAGGCTTGAGCCGCCGTTACTTGGCTTGATAACGCACGGAGCCGCAACACGGCTTGCGAAAGGATCGTTCTTGGTAACGATTATTCCGCCCGGCATCGGTATACGCGTTCCGACAGTATTCTTGGTGAACGCCTTACTCATGCCGATCGCGCTGCCTAAGTAACCTGAGCCTGTATATTTAATGCCCAAAAGATCGAAAGCAGCCTGGATCTTGCCGTCCTCGCCATTTGCTCCGTGAAGTCCTAAGAATGTGATATCAGCCTTGCGGCACATCTCGATCACATTGCTTCCGAAGAACGGTCTTGACGCCTTAAGTTCATCCGTCAAAACTCCTGAAAGTGCCCTGTATTCGTCAGCAGCCTCTGAAAAATCCTGGCTGCCGAATGATATCTCTTCTTCAAGTCCAAAGAACACGTCGACAAGAGCGACTTCATGTCCTCTTCCCGCAAGTGCCTTGGCTACCTTCACTGATGAATTGATCGATACTTCTCTTTCGGAGCTCGTTCCACCGCATAAAACTACTATTTTCATATTCGTTTTTCCTTTTCCAAATATCCGAGTAATTGTAGCATATCCGCAGGGCCATTTCTACAATAAAATCCCTCTTGATGTAAGGCTTATGCGGCTTTCAAGCCGCGCCTGTTCCTCTTCGGTCAGTCTCACCTTGCCGTTTATGATCTCATCCGCAGCCTCGGCTGCCCTCGTCGCTATATCAGCATCCCTGTAAATATCAAAATTCTTAAAGCTCAGCGCACCCGACTGACGCGTTCCCATGAATTCTCCCGGGCCCCTCATCTTAAGGTCCATCTGTGCGATCTCGAAGCCGTTATTGGAGCTTCCGAGCAAATTCAGCCTCTCCATTGCCTGCTCGCTCTTTGAATTAGACACAAATATGCAATAGCTCTGATCAGCGCCTCGTCCGACTCTTCCTCTCAACTGATGAAGCGCCGCAAGGCCGAACCTGTTGGCGTCCTCGATCATCATTACTGTCGCGTTCGGCACATCCACTCCGACTTCGATGACCGTTGTCGCTACAAGCACCTGTATCTTGCCTTCGGCGAATCTGCTCATGATCTCATTTTTCTTGGCGGCCGGCATCTGCCCGTGAAGCATTCCGATCGAAATGCTCTCATCGAGCGTCTCGCGCAGCATCTGCGTATAATCTTCAACGTTCTGCGCGTCCAGGCCGTCCGTATATTCTACCAGCGGACAAATGATATATGCCTGATGTCCCTTGGCAACTTCCTTCTCAATAAAGCGGTACGCGTTCTCTTTGTACGAATCATCAACGACCGCGTTCTTTATCGGCTTTCTGCCGGTCGGCAACACATCAATTGTTGATACATCCATGTCGCCGTAGATAATAAGCGCAAGTGTTCTCGGAATCGGAGTCGCGCTCATTACCATCATGTGCGGCATATTGCCTTTGCCGGCCAGCGCCTCTCTTTGTTTTACGCCGAAACGGTGCTGCTCATCGGTCACTATCAGGCCGAGGCTCTTATATCTGGTCTTTTCCTGGAACAACGCATGCGTTCCGATTATAATGTCTATCCTGCCGTCCTCGAGAGCATCGTAAACGACCTTTTTCTGCAGGTTGTCCATCGAGCCTGTAAGAAGAGCCGCATTAAGACCGGTGCCGTGCTCTTCAAGGAGCTTTGAGATCGTTTTGAAATGCTGCTCCGCAAGGACTTCCGTCGGTGCCATGAGCGCGCCCTGATATCCGGCAAAGGCAGCATTCATAAGCGCCGCAAGCGCAACTATCGTCTTTCCTGAGCCAACGTCTCCCTGTATCAGGCGGTTCATCACAAATCCGCCCGCCATATCCTGATTTATATCATCAATTACGCGCTTCTGAGCAGCCGTCAGAGTGAACGGCAGCGCGTCCAGAAATCCCCTTGTCTTATCGCTTGGCTGTATCACGCAGCTGCTCTTCTCTTTAAGGTGAGAGTTGTTGCGCTTCATGGTCATGATGAAGAGGAATATCTCCTCAAATGACATATGCGTAGCTGCCGCGCGGAACGCCTCCTCGTTTTTCGGAAAATGCAGATTCTTTATCGCCTCGCTTCTTGGGCAAAGCCCTTCTCTTGCGGCAATACTTTCCGGGACAGGGTCAGCTGCGCATGCTGCAAAATAAGCCGGCGTATCGAAAGCCTGAGATACAGCCTTGGCTATCAGACTATTCGTAAGCCCCTTTGTCAGATTATAGACCGGCTGCATGCCGTTCATGACCTTCATGTATTCGGCCGGCGTGAATACCTTCGGCTGGTCCATCTGTAGGACTCCGTATTTGCGGCTCACGCGTCCCCTCAGGATATAAAGCTCTCCGGGATTAAGAGTCTTGGCCATGTAAGGCGCATTAAACCATGCGACCTTTATCGAGCCGCCTATCTCATCCTTGAACGTTGCCGTGGTAAGCTCGACCCTGCCTGTTTTCCTCGTAAACGCAGACTGCAGGAACATGCCCCTTATCGTGGCAAATGTCTTGTAGCCTATCTCCGCGATCGTTGTCGGCGCGTTAAAAAATTCGTAGTCTCTCGGGAAAAACTCCAGGAGGTCTTCTACGCTCTCAACGCCAATCTTTGCGAACAATTCTTCAGTTTTTGCACCAATGCCCTTAAGCTCAGTAAGTTTCATGCTGTGATTATATCATTTACGTTTTAGCGGCGCAATCGCTGCTCCTAATTCGCGAATGACGGTCTAATTGAGACGTTTTTGCGTTCTTACACCCATTTTTTATTGCCATATACAACAAAAAAGAGCCTGCCGCAAAGGGCAGGCTCACAAAAAAGCCAATATTTGATCACTCTACGGAAATTATATATGAATATACCGGCTGGCCGCCGTAAACCACCTCAAAGTCGGCGTCTTCCAGCGTCTTCTCTGCTTTGTCGGCAATTGCCTGAGCCTCATCCTCGCTGACGCCCTCGCCGTAATAGATCGTAACCAGCTCGCTGTCCTCATCCGCAAGCTCCAGGATCGTCTCGACAGCTACGCTTTCAAGGTCTGTTCCGACTGCAAGCATATGTCCCTCACCAATTCCCATGTAATCGTTCATGTGGATCTCTTTGCCATCGATCTCGGTATCGCGTACAGCATATGTGATCTCCGCGGTCTTGACCTGGCCGATCGCATCGTTGAGATGCGCGGTGTTCTCCTCAACAGAGAGAGCCGGAACATAATTGATCACCGCATTGATTCCCTGTGCGACCGTCTTGGTCGGAATAACGATAACGTTCTTGCTCTCTTCCAGAGACTGTGCCTGAGTTGCTGTCAGGATGATGTTGCTGTTGTTTGGAAGCACAAAAACATTATCCGCATTTACCGTGTCGATCGCGGCCATGATATCCTCTGTTGACGGATTCATGGTCTGGCCGCCTTCGATGATCGCATCGACTGACATGCCCTTGAAGATACCGGCCATTCCGTCACCGGCGCAAACAGCTACGAATCCGACTTCCTTGCGCGGTCCCTTAGGTTCATCGGCAGGCGTTTCCTTAGCCGCTGCCTGCTCCTCGGCCAACGCCCTGTCGGCCTCTTTGATCACCTTCTCATTGTGCTCTTCGCGCATATTGTCGATTTTGAGCGATGTCAAAGAGCCAAAAGTAAGTGCCTTCTCTATGACCTGTCCCGGATGATTCGTGTGGACATGTACCTTCACGATATCGTCCATGTATACGCAGACGATCGAATCGCCGAGTGAAGAAAGAAATTCTTTGAATTCAGTCTCGTCTTTGTCGCCGAATTCTTTCTCAAGCATGATGATGAATTCAGTGCAATAGCCGAATTTGATATCGCTCGTTTCGATATTTGAAGTGTCTATCCTGCGGGCACCTGCTGCGGGAGCTTCCGCCTTCTTAGCACAGACGCCTTCAAAGCTGATATCGACGTCCTTGCCCAGAAAAGCGTCATACGCGCCCTTGAGGAATACAACAAGTCCCTGTCCGCCGGAGTCAACAACGCCTGCTTCTTTGAGTACAGGAAGCATATCAGGTGTCTTGCTCAGGACAAATTCGGAATATTTGATGAGCTCCGGAAGCAAAGCCTGCAGCGAGATACCTTCCTTGGCAAGCTCTACGGCTTTATTTGCCGTAGCCCTTGCTACTGTGAGGATTGTGCCCTCCTTCGGCTTCATTACAGCCTTGTAAGCGGTGGCTGCTGCCCTGTCAAAAGCTGCTGCGATCGTCTTGGCATCTATCTGGCTTACGCCCTCTACTTCCTTGGAAAAACCTCTGCAAAGCTGCGACATGATAACGCCGGAATTGCCGCGTGCGCCCTTTAATGTTCCCATGGAGAACTTTGCCGCGACCTCAGTAACCGTTGCGCTGTCAGGGAGCGTCGAAAGTTCCCTTACAGCGGAAAGAACCGTAAGCGTCATATTTGTTCCCGTATCTCCGTCAGGTACCGGAAATACGTTCAATTCGTTGATCCACTCTTTATTGGATTCAAGATTCTTAGCACCGGCAAGAAACATCCGTTTCAGTGTGCCGGCATCAATTCTTTCAGGCATGAAAAATCCCCCTTAATCGATAACCCTTACACCCTCAACGTGGATGTCTATATTGCCAACTTCGAACCCGGTCAGAGTTTCAAGCTGATATTTAACATTGCTGATCAGATTCTCGGCTATGGTTGAGATCGCAACTCCGAACGCAACGATAACGTGGAAATCCAGATATACCTTGTTGCCCTCGACCGTAACCTTGATGCCCTTGGTCAGGCTGTTTCTGGTGAGCAGTTTGACCAGTCCGTCTTTGGGACTGATCGCAGCCATTCCGACGATGCCGAAGCACTCAAGTGCCGCATTGCCTGCTATTCTGGCAAGGACATTTTCCCTGACCGTAACTTTGCCGTATTCTGTATTAAAACTTCCGTCCATATCGATTCTCTCCTATGGTCAAAACGTTTCTGTATCTTACTTGTGGTAGTGTGCTCTCTCGTTGATCTCTTTCTCGCAATAAGGGCACATAGTTACCTTGGTCCATCTGGCTCCGAGACCTCTTCCGCAATGCGGGCATCTGCAATTCACGTATATAATGGCAAATCCGACGAGCGCGATAGCAATGGCTCCCAGGAGCAGTATCAGCCTCCATGTCGTATCTAATATCTGCATTCTGACCACAACAGCCGCTACCGCAACAACATATAATGCATTACCCATAAGTCTTGATTGTCTGATCGTCATATAAAAACCTCAACGTACATTTAGTTAGCATATTATATCACGGCGGGTCGATTTTTCAACAAATAAGTGACACGGCAATATTCTAGCACACGAGCGGGCGGAAATATGTTAAACTATTATGAACAAAGGAAGGGGCAAGATATGTCACAGGTAATTCCCTCAGCAGAACGAATAAATGAACTGATAAAAAGCGGCGATGCCAGGGCGCTTAAGCGTCTTATTACGTCCGGCAAAATCGTATCGGCCTACCCGCTTTTAGCTTCGGGCTCTGACGATATCTTCTCTCTTTTGCTTACTCTTGACATCAGGAAACTTCCGGCCAGGATATCCGAGCTTATCATTCTGAAGGCCGCCCAGCATAAAGACGCGCCGCAAAGGCTGAATGCTCTTTATGAGGCGGGTTATGATTTCACGGACAAGACACTTTCTGATAAACACGCCAAAGTGCTTGAGAAGCGTCAGTATGCCGCTTCCGTCTCCGGCACCAACCTTAAACGTTCTGACGAGGCCGTTGTCAGACTTCTTCGCACTTTATCCGAGAAAGAAAGAAAAAAGCCGGCGAATCCCCGGCTTAATCTGATCATCTATATTGCTGCAGGCCTTCTTATTGCCTGCCTTATCGGTCTTGGAATCGGCTATAGCCTTGGCAAAAATGTCGGCAACGACATAAACGAGATCGTCAGTGAGGCTGCCGAAGCCACCGAATCCACTGAAGAGGCCGAATAACTACTCGTTTTTTTCCGGGCCTGCTTTCAGTCTTTTTGCCACATTCAGGTAAAGAATAAATCCCAGAACCAGCGAGATCGCATCTGACACAGGCTGTGCCCAGATGAGTCCGTACATGCCCATTATTGCATTGAGCGCATACATTGCGCCGATAAATAAAATTCCCTGTCTGATCACCGTCAGAAGAAGCGATCTTTTCCACATTCCCATTGCCTGGAAAATTGAATTGAACAGGAATACGAAGGTCATTCCCGGGACCGCAAGGCTCCATTTTACAAGGAACTTACTTCCGAGTTCTACCGTGTTGCTCTCCTTAATAAACAGCCTCATAAGTCCTTCCGGGAACAGCTGATATATACTTAAGAAAACAGCGACGAATGCCAGCAGTATAACGAACGAGCACCGACATACCTTTCTCACTCTCTCGTGATTTCCCGATGCGTAGTTATATCCGATAAGCGGCATTACGCCCTGTGTTATGCCCGTTGCGATATTCATTGTGATCGTTCCGAATTTCTGCGTGACACCGTACGAAGCGACAGGAATATCGCCGTAAGAAGCCAGACTTCTTGTCAGGATGATATTGCTTGACGTTCCGAGCACAATGACCATGGCTGCCGGAAATCCGACCAGCACGATCTCTTTGCCGCCTTTGAACGTGAACTCTCTCGGGTCCACGGTAATAACGGTGTTCTGACGATTTTTAATGATCACTGTGCAGTAGTAAAGAAGGCACACACAATTGGAGATCATTGTCGCAAGACCTGCGCCGCCTACTCCCATATCGAGCGGGAATATGAACAAAGGATCAAGCAGCATGTTCAAAATGCCGCCGATCATCATTCCCGCGCTTGCTTCTTTGGTCCTGCCCTCTCCTCTTAAACAATGAGCAAAAAGGAGCGACGCCGTTGTCGGTATTCCGCCTACGAGCATTACCCAGACAATGTAATCTCTCGTAAAGCCGTAGGTCTCACTGCTTGCGCCCATGGACGTTAAGATAGGCTTTAAGAATATTCCAAGGATCAACATCAGCACAGCGGCTACGACAAGTCCGCCCCAGATAGCAAATGCCGATGTCTGCCTTGCTTTCTTTCTGTCGCCTTCACCAAGGCTTCTGGAAATGCGGCTGTTCGCGCCGATACCGAAAAGATTACCGATGCCGGTAAGCACCATGTAAAGCGGAAATGCCAGTGTCAGCGCCGCGACCTGATATGGGTCACCCGTATGTCCGACGAAAAACGTGTCGGCCAGATTGTAAATCAACGTTATCACCTGGCTGAGTACCGTCGGGATCGTCATACTTGCGACCGCAAGTGCTACGGGCTTATTTTCAAATATATCTGTCTTATCCTGTGATGTTTTTGCCATTTATTTACTCTTCCTGTGTGTCTTCATCCGAAAGAATCAGATTGACTTCGCACCCGGGAAGTTTTTCCTCAAGTTCCCTGCGCAGATCCGCCGCAAAGCAGCTTATCTCGCCAAATGTTTTCTCTTCTTCAAAATCTACATCAATGTCAATAAATACTTTCTTGCCGCTCTTTCTGGTCTTTACGTTGTAAAACTGCTTATACCTGTCATAATTGCGGTTCAAAACGCCGAGTATCTTCATCTGGGTCTGTTCATCCGCGGTCTTATCCATCAGCTCCCATACTGATGCCTTGATAGCAATGAAAGCCAGTACGACAGAAACAATACACATCACGGCGGTAACTGCCGGTGTCAGGTAGTGCGCGAATACATCTTTTCTGAAGAAATAAACGATGAATATTGCCACCATAGTGACCGTATCGAACAGGAGGCTTTGATGATTGGAAGCCCACTCTTCCTGAATGACGCGGTTATCCGGGAACGCATTCTTCATTCTATGCTCGGTGACCGTGATGATAATATCCAGCAGCACATTGCACACCGTGATAGGCAGCATGATGACTGTAAGAGAATTCGGCTGCTGAACATGGATGATGTTATTTGCGCAATTGTACATCAGCACGAAAAGCGCAACTATCCAGAACACATTACACGTCAGTGAAGTGATCGCTTCCATCTTCTCTGACCCGTAATTGTACTCATATTTCAGGTTTTTCCTGAGCTTTGAGGACAAAACAGCGATCAGCACAGCGTGAAGGATCGTGTAAACGGATTCGACAAGATCGAGCCATGCAAGTAAGGATCCCGAAAGCAGTGCCGCCACCACCAAAGCAATAAGAAAAACAACCTCCATTATGTACTGGAAGGTTGCTACCTTAAGTAATCTGGCCATCATTTGTTTCTCAGTCTGCTTCATTTGACCCCGTGTCCTCTCGCACATATTATATCAGCCTCTGCCCCTTTTTAGTCAAGAACTTTCCCGCAAACATGCCGGCAAAAAATACGCTCCTGCCGATAACAGGCAGGAGCGCACATGAATCTGTATGAAGTTCTTATTACTTTCTGTAATCGTAGAAGCCTACGCCGGTCTTAACGCCGAGCTTACCTGCACGAACCATCTTGCGCAGAAGTGGGCTTGGACGATACTTGGAATCGCCGAATTCAGCATACAGGATCTCCATGATAGCAAGGCAGATATCGAGTCCGATATAGTCGCCGAGCGTAAGAGGTCCCATAGGATGATTTGCGCCGAGTTTCATTGCAGTATCGATATCCTCTGCTGAAGCAACGCCTTCCTCAAGGAGGCAGATACCTTCATTTACAAGCGGGATAAGGATCCTGTTAACAACGAATCCAGGTGACTCATTTACCTGAACAGGTGTCTTGCCGATAGCCTTAGCGATGGCAACAACAGCGTCTCTGGTCTCATCCGGTGTATTTGCGCCCTGAATGACCTCAACGAGTGCCATTACAGGTGCCGGATTGAAGAAATGCATACCGATAAGCGGACGGTCAAGACCTGCTCCGATCTCGGTGATCGACAGTGAAGACGTATTTGATGCGAAAATGCACTCAGGCTTGCAGATAGACTGAAGCTCAGCAAATGTCTGCTTCTTAACTGCCATAACCTCAAGAGCAGCCTCAACGATCAGATCACAGTCAGCGCAAAGATTCTCCTTAACGCCCGTGGTGATCCTGCCTAAGATCTTGTCAGCTTCTTCCTGAGCCAGCTTGCCCTTAGCAACTCTCTTGCCTAAAGCAGCCTCGATCTTGCCCTTACCTCTTGCGGCAAACTCTTCGTTGATGTCGCAGAGAGCAACTTCGTATCCCTCGCAAAGAGCAAATGCCTGTGCGATGCCGGATCCCATTGTTCCGGCTCCGATAACTCCAACTTTCATTTTAATTTTCCCCCCAAAAAATGTGTATTGTAGTTAATTATTTATTCTTGAACGGCTCCTTGACCTTCTCTTTGTTCTTGTCAAGGAAGAATGCCATTCCGTATATCTGATCCTCTGTCTCGAAGCAGCTGCCGAAGAGATTCTCTTCAAGAGTAACTGCCTCATCCATCGGAAGCTCTAAGCCTTCATTGATAGCTTTCTTGCATGCACGAACCGCGATAGGTGCCTGCTTGGCAATGGTTGCGGCAAGCTTCTCAGCTGCCGGCATAAGCTCCTCAACAGGATATACCGCATTAACAAGTCCGATTCTCAGTGCTTCATCAGCCTTAACGTTCTTAGCTGAGAAAATAAGCTGTTTAGCCATTCCGGGGCCGACAAGTCTGGCAAGGCGCTGTGTTCCACCGAATCCCGGAGTGATGCCGAGTCCAACCTCCGGCTGTCCGAATACTGCATTCTCTGAGCAGATACGGATATCGCAGCTCATAGAGATCTCGCAGCCGCCACCGAGTGCAAATCCGTTAACCGCAGCGATCACCGGAATAGGAAGTGTCTCGATCTTTCTGAAAAGATCATTGCCCTTCTTACCGAATTCAAATCCGCCTTCTTTGGTCAGTACGCTCATTTCTCCGATATCAGCGCCTGCAACAAAGCTCTTCTGTCCGGCGCCTGTCAGGATAAGGCAACGGATGTTGTCAAGATCAACTGCATCAATAACGTCATTTAGTTCGTTAAGAACGTCTGAATTAAGCGCATTCAACGCACTCGGGCGATTAATGGTAATGATACCTACCTGCCCTTTTTCTTCGAATAAAATGTATTCCCCCATAATGTGCCCCCTCTTGTTAATAAATTAACGATAAAATAAGGGTAATCTTACAATTGTTTATTGTCAAGTACAATTTTACCATTTTTTGTTCTTGTTGATATTTGTAATAATAAGTGATATGTTGAAATTACAGAAAAAACACCGCTTTTTTGCAGAAAGGTTTTCCGTGAACACATATAATCCGCTTAATGTAATCCGTTTATCCCCTGACAAAAAGTCCGTCATCATCCTCGACCAGACGCGTCTTCCCATGCACGAGGAGTACCTGATGCTCTCTGATGCCGAGGCAATGTACGATGCGATCAAGAGGCTGTGCGTGCGCGGTGCTCCGGCTATAGGTGTTTTCGCCGCTTATTCTCTGGCAGTGCTTGCCGGCGGACTGACCGATATGGACTACGATTCTTTCAAGGAGAATTTCTTTTCTTTGGCCGATTACCTCAACTCCAGCCGTCCGACTGCGGTCAATTTAAGCTGGGCAGTCAAAAGGATGAAAGGATGCGTTACCAAAGGCTCCAAAGCGCCTCTGGAAATCGTCTCTGATCTTTTTGCTGAGGCCGAAACGATCGACCGCGAAAACCGCGAAATGAACCGCTCTATCGCCGAGTTCGGACTGACTCTCGTAAAAGACGGTGACGGGATCCTCACACACTGCAATGCAGGATATCTGGCTGCCCTCGATTACGGTACTGCCACTGGCCCGATGTATCTGGCGCACGAGCGCGGCATGAATATTCATGTATATTCAGATGAGACAAGGCCTCTGCTTCAGGGCGCGCGTCTTACGTCTTATGAGCTAAGTAGGGCCGGCATTCCGGTCACCTCGATCTGTGACAACATGGCCTCGATCGTCATGAAACAGGGCAAGATCCAATGCGTCATGGTCGGCTGCGACAGAGTTGCCGCAAACGGCGATGTCGCCAACAAGATCGGCACCTCTGGCGTCGCGATTCTGGCCAAGTACTACGGCATACCGTTTTACGTACTGGGTCCCTCCTCTACCATCGACCTTAACACCCCTACCGGTGCTGACATCGTTATCGAAGAGCGCGACGGAGCCGAGATCGGCCAGATGTGGTACAAAGAGCCGATGATCCTGCCTGAGGTTGACAAATTCAACCCGGCATTCGATGTCACGGACCACACGCTGATCACGGCGATCATTACGGAAAAAGGCATCATCAG
>JAZQNN010000028.1:0-26036 GCA_045627365.1 Lachnospiraceae bacterium
AAATGCTCCGCAGACAACGGTGTGGATAGCGCTGTCCCGGTCCAGAAGAACGCTGATCGCTCCCTGCAGGGCGTCACTTGCAAAGCCTTTATTCCAATGCTCCGGCGCAATGACATAGCCGAGCTCTATTTCGCCGTTTTCAATGCCGCAGTCATTTATCAGGCCGGCCAGTTCCGTCCCTGCAAATACACCGCGCACGAAGTGCTCCTCATCGTGCGACATTTCTATGATTTTTTCTGCAAGAGCCTCGTACTCGGCCGCGGTCTGATAATCAGGGACCATGTACGTTTCCTGAATGCGTGCGTCCTGAAATATGGCCGCAAGTGCTGAAAGGGAGCCCGCATCTATCGGTGCAAGCATCACAGAGCCGTTCCGGATTGTGGTAAGTGGGATTTTCATTTCGTTATAATAATCATTTCGGTGGGGATAGTCAAGGCGGTGTGGCGCACGTACGTAACAAGCCGGCATTCGCGCTTGTCCGTGCCCGCTATCGCTCCTGCCCCGATTCTCGGGGCGCACGGACTACGCCGCTCATATCTGTCTGTCGCCAGATATCAAGGCATAAAAATACGGGCGGGAACATTCTGCTCCCGCCCGACTTTCATGCCTTGTTGCCTGGCTTGTTACTCACTTACATCATCCCGCCAGCGCCGCCGGCTGCTGCCTGGGCTGCCATAGCTGCCTTCATCGGATCTTCTGTCTCGGCAACTACTGCCTCGGTTGTAAGATATGTTGATGCTACGCTGGTCGCGTTCTGGAGTGCGCTTCTTGAAACCTTAACAGGATCAAGGATGCCGGCTTTGACCATATTAACGTATTTGCCGTTAAGTGCGTCGTAGCCCTTGCCTTCAGGAAGCTCTTTAACCTTGTTAACGATTACTGAGCCTTCAAGTCCTGCGTTCTGTGCGATGCAGTAAAGAGGAGCTTCAAGTGCCTTGAGAACGACCTTAGCACCGGTCTTCTCGTCGCCGTCGAGTTTCTCGATGAGAGCTTCAACTGCTGCCTGAGCGTGGATGTATGCACTTCCCCCGCCTGCGATGATTCCTTCCTCAACTGCTGCTCTGGTAGCTGCAAGAGCATCTTCCATACGGAGCTTCTTCTCTTTCATCTCAGTCTCGGTTGCTGCGCCGACTCTGATAACTGCTACGCCGCCGGAAAGTTTTGCAAGTCTTTCCTGATACTTCTCTCTGTCGTAATCAGATGTAGTGGTCTCGATGCCGTTTCTGATAACTGCGATACGGCCTGCGATTTCTTCCTTGCTGCCTGCGCCGTCAACGATGATGGTGTTCTCTTTGTTGACTTTAACGTGCTTAGCCTTGCCGAGCTGCTCAAGAGTTGCCTCTGCGAGTGTAAGGCCGATCTCTTCAGAGATAACCTGTCCGCCGGTAAGTACTGCGATATCCTTAAGCATTTCCTTACGTCTGTCGCCAAAGCCCGGAGCCTTAACTGCTACAACGTTGAAAGTGCCGCGAAGTTTGTTAACGATAAGGGTCGTAAGAGCTTCGCCTTCAACATCCTCTGCAATGATGAGGAGCTTAGCGCCGATCTTAACTACCTGCTCGAGAACAGGGAGGATCTCCTGGATCGAAGATATCTTCTTGTCTGTGATGAGGATGAGAGGATCATCAAGATCTGCTTCCATCTTCTCAAGGTCTGAGCACATGTAAGCTGAAATGTATCCGCGATCGAACTGCATGCCTTCTACGAGGTCAAGCTCGGTCTGCATGGTCTTGGACTCTTCGATGGTGATAACGCCGTCGTTTGTAACCTTCTCCATTGCATCTGCAACCATCTCGCCTACTGCATCATCACCTGCTGAAATAGCAGCTACGCGGGCGATCTGAGACTTGCTTGATACCTTGCTGCTCATGCCGACAAGTGCTTCAACTGCTGCTGCGCATGCCTCAGCCATACCTTTACGAAGGATGATCGGGTTAGCGCCTGCTGCAAGGTTCTTGCCGCCTTCATTGATCATTGCCTGAGCAAGTACTGTTGCTGTTGTTGTTCCGTCACCTGCAACATCGTTGGTCTTGGTTGCAGCTTCACGAACGAGCTGTGCTCCGATATCTTCAAACTGATCTTCAAACTGAACTTCCTTAGCGATCGTAACGCCGTCATTGGTGATGAGCGGGCCGCCGAAAGCTTTCTGAAGGACAACGTTTCTTCCTTTTGGTCCGAGTGTAACTTTGACGGTATTAGCGAGTCCGTCTACTCCGCGCTCAAGAGCTTCTCTTGCGTCAGCGCCGTACTTAATCTGTTTTGCCATTGTATTGCCTCCTATTATTCAACCTTAGCAAGGATATCGTCCTGTCCGATAACGATAAACTCTTCTTCGCCGACCTTGGCGATCGTGCCTGCGTACTTGGAGAAGATTACTCTATCGCCTTCTTTAACGTTCATAGTGGTAAGTCTTCCGTCAACTTCCTTGCCCGGTCCAACTGCTATAACTACAGCTTCCTGTGGCTTCTCCTGTGCCTTATTAGACAGGATGATGCCTGAAGCGGTCTTCTCTTCTGCTTCAAACTGTTTAAGAATTACTCTGTCTGACAATGGAACTAACTTCATTTTTAGTGCCTCCTGGATTTCTATTTATTAGCACTCTTTTTCTCCGAGTGCTAACTCACGAATTATAATATAACAAGGGATTTATATTTGCAAGACTTTTTTTGCAAATTTCCACGCCCTCAGCCCTTGTTTCTGGCGTAGATAAACAGATACTGCTGGGCATATCCGCCCCATTTGCCGAACCTTTCTGCTGCCATGCGGGCGATCACATCTTTGCCCGTCTCCCTGCCGAAATACAGCTCCTCGCAAATGCGTTTGATCCAGACATCCACCGGAAAAGCCTCCCTGAAGCCCAGCCCGAAAAGGAGCACGCAATCGGCCACCTTTTCGCCCACGCCCTTAAGCTTTACAAGCTCAGCTTTAGCCTCTTCATAAGACATGCCGCGAAGCGCATCTTGCCAACCGGGATGCTCACTTAAGAAGTCTGCCGCGCCCTTAAGATACGGTGCGCGGAATCCCGTTTTAAGTTCCCTGAAGTCCTCCTCGGAAAGGCCGGCAAGTTCTGCAGGCGTCGGAAATGCGTAATATTCCTTCCCTGCAAATGTCCCGATCTTCCTTCCGCATCTTTCGGATATCATGCGTACGGTCCCCTTGATCCTCGGGATATTGGAATTCTGGGAGATGATAAACGATATCAGCGTCTCTTCAAATTCCTGATTGAGGATGTGGATGCCGCCGTACGTCTTAACAGCCTCCTTAAGCCTTCCGTCCGCGCCAATGACTGCCTCTTTTATCTCGGCATAGTCGCGCTCGAGGTCAAAATAAGGCACCCATATCTTTCGGATCTCCTCCTCGGACGCGTCCAGAATAAGCTCATCCGCCTCCTGGCGTGCATGAAGAAGCCTGCCGCAGGTAACTACGACATACTCATTTTCTGCGATCTTTTCAAAGTTGAAGCACTGCCCGCACTCAAGCGTCTGTGCCAGATCAAAATCATGTACCTTCATGCCAATTCAAAAAACAAGGCCGGCTGCTTAGCCGGCCCTGCGATCATCTTATTATCTTCTCTTGAGGAAATCAGGAATCGTGATGTCTCTTTCCTGAACCTGAGGCTTAGCAGGCTTCGGTGTATTGAAGTTCAGCTGTGGTCTCTCACCGGAAGAACGAAGGTCAGGACGTGCAACCGTCTCGATCTGCTCTTCTGCAGGTGCGCTCTGGCTTCCGAAAGTGTTCTGTCCGAACTGCGGACCGTTCTTCGGTGCCTGAGGCTGCGGTCTGCTCTCCGGCTGATTCTGGAATCTGTTTTCGAAACCGCGGTTGGTGTTCATCCTGATCGTTGAATCATTTATGCCGGTAGCGATAACGGTGATCGTGCAGGTATCAGCAGGCTCTGACTCGTAACGAGCGCCGAAGATGATATTTGCACTCTCGCCTGCAAGCTCCTGAACGTATGTAGCCGCATCGTTAACTTCAACAAGTGAAATATCACCGGTGATGTTGATGATAACGTGTGAAGCGCCCTTGATGTTGGTCTCAAGAAGAGGTGATGTAACTGCGTACTTAACAGCTTCTTCTGCCTTATCTTCACCGACTGCAGTGCCGATACCGATATGAGCAACGCCCTTGTTAAGCATTACTGTACGAACATCTGCAAAATCCAGGTTGATAAGTGACGGGATATTGATCAGGTCTGTAATACCTGTAACCGCCTGCTGAAGAACCTCATCAGCCTTCTTGAAAGCGTCCTTGATGGAAGTGCGTCTGTCAACAACTTCAAGAAGCTTGTCGTTCGGGATAACGATGAGAGTATCTACGACCTCTTTCAGTCTTTCGATGCCCATAAGTGCATTGTTCATACGGGTCTTGTTCTCGAACTTGAAAGGCTTGGTTACTACTGCAACTGTAAGTATGCCCATGTCCTTGGCGATCTTGGCAATGACAGGTGCTGCGCCTGTGCCTGTGCCGCCGCCCATACCGCATGTAAGGAAAAGCATGTCAGCTCCGCTTATAGCCTTCTGGATGACTTCGGTGCTCTCCTCTGCAGCCTTCTGTCCAACCTCAGGCTGTGCGCCTGCTCCGAGTCCCTTTGTCAGCTTCTCGCCGATCTGGATGGTGACCGGTGCCTTGCTGAGTGCAAGGGCCTGTTTGTCTGTATTTACGCCGATAAATTCAACAAGCTGGACCTGGTCCTCCAGCATTCTGTTGATCGCATTATTTCCTGCTCCGCCGACGCCAACAACGATTATTCTGGCGCCCATGGTTACTTCATAATCAAATTCTGCCATAAAATCTGACCCCCAAATGTATTAGCGTATAGGACCTGCCAATACGCCCATTTACAATACTTCTAAAATATCATATACGGATTTGCTTTAAATATCAATCTTTTTTTAATATACAGACTATTCGTCCGTCTCTTCGTCTATTTCGTCGTACGTTTCTTCCCCGTGCTCTTCGGTATCGGAATTTTTCTTGAAAGTGTAGCCGTGGCTGTTGATCTCCTGCATGAAAAGAGTCCCTTCCATGCCGTACACTTCGCCGATAAAAGCCTTCAGGTCGGTGATCTTCTCTTCAGTGTCATGATTTGTACCGAGGAGGATCTTAACATTGCCGTAATACATGATCATTTCGCCGTTTTCAGTCACGAATAATTCTTTTATTTCGGGGATCGAATTAAGTCTTACCGACTCCGCGACCAGAAGTGCGTAGTCAAAAGATGACTGACTGCGCGGCGAAAGCGGCTTCTTCTCAACGATGCTGTCGAATTCCAGGCCCGTTACCAAAGGGATCCCCTGAGGCACCTGCTGCCCAATAAGCATAGCTGACCCGTCTGAGCCAACGGTAACATATGAATCCATGTATACAACATAAAAGGCAGACCGCGCTACGGTCTGCGCTTTGGAATTTTCTTCTTTTTCAAGGCTTACTTTGCCGGTCAGCAGCAGCACCGCAAATGCGATCGCTCCCAGGCACAGCACGATAAGGAAGCCGTAAAACAGCTTTTTCATCTTGGGTAATAAATAACTCCCCTGCTCTTATCTTCTTTAATAACTCGCCGTTTTTCAGGGCTTTGCGCAGCCTTGTGCTTGATGGCAAGTACTATTCCCATCTCCGCCATCAGCATCATAAGCGAGGTTCCGCCGTAACTGATGAAAGGAAGCGGAACTCCTGTATTCGGTATAATGCTCGTTACAACGGCCAGATTGACGAAAGTCTGCGCCGCAATATGTGTCATGATCCCAATGGCTACGAACCTGTCAAAAGGCTCTTTTGTCTCGTCGCAAACTCTCTTGATCTGAACGATCAGAAGCGCGAAAAGAGCAATCATTATGATCGCGCCTACCACGCCCATTTCCTCGCAGATAATGGAGAAGATCATATCGTTCTGCGACTCCGGAACGAAGCCGAGCTTCTGCGTTGATTTGCCCAGGCCTTTGCCTACAAGGCCGCCCGAACCGATAGCATAAAGTGCCTGAAGCGGCTGATATGCCAGAGACGATTCATAATCGTACGGCTTGAGCCAGGCGCGGATACGGTCCATTCTGTAGGATTTCGTCACGATGAAGATTATTACTATCGCAGCTGACCCGGCCAGCGTTATGAGGAAATGCTTTTTATTCGGCCCGGCAGCGAAAATCATCGCGATACCGATTACGAAAACAACGATAGCTGTTCCCAAGTCGTCCGTTATAAGTACGATAAGTCCGACAGCGAAAAGAACGACAGCATAAGAGATCACAAATTGCTTCACCTCACCGATATCGTCCCCGAAACGCGCCAGTAAAAGCGCAAGAAGAAGTATCAGACCTATCTTCATCAGCTCCGACGGCTGAAGTGTGGTCACCTTAAGGTCAAGCCATCTTCTTACATCGCCCTTGGCGATACCGAGCGAGGTCTTAACAAGACCTATGGCTACAGCTGAAATCAGGAAGATCACCGGCGACAAAACTCTCCAGAACTTAAGCGGCAGAAAAGCGCATATAAGCATTCCCGCGATTCCTACAAGCATTGAGATGAACTGCTTTTTAACGTAGAAGGTCGCAGGACGTCCCTCCGTTACCGCCGTGTATGAGCTCGCGCTGTAGATCATTACCAGGCCGAACACACTTAAGGCGATGACGATTATGACAAGCATCCAATCGATGCCCGCCGCTGCGCCGCCTGATGAACTTTTCTTTTTCGTGCCCGGTCTGCTCATTTTTTATTCAGGAAGCTCCCTTGCAAAATCCTTGAACATTCTGCCTCTTTGCTCGTAATTATCGAACTGTCCCCAGCTTGCGCATGCAGGTGAAAGAAGTACGGCATCGCCCGGCTCGGCAAGCTCTGCAGCCAGTGATACAGCCACTTTCAGGTTCTCAACCATATGAACTGATGTAAAGCCGCATGCAAGGGCTGTGTCGCGTATTTTCTCGGCAGTCTGGCCGATCAGGATCATATCCTTGACCTTGCCGTTGAAGCCTTTGATCCAGTCAGTAAAATCAAGTCCTTTGTCATAGCCGCCGGCGATCAGGACTGTCGGTCCCTCCATCGACTCAATGGCCTTGGCAGCCGCGTCGGTGTTTGTTCCCTTGGAATCGTTGTAGTAGGAAACGCCGCGCCTTGTGCAGGTGTACTCTATTCTGTGCTCAACAGCTTTGAAGGCTCTAATCACATCACCGATCGTCTTGACATCCACGCCCATTGAAACGCCGATCGCGATAGCTGCGAGGACGTTTTCGACGTTATGATCGCCCAGAAGATTCATTTCCCTGCGTCCGACTACGCGTGTGGCTGAAGTGCCGTCAGCCCACATCAGGTCCTCACCGTCAAGGAAGGCGCCCTTTTCAAGCTTGGAAAGTCTTGAAAAATAAACGACCTCAGGAGTGATATCTTTCGCGAGTTCCTTAAGATATTCATCATCGTAATTGATCACGCACTTCTCGTCAGGTGTCTGGTTGGACGCGATGAGGAGCTTGGTCTTAGCGTAGCATTCGAATGTGCCGTGCCTGTCCAGATGGTCCGGAGTCAGGTTAAGAACTGCCGTTACATTCGGATGGAAAGTTTTGATAGACTCGAGCTGGAAGCTGGAGATCTCAGCAACGATAACGCTTTCTTCGCTCGTTTTATCAGCTGCAGCTGCAAAAGAAGCGCCGATATTACCAACAACGAAAACTTCAGGATAAGCAGCCTTCATGATCTCGCCGACGAGAGCTGTGGTTGTTGTCTTTCCGTTGGTTCCGGTGATCGCTGCCATGCGGCCTTTTGCGATCCGGAACGCGATCTCGATCTCGCCGAAGACTTCCTTGCCTGCCGCCTTTGCCGCAACTATATCAGGAGCGTTGATCGAAACGCCCGGGCTTAAAGCTACGATATCTACGGCCTCAAGATCAGCTGCGCTTAATTCGCCCTGAATGCTCTTTACGCCTTCAAGACCCAGCTCACTCTTTAAAGCTTCCATATCAAGCTTAGTGTTCCTATCGAAAAGCACCATGGATACGCCCTCTGCCTTAAGAAGCCTTGCAAGGCCCTTTCCGCTGACGCCCATGCCATATACTAAAACCTTTTTGTCCTTCATCTTATTGCCTCTTCTACAGTGCCTTCACCAGTCCGAAATATGACAGTGCGCACAAAATAATCGTTGCCAGTGTAAATACATATACGACCCTTGTCTCTTTCCAGCCGCACTGCTCAAAGTGATGGTGAATCGGGGTCATCTTGAATATTCTTTTGCCGTGTGTCAGTTTGAAATAGCTGACCTGCATGATAACGCTCAGGATCTCCGCAAGATAAACAAATGCTGAAATGATCAGGAAGATCGGCAGCTTCAGGACCATTGCGGTCATTGCCACGAATCCGCCGAGTGCCAAAGCTCCGGTGTCGCCCATGAAGATCTTGGCCGGATATGTGTTGAAGCACAAGAACGCAAGAAGTGCGCCCATCATTGCCATTACGGCAGGCGTTACGCCGCTTTCAAGAAGCTGCGCCGCAAATGCCAGAAATACGCCGATAACTATCGTAACAGAGCTTACAAGTCCGTCCAGTCCGTCGGTGAAATTTGCGCCGTTTTCCGTGCCTAAGATCGCAAGGAAAGCGATCGGCCAGAACCAGCCGCCGAAGTTGACCTCGCCGTAGAACGGAACGATCATAGTTGTTCCCGCGTCACTTACAAGGCCTACATATAACATCATTGCTGCCGTTACTATCATCTGGAGCAGGAATTTCTGCCATGCCTTGAGGCCTTCTGACTGCTTCTTCTTGATCTTCAGTCCGTCGTCAAGTCCGCCGATGATCGCAAAAAGAACAGTAGTTATCACAATCGCAAGCATATCCATATCCTTAGTCGCGAAAAAGACCGTTCCGAAAATAAACGCGATAATGATCGCGATGCCGCCCATGGTCGGAGTTCCGGACTTGGCAAGATGCGCCTCGGGTCCTTCTTCCCTTACCTGCTGACCGAACTTGAACCTGTGAAGGATCGGGATCAGGATCGGAACCAGTATAACGCATACGATAAAACCAACAGCGATGGCTATAAATTCAGCTAAGCTCATTGTGCTGCTCCTTTGTAATTAATAAATCGAAACATCGGTATCCTCTGATGCCGGTGTAATATTCATGTAAGGGAGGACTTCCTCCATAATGCTTGCCCAGAAGCCTGTCGAAACGCCTGATTCATCGCCGCTGGAAGGCTCGTCGATCACGACGTAGCACACTACCTGCGGATTGTCAAAAGGCGCAAATCCGATGAACGAAACAACATATTTGTCATCTTCCGGCTTCTCTGATGTGCCGGTCTTGCCGGCGATGATATAACCGTCTACGGCAGCGTCTTTGCCGGTACCGGTCGTTACGGTATAGCGCATTGCTTCCTTGATCTGGTCGGAAGTCTCCTGCGATATCGTGCGGCTTACGAGCGTCTTGTCAACTGACCTGACCAGCTCTCCGCCGGCGTTATAGATTTTGTCTACGATGAACGGTTTGTAGTAGTATCCGCCGTTGATAAGCGAGCAAAATGCCGAGCTTACCTGGACCATCGTAACGTTGAAGTTCTCGCCGAAAGAGTTGATCGCAAGGTCAACAGGTGACATGTTGTCTTCTTTATACAGAAGCGGCAAACAGCTCATTTCATTGGGCAGATCGATACCGGTATATTTGCCGAAGCCGAATTTTTCCTGATATTTTACAAAGGTCTTGACGCCCATATCTTCTGCCATATTCATCAGCGCAACATTGCAGGACTTGGCAATAGCCATTCGGGTCGTGATTGTCTCGTGTCCTTCGATGTAATGGCAGTGAATGAGTTCTTCATAAACCTGCTTGCTGCCCGGGCAATAATACTGGCTGTCAAGGTCCGTAATATCCTCTTCCAGCGCACAAGATACGGTAAAAGGTTTGAAAACCGAGCCCGGCTCATAACTTTGCGTAATGCAGAAGTTCTTCCATACCTCGGAAAGTTCCGCAGTCACTTCCGCGTCGCTCATCGCGTCAAGCTCTTCTTTAGAAAAACGTCCTGACAGATCACGCGGATTGTTGCAGTCGAAAGTATCGGAGTCAGCCATTGCAAGGATCTCTCCGGTATTCGGATCCTGGATCATTACGGCTACTGTCTTGGACTCATTTTCCTCCATGAACTCCTGTATCTTGGCCTCGACGATCGACTGAATATTATAGTCGATGGTCGTCTTGATCGTGTTTCCGTCCTCTGCCTCCTTGCGGACGCTCTCTACGACATTTTCGCTGTTGATATACGAATACTCTCTCCCGTCAGTTCCGGTCAGTTCTTCGTCATACATGTATTCCAGGCCGTATGTGCCCCTGCCGTTGTCGGTGAATCCGATGACAGCCGAAGCGAGCGAGCCGAATGTGTAGTTTCTGGTGAAGTTCTTCTCAAGCCATATGCCGACGATGTTTCTGTTCTCTTCCTTCATCGCAAGGAAGCCTTCAACGTCCGAGTATGGGAGCTTACGCATCAGCACAACATAGTGGCTCTTCTCGTTTGAGCGGATGCGCTCAACGATGTCGCTTTTCTCGAATGGGAAACACGTGCAAATAGCGTCGACCGTATCAGAAAGATATCTGGTCTCATCAGAAAGAATAACGGCCGGATCCAGGATCAGATTGTACGTTTGGGTGCTGGTCGCTAAAGTGACATTGTTTCTGTCGGTAATGTCACCGCGCTTGGCCTGAAGCGTCACAACGGACGATTCAGTCTGGCTCTTGGCTGATCTTGTATACTTTTCTCCATGGAAGATAAGGATGCCAAAAAGCCTTAAGACCACAACGGCCAAGGCTGCAAGGGCGATCACATATATCCACGTCATTCTGCGGCGTGTTTTTTCCTCTTTTGTAGATACATTTCTGCTCATTTATGTTGTGTCCGAGCGGATCGGCAACCCGCTTTAACATACAAAGATACCGCCTCTTGAAAAAGTCGGTATCTTTGGATTTGGCTATTATATTACTTTTTAGGGATCGATGCAACCTGCTGGATGTACTCGCCATCGGATGCGTCAAACATTACGACCTGTTCGGAGCTTCCTCTTACCATCCCCAGGTCCTCGGTCGCAACCTTGATTATTTGGTTAAGGTCGATCGACTTCTTGATGTCGTACTCCCTGGAGTTGTTCTGCTCGGTAAGCTCGGCGAGGTCTCTTTCGAGTCCTGCGACCTGCTTTGCCAGGGTGTTGGCTCTTGCTGACTCGTCAAGGTTTACAAAGGCAAGTGTCAGAATGATCGCTATTCCGACTACGATGGACGCGCATCTTACGATCTTGAGCTTGTCCAGGCGAACCGGGCGTTTCTTCTGCTGAGGCCTGCGTGCAGGAGAAGCAGTCCGTTCCCTGACCTCCGGCTCTACCTTGCGGACCGTGTTGCCGTCCACAACTGTACGCCTGAATTCGTCCGGATACAGACTGTATAATGAATTATTCTGCTTTCTCGAATATCCTGAGTTTTGCACTGCTTGCCCTCTTGTTATGTTCTAATTCTTCCTCGGAAGGAAGGATCGGTTTCTTTGTAATAATTCTGCCCTTAGGCACTGCCCCGCACACGCACACCGGAAAACTCGGAGGACACGTGCACGGATTCTCTGCCGTCTTGAAATCGTTCTTCACGATCCTGTCCTCAAGAGAGTGGAAGGTGATTATCGCCAGCCTTCCCTTCGGATTAAGCAGATCGATCATTTCGCCGATCGAGCTGTGAAGGACGTCGAGTTCTGAATTTACCTCGATGCGGATCGCCTGGAATGTCTTCTTGGCAAATCCCTTCTGCCCTTTCCTGACTGCTGCCGGGATCGCTGCTTCTATGATGTCCGCCAGTTCCTTGGTCGTCTCTATCGGCTTGATCTCTCTTGCGTTTACAATGTGCTTGGCTATGTTGGAGGCGAAATTGTCTTCGCCGTATACTCTTATGATCCTTGCCAGATCCTCTTTGGAGTAGCTGTTGACTACGTCCCTGGCGCTAAGCGGTCTTTCGCGGTCCATCCTCATGTCCAAAGGAGCGTCCTCGCGGTATGTGAAGCCGCGCTCCGGATTGTCTATCTGATAGGACGAAACTCCGATATCAAGTAGAATTCCGTCGACCTTGTTTATTCCAAGTTCCTTAAGGATCTGCGGTGTCTGGCAGAAGTTGCCTTTGACGATCGTGACTTTGTCTTTGAAGATGGAAAGACGCTTCGTTGCCGCTGCTATCGCCTCTTCGTCCTGGTCGATACCTATCAGCCTTCCGCCTTTAAGCTTCTGGACTATCTTGAGGGAATGGCCTCCGCCGCCCAGCGTTCCGTCAACGTATATCCCGTCAGGGTTTATGTTCAGTCCGTCTATTGTCTCCTGAAGGAGGACGGACTCATGTCTGAATTCCACTTATGTCCTCTCAGATTCCGAATCCCCACTCTCCCATGTGCTCGGCAATTTCATCCATATTGTCGAAGGTCGAGTTGGTTTCCCAAGCTGCCTTATCCCAGATCTCGACGCGGCTGCCGGTTCCGACGAGCACAACATCTTTCTCCAGGTTGGCGTATTCCCTCAGCGTCGGAGGGAGGAGGATTCTTCCTTGCTTGTCCGACTCAGCGTCATCGGCACCGGCAAGGAAGAATCTTGCGAATTTTCTTGCGTCTTTATTGGCAACAGGTAACTCCTGCAGCTTTCCGGAGAATGAAGCCCATTCTTCATTCGGGAAAACCCACAGGCAACCGTCGAGACCCTTCGTAACAACGAAAGTCTCGCCAAGCTGTTCCCTGAACTTAGCAGGAACTATTACTCTGCCCTTGGCATCTATGGAATGATTGTACTCACCCATAAACATAGGTTGCTGTTGCCTCCGATTTCTTCTTTAACTTAACGGAACTCCGCGCCATCTCCCCGAAGGGCCTTACCATACATCGTCCCGGTAAGTGCACATTAATAAGTGGATAATGGCCTTAAAATCTACCACTTTTTACCACTTTGTGACACTCTGTGACACTTTTGAGTAAATTCTACTCATTTTTAGGGCAAAAAGCAAGTGGTTTTTTCGTGTTTTTTTAGATTTTTTGTTGAAAATTTGCTATAATTCCCGCCAGAATAGAAAAAAAGGACAACCCAAAATGAAATCATTACACTATGTCAAACACGACATCGACTACCACGGCAACGGCATGCTGAAAATCTTCGCGCAGCATTACAAAGGCCACCTTGGCTTATTTTTTCTGGATATGGCCTGTGCTCTTCTTGCTTCTTTAGTTGATCTGGGATTTCCGTACGTTTCAAGGATCTGCCTGCAGCAGTATCTGCCGGAGGGGCAGTTCAAGGCATTCTTCATCGTTATGGGAGTAGTTGTCGCCGCTCACATCGTCAGAACACTTCTTTATTACATTATTACATATTGGGGCCACAGACTGGGCGTTCTCATTGAAGGCGAGATGCGCGCGGAGCTTTTTGAACACATCGAAGGACTGAGTTTCAGCTTCTTCAACCAAAACAGGACCGGCCAGCTCATGAGCCGCGTGACCACGGACCTTTTCGAGATTTCTGAATTCGCGCACCACGGTCCGGAAGATCTGTTCATTTCCGCGCTCACGATCATCGGTTCATTCATCGTACTGGCTACGATCGAGTGGCGTCTGGCTCTGGTCGTATTCATCGTGATCCCGCTTTTTGTGGTATTCACCATCCTCATCCGCGGCAAAATGGCCGAGACCAACATCGCAGTCAAAGCCAAAATGGCCGAGATCAACTCCGCTATCGAATCGGGATTTTCCGGCATCAGGACGGCCAAGGCATTTGCCAATGAAGAGGAAGAGATCAGGAAGTTCTCCGTCTCCAACGAGATGCACATTGAGGCAAAGCGCCAGTATCACAAATACATGGCGATATTCAACTGCGGCATGGAATTCGCGCTGTCGATCCTGTCAGTGCTGGTTATGATGGTCGGTGGATATTTCATAATGAGAAACGAGCTCGATTACATCGATCTTGTGACGTTCACGCTGTATGTGTCCACTTTCATCACGCCGATCAGGAAGATCGTCGCGCTCGTTGAGCAATACATGGCCGGCACAGCCGGACTTAAGAGATTTATTGAGATCATGCGCACGGATCCTGAGATCACGGACCGCGAGGACGCGCTGGAGCTTACAAATGTTAAGGGACATATCGCTGTCAACAACGTAAGCTTTGCGTACAGCAACGGCGTTACTGTTCTTTCGGATATCAACGCTGATATTCCGGCCGGCACGACATTTGCACTTGTCGGCCCGTCCGGCGGCGGCAAAACCACCCTCAGCAACCTGATCCCGCGTTTTTACGACGTGCTCGAAGGCTCGATCACAGTTGACGGGCACGACATACGTGACGTGACCCAGCGTTCGCTCCGACTTTCGATCGGCATCGTGCAGCAGGACGTATTCATGTTCGCCGGCACGATCTACGACAATATCGCATACGGCCGTCAGGGCGCGACATACGAAGACGTCATTGCAGCTGCGGTCAAGGCTGAGATCCACGACGAGATCATGCAGATGCCGGACGGTTACAATACCTTCATCGGTGAGCGCGGTGTAATGCTCTCGGGCGGTCAGAAGCAGCGACTCGGAATCGCGCGCGTATTCCTTAAGAACCCGCCGATCATCATTTTAGACGAGGCAACTTCCGCTCTTGACAGCGTTACCGAGATCCGCATACAGAACGCATTTGACGAGCTGGCAAAGGGCCGCACATCGATCATCATCGCGCACCGTCTGAGCACGATCCGCAACGCGGACAAGATCGCGGTCATCGATGACGACCGCATTGTTGAAATGGGAAGTCACGAAGAGCTCCTTGCAGCCGGCGGCGAATACGCCAGAATGGTAAAGGCGCAGATGTTGTAAGAAAATCGTGCACCAGCCTCAGGAGAATTGTCAAAAGAGCCAATTTTAGAAGAAAATCAGACCCTGATGCACGATTCCCACAGCTTGTCATATATTTGCCGGCGCTCGTAGCGAAAAGCGTCAAACTCTTTTTCTGCATCGGGAAGGCCGAGGCTGTGACGGATCAGCTGCATGGCGCTGTCCAACTTATGCATCTCCATCACATTGCCGGCCGTCAGCGTGATGAGAGTGTATCCGACTCTGGTCAGCACGCTTATGCGGTTTGCGTCTTCAGTCAGCTGATCCGCCGAAAGATGCGACAGGTTGCTGTTGTACTCTACCGCAAATTTCTGCGCCGGCCAGGCCATATCGACCCGCAGCTCATTTCTTCCCAGAACCCTTGTCGCGTCAGGTGTCAGCCGGATGCCATAGTTCAGGTCCGGAAGGGGCAAGCCGTAGCCACCTTCTTCGATCGGCAAAACAGCGATGATCGCCAGCCTGGTCTCCATCGGCGAATTTGAGAAATCGCAAATCCGGCATAAGGCATGACGTGCCTTCTTTATTCCCTTGCAGCCATTAAAATTATTCAAATACTGACCGATAAGCTCAGCTGATGTAATGAGCGTGCGGCTTTGCTGGCCGTACTCGGACTTTTCATTCGGCATATAAATCGAGCACAGGTCAAAGCCCAGCTTGATCAGCTGAAGCCGGTCCAGTTTGGCCGATGCCTGCCAGAAGCATAGCTCGGGGCAGGCAATATACAAGTCGTGTCCGGCCTTTTTCATATGGAAGAAACTGGCAGGCGGAAAACCCACACTGCAGGAGCGTATCCTTAAATTTGCCGAGCTGCGCCGCATATCAGGGTCCCGGCACACTAATGTCAGCGGAGACGTAAGGTCAAGAGTTCTAAGAATATCCCGCGCCGCCTGGCGCATTTTGCCCGAAGCCGGGGCAGCACAAAAGAAATCGTCCGGCAGATCGCACAGCCGGCGATTATTAAAAGCGTAATAAATTAAATCAGGATCCGTCTTCAGCCAGAACTCGGCCGCAGATGGGAAGACGATCGGTAAGAACATGGGAATATTATTCCCGATTTCGGGTCTTTTAGCAATAGAGTTTTTGTGAGGGTTTTGTGAAATCGTGCACCAGCCTTAGGGAAATGGCTGAAAATGCCTGTTTTCAAAGAAATTCAGACCCTGGTGCACGATTTTCCCCCACGTGCTATAATAAAAAAACGGAGGTATAAAAATGAATCACGAACTTCTTCAAAATCCCGCATTCACCATGGACCTCAACACCTTTGCCCCATACGGTGAGGAAGGCTACGGTCCCAGAAATAAATATCAGCGCAAGTTTGCCAAAACCGGTGCGTTCAATACCGAGGACGGCGGAGTATTCTTTAAGATCTATGCGCCCGAAGCGCACCGCGTTTATGTTTCCGTGAACGGGCTTTCCACTTTCTATGATGACCGGGTAGATATACTCGAACTCGAGGCTACCGGTGATGATTTTCCCGAATACACTCTCGATTTGAGCAAGGACGAGGAGGGCTTTTTCACCGGCTCTCTTACCCCCGACGTGCTTGACGGCTTCTACGGTCCGATGCCCTTCGCGTTCGTCGTTGACGGTGCCAGCGTGGTACATCCCATGTGCCGCACCACATGGCGCGGCGGCAAACTCTGCAACTGCATTGAAATCGAGGATAAGGAAGGCAATATGGAAGAGAAATTCCGTTTCCGCCCCGAGATCCCTCACGGCACCATCAGCTATGAGTTTTATCCATCCAAAGCCGCGGGCGGCTGCGCGCGCTGCATGATCTACACTCCTCCCGGATACGAGAAGGCCACCAAGGACTACCCTGTCCTCTATCTTCAGCACGGCGGCGGCGAAAATGAGACCGCGTGGATCGCTCTGGCAAACCTGAATGAAATCATGGACAACCTGCTTGCCGACGGCCTTATCAAGCCATTCGTCGTTGTGATGAACAATACGCGTCTTGCGCCGCGTGACACCGATGAGGAGCCCGGTGTCCGTTCGTTCGGCGCTGTGGAAGACCTGATCGTAAAGGAATGTATCCCATTTATCGAGGGCAAATACAAAGTCCGCGCCGACAAGGCCGGCCGCGCCATCGCGGGTCTGTCGATGGGCGCCATGCAGACCAGCTACGTGGGCTTTTCCAACCCCGACGTGTTCGATTACATTGGCCTGTTCTCAGGCTCCGTCCGCTGCCGCCACTTCTGGAAGCAGTTCGACGAAAATCCTCATCTGGAGACTCTGCGCAAGGGCAACGAATACCTGGAAAAAACCTACAAGCTCATCTATCGCGGCGTGGGCAGCAAGGAATATAACAGCCGCCCATGGCATAAGTTTGACAGCGCCTACTTTGCCGAGACCGGCATCGACAAGCTGAGTAACTACCACTTCACGCTCCACCCTACCATGTGCCATGAATGGGGTTGCTTCCGCCGAAGTTTCTATGAGTTTGTTCTGATGGTATTTAGGTGAATCGTGCACCAGCCTCAGGGAAATGGCTGAAAACGCCTATTTTTGAAAAAATTCAGACCCTGGTGCACGATTTCACGATTTAGAAAAGGCTCGCCTCAGCGAGCCTTTTTTCTCCTTTTAATGAGCGGCACAGCCGCACTCAGCAGCATCAAAGCCGCATACAGGCCGAGATGCGTCTTATCGCCGGTTCTCGGCGGGTTGACCGGATCAGTCGGGTCGCCCGGTACATTGATGACCAGAATGTAATGGTTCACAGTCTTGCCGTCCGGCGCGGTTACCATGAAGTCAAGAACATTTCTTCCGATCTTGAGCGGAACATCGGCATGTCCGTCGATCTGCTCGCCGTCAAGCGTTACAGTGGACTCAGGATTTGCAGGAGTGATAAGGAACTGGCCGTTCTTTGTGCCCTCCTCTGCCGTTACCTCGCCGTTAAATGTGCCCGGCTTTGTAGCGTCTTCCTCAAAGATCGAGATATTTACGCCCGGAATATTGGTTGACTCGAGGCTCGTAAGCGAAGCGTCGCTGTCGTCATCGAGGATCAGGTCGCTGTAAAGCACCTCTACGTGATCGCCCGGCTGGTTGAAGAGGAACGTTGCGTCGATCGTCTCTTCGCCGTCGATCGATACAAGACCGCAGTCCATCTCGTCGAGGTCGTAGCTTTGCTGCTGTTCGAGGACATTGCCCTCTGCGTCGTACAGGGTCACCACGATATTGCCGGTCGAAGTCTCTGCCAGGCGGTTGTTGCGGACGCTGACATTAACTTCAGTATTATCAGCCTCGCTCTTCACCTTGGACTTGACAGTAACATCGTTGCCGGTACGTGTCTTGAGGTTCTCGCAGCGTACCTGCTGTGAATCATTGGACGGGCTGTAATCGCGTGCTTCCTCGCTGCCGTCCATTGCGTAAACGCGTACATAAACCGGAATTCCGGCCTCCGGGATCTCATCCGGCTGCTCTTCCAGTGTGGTCAGATATTTTTCAACATCAAAGACTACCCTTCTTGCGTATCCGCCCTCGTCGATCATCTTGAGAGATTCGCTGTCGCGGATGGTGATCGGATCAAGTCCGTTCACTGTATTTTCCAGAGTCGAGTCTGTGTAGAATGCGATAACCACGGTCTTGCCGCTGCCCTCGAGCTTGGAGTCAGAAGCGTTGTTGAGCTTGACCTCAATGGTACGAAGGCCGTCGCCCTCTTCCACGATCTTGGCCGAGGTTACTTCCAGATCGATGCTGCCGAACGGTGCGACGTACTCATCCGTAAAGCTGCCGTTTTCAGTCTCAGCTACTACGGTCACGTCTTCATCGACTGTGGTATCTTCAGGAACCGTGTAGTCCATATAAAGTGTCAGAGAGTCGCCCGGAAGCAGGTTCAGTCCGTCAAATGTCTGCTCCTCATCGCCGAGGTAAACAGTTACCGACGTGATCGGATCAATACCGTCATTCTTCACGGTGACTGCCGCTGTGGTATCAGCGCCCAGGCGTAGCCCGTCGTAGTCGGTCACAACGCTCGTAATGATAACGCTGTCGGTGTAGGTGCCCCTCATTGCGTAAAGCGCTGAAGTGCTCTTCGGGATCAGGTACTCTACCGGGTCGCCCGATACGGTCGTGCCGCTTACCAGCTGTGTTTCCTCTGAATCGTACGATGTTCCGAGGAATACTGCCATTATGTCGCTGTCCCTGCAAACCGCGTCAAAGTTATTGATCAGCGTTGATTCAGGCGCCTCGCCGAGCTCCTGAGCTGCAGTCAGACCGATGATCTCGTCTGTCTCGCCGTAGGTGTAGAATTTGACCGAATTCAGCATATCCTGCTCGATGGTCAGGCCGTCCTCGCTCTCGGATTCTACTCTTTCTACCCAGATAAGTGCCAGATCGTCCAGAGACGATGAATTTTTGGTCAGCTGGAACTCCGGAGCGATCATCAGATCTTTGTCGCGGATCAGCTGATTTACAGACTGCGGAAGGTGTCCGATGATGATGCCGTCAGCACCGAAGTCTGCCATATGGATGTCGTATTCAAGTTCGTCGCCGTTGTACTCAGTTGAATACCATGCGGCTACGAAGCAGTTTTGTCCGTAGATGCTTGTTACAGCGACCTGCGGGTTCTCGTCGGCATTTGCGTCACTGGTTGCCTGAACGGTACGTGTAACTGCTCCGTCAGTTCCTACAACTGCCCAGCAGATCTCTCTGTCTTCAGTTGTGGAATCGATTCCGTCAGTATCCAGAACGTAAACAACGGCTGCGGTGCCGTCCGGCAGCATAGCTGCGTTCAGGCCTTTAATATTGCCGGAGGTGCCGTTGTAAAGCGTGTCGACCTCGCTCCATGCGCCGTCTTCGTAAATGCGGTAAACGATCGTATCTTTAACGTTGAAGTCACCGATATTGCCGCTTACGCGGTTCGTTGCAACGTTGCGCCATGCAACGAGTGCCCTGCCGCCTGCTGCCGCCGCAGCAGGTGCGATGTCGGCTGAACTGTTCTCGGAAAGTGCTGTGGTCGTCCACTCACCGTCGGTATAGATTGAAGCGTAAACTTCGGTGCCGTCCAGCATGATGATCTGGTCTTCCGCTGTCATGACGGTTCCTGCCTCACGCGCCTGAGCCTCGCCGAGTGAAGACCATGCAGCTACAGTAAATGAAGCATTGCCGGCCGCCGAAGGAGTTGAATCTCCTGCGCCCTCTTCGTTAATAAGGCCCATCTCAGTGAATCCGCCGCCTGAAAGGACTGCATAGCCTGTATGTACAGCGTCGTCTTCTTCTGCCGTAGCGTCTGAAAGGTATACCAGCACGCTGCCGTCATCGTTGAGGGCCGGGTCCGAATACGGATAAGCATTGGACTGAAGCACGGAAGCTTCTTTATTCTTGATCGCCTTGAGCGGATCTTTAAGGAATGTATTGCCATCCCAAACGCGGCCGCCTTCAGCCAGGTAATCAAATCTTTCAGTTGTCGGAGCTAGCGATACCTTGAGCATCGGCGTGCCGCCGACACTTACAAGTTCTCCATCGCCGTCACCGATGATCTTATCGAGCTGCTCCTGGTAGTGCTCCTGTGAGATGCCCCAGAGCTCTTCTATCTTTTTCCAGTCACGGAATGTCGGTGACCAGGCTTCAAATGGCAGCGACCAGAGCGCCTGCTCATATACGATGAACAGGAATTTGAGTGCCCATTCGATACCGATCTGACCGCCCAGGACAAGATGCTGACCGTCCAGTACAGGGTCAGAGTTCGAAACCAGTGAGCCGTCCGCGTAGCGCGGATTTTCGATGCCTTCAAGGTCCGGCCTGTTGAGCCAGTGGCAGACAACGTCGAAATTCAGCTGTCCGTAAATACCTATCTTAAGTGCAAATACAGAGAAGTCGAATCCGATTCCGCCGAACGCCTTGAAGTAGAAATATGCCCTGAACTCGGTAAGGAATTCGGTCGCATTTACCGGCAGGCCTACGTCATCGAGGTACTGCATGGTGATGACGTCGAGCGATACGGAGCCTGCTCCGCCGCCCTTAAGTTCGGTCGTAACAGGGAGCCAGCCGAATGCAAGTGTATTGAAATACTTAACGAACGAAACACCGCCGCCGGCGTCGAAGCCTGCGCTTAAGTAGTCGGTGCGCCATGCGCCGGCTTTCTCGTCGTAGTAATATTTAGCCTCAGCGTAACCGGTCAGGATGTACTGGATCTGAACCTGCCATTTGCTGTCGCGGGCATCCTTGGCCTCTTTTTCCATGGAATCCCACCAGTCGTAGTTACGTCTCTTACCGCCAAATACCCATTTGACCTCGCGGAAGCCCGGAACGTAGCTGAAGTACTTCTTAGAAGTGCCGTCAGCGTAAATACCGGTCACATTATTATTGGACATATTGCTGCCGCCGGTCGCGAAGTAAATAAGGTAAGTCTGCGGGTCCTCTGTCGGGCGGATCTGCAGTGAGAAGCCGTTGGCATGCTCTTTGTCAGGCTTGTAATCCTCGTCTGCCAGTTTGTCGATCGCCCACTGCGGAAGCATATCGCCGATGCCGAGCGGAAGTCCGTGAAGCGCATGGTCGGTGCTTATTCTCTCGCAGGATTTGTTGAATTCGATCATGTCCTTCTCAAGGCCGTCCGGAGCTACATAGATGTCAGTCATGTCGCAGATGCCGTAGGTAAGGTCTTCGGTGATGGTCGTATTCTGCGTCAGATTCTCGTAGCAGATGTGAACGGTCTCAGGACGGACTCCGATGTCGCATGCCGAAAGGACATCGTGCGTAAGCTGAACCGAGATAGTCGTGACCGGCTCATCGAGGAACGGATATGCATCCTCGGTAACAGTCTTGCCCTTAGGATTGATCTCTTTGCGAGTAAGCGAATAAAGCGAAAGTGAATGCTTGTCAGCCTTGGACGTATCGCCCCACCACATAACCGAAATGGTCAGATCTTCCGCCGTGATAAGATCAGAAACGCCGATCGATTCGTTGCGCTCGAGGATATCCATAGGAGCGGAAAAATCGCCGTATGAGGCGTGGATCACCAGGTTCTCATCGAAGATGAAAGGATGTTCTCCGGCGCCGGCCTTATTCTTGCGGAAGGTTACGGAAGCTCCGCCGCTTCTTAAGTAGCTCTCTTCATTTTCCAGCGCGTCGATCTGGACGAGCATCGGATACAGATCCGTGTCAGGACCCTCGATTGCAAAACGATAATATACTTCATCCTCGGATGAAAGAACGTAATCGCCGAGGCCCCACTGGGTGAGGTCCATGACAACGGTCAATTTGCCGTTCGAGCCGAGGGTGACTTCCGACCACTCATTGCCCTTATGGGAAACCGGGTCGCCCTCTTTGAATGCGAAGGCGGTATTCTCTACGTATTCGCCGTTGATAAAGACACCGCCGCGCAGTTTGATGGTGCCCTGGTACGGTGTGCCGTTCGGATTCTTAACGTATACGTATGCGTAAGCCGCGCGGCGCATGATCAGGTTGTTGCAAGGATAAAGGGTCAGGTCCGTCGGATCCTGCTCGCCCGACATAAGGCCCGGCTCGTAGTAGGTGCCGTAGTACGGAACGCCGTCGACCGTAGATGTGAAGTAAACATCGCTCGCGATGCCGCTTTCCTCGTAGATGGCAAATTTGCCCTCTGCGTCGCTGGTTGCGGTCTTTTCCTCGCCGTTGCCGTTGGTATAGTGAGCTGTAACAGTTGCTGCCGGTGTGCAGGCGAACAGGTACAGCTGATCTTTAAGTGTGTCGACCGAAACATGGATCGTTTCGCCCATGCCGGTCTGTATGTGCTGGGCTGTGATATCGGCCTCGCCGTCTGAAAGACCTGAAAGCATGAACTCCGTGGTCGGCAGGTAAGTCGTGTAGTTGTATGCGCTGAGGTGCTCGTAGTAAGAGCCCTGGCGGTAATTCAGATCGCTGATTTCAGGTGCGGAGCTTGCCCATGCAAGGCGATCTGAAAGATCGGTCCAGGCGAATTCGCCATAGTTGATGGAGATGACTGTCTGCAGACTGATATCGCGCTTGAGAGCAAGGATCTGATCCTGCGTCATGGACTTGATATCAGGAACGTTGGTCAGCGTAATGTCGCCGGTGGCCTCTGAGCCGTTGACCCAGAGTTTGAGCGCGTCTTCATCGTAAACATAGAAAACGTATGAAGCGTAGCTCCATGTGCTGTCAGTACCGTTCTTGGCCTGAACAGTAACGGTGTAGATATCGCGGAAGCTGGTCGGATCGTCAGTGGTCGTTTCAACTGTGCTGATCGGGATCATGTAGCTGCCGCTGTAGATGCCGTCTTCGCCTGTTCCCGGATTGGTCGAGTCGAAAATCGGCTCGTTGTTTCTGGTAACCAGGAAACGGAAGAGGTCAGCCTCCTCGCCCGAGTAGCGGTCGAAATTCCTGATGAACCATTCAGCCGGGATCTCGCTCATGTTGTCCAGGTAATAGTATGTCGGAAGCTCGGCAAGCGTGATGATCGCCGGTGCCGAAACGAGGGTGATCGTAAGATCGTCTGAGTACTCCACTGTCTCGTATGTCGCGGAAACAGTCAGCTTGTACCGGTGGGCTGCGCCCTCTTCGTATCCGTAATTAAGTTCTTCGCCGGGGATCGTGACCGCGCAGGTGTTTATATCGTCTTCTAAGAAGACTTCGTTGCCTTCTGCGTCAGTCAGGATGGCGGTGAAGCGCTGCTCAGGGTCTTTGTCAAGCAAATTGCTGCTGAAGAATACCGTAACAGGTTTGCCTGCCGGTGTCTCGAGAGTATCTGCCGGGATGGTCAGGAAAGGCGTAAGTCCTGCGCCGAAGCGGACCTCGTCGGTCGAAACCGTAACAGCGTGCTCTGCATCGCCGTTGAGCGCGGTCAGCGTGAAAGTCGTGCTGCCTGCTTTGCCGGTCGGAGTGATGGTACCGTCTGCCGCTATATTGGCAACTTCCGGATCGGTCGAGCTCCAGACGAACATTGCGTCAGGATCCTGCGGCTCGCCTTCTTCGTCGTAAATGGTGACTTTGGTCGTGTCGCCGTAGGTGTAGCTGCCCTCTTCAAGTGTGAAGAGCGCATTGACCTTCGGCTCATCCTGAATGTAGATGATGCCGTCAGAGTGCTCCTCGTCGAAGTACGGGCCGTCCTCGGCGTTCTTAACGATCACTGAAAGTGTTATATCTTCTGCGGTGATATAGGTGATCGGATCCTGCGTCAGGCGCATGAGTGAGCCGAACAGCACATCCTCGCCGATGTAAATCTCGGCTGTAAATTCTTTGGTCTCATATACCGGTTCGAGATCAAGCTCTGCTGTCATAACAGCTCCGTCGAAGGTCTCGCCCTCAAGCTTGAAAGGAATCAGCTCCCGGTCCTTGATCGCCAGTTTAACGGATGATGAAACGCCCTTCTCATCGAGGTCGGATGCAAGCCACATGTTGCGGTCTGACTCCTCGCTGAGCTGAAGAGTTACGGTAAGATGAGGCTTCAGCGGGTCTTCCGTGGAGATGACTGCAGTCGCGTCATCGAAAGTATCCTGCACACGGCAGCTTTCCATTGAAGCTTCAGTAAGAACCAGTCCCTCAGAGGTCTCGCCCGGGTTGGTTGCCGTCATGGCATTGCCTGCAACGTCCTTGGCATATACTTCGGTTACAACCGGGTGAACGCTGTCCGCGATCTTTACCGGATACGGAAAGCTTAAGCGGTCCGAAGGCGCATCCTCTGCTGCCGGGATCTTGGTGCCGTTTGCAATGATGTAAGCGCCGGCCGGGCTTACAGGCTCGTTGAATTCAACGATGATCGGAACTGCCTGCCAGCTTGTGTAATCGCCCGGTGTTGCGTATACGTCGTCGATCACAGGCGCAGTCTTGTCTGTAAATTTAAATCTCAGGCTCAGCCCATCAACATCGCTGGATGTCAGCGCGTAAATGTCATTGTTAACATGAATGCCTTCGATGCTGACATCTTGTTTGTACTCGGTATTATAAGTTGCGGCTCTTGATGAATATCTGCCGGAGCCAGATGGGCTTTCCTGCGTATCCATCGTTATATCGTTGGTGAAGATCACATCGTCGTATTCCGTATCCAGGCAAAGCCTGTAGGTAATGCGGACCTTGCTCTTGCCCCAGGCTCCTTCTTCTGTTGAGTACCACGCAATCATGGTTCCCCCGCGTACGTTTGTTTCAGACACCGTGTCCATAAAGCCCTGATTGAGCGAGTAAAGCTCACCGGAGGTAAGGCTCAGCCTTGCCTCTTCAGGAATCGTGAAACCGGCTGGATTTGAAAAGTAAGGGATGTAGTTTTTTTCGAAATTGCCGGTGATGCGGTCGAGTTCTTTGCCGGCACCTACTGTGCCTACGCCCGGAAAAGCAAGTGCTACCGCGTCAGCAACGCTGTCCAGGAAAGCAGCATTCTTGAGGTTGGATGCGGAGAAATACCACATCGGCTCATCGGCAACGAGTGTGCTGATAGTTTCCGGATCGCCCGTGATTGTGATAGTGGTCTCGGCGCGTCCTCTGTCGTCCGCGGTCAGCTCGATGGAGCCTGACTTCTCAACAACATGGTAGCTGCCGGAGAAAGCGCGGTAATCGAAGGACACCTTGGTGCCTGCCTTGGCCGCGTTCAGGGTAACCGTAACAGTTGACTTGTTATCAGTGAAAGGAGTTGCGGTAAAGCTGACGATTGCACCGTGGTTGACACCTGAGTACTCGCCCTCAAGATAAGGGTTCGTCGGTAGGGTCTGGGCAACGCCGTTTTCCGTAAGGTACTTAACCAGATCCTCGTAGGTCGCCTCGTGCTCCTCGGTCCACTCGCCGCCCTCGTAATAGGTCTTGCGCAGGTACTCGATATAGTCCTCGATGACGATGATGTTCCAGAGGTTGTCGAGCGTGATCTCCTGGCCGTCAACAATGGCGATCTTGTCGCCGTCGTAGTCGCCCTTCAGGATCTGTACTACTTCCTCTAAAGTGTATTCTTCATCATCGATGGTGATCTTCTTGATGCTGCCAAGCACGCCGCTTTCGTCCAAGAGGCCGTACTTTTCAAGCACCTCGTAGTAGCGCTTAGCTTCCTTCTCGCTTCCGATGAAGGACTTCAAAGCGTCGAGGATCTCCTCGTTGTATTCGCCATCGTTGTCCAGCGCGCCGGCCTCAGCCGAAAACGGTACAGCAAGAACCGTGATGATCAGGGCAAGCAGCAGCGCAGTCAATCTTTTCGCAATTTTCATATGTGAATATACCTCGTGTGTGGGGGATAAAATTTTCCAACTTTGTATTTTAAGATATTTAAAATAAT
>JAZQNN010000029.1:0-30018 GCA_045627365.1 Lachnospiraceae bacterium
AGGATCCTATGACCGCGCTTAATCCTGTACAAAGGGTTGGAGCACAGATAGCCGAAGGCCTGAAGCTGCACAACGATCTTTCCAAAAAGGACAGCTTAGATATGGCTGCTCAGATGTTGGAAACTGTTGGTATCTCAAGGGACAGAATGGATGAATATCCGCATCAGTTCTCCGGAGGAATGAAACAGAGAGTTATTATAGCGATGGCTCTTGCGTGCAATCCGTTACTTCTTCTGGCAGATGAGCCAACCACCGCTTTGGATGCTACCATTCAGGCACAGGTTTTGAGAATGATGAATAACCTGCATGACAAATATAAAACAGCTACGATACTTATAACACATGATTTAGGCGTAGTTGCGCAGATGTGTGACTGGGTTGCAGTAGTGTATGCAGGTGAAATTCTGGAGTACGGCTCAAAGCGTGAGATATTCAAAAATCCGCTTCATCCTTACACCAGGGGCTTATTCGGAGCATTGCCGGATGTAAACGGAAAAGCCAAAAGACTTTATGTTATTCCGGGACTCCCGCCCGATCCGACAAACTTACCGCAAGGCTGCAAGTTTGCACCAAGATGCAAGTATGCTACGGATGAGTGCAGATACGGTAACATTGAGCTGAAGGCAGTAGACGGAACACACACATGCAGATGTCTGCATATCTAGGAAAGGAGGTAATAAAGTATGGCATTACTTGAAGTTCAGCATCTGAAAAAATACTTTAATACTTCCGGTGGACTGCTTCATGCAGTAGATGATGTTTCATTTACTCTGGATGAAGGCAAAACCATGGGTGTTGTAGGCGAATCCGGCTGCGGCAAATCCACATTGGGAAGAACTCTGATTCACCTTTATGACAGTACCGACGGAAAAATCATTTTTGAAGGTAAGGATATCACGCGTGTAAACCGACAGGAACTGCATGATCTCCGTAAGAAAATGAGAATAATTTTCCAGGATCCATATGCTTCACTGGACCCGAGAAAAACCGTTGAAGATACCATCAAAGAAGTTTTTGAAGTAGAAAAAGGCGTTTCCAGAAGCGAGGTTAAGCTTAAAACTGAGGAGATAATGGAACTTGTCGGAATCGACTCCAGATTAAGAGATTCTTATCCTCATGAGCTTGACGGAGGCAGAAGGCAGAGAGTCGGTATAGGAAGGGCATTATCCCTCAACCCCAAATTTATTGTGTGCGACGAGCCGGTTTCTGCGCTGGATGTATCAATTCAGGCGCAAATTCTGAATCTCCTTATGGATCTTCAGGAACAGATGGGCATGTCTTATTTGTTTGTAACCCATGATCTGTCGGTTGTAAGACATATCAGCCATAGCATTTGTGTTATGTATCTGGGTCAATTGGTGGAAACAGCTCCTACGGATGTAATATTTGACACTCCGCTTCACCCGTATACAAAAGCACTGCTTTCGGCTATACCTTCTATAGACATTGATAAACCGATGCAGAATGTTCAGCTTCAGGGCGAACTGACATCACCTATTAATCCGGAACCGGGGTGTAGATTTGCACCGCGTTGCCCATATGCTACAGAAGCATGTAAACAGCAGCAGATATTGACTGATGTGGGAAATGGACATTTTGTATCGTGCTGCAGAATAAACGAAATAGGATAATGAAAAATAATTATCTGTGTGATATTGTTAAAGTAATTTTAGCTATATTCGGCTTCATTGTTTTTGCAACTCTTGTATGTGCCTGCTTATTAAACGGCAGGTACATACATGCAGTTGTTTTTATTGCATTTGCAGCTATATACGCTTTTCTCATGGTGCGGAACCTGGCAGTGATCCATATCGATGATGACCATGTAGAAAAGAGAATATTCGGTAAAACAAAAATGTCATTCAGCTGGGAAGAGATAAAAGATGTTGGCTTGGTACATAAAAAATTTATCTATTTTTCCAGGGAAGAGATGACAGACAGTGATAAGCAAAGAATGTGTTTTAACTGGCCTCCGACGGACAAAATCTATTTCCGAGCAGGACGGAAGGCAATAAAAGAGGTCGAACGACAGTGGAATCGGAGAGAAAAACTGTTTGTTAATTATCAATCGGGAAGATTTCACAGCTGGTAATATTTTGTTATTAACAGCGACGATAAAGAAGAGAAAAATCAACATATCCTGAACACGGGTCATGCTTTTGACTATTGAGCGGATATGTTGCTTCACAATATTATAGAAAGAGAGAACAACCATGGAACCTTATATATATGAAATACCGAAACTTACACCGGGAGAACTGGCTCTGCCTGTATCAAAGTACTACACAGATTACCCGCTTCACTATCCGAATCCGTTATACGCGCAGCTTCTGGCTAACGGAGCAATGGACCCGAAAGATGCCCTGACTCTGGACAATTGGATGGATCTTTTCCGTCCGGAGGGATATATGAAGGTTGAATACGGATACTGCATGATGCCGGACGGATCAGGCTATATCGCAAATTACTCGGTCATTCCGGGAAATGTAACACCTGAAATGAGAATGTGGTATGTAAAATGGTTTAATATCCATTCGAAAAACCTTCCTGAAGGATGCGGAAATATCCGTTACAAACTCTGGAACCAGGTTGACCACATCGATCACGGTCTGGTTGACGGAGATTTCAAGAAGGGAATATACACCCTTGAGACCCTGGACATGGGAAGAACGAACAATCCTGCGATCCGCTCAGTACGTCATAATTTTGACATCAGAGACTATGGCTTCCCTGAGGATCGTTATCAGGCGCTTGTAGATGCAGGCGTAGGAATCACATCCTGCTGGGAATCATTTGACTGCCCGGGATCCCACCTGGTTCTTTCAGTAACAAGAAAATGTCCGCTCGGCGGAATAGAGGTTTGCTCGAGAGAGTGGATCGGCTACAAGGCTGAAAACGGAAAGTTCGTTTTTGATCCGGAGACACCTGAATTTATGTTAAGCGAGCAGTATCTGCGTGACGTACAGATTCACAATACTGTTGAGCAGCAGCATCTTGCGACATTCCTTCCGGAACTCTACAACGAATATAAAGACAAGCCGGTAAATGCGGATTAAAAGCGGATGGTGTTTAAAGGACTGTCCTACGGGAGCAATTATTGAACTCCCGTTAGTATGTGAAAAAAGCTGAGGCAGATTTAAAAACGAGGATCGTCTGTTACAGACGGCCCTCGTTTTTCTGTTTTATAGCTGTCGCTATGGCATATACTATTGCAACAATGCAGGCAATTGCGGCACTTGCGCTTCCGAGTCCTTTTTCAGCGACAAGCATGCTTGCGTTTGCAGGTACGTTGTTGTAAAGCATGGTTCCGAAAAATGCCATGACGAAGGCGATAAAGATCTGCGGCTTTACAAAAGCTTTCAGGATATTGCCGCTTTGATTATTTTCCAGTGCAGTATTCACGGAATCTGCAGCCAGGAAAGAATTCTGCTCAGGACAAACAAAAATCCGCCGGCTGCGGCGATGTATTTCTTCGGGATCTTTCCTGCAAGAGGGCTGAAATTACAGAGGAGAGCAGTACGGCCAGACTTGGGAAAGTCATCAGGAACCGGACCGTGGAGTCCTTTCCTGATATATTCGTCGCGGACCTGAACTGTGCGTATGACAAGCTGACGACAGCTATATACAAATAATTTTTTATAATTATGGCACAGCTATTTTTTGTCTACAAAGAAAAAAATTACGAATGCGTTGCGTTTTGGGTTGTTAAGAGACTATAATAGACTGAACTATTATAGCGATGTAATGGGAGAGTGACAGGGTGAGATTTGTAATTCAGCGTGTCAACAGGGCAAGCGTAACCATAGAAGGTGCAATACAAGGGCAGATAGGAAAGGGATTTCTTGTCCTCATAGGCTGCTGCGGGGACGATGATGAGCAAATCGCGGATAAGCTTGTGAAGAAAATGCTGGGACTTCGTATTTTCGCAGACAGCGAGGGAAAGACAAATCTCGCACTTAAAGATGTAGGAGGCGAGCTCCTCCTTGTTTCACAGTTTACCCTTTATGCTGACTGCAGAAAGGGCAATCGCCCAAGCTTTGGCAGATCCGGCGATCCGGCCCACGCTGAGGCACTTTACGATTATATCGTTGAAAAGTGCAGGAAAGACGCGCCGGAGATCAATGTTCAAACAGGCTCTTTTGGAGCGGATATGCTTGTAAGCCTGGAAAACGACGGACCGTTTACCATTATTCTTGACTCAGACGAACTGTAAATAGTAAATACTGCGATCGTTACCGAAAACGACAGGGGATAATATGGGACTACTGGACTATACGCAGATTAATATATCGATTGAAGTATGCTGTCTTATTGTGACGCTGGTTTTGCTCATCTATACCTTCGCCAACAGAAAACATGCAAAATCCAACCGCTGGTTCATCAGCCTGGGAGTAGCGAATATAACGATGCTCCTCGGAGATGCCTTCTGCTGGTTTATGTACGGACGTCCGGGTGAGGGACCGCATAATGTTATCTGGATCGGATCGATGGTATATTATGTGTCTGTCGCTTTCCTGATTTATTTCGAGATGGGATACATCAATTCGCTGATGAATAACGAGAGTACCGCGGCGAAGATCCTTAAGTCCGTAGCTCTCATTTTCTCGATATACGAAATTGTTCTGAGCTTCGTAAACATGCTCACGCGCAACATTTTCTTCGTTACGTCTGATAATTTTTATCAGCGCGGTGAGCTGTTTATTCTTTCGCAGCTGCCGCTCCTGGTTGCGATTATGTCTATCATTTCCGTTTTGATATTCCGGAAACGATTCTCGGTCAACACATTTAAAAACCTCATCATAGTTTTGATTTTGCCGGCCGTGGGAGAATTCCTTCAGGTCTTTCTTCCTAACCTTACAGGACTTGTTCCGTGCATAACGCTCGCTCTTATATGGGTATTTGCATTCGTACAGACCGAAGAGCGTGTCAAAGTCAATGAGATGGAGAAAGAGCTGGTTGTTCTTAAGAATACGCAGCTCGAGCAGGCACAAAAATACGGCGAGCATCTTCTTGAACAGATCGTATCGGTTTTAGGTAACTCGGTCGAAGCCAAGGACGTTTATACCAAAGGACATTCGCTGCGCGTTGCAGAATATACCAGGGAGATCACGCGCAGAATGGGCTGGTCTGAACAGGAGCAGCTGAGGGCATACTATGTCGGTATCCTTCACGATATCGGCAAGATCCGTATACCGGATACGATCATCAATAAACCGGGCACGCTTTCGGATGAAGAGTTTGACCTTATAAAGATACATCCGGTAGCCGGCTATCATATCCTGAAGAACATTACAGAGCTTCCTGAACTGGCTGAAGGCGCAAGGTGGCATCATGAACGTTATGACGGTAAGGGATATCCGAATGGGATCTTTGCTGATGATATCCCGCTGCTGTCGCGAATAATCGCCGTAGCCGATGCGTACGATGCAATGACGAGCGCAAGAAGTTACAGGTCGGCTATGCCTCAGGAGAAGGTGAGAGCGGAAATGATCCGTTGCTCAGGCACACAGTTTGATCCCGAAATCGCCGCGATCATGGTAAATATGATCGATGACGATGTGAATTACGATATGTGTCAGAAGGCAAGTGATGATACGACCGAGATACTTCTTATTGATGAAGACAGTGCTATTGTGAATGAAGTTATCGAAGGCCTCGGAGGTGAATTCAATATCACATCAGCTCAAAGCGGCGAGGCCGGAATTGAAGCTTTGAAAAATAATGATTATGATCTGTGCCTTCTGGACGTTAATCTACCGGATATCCGCGGATTTGACGTTCTGGATTGGATAAACAGTAATAAAAAAACAAAGGTTATACTCCTTACAGAAGACAGGAACTATGATACAATAAAGAAAGGCAACGAATGCGGCGCATTCGATTATCTTTCAAAACCTGTTCATATCCAGTCTCTTAAAGAGAGTATCCGAAATGTGGTAAGCAGATAATTATCGGTTGCGAGGGAAAAATAAGTGATTTGCGCAAAGTCCTGATCATTGAGGGCAACGAACTGAACCGGGAGATACTGGCATCGATTCTTGAAGTTGCGATGTTTACGGCAAGAAAACTGGGCACCAAGGTCGTTGCGGAAGGTGTTGAGACGGCAAAACAGGTAGAAGCCCTGAAGTCTATGGGAGCCGGAACGCTTGACATATATGCACAAGGGTATTATTATTCAAAACCTATTCCAATGGATCAGTTCAGGGAATATATTCAAAACAGATAGTCTGCCTATAAGTATCGGAAAGGAGAGAAGAACATGAAAAACGGCATAAAAAAGTTCATGCTTGCCGGCAGAGACACTCAGTTCTACAGGGATAACCGTGAAGTTATAGTCAAATATAATCTGAGAATATTGCGTCTGACCATTATGGTTATGAGCGTGATCACTGCAATCTATGCCATATTTGATCTGAACAGTTCAGATCAGCGCTCGATGCGTCTGACTTATGCCGCGTGCTTCCTGCTGTTCCTGTGCTTCTTTATCTTCTATGAGGCAAGGATGAAGAAGAATTCCAAAGGTATCTCCGTTTATTCGGCTGTCCTGTATGAGTTCTCATTCGCTTTTTTGCTGCTTGTCGGGCCGGTTTTTGATACAAGTAATATAGCTGTTTATGTGCCGCTGTTCTTTGTACTTGCACCTATTCTGCTGGTAACTCCGCCATATGCCATCATCTCGCTGATGACGTTAGACCTTGGTATATTTATAGCAGTCGATTATATTTGCAAAGACCCTGCTATTGCACTGTTTGACCTGATAAACACGGTTACGTGCTTCTTTATCGGTATTATCATTGGCAAACATATCATTAACAGCAAAATGAGCCTAGTAGAGGCATATAACCAGGTCAAGGCATCAAGCGAATCGGAACTTGCCAAGGCACTTGAGCTGGCCAATAAGGATCCGCTTACAGGCGTTAAAAGCCGTGCGGCATTTGAAAGTGCGGAGAGTGCACTCAACGCAAGGATCGAATCCGGTCAGACACCGGAATTTGCCATTGTCGAATGTGATATCAACTATCTTAAGGAAACCAATGACAACCTCGGACATGATGTCGGTGATGTGCTGATCTTCAACTGCTCAAGGGATATATGCCATATTTTCGCACATAGTCCTGTCTACAGGACCGGCGGTGATGAATTCACAGTCATTCTTCAGGGAGAAGATTACGCTAATCGGGAAGAATTGCTGAGCAAGATGCAAAAGAGAGTTCCCGGCCAGGCGATCCGTATATCAAGCGGTATGTCCGTTTTTGACAAAGAGACGGATTCGTGCATGAATGATGTGTTTATTCGTGCGGATTCAGACATGTATGCGTTCAAAAAAGCCGTTAAGGCTGAAGATAAAGAAAAAGGTATCTCTTGTATTGGACAATAATTAGATTTAGGAGGGAAAATAAATGAGCTTTTGTAGTCAGTGCGGCGCCCGTAATGAAGATGGATCAAAATTCTGCGCTTCCTGTGGCGCACCGCTTGTAGTATCAGAACCGGCACCTGTTCCGGCACCTGTTCCTGTAGAAGCATATCAGGCACCTGTTTATGACACTCCACAGTATCAGTCTCAGTCGACAATGACAGTTGAGGCAGCTCCTGTTGAGAAGAAGTCTACCAAGGGTAAGGTCTTCGGGATCATCAGCTTTGTTCTGGGTATTTTCTCGTTAGTTATGTCATGGGCTGTTATCTGGAATATTTTTACTCTTGCAGGTTCAATCGTTGGTATGATCTTCGGCGGAATTTCCAAGAAGAACAGACCTGATTTCGGCCTTGGCAAGACAGGCAAAGTATTGTCTGTAATTGCTTTGATCCTGAGCATTATTTCTATCATCATCTGGACGATCGTTATTATCGTACTGATCGTTGAAGAGGGGGATCTGGACAGAATATTCTGATTGGATTACACTGAATGACGACTTTACGGCGGGCGCTTTCGGCGTCCGCCATTTTGCTGTTTTTGGGTTTATTTCCGAGCCGTGATTTGGTATAATCAACTATCTATGGGAGGCAATAAATGAGCTCAAAAAAGAAACTTCTTCTTATCGATGGACACAGTATAGCTAACCGTGCTTTTTACGGTGTTCCGCTTCTTACCAATTCTTCCGGCGTTCACACCAACGCCGTTATGGGGTTTCTTAATATTTTCCTGAGTGTTTACGCCAAAGAAAAGCCGGATTACGTTGTAGTGGCTTTCGATGTGCGCGAGAAAACCTTCAGGCACGAGATGTATCCCGAGTATAAAGGCAATCGTAAGGGTATGCCGGAAGAACTTCACGAGCAGATCCCTTTGATCAAGGATGCTCTTGCGGCAATGGGCGTTGCAAGCTGCGAGCTGCCCGGATTTGAAGCTGATGATATACTGGGTACTTTGTCGGCACGGGCTGAGGAAGACGGAGTTGATGTCTCGATCCTTTCAGGAGACAGAGATCAGCTTCAGCTTGCCTCATCATCAACTAAGATCATATTGCCTAAGACAAAGGCGGGCGGCACCGAATATGAGATCTACTATGCCGGCGACGTTTTCGTCAAATACGGAGCGACTCCTTCGGAATTCATAGATATGAAAGCGCTTATGGGAGATGCGTCGGACAACATTCCCGGCATTCCGGGCATAGGAGAGAAGACAGCATCGAATATCATCAGCCGCTTCCATTCGCTTGAGAACGCGTATGAGCATATTGAGGAGATCACACCGAACAAGGCACGTGAGAATCTGAGAGAATATATTGAGCAGGGCCGTATGAGCAAAGTCCTGGCGACAATAAACCGCAACAGCCCTGTGGAATTGGATTACAAAGCGGCCGCCATCAAGGATGAGGCATCATTTTATAATCCTGATTCCTACGATGTATTCAAGAAACTGGAACTTAATAAGCTTCTTTCCAGAATTGATACGGATAGGTTCAATGTGCCGGAAGAGATCAAATTCGCAGAGGCAGAGGATGGTCTTGTGCCTGCTGCAGGAAAAGGCATTCCGGGCGTTTATGTGGCACCTGATGGCAGGCAGCTGGCGGTTGCCGACGGGGATGGTGTCGTCATTTATAAAGCTGAGTCTTCAGTCATAAAGAACTTTATCGAATCCGGTGCCGAGATAGTATGCTTTGACCTTAAAAAACTGCTTTATTCAATAAACGCTGCGGATTTCAGAAGCAATAAGATATACGATCTGTCAGTCATGGCATATCTGCTTAATCCGCTTGCTTCGAATTATACATTTGACAGTATTTCCAAGGATCATTTGGGAAGGATCATACCGTCAGCGGCGGATATTCTGGGAAAAGTATCCGAGAAGGACGCAGCAGAAGCATTACCTGAAGGCGCAAAGAAGCTTGCGGCTTATTCAAGCAAGACGGCATTTGACGCGTTCGGCGTACTGAAGGAGCGCCTTGAAGAGAGCGGAATGTGGAAGCTGTATACGGATATCGAGATGCCGCTTACGTATTCGCTTTACTACATGGAACGGCAGGGCGTGAAAGTCAACAGACAGGCACTGAATGATTTCTCCGCACAGCTGGCCGGAATAGCCGCGGAGTGCGAAAAAGCCATCTATGAAGACGCCGGAGAGAAATTCAATATCAGTTCGCCGAAACAGCTTGGTGAAGTTCTTTTTGAGAAGCTTAAACTCCCGGCAGGCAAGAAGACCAAGACCGGTTATTCAACGTCTGCTGATATACTTGAGAAACTCGCCGACGAGTTTCCAATCGTATCCAAGATACTCAAATACAGACAGGTCACGAAACTTCGCTCAACTTACGCGGAGGGACTTATTCCTTTCATAGCGGATGACGGCCGCATACACGGAAGTTTTAATCAGACTGTGACTGCAACAGGACGAATCAGTTCACAGGACCCGAACCTTCAGAATATACCGATCAGGCAGGAGTTGGGACAGGAAATCAGAAGAGCATTTGTCCCAAAGGAAGGCTTTGTCTTCATCGACGCGGATTATTCACAGATAGAACTGAGACTTCTTGCGCATCTTTCAAATGATAAGAATCTGATTGCGGCATATTTCAGCGATTCCGATATCCACAGGATCACGGCAGCCAAGGTTTTCGGCGTAGAACTTGGTGATGTTACCCCTGAGATGAGGCGTAACGCCAAAGCAGTCAATTTCGGTATCGTCTACGGAATCAGCTCATTCGGACTGAGCCAGGACCTGAGCATATCAAAGAAACAGGCGGGCGAATATATAGAGCAGTATTTTGAATCATATCCGGGTATCAAGGATTATCTTGATGAAACGGTAAGAATGGCTAAAATCAACGGCTATACGGTGACTATGTTTGCAAGAAGACGGCCGATACCGGAGCTGGCAAGCAGCAATTTCATGCTCAGACAGTTTGGCGAGAGGGCTGCAATGAATTCACCGATCCAGGGCAGCGCCGCCGATATTATGAAGATCGCGATGATCAATGTGGACAGAGCTCTTATGGATGCCGGTCTAAAGGCCAGGATCGTCCTGCAGATCCACGATGAACTTCTTGTTGAGGCACCGCTTGAAGAAGCGGATGCAGTCAAGGAGATCCTTGTCAGAGAAATGAAACAGGCAGTTGTATGCAAAGTTCCGCTTGAGGTCGAAGCATGCACAGGCGGCGATTGGCTGAGTGCCCACTAAGAATAACAGGAGTTAAGCTATGATCATCGGAGTTACCGGCGGCGTAGGCTGCGGCAAATCAACGATTTTAAGTATATTGAAGGAAAACTACGGCGCACATTTGCTTATGTGCGACGATATCGCCAAAGAACTTATGGAGCCCGGAAAAGTATCTTACAAAAGGCTCGTGAAGGCTTTTGGGACGGACATCCTTGTGGACGGTGTAAAGAATAATCCTATCGACAGGACCAAGCTTGCAGGAATCATTTTCAGCGATGAGGAAAAGCACGAGCTTGTTAATTCACTTACACATCCGGATGTAAAACGTGAACTGATAAAAAGATCCAAAAAGATCCTTTCCAAGGATAAGGACGCGATAATCGTTGTTGAGGCGGCACTTCTGATCGAAGCAGGATATACGGATATCATTAACGAACTCTGGGTCGTTCTTGTAGATCGCGAGGTCAGGATAGAAAGGCTTGCCGAAACGCGTGGATATACCAGAGAAAAGTCCATCAGTATCATGGAAAATCAGCTTTCGGATGAGGAATTTGCCGCACATGCTGATTTTGTAATAAATAATTCGGGCAATCTTGAAGATACCGAGAAACATATCAGGGAACATCTTGAAGCAATAAATGAGAGAGATCGAAATTAACGAAAAAAACGCCGGATCAAGGCTGGATAAGATCGTCTGCAAATATCTGGACAAGGCCTCGCAGGGCTTTGTCTATAAGATGCTGCGCAAGAAGAATATCATCCTGAACGGCAAGAAAGCCGCAGGTAGTGAGATCGTCAATGCGGGCGATGTCGTAACGCTGTATCTTTCCGAGGAGACTGTCGCCAAGTTCAAGTCCGGACTTAGCGTAAGCCGGGCAAAGAAGGCCAAAGAAGAGCCGGCAAAAGGAGAAAACAAGCTCCCTGCCGGCAGGAAAGTGACCATTAATTTTTCATCAACCATCGTATTTAACGACGACAACATAATTGCTTTTAATAAACCGCAGGGCGTGCTTTCTCAGAAAGTCAGGACGGAAGACTATTCGCTCAATGATTATCTTCTCGAGGTCGTACCGAAGGACGAGCTTTTTACACCGGGAATATCCAACAGGCTTGACAGAAATACCACCGGGCTTGTGCTTGCCGGCAAGAATCCGGCAGCCTCCCGTGCGCTTAATGAGGCTATAAAGGAGCGTTTCATCAGCAAGAAGTATATCACCCTGGTCGCCGGGCTCCTTGACGGCGAGGCTGTTATCGACGGGTATCTCACCAAGGACGAAAAACGTAATATCGTCAAGGTCTATGACAGTAAAGAAGAAGCCGGTGGGGATGCCGACAGGATCATAACCGGATACAGACCGATGGCTTCAACAAGGGACTTTACATTGCTTGAGGTCGATCTTGTTACCGGCAAATCTCACCAGATAAGGGCCCATTTGGCCTCAATAGGGCATCCTGTAGTAGGCGACGCAAAATACGGCGATGCGAAGATCAACGAGCGTTTTAAGGCCGATTTCGAGCTTAAGAGCCAGTTCCTTCATGCCTGGAAGATGGAATTTAACGAAATGAAGGGTATACTCGAGTACCTGAACGGGACAGCCATCAGGGCTGAACTTCCCGCAAAATTTGCCGCGATCATCGAAAAACTTGGAATCAGAATAGCGGAGTAAGATATGTCGACCTGGAATACCAGAGGTCTCAGAGGTTCTGCCTTTGAGGAAATGATCAACGTAACAAATGATAAATATCGCGAAATGAAGCTGGCGCTGGTGCAGAAGATCCCAACGCCCATTAAGCCGCTTGAGATCGATGATAACAGGCATATTACGCTGGCGTATTTTGAGCAGCGAAGCACTGTTGACTACATCGGAGCAGTGCAGGGCTATCCTGTGTGCTTTGACGCCAAGGAGTGCGCGTCAGGCAAATTCGATCTTGCCAATGTTCATGAACACCAGTTCAATTTCATGTCTGATTTTGAAGGGCAGGGCGGAATAGCATTTTTGCTGATCGATTTCACGGAAGAAGAAAAGATATATTACATGCGATTCGATGAACTTAAGTTTTTCTATGAACGCGCGGCCACGACCGGCCCGAAAAGTGTAAAAATAGGCGAACTTGACGCGGAATTTTTCATAAGCGGGAAGTCGGGTATATTGGTCCATTACCTTGACGGCCTGCAGAAAGATCTGAGCCTCAGAGAACCTGAAAATGCATGATAACAATGATTTGGAGATAATAAATGACTTACAAAACAGCACTCCCTGACAGGATACTTATGCAGGTGGAAAAGCCGGCAAGATATACGGGCGGGGAAATCAACAGCGTGATCAAAGACAAGGATAAGGTCGACATCAGATTCGCCATGTGTTTCCCGGATCTTTACGAGATCGGTATGTCGCATCTGGGAATACAGATCCTTTATTCACTTTTTAACGAACGCGATGACATATGGTGTGAGCGCGTCTACAGCCCGTGGACTGACCTGGCTGCGATAATGAAAGAGGAAGGGATCCCGCTTTTTGCGCTTGAATCGCAGGATCCGGTAAAAGATTTCGATTTTCTGGGGATCACTCTTCAGTACGAGATGGCTTATACCAATGTACTTCAGGTACTTGATTTGGCCCGGATTCCGATTCACGCGGCTGAACGCGGGGAGGATATGCCGATCGTTATAGGCGGAGGCCCATGCGCTTATAATCCGGAGCCTCTGGCTGATTTCTTTGACCTCTTCTACATTGGTGAGGGCGAGACTCAGTATTACAGGCTGATGGACGTTTATAAGGCCAATAAAGCCGCCGGCGGCAGCCGTGAAGATTTCCTTAAGGCAGCTGCTCTGGTTCCGGGCATATACGTTCCTTCACTATATAATGTCTCATACAATGAGGATGGGACCATAGCTGCATTTGTCCCTAAGGAGGGCAGCGGTGCGCCCTCGTCCGTACGCAAGGAAGTCTGCGAAGATATGGACAATGTCTTCTATCCTGAAAAGCCTATCGTTCCGTACGTTCAGGCAACTCAGGACAGAGCCGTCCTTGAGATACAAAGAGGATGTATCAGGGGCTGCAGGTTCTGTCAGGCCGGAATGATCTACAGACCGTTCAGGACCAAGTCGCTGGACACTTTGAAGAAATGCTCCGCGCAGATCATTGACAACACCGGCTACGAAGAGCTTTCGCTTTCATCGCTCAGTTCAAGCGATTGCCCGCATCTGGGGCCTTTCCTTGACTACCTGATCGACGAGTGCAACCGCAGAAATGTCAATATTTCGCTGCCGTCACTCAGAATCGATGCTTTTTCTCTGGACGTAATGAGCAAGGTCCAGGATATCAAGAAGAGCATGCTTACCTTCGCGCCTGAAGCCGGTACGCAGAGGATGAGAAATGTCATCAACAAAGGACTCACTGAGGATGATATCATCGGCGGCGCGACACTGGCATTTCAGGGCGGTTGGAGCAAGGTCAAACTGTATTTCATGCTTGGACTTCCGACCGAGACGAGTGAGGATATTTTAGGCATTTCCGATCTTGCCGAGCTGATTGCGGAGACATATTACGACGTGGTGCCGCGCGAAAACAGGATCGGCAACAAAGTGCAGATAACCGTCAGCACTTCATTCTTTGTACCTAAGCCTTTTACGCCTTTCCAGTGGGAGCGGATGTATACGCCTGAGGACTATCTTGACAGGGCACATCTGCTTAATGATTCCATAAAGGAAAAGCTTAACAAGAAGGCCATTCGCTACAATTGGCATGACGCCAAGACAACGATAATAGAGGGACTCCTTGCAAGGGGCGACAGGCGCCTTGGCAAGGTGATAGAAAATGCGTATACCGGCGGTGCTGTATTTGATGCCTGGACTGAGAATTTCGATTACGATATCTGGATGAAGGCAATGAAAGATGCCGGTCTTGATCTTGATTTTTATGTATACCGCGAAAGACCGCTTGATGAGATCCTGCCGTGGGATTTCATAGATATCGGCGTAACCAGGGCATTTATGGAGCGTGAGTATCACAATTCCAGAGCCGGCGTCGTAACAGCGAACTGCGCCGAAAAATGTTCCGGATGCGGTGCAAGTATCTTCAAAGGAGGTATCTGCCATGCGCGTCAGAATTAAATTCTCCAAGGGCGAGCCTGTCAAATATTTAGGTCACCTGGACATCCTGAGATTTTTCCAGCATTGCTTCGTCAGAGCGGATGTCAAAATGTCATATTCGATCGGCTTCAATCCGCATCAGAAGTTGAGTTTTGCGCTCCCTTTGGGCGTAGGAATCACAAGCGAGGCAGAGTATCTCGACGCAGATATCGCAGATGGTCAGGACGCGGGAAGTCTTGCCGAAAGACTGAACGCGACGAGCGGGATCGGTTTCAGGATCCTTTCTGTGAAAGAGGTTGAAGAAGGTGCCGTCAAAGTTATGTCTGCTGTCAAATACGCGGCATACAGTGTCACATATCAGGGGACTGAAGACCTTGCTGAGGCTCTTTCGGGCGCGGATTCCTTGTCGGCTGTAAAGACAACAAAATCCGGAAGCAGAGAAATCGACCTCAAGCCGCTTGTATACAGATTCGAAAAGTCCGGCGATGCGTACAAAATGATCCTTTCCGCAGGAAGTGAGGAGAATCTCAAACCTGAGCTTCTTATGCAGACACTTATCGAGCTCAAAGGCGGTTCATATAAGCGTGAGGATCTGGTAATAGTAAGAACCGAGTTGATGGCGGACGGTTTTGTGCCGCTTTCAGATTATCAGACATTATAAGATGAAGATACTGATCACTAATTACGACAACCACATAGTCTCATTCCTTGTTGATGACAACGACAAGGATATTCTGATCACGGCTGAGGCGAAAAACGAGCGCGTTCAGCTTGGCGATGTGTTCTGGGCAAGATGTGAAAATGTTGTTCCGGGCATTAACGGAGCATTTCTGAACCTGGGAAATGCACGAAAAGGATTTTATCCTTTCGACAGAAAAGGGAATGACCCTGTAAAGGCCCAGGAGGGCGTGCTGTGTCAGGTCATTAAGATCCCCTCAGGAAGCAAAGAACCGATGATGAGCAAAGCCATTAATCTCACCGGGCATTTTGTCATCTTCCAGCCGAATACGCCGGGACTTCGTTTCTCTAAGAAGATCACGGATCAGACGAAAAAAGACGATTTCCGCAAGATGCTGCAGTATATCGATCTGTCAGTTCACGGACTGATAATCCGTTCGGCCTGCGAAGTGGCTGATTTGCCGCTTATCATGCTTGAAATCGCCAATTTGCGAAGCGCGTGGGAAAATATCGAGGTCCGCGCTGCCGATAAGAATAAGGCCGGACTTCTTTACCGCACGGAGCCGGATTATCTTCAGATGATCAAGGATGCGGAGCATTCAAGGATCAGCGAGATCGTCACTGACGTGAAGACTGTATACGATAAAATCAGAGATTGTCTTGATCTTAGTGATCCCGATCTTCTGCCGAAATTAAAATATTTCTCAGACAGAACCGTTCCGCTTAACGTAATGTACGGCATCGAGACCAGAATGAGCAGGGCACTGAGCCGCAAAGTTTACCTTCCGTCAGGTGCATACATAACGATAGAACACACAGAAGCAATGACAGTGGTCGATATCAATTCGGCGGGCGTAGGCGCCAATGCAACCGCACTGGAGGTCAATCTGGAGGCGGCTTGGGAGCTCGCAAGGCAGTTAAGGCTCAGAAATATATCCGGCATTATCGTCGCGGATTTCATAAATATGACTGAGCAGATAAAAAAAGATGTCCTTGTCGGAACGTTGAAAGAATGTTTTGCGGCTGACCCGATAGACACGCAGTTTATTTCGATGACGAAGCTTGGCCTGGTTGAGATTACACGTAAAAAGATGAGGCCTCCACTTTACGAACAGATGAATATTTGATAAAATATTCAGGACAAAAAAACAATCGGAGAGAAGACAATGAGCGTTATTGACGATATAAGAGCAGGCAATAAAGATGCCATCAAAGATGTTTACAAAGAGCATGCCAAGGACGTATACAACTTCGCCAAATCCATAACCGGCGATCATGACAGCGCACTTGACGCGACCAAGAAGACATTCGTTACGCTTTTTACCCGCATTCAAAACGGCGAGACACCGACAAATATCAGGCTTTCCGCACTGAAGATCGCCTATGACGAGGCATGCCGTATCGCAATGCCGTCCACAGAGATCCTTGATTCACCGTATGATCCTAAGGAGACCCTTGAGACCGACGGAATCATTCCGGCTGCTGAAGAGGCAGCTGTTGAGACAGCCGAGGAGGTAGAGGAATCTGTTCAGGAGACTGTTGAAGAAGTTGCCGCAGCGGAGATAGTATCTGAAGCTGATGAAGAGCCGGAAGCTACAGAGGAAATCGCGGCTGCAGCTGAAGAAGCGCCTTCAGAAGCGCCTTCAGAAGCGCCGGAAGAGCCAGCCGAAGAAGCGCCTGCTGATGATGACGATGATGACGATCTTGAGATCGTAGATGCAGCTGAAAATGAGACAGAGAAAACGGCAGAAGCAGTGGATGCAGAGCCTGCTGCAGCTGTATCAGATACACCTGAGAAGAAACGTGTAGGCAAGGGTGCACTGGCGATCCTGATAATCCTTGATATCATCCTGATCCTTGCGCTTTTGTGGTTCCTCGGAGGACTTCTGGTCAAATTGGACATTTTGCCTGAGAGCATCGGCAATATTCTCCAGTACCCATGGTTCAATGAGAACGTTTTCCCGCTTTTCTAGCAGGAAGCCAAGTAACTTATATTATATATAAGAAAATTGTTGACACGACCCGGATGCTATGTTATAGTTTCCGGGTTGACCGCACAATGAGGTCTTATTAAGTCCGTTAAGGCACCGAAATTGGCGAGTATTTATTTAGGAGGTACGTTATGTACGCTATTATTGCAACCGGCGGAAAACAGTATAAGGTTACGACCGGCGACAAAGTCAGAGTTGAGAAGCTCGACGCAGAGGTTGGCTCTAAGGTTACTTTTGATCAGGTTCTTCTGGTTAGCAACGGAACCACTACAGTTGGCAATCCATATGTAGAAGGCGCTGTTGTTGAGGCTGAGGTTACAGATCAGGGCAAGGGCAAGAAGGTTATCGTTTACAAGTATAAGCCTAAGACAGGTTATCACAAGAAGAACGGCCACAGACAGCTGTTCACAGAACTTGAGATCAAGGCAGTTTCTCTTGGCGGTGTAGCACTTGAGAACAAGGCCGAGGAAGAGCCTGCTGCAGAAGAAGCATAAGGCATAAGGAACATACTGTTTATCCCATGATCCAGGTGGAAGTTTTCAAAACAGCAGACAGAGTTACCGGATTTTCCGTTAAAGGACATGCCGGACAGGCCAGAAGAGGCAAGGATATAGTCTGCGCAGCGGTCTCGACGCTGGTGATCAATACAGTGAATTCCATCGAGAAGTTTACAGACGATGAGTTCATTGAAGATGCCGACGACAAAGCAGGGATCATTGAAGTGCATTTTCCACAGGAGCTGAGTTCTGAAGCGGGTATATTGGTTAAGTCAATGATATCAGGACTTGAGGACATCAGGGATTCAGCGGGATATATTGAGATAAGTTACGAGGAGGAGTAACCCCATGTTGAAAATGAATATTCAGTTTTTTGCTCATAAAAAGGGTGTTGGTTCTACCAAGAACGGCAGAGATTCTGAGGCCCAGAGATTAGGCGCTAAGAGAGCAGACGGACAGTTTGTTAAAGCCGGCAACATTCTTTACAGACAGAGAGGCACACACATTCATCCGGGTATGAACGTAGGCCGCGGCAAGGATGACACCCTGTTCGCACTCGTTGACGGAAAGGTTCATTTCCACAGACTTGGCAGAGACAAAAAGCAGGTTTCTGTTATTCCTGTAGAAGAGCAGTAAGATGAAATGTAAAGGCTTCAAACGTTAAGTTTGGAGCCTTTGTGTTATAAGGTGATTTTATGTTTGCAGACAGTGCAAGAATAATTGTTATATCCGGTAAGGGCGGCGACGGACACGTTTCATTCAGGCGAGAGAAGTATGTACCGGACGGCGGACCAAATGGCGGCGACGGCGGAAGAGGCGGCGACGTTATTTTTGTTGCCGACAAGAATATCAACACGCTCGTTGATTTCCGTCATAAGAGAAAATTCAAAGCTACGGATGGCGAAGAAGGCGGCAAGAGGAACAAGCACGGCGCTGACGGTGAGGACCTGATCATCAAGGTGCCTGTAGGAACTCTTATCAAAGAGGCCCTTTCCGGCAAAGTTATCCACGACATGTCGGCTGACGGCGAGGAATTCACACTGCTCAAGGGCGGCAGAGGAGGCAAGGGCAACCAGCATTACGCAACGCCGACCATGCAGGCTCCGAAATACGCTCAGCCGGGCGGCAAATCTCTGTCGATCGAGATAATCCTGGAGATCAAGCTTATTGCCGATGTCGGTCTTGTAGGCTTTCCGAATGTCGGCAAATCCACATTCCTTTCAATGACAAGCAATGCCAAGCCGAAGATCGCCAATTATCATTTCACCACCCTTGAGCCAAATCTTGGTGTTGTTGATCTTGATGAGGGCAAGGGCTTCGTTATCGCAGACATCCCGGGTCTTATTGAAGGTGCAGCCGATGGAGCCGGTCTGGGCCTTGCTTTCTTAAGACATATCGAAAGGACCAAAGTCCTGATCCACCTGGTCGATGCAGCGGGATCGGAAGGACGCGATCCGGTTGAAGACATTAAGGCGATCAATCAGGAACTTGCTAACTATAAAGTTGATCTGACAGCGAAACGGCAGGTAATAGCTGCCAACAAGATGGATCTTATATACTCAGACGAGGAGAAAGCTGATATAATCAATAAAATAGAAACAGCATTCCCGGAGGCTGAGGTGTTCCCGATTTCCGCAGCTACTAATGACGGTCTGAAGAAGCTTCTTTACAGGGTCAGCGATATACTGGCAGAGTGCAAGGATGACAGCCAGGTATTTGAAAGTGAATTTGACCTTGAAAGCTATTCAGTTGACGAGTCGGAGCCGATCGAACTCGGTATCGATGAAGACGGAGCATATACTGTCAGCGGACCGCGTGTTGAGAGAATGCTCGGATATACCAATCTTGAATCCGAGAAAGGATTTATGTTCTTCCAGAACTTTATGGCAGAGCAGGGAATTCTTGAAAGACTCAAAGAAATGGGCCTTGAAGAGGGCGATACCGTCAGGATATACGGGTACGATTTTGAGTACTATGAATAACGGAGAGTGAAGATGACAAGCAAGGAAAGAGCTGAACTCAGAAGCCAGGCACATCACCTGGAGCCTATTATAAATATTGGTAAAGAAAGTCTGACCCCGGAGGTCACCGCAGCGATCAATGAAGCTCTGGAAGCAAGAGAACTGATCAAGGTCGGCGTTTTGAAGAATTGTTTTGACGATCCTAAGGAACTGGCTCAGATCGCGGCAGACCGCACGCATTCTGAGGTCGTTCAGGTTATGGGCAAGAAGATAACTCTGTACAAATACAACAAGAAAAAGCATAAAAATGACTGAAAGACTTAAGAAAATCGGTATTCTGGGCGGTACTTTTGATCCGATCCATTTCGGACATCTTTTTCTTGCCCAGACAGCACTTGATGCGTGCGGACTGGACAAGGTCCTGATCATGCCTTCACCAAATCCATATTACAGAACGGACAAAGTCGTTACGGACCAGACTCACAGGGTCAATATGATCAATCTTGCGATCGCCGATAATCCGGGACTGGAGCTGTCTGAGTTTGAACTTACGCTTCCTCAGCCTAATTACACAGCTATGACGCTCGAAGCGTTCAAAATAGCCAATCCGGATGCGGAACTTTTCTTTATTTTAGGCGGAGATTCCCTTTTCAGCATTGAGACCTGGTATGAACCGCAGAAGTTATTTGACTCTGTCACGATCCTTTCCAGCAAAAGAGAAGACGAAGCCAAAGGCGCGTCCGGAAGCTGCGAGGCATCGGATAATTATCTGGATTTCAATAATGACGGGATCAATGATCGCGAACAGGTTGAGACACTTGAGGATGAATTTGAACTGCAGGCGGAGTTCTTAAGACGCAAATATAACGCCAACATCATCAACATTCACGTTCCTAATATCGAAATATCCTCGAGCGGTATTATTCGCAGGATCAAAGCAGGACAATCTGTTAAATACTATCTGCCGGACGCAGTTATAGATTATATCGAAAGTAACGGCCTATATAGACCTGAATAAGAAAGGCACTGGTTATGGAGGTTTCCAGATTTACGGAGATTACGGATTCGTTAAAGGGCAGGCTTGATGCATACAGATATGCGCACACCCTCGGAGTTGCGTTTACCGCGGCAGCAATGGCAATGAAGTATTGTCCGATGGATGTTGAGAAGGCATTGACTGCAGGACTCCTTCATGATTGCGCGAAATGCATTCCGAATTCCGAAAAGTATGCGATGTGCGAGCACTGCGGAGTTGAGCTTACCGAGTATGAGAAGAGGAATCCTTCACTTGTTCACGCTAAATTAGGCGCATACATTGCCGAGCATGAGTACGGCGTAACAGACAAAGCAATATTAGATGCGATTTCGACGCATACGACCGGCACTTCGGGGATGAGCGTTTTGCAGAAGATCCTGTATGTTGCGGATTTTATAGATCCTAACAGGGATGACTTTATCCCGGATATGCCGATCTACAGACAGACCGCTTTTGAGAACTTGGACCGTGCAGTGTATATGACCATAAAAAACACTCTGGATCACCTTCAGGATTGCGGCAAGGAGATCGATCCTATCACAATGACCACTTTTGAGTACTACAAGGAGTTAATATGACATCAAAAGAGATAACTAAGGCAGCTTATGCGGCATTGGACGAAAAAAAGGCTGTGGATATCAAGATCATCGATATCAGCAAAGTGTCAGTGATCGCTGATTACTTCATCATCGCCGGTGCGAACAATGCTCGCCAGGTAAAAGCTCTGGCTGATAATGTTGAAGAGCAGCTCGGCAGGAACGGCTGCACGGCAAGATCTGTCGAAGGCTATCAGGGAGCCAGCTGGATCCTTATGGACTATGGTGATGTGATCATTCATATATTCAATCAGGAACAGAGACTTTTCTATGACCTTGAACGTATTTGGGCCGAGGGCGTGTCCATAGAGGCTGCCGATCTGTAAAACTGTGTAATTAAGGAGACTATATATCCTGGTAGTATTAAGTTAAAGACCATAGCGACAAAAAAACACCCAGTCCATACAAAACGGACTGGGTACTTTTCTGTCGGGTGCTAAAAGTGTTGATTTATTGACATTGGCTGCGATGCAGCCCCTTTTCTTAGAACATTCTGAATACTCCGATGACCTCGCCCAGTATCTGACAATCCGGAACGATGATAGGGGCGTAATCAGGATTGTCCGGCTGGAGTCTGATGTGGCCACTCTCCTTATAAAAATACTTGACTGTCGCGCTGTCTTCTATGAGCGCTACGACCATGTCTCCGTTGCGCGCAGTCTGGCACTTGCGGACGATGACCTTGTCACCGTCTAAGATGCCCGCACCGATCATGCTGTCCCCTCTGATTATAAGCATAAACACTTCATCATTAGGAAGCATCTCGACAGGAATAGGGAAGTAGTCAACGATATGCTCGCTTGCCAGCAAAGGCTCCCCTGCAGCGACCTGACCAACGATCGGGACATTGGTGAACTCACGCCTTGTCAGGGCAAACTCATCGTCAATGATCTCGATCGCGCGTGGCTTGGACGGATCTCTTCTGATATATCCGAGCTCTTCAAGCGTGTTCATATGAGCATGAACAGTAGCGGTAGAGCTTAAGCCTACTGCCTTGCAGATCTCGCGGACAGCCGGCGGATAACCCTTAGATAGAATCTCGGACTTGATGAATTCAAGTATGGCTTTCTGCTTTTCTGATAATGATTCTCTGGACATTGCGTGTCTCCTTCTTATTTCCTTTGAGCACATTATAACACAGTCTCAAATAAATGCAAACATTTGTTCGCAAAAAGTATTGACAAACATTTGTTCGTATTGTATTATACTAGCGAACAGACGTTCGGGACAATATATCCGGTTACGCAGCTGTGAACTCAAGACCCTTTTATAGGACACATAGTGCTGTAGAATACCGACAGATACGAAATAGAGGATTTCACATATCAAGAGGGAATATCAATGAATACAAGAAATATCAATAACAGGACATTCGGATACAATCATTCAAGAAAGGCCAGAGCAGCCCGTAAGCTTGCCAGAATGGCCGCTTTAGCCGCTTTCGTAGTTGTAGCAGCGGTTATGTTAGTTCTTCTGGGCAAGGGCCTTATACGCACCAATGCCGAGGTTCAGGAAGGAACAGATAAGTTTTACAAGTCAGTTACGGTTAAAGCCGGAGATTCTCTCTGGACGATCGCAGATACTTACAAGCCGGCAGGCGCCAGCACAGTTTCCTATGTTAAGGAACTTAAGTCGATCAACAACCTCAGAAGCGACAATATCCGCTCGGGTGCAGATCTGATCGTTTTTTACTATGTCAATGAATGATTAACAGATTCATTCTTTTTCTGCTCATTTCTCATTTCAACCAGCGGGCAACGGCAATTGCCCGCTGATTTCCTTTATTTACTTCTTTTTTCACGCGGTGTATCATTATGCTGATAAACAACGTATTGAATGCATTTTCACACACTTTTCATATATTGATGTTATTTTTACGATTAAAATACTGTATTTGATTACGTTTATGTGTCTGATTCTGAAAGGAAGACTTGCATGGATGGATTAAAGATACTCGTTGTTGACGACGAGGCAAGAATGAGAAAACTGGTCAAGGATTTCCTTGTTGCCAAGAATTATGTTGTTGTTGAGGCCGGAGATGGCGAAGAGGCTATTGACATCCTTTACAAAGAGAAGATCGATCTTGTCATTCTGGATGTTATGATGCCGAAGATGGACGGCTGGGAGACATGCCGTGAGATCCGTAAGTTCTCACAGATCCCGATCATTATGCTTACCGCCAAGGGCGATGAGACTGATGAATTGCTTGGATTCAATCTCGGAATTGATGACTATATTTCCAAACCGTTCAGCCCGAAGATCCTTGTAGCAAGGATCGATGCGCTGCTGAACAGAACACAGAAGCTTGACAGTACATCTATCCTTGAGGCAGGCAAGCTTATTGTTAATAAAGCATCCCACACGGTAACAGTTGACGGAGAGCCGGTCGAGATGAGTTTCAAGGAATTTGAACTCCTGTGCTATTTCATGTCCAATGAAGGAATCGCTCTGTCCAGAGAGAAGATTCTTAATCATGTATGGAATTATGACTACTTCGGTGATGCCCGTACGATCGACACGCATGTCAAGAAGATAAGAAGCAAACTTGGCGAGTGCGGCGATTATATCAAGACTATCTGGGGAATGGGTTACAAGTTTGAAGCGATCGATCAGGAATAAAACAATTATCGTTATTTCAGCAACAGTCCTTTTGGCGTTGGTCGTAGGACTGTTTCTTTGCCTTGTTTTCTCAACCAGATTCTATGTAGGCTCCAAGCAGAAGCAGATGAGGGAAGTATATGCCAAGGTCGCTGCGAAGTACGATACCCGTCCGAAAAACGGGAAACCGAATTACAACCCGGCAGTTGATGATTACAGGTCGCTGATCGTTTTCTGCGAAGAAAATACCATATCTTTGCTTATCATGAATCCGTCAGGAATGTCGGAATTTTCATACGGCAATGTAAGAACATTATCTGCAAGACTAGATGAGCTGATCTTTTCACGGGATAAGACCGCGACCATTATCGAACGCAAGGACGGTTATACACTGCAGACGGCAATGGATGAGATGAATGAGGCCACATATATCGAAATGTGGGGATTCCTGAAGAACGGAAGTTCGTTCATCGCACGTTCATCGTACGCGGGTCTCAAGAACAGTATCAAGGTTTCATGGGGATACTTCTCGATCATATGTATAGTCGTTTTCATCTTTGCCGCTATCGGTATCTTTATCGTAGCCAGCCGATTCACGGAGCCTTTAAGGCGTCTGGCACTTATCACGAAGAGGGCAAATGAAGGCGAATACGAATTCGATTTCGAAAGCAGATTCAACAAATACGATGAGATCGGCCTTTTGGGCGAAAATGTACAGGAACTGTCGCTTAAACTGGAGAACACGATTTCAGAACTGAAATCCTCCAACCTTAATCTTCAGAATGAACTGAAGGCCAAGACAGAACTTGAAGAAGCCCGGAAGAAATACATGTCAGACGTTTCACATGAGCTCAAGACCCCGATCGCTCTGATCTCAGGCTATGCAGAGGGTCTTAAGGAAGGTATTTCCAACGACCCCGAGGATCAGAATTATTACCTTGATGTAATAATAGATGAAGCTGACAAGATGAATCAGCTTGTCAAGAAGCTTGCGACACTTAATAAGCTCGAGCAGGGCAACAGCGAGGTTACGCTTGAGAGATTTGACGTCATTGACGTTATCAAGGGCTTCCTTGGTACTATGTCTATCGTCATTGACGAAAAACAGGCTCATGTAAGCTTTGACAGTTCCAAGGTCATTTATGTATGGTCGGATGAGTTTCTTTTCGAAGAAGTGCTTGTAAACTATTTTAACAACGCGCTGAATCATATGGATGAGAACCGGCAGATAAAGATCTCTGCGGACAGACTGGGAGACGGAAATGTCAGGATCAGCGTGTTTAACTCCGGCGAACATATCGCTGAGGAAGAAATGGGCAAGATCTGGGGTAAGTTCTACAAGATCGACAAAGCAAGGACCAGAGAGTACGGCGGCAGCGGTCTTGGCCTTTCTATCGTAAAAGCGATCGCAGAGCAGCTTAACCGCGAATGCGGCGTTCAAAATGTTGAGGGCGGAGTAGTTTTCTGGATCAATCTGGAGGAGGCGGCCCATTCAACGACAAATATGGAAAGCCTGACCGAGACTCAGAAGCTGAGTCTGCGCAAATTGAAAGTACTGCAGGGGAGAACACATGCCACCGATCACGAATGACTGGCTTCCGGCACTCAGACCGGAGTTTTCAAAAGAATACTATAAGAAGCTTTATCTTGCGGTCAATAATGCATACAAGACTGAACGCGTATTCCCACCGGCAGATGATATTTTCAATGCTTTTCACTTTACGCCGCTGGCCGATGTTAAGGTCGTGATACTTGGACAGGATCCGTATCATGAAGAGGGACAGGCTCACGGGCTGTGCTTCTCGGTGAAAAAGGGCGTGGACATCCCGCCATCACTGCAGAATATCTATAAAGAGCTGAACGCTGACCTGGGATGTACGATCCCAAACCACGGATATCTGGAGAAGTGGGCTCACCAGGGCGTGCTTATGCTCAACACGGTGTTGACAGTACGTGCGCATGCTGCTAATTCGCATAAAGGGATCGGCTGGGAAGAGTTCACCGACGCGGCTATCCGTATTCTGAACGAGATCGACAGACCGATAGTATATCTTCTCTGGGGCAGACCTGCCAGGATGAAGAAGTCGATGCTTAACAACCCGAAGCATCTGATCCTTGAGGCTGCACATCCGTCACCGCTGTCGGCATATAACGGATTCTTCGGATGCAGACACTTTTCAAAATGCAATGATTTTCTTACAGCCAATGGGCTTGAGACCATCGATTGGCAGATAGAGTAAAAAAAGCCTGACCTAAGTCAGGCTTTAATTTATTTCAGATTTTCTTTCGCGGTCGAGAGCATCAGCTTCAGACGGTTAAGCTGATTGACTTCACTGGCGCTCGGGTCGTAGTCAATAGCGACGATGTTGGCCTCTTTGTTGGCATATCTTAATGGCTTGATCACGCCTTTTCCGACAACATGGTTCGGCAGACACCCAAATGGCTGAACGCAGACTATATTCGGAACACCGGATTCGATAAGCTCGAGCATTTCGCCTGTAAGGAACCAGCCTTCACCACACTGGTTGCCGAGAGAGACGAAGTCTTTGGCCATATTCGCGAGGTGCGAAATATGCGTGCTCGGCGTAAAGTGTTTGCTTTCCTTGAGCAGTTTATTTGCCGGCTTTCTCAAATACTCCATGAACCGGATCGCTGCATCGGCAATCAACTTACCGGACTTCTTAGCCGAGTAGTTATCAACCTTGAAATACATATTCTGGAAGCAATAAAGCAGGAATCCCATAAGGTCAGGAACAATTGCTTCTGCGCCTTCCTTCTCAAGCGTACCCACGATATCGTTATTGGCAACCGGCATGAACTTGACAAGTATCTCGCCGACCACACCGACGCGTGGTTTAACGCAATCTTTGCGAGGAAGATTGTCAAAATCAGATATGATTCCTTTAAGCAGTCCGGTGGTTACCGAGCGTCCGAAAGACTTCTTGCGGATGGCTTCCTTGCATTTGGCATTCCACTTTTCAAAAAGAGCGTCAGCAGAGCCGGCCTCAGCCTCATAAGGCCTTGTTCCGTACAAAACTTTCATAAACACGTCGCCTAATACCAGGGCATAAAGACCTTTCTTGATAAGAGGCAGTGTGATCTTAAAGCCCGGATTAGTCTCCAAACCTACGCTCAGTGAGATAACAGGGATATTCTCATATCCGGCCTTGGCCAAAGCACGCCGGATGAAGCCGATATAGTTGGATGCACGGCAGCCTCCGCCTGTCTGGGTTATCAAAAGAGCGGTATGTTCAAGGTCGTATTTGCCGCTGTCAAGCGCGTCAAGCATCTGACCGACAACGATCATGGACGGATAACATGCGTCATTATTGACATACTTAAGTCCCGCATCTATCGAATGTTTGTTATCGTTGTCAAGAATGACAAAGTTGTACCCCTCACAGTTGAAAGCCTCCTTGATCAGGTCAAAGTGAATAGGGGACATCTGCGGAGCCAGTATCGTGTACTTCGGCTTCATTTCTTTTGTGAATTCAGTACGTTTATAGGCGGATGAAATCAGTGTACGCGTTGTCGGCTTTTCCGCTTCGCGAAGAGCTGCAAGGAGCGATCTGATCCTTATTCTGACAGCGCCGAGATTATTGATCTCATCGATTTTAAGGACTGTGTAGATCTTACCTGAGTTGCTCAGTATATCGTTGACGCAGTCACAAGTGACAGCATCAAGACCGCAGCCGAAAGAATTGAGCTGAACAAGATTCAGATCATCGCGCGTCTTGGCAAATGCAGCAGCCTTATAAAGCCTTGAATGATACATCCACTGGTCAAGAACTATCAAAGGACGCTCAACTGTGCCGAGATTGGAAACGCTGTCTTCAGTCAGAACGGCAACACCGTATGACGTGATAAGCTCAGGAATTCCGTGGTTGATCTCAGGATCCAGATGATACGGACGGCCCGCAAGCACGATTCCCTGACGGTGATTATCTTCCATCCACTTGAGAACTTCGGCGCCTTTGTCTTCAATATCTTTCTTGGACTGTAAAAGCTCTGCCCAGCCTTTTTGGGCGGCTGAAAGGACTTCGCTGCGGCTATATCCGTAGCTTTCGGTTGCGAATTCCCTTACGAGTCCTTCGGAGAATATATGGTAATCAGTCATCGCGAAGAACGGATGAATGAAATTAACTCTTTTAGATTTGAGATCCTCAAGATTATTCTTGATGTTTTCCGGGTAACTCATAACAACAGGGCAGTTGTAATGGTTATTTGCATCCGGCGTTTCGGTCCGCTCAAAGGATATGCAAGGGTAGAAGATGTCCTTGATCCCCTGATCGACAAGCCACTGAACGTGCCCGTGCGAGAGCTTGGCAGGATAGCACTCAGACTCGGAAGGAATCGACTCGATCCCGAGTTCATACATTTTGCGGCTTGAATCCGGTGAAAGTACGATGCTGATCCCCAGTTCCTTAAAGAAAGTCGCCCAGAACGGGAAGTTTTCGTACATATTGAGGACTCTCGGAATGCCTAAGACCATCCGGGCTGACTGCGGGTCTAAAGGTTCGTATCCAAAAAGCCTTTCATATTTGTATTTAAAGAGGTTCGGCGCGGTGTCTGAACGTTTTTCTTTGCCGAGACCTTTCTCACAGCGATTGCCGGAGATGAAATGTCTGTTGCCGGTAAATGTGTTGATCGTGAGAAGACAGTGATTGTTGCAGCCCTGACATCTTGTAAGACTCGTCTTATACTCGAGGTTAAGAATATCGTCGAAGCTGAGCGCAGACGAGGCCTGTCCGTTGTAACGTTCGCGGGCGATAAGTGCAGCACCGAAAGCACCCATGATACCGGCGATATCCGGACGGATGACTTCAATTCCCGTGATCTTCTCAAGTGCCCTTAAAATTGAATCATTATAGAAAGTACCGCCCTGGACAACGATATGGCGGCCCAGATTCTTGGCATATGCGATCTTGATGACCTTAAACAGGGCGTTCTTGATAACTGAATATGAAAGCCCGGCGGAAATTTCGTTGATCGATGCGCCTTCTTTCTGCGCCTGCTTGACGTTGGAATTCATGAATACCGTGCATCTGGTTCCAAGATCCGTCGGACGCGGCGCGAAAAGGGCAGCATGTGCAAATTCTTCAACACTCATATTCATAGAAGTTGCGAAATTTTCTATAAATGAGCCGCAGCCCGATGAGCATGCCTCATTGAGCAAAACACTGTCGATCGCGCCATTCTTGATCCTTATGTATTTCATGTCCTGACCGCCTATGTCAAGAACACAATCCACCTCAGGGTCAAAGAATTTGGCTGCCGTATAATGGGCAACTGTCTCGACCTCTCCCTCATCAAGGAGCAGGGCTGATTTAAGCAATGCCTCGCCGTAGCCTGTAGAGCAGGAATAAACTATATGCGCATCTTCAGGAAATACTTCCTTAAGTTCACGAAATGCCCGTTGGGTCGTAGCCAGAAGGCTGCCGTTATTATTAGAGTAGAAAGACCACAGAAGTGTTCCGTCTTCGCCTGCAAGAGCAAGCTTTGTAGTTGTTGAACCGGCATCGATACCGAGGAAGCAATTTCCCTTATATGTGCTGATATCGGCCTTGGAGACGGTCGCATGTGAATGCCTTTCCTTGAACAGGTCATATTCTTCTTCCGTGGCAAATAAAGGGTCAAGACGCGAAATCTCGTTGGCCATCGTAATGCCGCCGGAAAGCTTATCGTACAATTCCGAAATATTGATCGAGTATGAAAAATCGCAGTTCATCGCAGAACCGATAGCTGCGAAAAGGTGAGAATTCTCAGGGTGGATGATTGCGTCGCCTTCAAGCTTTAAAGTGCGTATGAAAGCTGCTCTTAGCTCTGAAAGAAAGTGCAAAGGACCGCCTAAGAAGGCAACATTGCCGCGGATCGGTTTGCCGCAGGCAAGACCCGAGATAGTCTGGTTGACAACGGCCTGAAAGATAGAGGCAGAAAGATCCTCACGTGTAGCGCCTTCGTTGATGAGCGGCTGAAT
>JAZQNN010000030.1:0-6264 GCA_045627365.1 Lachnospiraceae bacterium
TCTTCTACTGTGAATTCAGGATTGATTTCTGTAAGAACAAGTCCTTCGGGAGTAACATCCATAACACCCATCTCAGTGATGATCTTTGTGATGCAATGTACAGCTGTGTAAGGAAGTGTGCACTTCTTTAAGATCTTAGGAGATCCCTTTGCTGTATGCTCCATGGCAACGATAACTTTTTCAGCACCAACAAGGAGGTCCATAGCACCGCCCATGCCCGGCATCTTCTTTCCGGGGATGATCCAGTTCGCAAGTGAACCTTCCTGGTCAACCTGAAGACCGCCCAGGATAGTTGCCTGAACATGGCCGCCACGGATAAGACCGAATGATGTTGAAGAATCGATGAATGCTCCGCCCGGTGCATAGTCAGCAGGCTTGCCGCTGGCATTGATTACATGGAAGAAGTCTTCTTCATGATAAGCACCTGCTCCGGCTGAACCGACAATACCGATCTCGGCCTGAAGTGTTACATGAACGCCTTCGGGAAGGAAATTCGGTACAAGGTCAGGAATACCGATACCAAGGTTAACAACATCTCCGTCCTTTAATTCTTTAGCTACACGCTTAGCAATGAAAGCTTTGATTTCAGATTTTTCCATTGTTGTTCCCCTTTCTGTTACTTAACTACGTAGTCTACAACGATGCCGTAAACACGTACGTTCTCAGGCTCAATCTCGCCGACTTCAACAATCTCTTCAGGCTCGCAGATAACTACGTCAGCAGCATTAGCAATAACCTGGTTGAAGTTAAGAGTTGTTCCCTTGTACCAAACGTTACCGTTCTTATCGCACTTTGTTCCGCCGATAAGAGCGAAGTCAGCATGAAGAGGCTTCATAAGGAGATAATCTCTGCCTTCGATATTCTGTTTTCCAAGGCAAAGAGGGCTCTCCTCAACAAGTGTGCCAACACCGGTAGGAGTAAGAACTCCGCCAAGTCCGAAACCGCCGGCACGGATCATTTCTGCAAGTGATCCCTGAGGAACAAGGTCAACTGTGAGAGTTCCGTCAACAAGGTTCTGCTCGCCAACTTCGGGGAGAATTCCAACATGAGACATGATAAGTCTCTTTGCACAATGGTTGGCAATAAGCCATCCATTTCCGTAATATCCCTCAACAGGGCCATATCCATGTCCGCAGCCGGGATCGTTAGCAATGATTGTAAGGTCTTTCTTGCCTGCTTCTGCAAGAGCTTTAAGCAGATTGTCAGGGCTGCCGCAGCCTACGAAACCGCCTACCATGATTGTAGCTCCGTCAGGAATAAGCTTAACAACCTCATCAATTGAAGTAAATTTAGGCATAATACCCTCCTATAGTTATTTATTAAGATTGCATCGCATATGCAAATATAACATATGCGATGCTGATTTACCAGTACAGTATTATTTAGTCATTCCCATCGGGCCGGCTGTGAACATCTTAGGATCCATGATCTTAAGATCTTTGCTGATGATAGGAGTGAATTCCATGTAAGCAAGAATGTCTTTCTCAAGATCAACGCCGGGAGCGATCTCAATAAGAGTCATTCCTTCAGGCTCCATCTTGAATACGGCACGCTCAGAAATGTAGTAAACGGTCTTGCCTGTCTTACGTGCATAGTCGCCTGAGAATGTGATTTGTTCAACGTCTTTCTTGTACTTGATGAACTTGCCCTGCTGAACGATCTCAATCTTGCCATCACCGATGTTGAACTTGTTTCCGCCTGCAAGGAATGTTCCTACGAAGCATACAACGTCAGAGCACTGAGTAATGTTGATGAATCCACCGGGGCCTGTAACCTTTCCTGCGAACTTGGAAACGTTAACGTTACCGTGGCTGTCAACTTCTGCAGCACCTAAAACTGCAACATCGATTCCGCCGCCGTCGTAAATATCGAATGTATTGATATGAGAAATAATAGCTTCAGGGTTAACTGCGCAGCAGATTCTCATTCCGCCGAGAGGAACACCGCCGAAGATACCTGCCTCGATTGAAAGAACGATATCATCTGAGAATCCTTCTTCTGCAGCAACGTCAGAAACCATTTCCGGCATACCGATACCAAGGTTAACATGAGCTCCCTTAGGGATAACAGCTGCAGCTCTACGTCCGCATACCTTTCTCTCTGAAAGAGGTTCGGGAGTGTATGAACCTGCAGGTACTCTGTACTCACCGCTCCACTCCGGATGATATTCAGGATCAGCAAGGCACTGTCTGTGGCCGTCTTTGTCTGCTATAACAACATAGTCAACAAGTGCTGAAGGGATAACAACATCATGAGCCTTGAGGTTACCACGCTCAACAACTGTCTCAACCTGAGCGATTACGATACCGCCTGAGTTGTGAGTTGCGCATGCCATTTCGAAAGCATCCATTTCGATTGCTTCCTTAGTCTGGGTGATGTTACCGATTGTATCGGAAGCAGTACCACGAACGAAGCAAACGTTGATGGGCTGTGTCTTGTAACGGAGATATTCCTGACCGTCGAATTCAACAACTTCAACGATTTCCTTATCCTGATCCTTAGCTGCCTGATTGCCCTTGCATCCTTCGATACGAGGATCCGCATATGTCTCAAGACCAACTGTTGTGAATACGCCGGGCTTCTTGCCGGCAAGTGCACGAAGGATCTGTGAGTTAACACCCTGGGGAACGATGTAGCAAGGGAATGCATTTGCATCAACAAGAGCCTTCATCTTAGGTGTTGTTCCAACGTGAGCTGTATGAAGCTCGCCGATAAGGCCTTCAAGAGCCAGAGCGTTCATGCCCCAGTCTCCGTTGTCGCCGATACCTGACTCGTAGAAAAGTCTGATATTCTTAGGGCTGCCTGTCTCCAGGAATCTATCACGAAGTGCGTTGAGAAGTGTCTGAGGAATAGATGTAGCGATAATACCCTGGCATCCCAGTGTGTCGCCATCTTTAATCAGTTCGGCGGCTTCGCGAGCTGTAATAACTTTCATCTTTTTGTCTCCTTAATTTATTATTTTCAGTCTTTCCACTGAGCGATTACACCATTTGCAAGCATTTCTTCAGCGTCTTCCTTTGAGTAGCCCATCATTTCGAGAACTTCGAATGAGTGCTCACCAACACGGCTGTAAGGAATGTTAACAACAGGCTCCGGCTTGTCACCGAATGTTGCGGGAGGAGCCGGGAACATGGTTGTTGTTCCGTCTCTGTGGGTTACAGGATAGATCATGTTGTTTGCAAGAGCCTGCTCATCTGTAACTACATCATATACATGGTAGATCTTTGAGAAAGCAACGTCATTTTCCTGAAGTCTCTTGCACATTTCTTCCTCTGTGTACTGAGCGAAACCGTTTTCGATAATGTGGAACATTTCGTCACGGTTTTCTGTAGCACCGTCAGGATTGTTGAAACGGGGATCATCCATAAGGTCTTCTCTGCCGACTGCCTTGAGATATTTAGGATAGATCTTAGCATCGAAAATACTGGTGTTGATCCATGCGCCGTCTTTTGTCTTATATGTATTGCATACAGGAGATGCCGGCTTTGTTCTTGTCTTCGGATAGATATCATGAGGGTTGTACTGGCATGACATAAGGTCGCAGCCTGCTGCCCATACAGCCTGTCCGTAAAGAGAAGCAAAGATCTGGCAGCCTTCGCCTGTCTTTTCTCGCTGATAAAGACCTGTTCCGATAGCGCCTGCAAGTGTTGATGCGGTTGAGTTATCACCTATTCCGTAGAAAGGAATTGCAGGTGAAGCACCTTCAGCACCGCCGCCTTCGGACTGGTCGATCTGCATTCCTGAATGTGACCAGTAAGCAACTGTGTCATAACCTGCGTCGTCTTTTTCAGGGCCATAGTTACCGAATCCGTTGATAGCTGCCCAGATAAGGCGAGGATATTTTGCATGAAGTGTCTCATAATCAAGACCGTTCTTAGCAAGAGCCTTAGGACGCCAGTTTGTAGCAAAAACATCTGCCCAAGCAAGAAGTTTCTGCATAACTTCGGCACCCTTAGGATCCTTAAGGTTGAGATTGATGACCTTCTTGTTAACATTGTAATGACCAAAGAATGAGTTATGGTCGTCCTGGCAGATCATTCCGAGAGTGGAACCGATAAGACGCATCGGATCGCCGGCAACGGACTCAACTTTTATTACTTCTGCACCCCAGCTTGCAAGAATTACAGTTGCAGCGGGAACAGAAATATACTGGCCGAGGTCAAGTACATGTACCCCCTCCAAAGGTTTTGTGTTGTTCATTTCTTATTCCGTCTCCTTTCAGCTTGTGCTGTGTAAATATATGCTTTTAGATTATATATCAATTTTTTTTATCTCGCAATTAAAAAACTTTGCTTTAATAGGCTAAGTACATAAAAAAAACATACCGAATCTAATTTAACTATTAAACTTGAATAGTAAAAAAACGAGGGTTATAATTAACAGCAAAGTTGTTTTTATGCAACAAAATTAGGAGGTAATTAAATGGGCGCTTTAGATGGTTATAAGGTATTGGATTTTTCCACACTGCTTCCCGGACCGTATGCAACAATGTCACTCGCTGATATGGGCGCAGAAGTTCTTAAGGTTTCAAGCAAGGACAAATATGACCTTGTTGTAAACTGGCCGCCGGTTATTAACGGTGCACAGGTTACAGGAGCACAGGGATGGCTCGGAAGAAACAAAAAAACAATTTATCTCAACATGAAGAAGGAAAAATCTGTTGAGGCAGTTAAGAAACTTGTTCAGGAATATGATATCGTTGTTGAACAGTTCCGTCCCGGAGTTATGGATAAACTCGGAATCGGTTATGAAGCTCTTAAGGCTGTTAACCCCAGAATTATTTACTGTGCAATAACAGGTTATGGCCAGAACGGCGTATTCTCAATGAAGGCCGGCCATGACATCAACTATCTTTCAAGAGCAGGTATCTCTTATGCAGCAGGAAGACAGAACGGCGGACCCAGCCTTTACAACTTCCAGATCGCTGACGTAGCAGGCGGCTCAATGAACGCTATCGCTTCAATCCTTGCAGCTATTATCTACAGAGAGAAAACAGGCAAGGGCCAGTTCATCGATGTTTCAATGCAGGATTCGGTTATTCCTTTCAACTCTATGGACGGAGCAAGCTACTTTGCAGGCGGCCCCATGCCCACACGTGAAAGCGGAGCTCTTAACGGCGGCGAAATCTATGATTTCTATGAGTGCAAAGATGGCCAGTATATGTCAGTAGGTTCTCTTGAGCCCAAGTTCTTTGCAGGACTTTGCAATCTCATGGGACATCCTGAGTGGGCTGACGGCGCAATCCTTAAGGATAAGGCCAACATCCCCATGGTTAAGCAGACATTCAAGGACAACTTCCTTACAAAGACAAGAGATGAATGGGCAGAGCTTGCAGCTCCTTATGATTCATGCATAGAGCCCGTTATGAATCTTGAAGAAGTATCAAATGACGAGCATCTTGTTTCAAGGAACATGTTCCCTGAGGTAGAAGTTCCCGTATCAGACGGTGTTAAGGTTAAACAGCTTGGTTGCCCGTTCAACCTTTCAGAATGCCAGCCAGAATACAAGTGGGCAGGATATCCGGAAGGATACCATACAAACGAGATCCTCGGAGCTATGGGATACAGCGAAGAAGATATCCAGGATATGATTTCCAAATAATTAATTATTAACGAAAACCCAAAAAAACAGGAGCCTTTATGGCTCCTGTTTTTTTTATGGGAGATATTTTCCAACTATTTCTTATCCTACTCGTTTGTAACAGGAATAGTGAGATAAGAACCTTCCAGATGAATTGTATGTGTTACTGTCTGGTTGAAAGGCATCAGATAAAGTCCGCTTCTTGCGCCCTTGCCGAGCATGTCATCCTGGTTTCTGATAACAAGCTCCATCTTATGTCCCTTCTGGAACAGGTTTGCAGTAGGTGTAAGAGCAATATCATATCTGTTTACTTCACCCGGAACAATGGGAACAGGTTCCTGACGCGGATGAACCGGTCTCTGCTCTGTTGATTTTTCTTCGTTCAGGGCTCTGAATTTAGCCTTCAATGCACCGCTTGAAAGAAGCTGGCGTGATCCGTCGGGAGCAATATCAACGATATCAGCCATCCAGTTAGTATCATCAATATCCAGTTCAGCATTGATATGCAGACCGATATTTCCGATAACTTCCATATCTTCTTCAAATGCAGGAGTCTCGTATCTCAGGCAGTATACCTTGGGATCAATGTACGGAGCAGGCTGTGTGAAGCTCTCTGTTGCATCGCCCTTATACTCTTCCCTGCTGATTCCGCCACCGGGCTGAAGGAAGAATTTGGTGTACTTT
>JAZQNN010000031.1:0-91674 GCA_045627365.1 Lachnospiraceae bacterium
TCATTTGAGTTAAGCGACGCATTCATCGGGAAAAGGCCGTCTTCCATGCCGCACATAAATACGTTCGGGTATTCCAGCCCCTTGGCCGAGTGTATCGTGATCAGCGAAACATAATCATCCGTAGAATCCCACGAATCTATGTCAGCGACCAGCGCCACTTCCTCCAGAAATCCGTTCAGCGTAGGTTCCTCGGCATTGTCGTTATATTGAACGAGTTTGTTGATCAGTTCGTCGATATTTTCGATTCTTGTCTGCGCCTCAACGGTCTTCTCTGCCTGAAGTTCGGCAAGGTATCCGGTCTTGTTAAGGACATCATCCATCAGCTCAGGAAGTGTGACCTCGCCCACCTCGCTCTTCAGCTCTTCTATGATGTCTCTGAATACGCGCAGCTTGGCTTCTCCGCGGCCGAAAACGCCTTCATTTATGCCGGTGTCGAGTCCCGCCCAGAATGTGATCCCGCGCGAATCCGCAAATTCCTGAACGGTATTTACCGCGCCGGCGCCGATCCCACGCTTCGGCTCATTGATAATGCGCTTTACAGCCAGTCCGTCGTCGCCGTTATCTATGGTCTTCAGATAAGCCAGAACATCCTTGATCTCCTTGCGCTGATAAAAATTTACGCCGCCGAAGATCTTGTACGGCATGTTGAATCTTAAGAACGCCTCCTCAAGGGCTCTTGACTGCGCATTGGTCCTGTAAAGGCATGCGCAATCATTAAGATGCCCGCCCTCTCTTACGAATTTCCGTATCTCAGAAACGACCTTGTCGGCCTCCTGATATGGGTTGTCGACATAGTAGAACTTGATCTTGCTGCCTTCCTCATTCTCGGTCCAAAGGCGCTTTTCCTTGCGCTGTGTATTGTTCTTGATCACAGCATTGGCCGCGTTAAGAATATTCTGCGTCGAACGGTAATTCTGCTCAAGGCGGATCACCTTGGCTCCCGGGAAATTCTTCTCGAAATTCAGGATATTTCCGATGTCCGCGCCTCTGAATTTGTAGATGGACTGGTCATCGTCACCGACAACGCAGATGTTTTTGTATTTGCCTGCCAGGAGGCTTACCAGCTTGAACTGCGCAAAGTTGGTGTCCTGATATTCGTCGACTGAGATGTATTTAAACCGTTCCTGATATCTTTCAAGGATCTCCGGATTACGCCGGAACAGAAGGATGGTCTTGTTGATCAGATCGTCAAAATCCATCGCGTTGTTCAGTCTGAGTTCCTTCTCGTATTCTTTGTAAACTGCGGCGACCTTCTTAAGGTAAAAATCGCTTCCGGCGTCAAGTTCAAACTGCTCCGAATCGATCAGCTTGTCCTTGGCTGATGATATCTGGCTGATGAACCATTTTTCCTTAAACTGCTTGTTGTCGATATTAAGCTTTTTGCAGACGTTCTTAACGAGTGTCTTCTGATCGTCACCGTCGTAAATGGTGAAATTGTTGTCGTATCCGAGCAGGTGTGCGTACATTCTCAGAATCTTTACGCACATCGAGTGGAACGTTGAGATCCACGCACCGCCGGCCGCCATGCCCAGCTGCGACTCAACGCGCTCAAGCATCTCAGCCGCTGCCTTGTTGGTAAAAGTGATCGCAAGTATCTGACGTGCGTCAACGCCTTTTTCCTGTATCAGATATGCTATTCTGTTGGTGATAACGCGGGTTTTGCCGCTTCCCGCGCCCGCTAAAATAAGAAGCGGTCCGTCCGTATGAAGAACCGCTTCCTGTTGCTCTTTGTTAAGTTTCTCTATGAACTTATTCATTGTCTGATTATTTGTCCTTTAATCTTTCAAACACTGTATCGTAGCCGCCGTTGCCGTCGGCCATTGATCTTTTGACTCTGCTGATGGTCGCAGTCGAAGCGCCGGATATTTCGGCGATTTCCTGATAGGTACGTCCTTGGTTAAGCAGCATAGCGACCTGATAACGCTGTGCTATCGCAAGCACTTCATTTGTCGTGCAGACGTCCTCAAAAAATGAGTAAAGCTCTTCCTTGTCTTTCAAAAGCAATAGTGCTTCGAAAAAGTCATCAACTTCAGGGATCCTGATTTTTTTGCTCATATTTCACCTCTATCAATGGGCCTGCCGGATGGCATGCTTTTATATTTAACTTTGCTCGGCTAAAATCTGCCGCCACCGCCTCCGCCGTGCGTCATTCCGCCGGAGGAAATATGTATTGTCGAACCGCCGCTTCCGCTGCCGAATCCGCCGCTGTGTCCGCCCTGACCAGGCGTATTGCGCGGGATCGGAGTTACCACGACATTGTGATACAGATATGTGTCTGATGAACCTGTAAGGTTAATGCCGCCGACCACATAGTTGTGAGCCGAACTCTGCCCTTCAATGGTTCTGTGCCTTGACTTCTGTGAAAGTACAACGATCATCGAGATCAAGGCTCCGAAAAGGATCGACGTGATTGCCATTGCCGGATAATTCGGCTTTTGCTCATCGTAGTATCCCGGCTTGTCATACGGATTGCCTGTCTCAGCGATTTCCTCAAGTTCGGCTACCCTCTGACCATACGTCATACCGACACTGTAAAAGTCGCCTTGCTTAAGATACGGAACTATCGCATCATAAATGCTCTGGATCCCATAATCCGATAAATCGTGGATCGCCTTGCCTGTTGTTGAAATAACGTAATGACCGCCTTCGCTGTCGAATCCGATAAGGAGAATAACTCCCGAACGGTCTACGCCCTGGCCGTATCCGCCATCCTCGTAAACTTTGTCTGCAAATGCCAGTCTGTTGTCAAAATCGACATTTCTCTCAGTCCAGAGAATGACATCCATGCCCTTTTGAATGCTGATCTCTTCCAGCTTCTTCTCAAGAGATGTCTCCTCATCCTCTTTCAGAATGTCAGCGTGATCAACAACATAGTAATTGACCTTGTCTTCAGGCAGGACAATAATATCTGCCGCTGCGGGCACCACCATGCAGAAGGTTATGGCGATTATTGCTAATAAAGCTGATAATTTCTTCATGCCGCACCTCCTCACACAAGCTGCAGAAGCAGGCGAACCAGGAAGATCGCCGCTCCTATGATTCCTGTGAGCATGAAAAATCTGCCCCAGATACGTTTCTTGTCTGTCGGGATGTCTCCGACCATTTTGCCGGTCTGGCCGTTCATTGCAAATGTATACGTCTGGCCGTTCCAGGATGTATTAAGGAGCCATACCGGAAGCATCGCGTATTTTGCAACGCACTTGTCTGACTTTACAGAGCATGCCTGCGGAACCACAGACATATATCCGTGGACTGTAGAGGCAAGCGCCGAATCCGTCGTTACTTTTATCCTGGCGTCTGCCCTTGTCTGGTTGTCCTCGGCACTTACGTCGTATCTGTCAGCAAGATATCCGGCCATGTAAGCGGTCTGAAAATCAACCGCCTCCGAGTAATCAAAAGGCTCCAGAGACTCCATCATCTCATCCGGCATCTTGCTTGAAGCATCCTCCGGGATATTGGCAAAGCTGATCGTTCCCTGTCTGACTACCGAGTAATATCTCGTCTCGGTATACATATTTCTCATGTCGCTCCAGGTATTGACGGTCGTTGCGCTGTATCTTGCCGTGCCTTCAACAGTTGAGTCATACAGCCAGTAAGGAACATAAATTCCTTTGATCTCGTCAATGTGGTTCTGGCTTGTAAAAAGCTTCGGAACAAAAGGTCTGCTGCTGTAATGCTCAACGAGCTTCTTCTTGGCAGCCTCCTTGTCCAGCTTGAAAGGTATTATGTAATCCGGCTTCAGATCTCCGGCAACCTGACCCATCAGCACGACCGGATTCCCACAATATGGGCACGACGTTGCCGCGGTATTCTCATCGCCTATGATCTGTCCGCCGCAGGATTTGCAAACGTAAACACGCAGGCCTTCGGTATCGCCTTCCTGCCATACCTTACCTGCACTTTCCCACTCTAATTTGTCCTGCTCCGACGTACTTTCCAGGTCCTGATCGTAGGCCTTCAGTGCCTCGACATCAAGCTCGGTGTCGCAGTAAGGACATTTCAGCATTTGAAGTGTACTGTCGAAGGCTAAGGCGCCTCCGCAGTTGGGACACTTGTACTCTTGTATGTCTGCCATAATTAGCTGTCCCTCATATTATTCTCCGGTCATGAGGACGTGCCCCATGACCGGATCTTCATAAAATAATTACTGAATCTGATTTCCGCAATTTGAGCAGAACTTAGCGCCTGGCTGAACTTCGTTTCCGCAGTTCGGGCAGAACTTCTTAGCCGGAGCTTCCGGTTTCTTCTTGCCGCAGTTAGTGCAGAAATTGCCGCTATTTACAGCGCCGCACTCACATGTCCAGCCACCTGCTGCAGGAGCTGCCTGAGGAGCTGCTGCTGCGGCTGCTGCCTGTTGCTGCTGACCTACTGTATAAAGGTTAGCTGCATTGAGTCCGCCTGCGTTCATAGCCATGCCCATGCCAACGAAACCGTTCATAGCGCCGGCCTCGTTGTTTGCTGCTGCCATAAGAGCTTCGCTCTGAGCATTTGCAAGTAAGCCTGCGCCTAAAGAAGCGTCGCGAAGGCTGCCTGCAACCTGGAGATTCTTGATCCTCTCCTGATCCTCTTCCGGAAGTGTAACTGATCCGATGGCTACGCTTACAACTTCAAGGCCGCGAAGCTGGCCCCACTTAGCTGAAAGAGCCTCGTTCATAGCCTGCTCCAGCTCTGTGTTGTGGGTAACGATCTGGTTCGGACGGATCTGAAGGTCAGAAAGCTTACCGAATGCCGGCTGAAGAGCTGAGATAAATTCTGTCTTAAGCTGTTCCTGAATGGTTGAGCGCTTGTACTCTGATGCAACGTTAGCTGCTACATTCTTGTAGAACAGGATAGGATCTGCGATCCTGTATGAGTAAACGCCTGAGCAGCGAACAGATACATCGAGGTCAAGGTTTACGTTCTTGTCAACAACACGGAAAGGAACAGGGTTCGGAGTTCCGAACTTGTTATCAATGAGTTCCTTGATGTTGAAATAGTAAACTCTCTGATCCTTGCCTGTGTCTCCGCCGTAGCCGATACGTTTGCCCATAGTCTTAAAGGACTCGATAATGCTGGTTCCCAGATTTCCGCTGAAAATACTAGGTTCTGAAGATGTATCGTATGTAAACTCGCCTGCTTCTGCGCATACTTCAACGATAGCACCCTGATCAACGATGATCATGCACTGTCCTTCATTGACGATGATACCGGAGCCGTTAGAGATGATGTTGTCACTTCCCTTGGTGTTGGAAGAACGGTTGCCGATCATCTTCTGGCCCTTAACCATCAATGTCTCCTGGTCCAGTGACTCACAGTAGAAAAACTCTTTCCACTGATCAGCGAGAACGCCGCCGACTGCACCGAGAGCTGCCTTTAAAAGTCCCATATTTAAGTCTCCTTTCACGCGGTATACTGCACCGCTTTAAATTGCTGATATTGTAACAAGCATATATTAACTTTTTTCGGTTGTATTTTCAAGCATATTAGTTTATTATGTGTGAAAATCAGGCGCTCAACCAAAGCGTTTATTTTTTGTTGAGAAAAACACTCTCAATGTATTCGGGAAAGGAGGCTTTTGTCATGACAGAAGAAATCAGAATTCCTCTTGATGAGCAGATAACCGAGCTATATTCAAATAAGAAGTACGCCAAGATCCGAGAGATCCTATCTGAAATGAATCCCTTCGATATCGCGGAGTTTTTGAACGATTATCCTAAAGACAAGTCAGCCATACTCTTCCGATTGCTTCCGAAAGAGCTGGCAGCCGACACCTTTATCGAGATGGACTCAGATGTCCAGAGCCATTTTATTCAGAGCTTCTCAGACTCAGAGCTTCGTGAAATGATGGATGAGCTCTATGTCGATGATGCCGTTGACATTATCGAAGAAATGCCGGCCAACGTTGTTAAGCGTATCCTGGCAAATACCGACGCCGACACCCGTGCCACGATCAATAAGATCCTTCAGTATCCTGACGACAGTGCCGGAAGCATCATGACAGTCGAGTATGTCAGCCTCCGCAAAAATATGACAGTCGAAGACGCCCTTACACGAATCAGACGTACAGGCGTTGACAAAGAGACCATATATACATGCTACGTTACTGAATACAATCGCACCCTGATCGGTATCGTGTCCACCAGAGCTCTGCTTCTTGCCGAGCCTGACGAACTGATCAGCGAGATAATGGAGACCAACATCATCTCTGTTCACACTCATATGGACAAGGAAGCTGTGGCTCAGATGTTCAGTGATTACAACTTCTACGTTCTTCCTGTTGTTGATGACGAGAACCGACTTGTCGGAATCGTAACAGTCGATGACGCTATCGATGTCATGGAAGAAGAGGCCACCGAGGACATTGAGAAGATGGCAGGTATTACGCACGGCGATAACAAGGCATACCTTCAGACCGGCGTTTTTGAGACATTCAAACACAGGATCTTCTGGCTGTTGCTTCTGATGGTCTCTGCGACATTCACTTCACTGATCATCACGAAATTTGAAGACATCCTTTCCGCCTCGATCGTACTCACCTCCTGCATCCCGATGCTGATGGATACAGGCGGTAACTGCGGCGGACAGGCATCAGTTACCATTATCCGTTCGCTCTCCCTCGGAGATATCGAATTCAAGGATATCTTCAGAATTGTATGGAAAGAGCTGCGTGTTGCTGTACTTTGCGCTTTATGCCTGGCAATCGTTAATTTTATCAAGATGTACCTTCTCAACTACCTTCCGGGCAACTGCTCGATACTGGTCATCGTAGTTGTGTGCCTGGCGCTTTGCTGCGCGGTCATTGTTGCGAAGTTCATCGGCTGCGTACTGCCGCTTTTTGCCAGCAAGGTCGGCTTTGACCCGGCTGTAATGTCACAGCCTTTTATTACTACAATCGTTGACGCACTTTCACTGCTTATTTATGTAAGCCTTGCAGTCTGGATCCTTAACATAGTTTAACCAATGAAGCCAGTTTTTATCGTTCTCATCGTCATAGGCGCAATCGTATTGCTTGTGTGTATTGCCGGATTCTTTATCGGCAATGCCATCTATAGCAGTGCGATGAACCGCCACTCAAACCTTCCGCGTGCCGCATCCAGGGCTAAGAATGCCTCTCCGGACAAGCCGCTTGTGACCAGAGGAGACAACAGAGCTGCCTGGCTTGAAGAGATTCCGGTCAAAGATGTTTATATAGAATCCTTTGACGGGCTTAAGCTTTATGCCAAGCTTCTGGAGAACGAAGCCGGTGGCAACAGCCGCTTCCTGATCGTCTGTCACGGATATACCGGGCACCCTCACGAAATGGCCCATTACGCAGAACAGTTCTACGGCAAAGGCTATTCTGCCCTTCTTCCGGCTGCAAGAGGACACGACCTATCCGAAGGCGATAACTTCACCATGGGCTGGTACGAAAGATTCGATATCGCAAAATGGATCGATTATCTCAATACCAATTACGGCTCACCCGAAATCGTGCTTCTCGGCATATCCATGGGAGCTGCAACTGTGATGATGGCGACCGGCGAGGACCTTCCCGGAAACGTAAAATGCGCGATCGAAGACTGCGGATTCTCCTCAGTCAAGGAAGAGCTCACCCACTGTCTTAAGAATATGCTGAAGATTCCATGCGGCAAATTGATGCTGGCTTTTGCAAGACCTGTGATCAAGGCGAAAACCGGTATCGACATCAACAAAGACGGTATCACGACCGACCAGCTTAAAAAGTCCAAAACGCCTACTCTTTTCATTCACGGCACCGATGACGGATATGTCCCTTTCAGCATGCTGGATGTTGTCTATGACGCGCATCCGGGACTGAAGGAAAAGTGTGTGATCGAAGGAGCCGCCCACGCAAGCTGCGTTTACAAAGACCCCGAGACGTACTGGAATTCAGTCTGGGATTTCACAGACAAATACGTATCAGAATAAAGTTCAAAGGCATGTGCTCACACGGGCAATGCCTTTTTTATTTACCTCAACATCTATCTCCCCGCACTGTGCAGTTATGTACACTTCCGCTCCCGAATCCTCGATCCGCTCTACGATTTCCTCGTGCGGATGACCGTAGGAGTTGTCTATCCCGGCGGAAATAATGGCAATACGCGGGCTGACCTCATCGATCAATTCCGGGCAGCTCGATGTTCTTGAGCCATGATGTGATACCTTGAGAAGGTCATAACTGTCATGGACACTGCCTTTATTTACGAGTTTCTTCTCTTCTTCTGCCGGCAGATCGCCCATGAAAAGTGCCCTGAAATCGCCGTATTCCAGACTCAGAACGGCCGAATATGAGTTAACGTCATCGCTATAAAATCCCTTTTCAGGATGAATGCAGGATATCTTAAGGTCTTTATCCGCCAGCTTAAGTCCGCTGAATGCGTCTATCACTTCGCAGTCAGCCGTCCCGGCCGCGCTTACCAGTTGCTGCCATTTTTCGTTATCTTCTATGCGCGGCAGTATAAGGCACGATATACTGATCCCGCTTTTCGGTCTTTCCAGCATCTCGAGCACCGCCGACATATGATCTCTTTCCGGGTGTGTCACAAATACATAGTCAAGTTCTGAGATCCCACGATATTTCAAAGTGCTTTCCAATCGGTATTCATATACGGAACTGATTCCGGACGATCCGCAATCTATCAGTATTTTCGTACCTTCAGCAGTTTCGATCAGCGCAGAGTCGCCCTGATCCACATCAATGAATGAAATCGTCAGTTCTTTACTCGCCGGTCTGATGATCAACACTACTGACATGATCAGGAATACGGCGCAAACGGTCAGTTTTCTGACGCGGCTTTTAATGCCCATAAGGGATGCGATCTGAACGCATATGAAAAGCAGTGCGTAATAAACGGCTATCTGCCATATCTTGGGAGCACCGGTGATCAGCCTCCCGTATGGGAGGCTTGCTGTGAGGGTGCACGCCCATTCGATGGACCTGACAAGATACACGCCTGCGCCGATAAAGAGCCTTCCAAATCCCCGTCGGATAATTCCTGCAGCCGCGCCTGCCATGTCGCTTTCAAGGACGTATTTTACTAACGGCACCACCAGCATATTTACCAGCGGACTGTATGGAGAAAACTCGTAATAATTGGCCGCAATTATCGGAAGCGTTGCCAGAGCCACTGACGCGCTCATAATGAGAGCCGCCCCTGCGCGGTCTGCTCTTTTTTCTTCATTTGTCCACCTGGCCAGCTTGTTGACAACCGTCCTTACAGAAAGGCGAAGTTTCCTAAGCGCAAAAAGTAAGCCCTTCCCGCCGGGACCTATGACAGCCTTTTTCTGATTTTCATTTTCGGCTGTGTTTTTAAGAAACAGCCCTGCCATAGGCTTTCCCACATAAGTAAATGCCGCAAGCGCGGCCACTGACATATGAAGGCCGCTGTACGTGGCTATGAACGGATTATCCAGAATCAGAATGATACAGCTTAAACTGAGGGCACATACGCAATCGTATGTCTTCCCAATGCCCATCGCCACAAGGTACACGGCAAACATGATCAGCGCCCTGACCGACGTGGGCGAGGCTCCGCTCATAACGCAGAAGCACCCGACCACCGCAAGCGCAACCACCGCCGAATAAACATAGGCCAGCCTGCGCCTTAAGATGCGGTACACGCCCATTCCGATCATAGATATATGCAGCCCGGATATCGCAAGTATATGCGCGATGCCTGCAGCCTTGAATATATCCTTCGTCTCTCCGGTAAGGTCATTTCTGTCTCCCGTAAGGATCGCGTTAAGCACTCCAAGCGCGGCCTCACCCTCACGGCTTCCTTCCGTGATATCTTCAAGGCTTTCTATCAGCCGCCCCTTAAGATTCTTAAGTAACTCGGCTATGTGATCGATCTTTCCGTCATTGCTCTGTATTCTCACCAGTTTGAAGGCAAAGAATGTTCCCATTGCCCTCCGGTATTTAAGCTCGTCAAAATTCCCTTTGTTGCGTGCCGGCGAGAAAGCGCTATACGTTGCCCTGCATGTCAGTGTGTTTCCTATCTTCAGAGAGTCTGGCTTGTTGCCTGAGACCTTCAAGATCACGCGTCCCGCCTTCTTTCCGCCTGCAACTGACCTTTTCAGATAAACATTGCAGCTGTATTGATATTCATCGATGCGGTATATAACTCCGCTCAAGGTAACCAATGCCTTGTCATCAAGATCAAATTGCGGCATAAACGCGCGCGGGAAAAAAGTCACTCCCGCATACGCGAAAATAAAAAGCAGCAAAGCACACAGGGCCAGCGGTCTTCTCAGTGTCACTATCTACTCCCGTCAAATGTTCAGGAAATATCCCTTGCCCCTGAGGGTCTTAAGATATTCCGGTTTCTTAGGATCTGCCTCTATCTTCGTTCTGAGATTGCATATGTGCGTATCAACTGTTCTGTCATCACCCACCGTCTCGTAGCCCCATACCGCACTCATCAGTCGTTCCCTCGAAAAAACGGTATTCGGTCTTTCTGCCATAGTCAATATCAGGGAACACTCCATAGCAGTCAGCTGGAACATCCTGTCCCGGATATATAGCCTCCTCGCCCGTTCATCGATCCAGAACCCCCTGCGTGATATGCCTTTTTTCAATGCCTTACCTTCATCGTTCATTTTGCACCTGCGCTCAAACTTTTATGTATTTCTTTATCTTCGCAAAAGAGCCTTCCTTGATCCCGGCGACGTTCATAACTTCCTCGATGCTTGCAAATCCGCCGACTTCCTGCCGGTATTCTATGATTGCCCTGGCCTTGGACTCGCCTATCCCGGACAGTTGCTGAAGCTCTGCCTCGGTTGCCGTGTTAAGGTCGATCAGTCCGTCTTCCACGCCTGTGGCGGTGCCCTGGGACTTTTTGGCCGTGGTCTGCAAAACCTCCGTTTGAGGAAGCTCCCCTTTTATCACCTCTTCAATGGACGGGATATAGATCTGCTCGCCGTCAGCGGCCTCCCTGGCAAGGTTTACATACCATGAAGCCGCATCCTCAGCCAGGCCTCCTGCCGCTTCAACTGCCTCAAATACACGTCCTCCCGCTTCAAGCCAATATATGCCCGGCTGCAGGACGGAACCGCAGATATAGACACAGATTCGGGAAGCTTTTGTCTCCTCGCTTTCCTGATCGGATGTGGTCTCTTCTTCAGAATGCGCACTGAAAGAGGCGGATGATTCCTCATCGACCGTCAGAAGCATATCCCGGGCCCCTTCACGGGGCCCTTCTTTTGTACTACAGCTGTAAATCAGACCCGCGGCAACGACAATAGCCGCGGCTGAAAGAATTTTTATAGACTTTTTTATCTTCATATTCTTCTCCGTCAGAAAGGAGAAGAATCTTCTGTTTACTCAGATTTTTTACTTGATTTTGTTGCCTTCGGCTTGGTCCATGACGAATAATCGCACTGCGGATATCCCTCACATCCGTAGAACACTCTGCCGGTCCTGGTATGCTTAACGATTATATCCTTCCCGCAGTTAGGACACTTGACGCCGATCTTCTCTACGTAAGGCATCGTATTCTTGCAGTCCGGAAAGCCCGGGCAGGCAAGGAACTTGCCATGCGGTCCCTGCTTAACGACCATATGACGGCCGCATTTGTCGCATACTACGTCAGTTTCCTCTTCCTTCAGAGTAACTTTCTTAAGACTTGTCTGCGCCTTGTCAACAGATTCCTTCAGCTGCGGATAAAACTCGTGCATGAGTTCCTTCCACTGTTTCTCGCCTGTTGCGACCTTATCGAGCTGTTCCTCAATATTTGCGGTGAACTTGATATCTACGATCGACGGGAAGCCCGCAACCATAACTTCATTTACTGCCTTGCCAAGCTCGGTGATGAGAAGGCTCTTCTTGTCTTTCTTAACGTACCTGCGCGCCTGAATGGTATCGATCGTTGCCGAATAGGTACTCGGGCGTCCTATACCCTCTTCCTCCATAGCCTTAACTAAAGATGCCTCTGTATAATGTGCCGGAGGCTGGGTAAAATGCTGACTTCCTTCGTATTTTACGTCCGTAATCTCGCTGTCAAGCTGAAGATTGCCGATCAGTGCGCTCTTCGCCTCGTCTTCGTCATCAGATAATGTATAAACACGTGTATATCCGTCAAAAAACACCTTGGATGCACTAGCCTTGAAAAGATATGAACCGCACAGGAACGATGCCTGAGTGATCTCAAGCTTCTGTGCAGTCATACGGCTTGCCACAAACCTTTTCCAGATCAGCTGATACAGCTTGAATTCATCTTTATCCAGTACAGCTTCCTGTGATTCCGGCGTAACATTGATATCAGTCGGTCTGATAGCCTCGTGCGCATCCTGCACGTTGCTCTTCTTATCTCCGCCCGACTTGCTGAAGCTTACGTATTCCTTACCGTATGTAGATGCAATATAGCCCTGCGCCATTTTAAGCGCATCATCGGATATTCTCACAGAGTCAGTACGCAGATATGTGATCATACCGTTCTCATACAGCTGCTGTGCAACACGCATCGTCTTGGATGTAGAGAAATTAAGTGCTTTATTCGCCTCCTGCTGCAGTGAACTCGTCACGAATGCAAATGGCGGTTTCTTCTCTTTCTTGGATGTCTTTACCTCGTAAACAGAAGCCTTCTTGCCTTCCAGTTCTCCAAGGATCTTCTCGTATTCTTCCTTGCAGTGGATATCTATTTTCTTCTTGGGTGTTCCGTAAAAGCGGGCAACTATCGGCTTTTTCTCGCCCTTAACGCTTATTGAAGCGTCCAGCTCCCAGTACTCTTCCGGAACAAATGCATCGATCTCCGCATCTCTGTCGCAGATCATTCTTACTGCAACTGACTGTACACGACCGGCGCTTAAGTTGCGCTTGACCTTGCTCCAGAGGATCGGGCTGATGCTGTATCCAACAAGTCTGTCGAGCACTCTTCTGGCCTGCTGCGCGTCAACGAGATTCATGTCGATGTCACGCGGCTTCTGAAGTGATGCCGTGATCGCGCTCTTGGTGATCTCATTAAAAGTGATCCTGGCCTGCTTCTTCGGATCCAGTTTCAGGATCTGCGCCAAATGCCAGCTTATAGCTTCCCCTTCACGGTCCGGGTCTGTTGCCAGATAAACCATATCCGCATCCGTTGCAAGCTTCTTTAACTCCACCAGTGTGTCGGTCTTTCCACTGATTATTATGTACTTCGGCTCGAAGTCCTTCTCGATGTCTATTCCCATTGTACTTTGGGGCAGATCCCTGACATGACCTTTAGAGGCAACGATGTTGTAGCCTTCGCCGAGATATTTCTTTATTGTTTTAATTTTTGTCGGTGATTCGACAATGATAAGATTATTCGACATATCTACCTCCAGCGTTTTTAATAGATAACACTTCACTCTATGGTCTGTCAACCCCTGTTTTTATTTTGCGTAAAAGTCTTTTGTGACTTCACACACCAGCCCGAGGAGCTCCAATTCGGTCAATGCAGCGGCCGCATCGGTCTCAGGAATACCGGCTCTTTCCGCGATAAATAAAACACTCTTCGGATATCTGTCCACGCATCTGAAGACCGTCTTCAGCCGTTCATCTTCGGGCTCCTGAATGGTCCCTGAAGACGCCTTGGCCGGCTCTTTGAACACTCCTGTAATGTCCTCCAGGAGCTGTTCCTTGCTGACGATGATCTCTGCCCCGTCAGCTATCAGCCGGTTGCAGCCCTCACTTAAAGTGTCGTCGATCCGCCCCGGAAGAGCATAAATATCCTTGCCCTGATTCAGCGCATAAGCTGCGGTTATCAGCGTCCCGCTGTGTTTGCCGGCCTCAATGACCACTAAAGAATCCGACAGCGCGGCGATCAGCCTGTTCCTGTGCGGAAACTGCCACGGCGCCGGCGCCGTACCCGGCGGATACTCCGAGATGACTCCTCCGCCTGAGAGCGCGATCTGATAATAAAGCTCAATATTATCCTTGGGATATATGACATCTATCCCGCTTCCGAGCACGGCAAATGTCCTGCCGCTCACGTCCAGCGCACCCTTGGCACTGTACGCATCGATCCCATGCGCCATCCCGCTTATTATCTGTACGCCGCAGGCAGCAAGTGAGCCGGCAAGATCTATCGCCGAATCCCTCCCGTAAAATGAACATGAACGGGCTCCCACCATGCCGACGGAAAGGCGGCCGGGATTCGGAAGATTCCCCTTCACATACAATGAGAACGGGCAGTCCTGCAAGACCTTAAGCCTTTTGGGGAAAGTCCGACATTCTCTATATATAAATTGTATTCCTTCATCTTTAAGCTTCTCCAGATCGCGAAGACGCCTGATATACTCCTCGGTATCGGTCAGATTATATACTATGTCCTTATCGATACCCGGGACAGCAAGAAGCTGCTCTGCCTTGGCCGTAAGGACCTTCTCAGGGCTGCCAAACGTCTCCAGAAGCGCAGCTATTCCTTTCTGCCACAGATTCGGGCACGAACATAAACAATACCAACGATCCTCTTCTGTCATAATAACCTCCTTTAATTGCTGATATAAGAATTCCTGTAGCCGATCGCCTCCAGGATGTGTTCTTGCCTGATGTCGGCAAACCCTTCGATATCCGCTATCGTCCGTGCGACCTTCAACACCTTGTAATATCCCCTGGCCGAAAGATTGTACTTATCATAAGCTTTAGCCAGAAGGTCCCTGCTCCTGCCGTCAAGCGTGCAGAAAGTATCAGCCTCCGTCTTGGACATCTGCGAATTGAAGTTAATCGCAAGGCCTTTAAATCTTTCGCTCTGGGCAGCCCCGGCCGTCTCGACCATCTGCCGCATCTTCTCTGACGTCATTCCGCCCGGATCGTCAGAAAGGTCCTTCATCTGTACCCTCGATATTCCTACGCAGATATCGACCCTGTCAATGATCGGTCCCTTTATCTTCTCAAGATAGCGTCTCACGTCCGAATCGGTGCATTTGCAATGTCTCCTGTCCGGCCAGTATCCGCACTTACACGGATTGGTCGCCGCGACCAGCATAAACGCGCACGGAAAATCCACCTGCCTTGACAGTCTGTTGATGCTTATCTTCCCATGCTCCATGGGAAGCCTGAGACTTTCGACATTCTCCCTTTTGAACTCGGATATCTCGTCCAGGAACAAAACGCCCTTGTGGGCAAGCGTGATCTCGCCCGGCCTGGGATTGCCCATGCCGCCAAGGAGCGCAGCAGGAGATACCGACTGATGCGGCGACCTGAAAGGCCGCGTCAGAATCATCGAATTGTCCTTCAGGAGCCCCGCAACGCTGTATATCTTAGACACCTCCAGACATTCATCTCTGGTCAGCCCCTGGCAAATCGTTGGGATCCTCCTGGCCATCATGCTCTTGCCTGAGCCGGGCGGTCCCACGTATAAGATGTTATGAAAGCCGGCCACCGCCACCGCAGTCGCCCTCTTGGCCTTCTCCTGGCCTGTGACTTCTCCGAAATCAAGGCTTCTGCGCTCCTGATTGGCCCTTAAAACCGCGTCAAGGTCCACATGCGCAATCTCTATCATTTCTCCCTTGTTAAGGCCATTGATCAGCGAATTAAGGCTTCCGGCGGTAAATACGCTAAGTCCGTCAACAACAGCTCCCTCAAATGCATTGGCCGAGGGGATCACGATACTTCCGATCCCCATCTTCCTTGCCATCAAAGCGATGGAAAGCACTCCGTTGACCTTGTTGATGCTCCCATCAAGACTAAGCTCTCCGATGAAAAGCTTGTCCTTGACCGCGTCCTCACTGATAACGCCGCAGGCGGTAAGAACTGCCACGGCGATCGGAAGGTCGAACCCGGATCCCTGCTTGCGCACATTGGCAGGCGAGAGGTTGATGGTTATCCTTCGTGAGGGAAAATCGAGCCCCGAATTAACTATCGCACGCTCCACCCTCTCCCTGGCTTCCTTCACCTCGCCCGAGAGAAGACCGACCATGTTAAAGGCCGGAAGACCGCCTGACACGTCTGCCTCGACCGTGATCAAGGACGCGTCGATCCCGCAAATGTCCGCGCTAAAGACTCTGCAAAACACATGCTCCTCCTTTCGGCATCTAAGTGCCGACGTATTCGATTTTTCTAAAATAGGAAGCTCCGCCGCGAACGCGGCAAAGAAAAACTGTGTGCTACATAATATAGCACACAGTCTGAGATAAATCAATAGTTTTGAGGCACTTTTTTATCTGAAATACTTAACTGCTGCCTCGAACATTCTGATGTCGTAATTGCCCGGAACGTTCTTGTAAAGGCCTGCACCGATTCTTTCTGAATGTCCCATCTTGCCGAATACTCTGCCGTCCGGTGAGGTGATTCCCTCGATCGCAAATGCCGAATCGTTCGGATTGTATCTGACATCTCCGGTCGCATTGTTTCTGAAATCAACGTACTGCGTAGCGATCTGGCCATTTGCCGCGAGCTGCCTGATGAGCTCCTCGGATGCTAAGAATCTGCCTTCTCCGTGTGAAATAGCCACATTGTAGACCTCACCCGGCTCTGTAAGTGCCAGCCATGGTGACTTGTTGGATGCAACTCTGGTGCGGACGATCTTGGACTGGTGGCGCGCAATGGTATTGAATGTAAGTGTCGGGCAGTTCTCATCCGTATCGATGATCTTTCCGTAAGGCACAAGTCCGAGTTTGATGAGAGCCTGGAATCCGTTGCAGATACCGCAGATAAGTCCGTCCCTTTGTTCAAGAAGTTCCATCACACCCTCCTTGATCGCTGCGTTACGGAAGAATGCCGTGATGAATTTGCCGCTTCCGTCAGGCTCATCTCCGCCGGAAAATCCGCCCGGAATGAAGATCATCTGGGCATCTTTCAGCTTGGATGCGAATTCGTCTACGCTGGCTGCGATCGCGTCGGCGCTCAGATTTCTGATAACTATGATCTCAGGATCAGCTCCGGCGTCTGCAACAGCCTTGGCACTGTCGTACTCGCAGTTCGTTCCCGGGAACGCCGGAATAAGTACCTTCGGCTTAGCTGATCTGATATGAGGAACAGGCCAGCCTTCTGCCTTGAAGTTAAAGTTCTCCATCGGGCCGCTGCCCTGAGAAATATTGCAGCTGAATACGCTTTCAAGCTTATCTTCGTACTCTCTGTTAAGCGCGTTCGTGCTTACTCTTTCATCAGCGAATGGCTCGTTGCCGTATACGAAGAACGCGGCGTTGCTTACCTCACCGAGTGTCACAACGTTTACATCCGCAGGAGTATCGGCAATATCCGAAGTAAGCTCAACAACAAATGCGCCGTAATTATATCCGAAGATGTCCTGAACGCTCAGTTCCTTGTTGAACAGGAATCCGTAATCATTGCCCATGCCCATCTTAAGTACAGCTTCTGCCGCTCCGCCCATACCCGGCGTATACATTGCTGCTGCCTTACCGGAACGCGCGAGTGCCGTAACGAAATCAAAACACTTAAGGAGCGATTCGGTAACAGGGAGTCCGTCTTTATCCGTGTCCGGTCTTACAAATATTACTTTGTCTCCGGCTTTCTTGAAATAGTTCGAAACTATATCGTCTGTCTTCTGCGTGGTGACTGCGAATGAAACCAGTGTCGGCGGAACATCAAGCTGCTCGAAAGAACCGCTCATTGAGTCCTTGCCGCCTATTGCGCCTATCTTAAGGGCCATCTGCGCCTTAAAAGCACCAAGAAGTGCGGCAAATGGCTTACCGAATCTTACAGGATCCTTGCCCGGCTTCTCGAAATACTCCTGGAATGTGAGATAAACATCCTTGAATTCCGCGCCTGTCGCGATCAGCTTGCTTACCGACTCGATAACTGCCAGATAGGCTCCGTGGAACGGGCTCTTCTCAGCGATAAACGGATTGTAACCCCAGGACATCAGCGAACAATCGTCAGTATGGCCTTTCTCGACTGATATTTTCTGGACCATTGCCTGGATAGGTGTCAGCTGCTTTCTTCCGCCGAAAGGCATCAGCACAGTACCTGCGCCGATCGTGGAGTCAAATCTTTCCGACAAACCTCTCTTAGAGCAGATATTAAGGTCAGATGCAAGTGCTTTATAGTTGCCTGAGAATGATCCCTCGACAGTTTTCTTCCATTCCTTAGGAGCCGCCGGTGTAAGAGATACATGCTTTGCCGCGCCGTTGGTATCTAAGAACGCACGGCTTACGTCAACTATTACTTTGCCGTTCCAGGTCATTGTAAGACGAGGATCTTCTTTGACGAGCGCTACGCGGCATGCCTGAAGGTTCTCTTTGTGAGCTAAGGCGATAAATACGTCAGCGTCCTTAGCTTCAACAACAACTGCCGTTCTTTCCTGAGATTCGCTTATTGCAAGCTCAGTACCGTCAAGACCTTCGTATTTTTTCGGAACTGCGTTAAGGTCGATATCAAGGCCGTCTGCCAGTTCTCCGATTGCTACCGAAACTCCGCCTGCGCCGAAGTCGTTGCATCTCTTGATCAGGCGTGATGCCTCAGGATTTCTGAAGAGCCTCTGAAGCTTCCTCTCCTCAGGGGCATTTCCTTTCTGGACCTCTGCGCCGCATGTCTCGACAGAGTGCACGTTGTGCGCCTTGGATGAGCCTGTTGCTCCGCCGATACCGTCACGTCCCGTGCTGCCGCCTAAGAAGATGACAACATCGCCCGGTGCCGGAACTTCTCTTCTTACATTGACCTCAGGGGTTGCCGCTATAACGGCACCGATCTCCATCCTCTTGGCTGCATAGCCCGGGTGATAAAGCTCATCAACGATGCCTGTCGCAAGGCCTATCTGGTTGCCGTATGAAGAATATCCGTTGGCCGCTGTGGTAACGATCTTACGTTGCGGAAGCTTTCCGGGTATCGTGTCCGCAACCGGAGTAAGCGGATCTGCAGCGCCTGTGATACGCATTGCGCCGTAGACGTATGAACGACCTGAAAGCGGGTCTCTTATCGCGCCGCCGATACATGTTGCGGCGCCGCCGAAAGGCTCGATCTCTGTCGGATGGTTATGTGTCTCGTTCTTGAATAACAAAAGCCACGGCTCTGTCTTTCCGTCTACTTCAACATTGATCTTAACGGTGCAGGCATTGATCTCTTCTGACTCATCGAGTTTGCCAAGAAGACCGTGCTTTCTCAAGTATTTAACAGCCAGTGTGCCGATATCCATAAGGCAAACAGGCTTTGTGCGGCCGAGTTCTTTCCTGACTGCAAGATAATCCTCATAGGCTTTGGAAAGTTCCTCGTCCTCAAATGTAACATTATCTATGATCGTATTGAAGGTGGTATGCCTGCAGTGATCTGACCAATATGTGTCGATCATTCTGATCTCGGTTATGGTCGGATCTCTGTGCTCTTCATTTTTAAAGTAATCACGACAGAATTCAACGTCGTCCGCATCCATTGCCAGACCGTAGTCCGCAACGAATCCGGCAAAATCCGCCTTGCTCATCTCATTGAAGCCTTCAAGCGTCTGAACAGTCTCAGGGATAGCGTATTGCGCCTTAAGAGATGCCGGAAGCTCTAAAGATGCCTCGCGCGCCTCTACAGGGTTGATAACGTATTTCTTGATCTCAGCAAGCTGCTCCTCACTGATATCTCCGTAAAGGACGTAAACCTTGGCAGATGCAATGATCGGACGTTCCTTCTGTGAGATTATCTGGATGCACTGTGCGGCAGAATCTGCTCTCTGATCAAACTGTCCCGGCAGATACTCAACAGCGAATACCTTGCCTTCTCCAAGCTCAGCACTTGAAAAAACAGGATCTTCAGACGCGATATCCAGCTGCGGCTCGGAAAAAACAGTCTTTACAGCGTAATCGAAAAGCTCGCCTTCCATACCTTCTGCGTCGTAACGGTTGAAGATACGGACACCTGTCAGCTCGGCGATACCAAGCAGATTCCTTGCGTCTGAATAAAGGGCTTTGGCCTCATTTGCAAGTTCTTTTTTCTTCTCAACATAAATTCTGCGAACCATGTTAATCCTCCGAATAATACTACAGTGCCTTCATGGCTCTTGCGCCGATGTCGTGTCTGTAGTACAAGTTATCACATTTTATTTTCTCTACGAGAGCATATGAAGCCTTGATTGCCTCAGGAAGTGACGGAGCCGTTGCCGTAACAGCAAGGACTCTGCCGCCGTTTGTCAGGAGCTTGCCGCCTTCGGCCTTAGCGCCTGCAACATATACGTTCGGCATTACGTCTTCCGGAATATCCATGACAAATCCCTTCTCATAGGATACCGGGTATCCTTTTGATGCCATGATCACGCAGCATGCGCTGCCGTCTGCCCACTTAACATCCATTTCTGAAAGACGCTCTTCGGTAACGGCCTGCATAACGCTAAGGAGGTCGCTTCCCAGAAGCGGCAGTACGACCTGTGCCTCCGGATCGCCGAATCTGCAATTATATTCGATGACCTTCGGTCCGTTCTTTGTTATCATAAGGCCAAAGTAAAGGCATCCTTTGAATGTACGTCCCTCGGCGTTCATGGCGTTCATGGTCGGAAGGAATATCTTCTCCATGCACTCAGCCGCGATTTCCTCAGTGTAGTAAGGATTCGGCGCGATCGTGCCCATTCCGCCGGTGTTAAGGCCGGTATCATTGTCGCCCGCTCTCTTGTGGTCCATTGAAGAAACCATCGGAACAACCACTTTGCCGTCGGTAAATGACAATACGGAAACTTCCGGGCCCTCTAAGAATTCCTCGATGACGATATTGTCGCCGCTCTTTCCGAAGACCTTGTCCTGCATCATTGATACTACAGCTGCCTTGGCTTCCTCGCGTGTCATGGCGATGATAACGCCCTTGCCGAGCGCAAGTCCGTCGGCCTTGATCACTGTAGGGATCGGTGCTGTGTCAAGGTATTTAAGAGCCGCATCCATGTCGTTGAATACTTCATAAGCTGCGGTAGGTATTCCGTATTTCTTCATCAGGTTCTTGGAAAACACCTTGCTGCCCTCGATGATCGCAGCATTTGCACGCGGGCCGAAGCACGGGATGCCTACAGCCTCAAGCGCGTCAACGCAGCCCAGGACCAGAGGATCGTCAGGCGCAACAACTGCATAGTCGATCGCATTTTCCTTGGCCCAGGCAACGATTTTGTCTATCTCCTTGGCTCCGATATCTACGCATTCGGCATCACCGGCGAATCCGCCGTTTCCGGGGAGCGCGTAGATCTTCGTAACTTCCGGATTTTCTTTCAGTTTCTTGATGATAGCGTGCTCTCTGCCGCCACCGCCAACCACCATTATTTTCATAAGGGATCTCCTTTTTAGTGATGGAACAGCCTCATGCCGGTAAACGCCATTGACATTCCGTACTTATCGCAGCACTCGATGACCTGCTGGTCACGGATCGATCCGCCCGGCTCCGCAACATACTTAACACCGCTCTTCTTGCCGCGCTCGATGCTGTCCTCGAATGGGAAGAATGCGTCAGATCCGAGTGATACGCCGTCAACTGTATCGAGGTATGCTCTCTGCTCTTCCTTGGTGAAAGGAGCCGGCTGCTCGGTGAAGTATTTCTGCCAGTTGCCATCTGCGCATACATCTTCTTCATTCTGGTTGATATATCCGTCGATAACGTTGTCTCTGATAGGTCTTGCGATGTCCTCACGGAACGGAAGGTTAAGGACCTTGTCGCTCTGACGGAGGAACCATGTATCAGCTTTACCGCCTGCAAGGCGTGTGCAGTGAACTCTTGACTGCTGGCCTGCGCCAACGCCGATTGCCTGTCCGTCAACTGCGAAGCAGACTGAATTGGACTGAGTATATTTCAAGGTGATCAAAGATACGATAAGGTCGCGGATAGCGCTCTTTGGAAGCTCTTTGTCAGCTGTAACTACGTTGCTTAAAAGTTCTCTGTTGATCTTGAAGTTATTTCTGCCCTGCTCGAAAGTTACGCCGAATACCTGCTTGGTCTCCTGAACTTCAGGAACGTAATTCGGGTCGATCTGAACGATATTGTAGTTGCCGCCTCTCTTGGACTTAAGGATCTCAAGTGCTTCAGGCTCATAACCCGGAGCGATGATTCCGTCTGATACTTCTCACTTGATCATGCTTGCTGTGGTAACGTCGCAAACATCAGAAAGAGCGACCCAGTCGCCGAATGAGCAAAGTCTGTCGGTTCCTCTTGCTCTTGCGTAAGCGCAGACTAAAAGAGAATCGTCAAGACCCGGAATATCATCATAGAAGCAGGCTTTCTTAAGCTTTTCAGGAAGAATGGTTCCTACTGCTGCAGATGTCGGGCTAACATGCTTGAAAGATGTAGCTGCAGGAAGTCCGAGCGCCTCTTTAAGTTCCTTAACAAGCTGCCATGAGTTGAATGCATCAAGGAAATTGATGAATCCCGGACGTCCGTTCAGGATCTGGATAGGCAGTTCTGAGCCGTCTTTCATATAAATTTTGGCCGGCTTCTGATTTGGGTTGCATCCGTATTTAAGTTCAAATTCTTTCATTGTGCTCCTCCTTAAGCATTCTTATTAAGTAAACGTTCTTCCTTAGCGCCCGATGCAAGATCGGTGTAGCGAACGTAAAGAGATATTTTGTTGTCCTGGTTTAAATTATTCCAAAGAAGCTCTGTGAAAGCGTCAATGTCATCACAGATCGCTACGCGTTCAGGCTCGCCCTGGAATGTCGGGATCGGATTTCCGTCGCATACATAGGTATGGATGAAATGTCCGAGTCCGTTGATCTTGGAGTAATCGTAGGTGAAACGGTTGCATGCACTGCCTTCGGCATCCGAGCTCTTTAAAATGCTCATCTGGTAGCCGAAGCTTCCGTTCTCAAACTCGAGCATAGCGCTGATTCTCGGAGTCCAGTTTGGTCCGTCCGGCTCGAATTCGCGGCTCTTTAAGGACTCGGCAAAGCCCTTGCCTGCCTCTAATCCTTCATAGATCGTATCGGTCTGATTGCCGTTGGTGACGATCAGCTTGTTTCCGTATTCTCTTACAGCTGCGTAAATGATAAGGCTTGGGTCTTCAACCTTTGAAGCATCAAAAGGCTCGGTGAAAACAGCCTCGTCCTTCTTGACAAACACTCTGTTGCGGCTGTTGTTGGAGCGGCCCATGATAAAATATGCTGCCACTGCCTTGGTGCCGTCAGCTGTTGTGCCGACTACAATGCCTCTTCCCGGGTATGTATTGCCTGCAAGAAGCCCGCCCAGATCATCGATCTTGTAAATGTCCATATTCGCTCTCCTCTATGATTATTTATTTACAAACTGATTTATTCTTCCGCGCAAATAATTGCGCTTACTTTCTCGACAGCCTTTGGGAAAATGACCCATTCGGCCTGCTCCATAACACGCCTTTGAAGGATCTCAGGTGTGTCACCGTCTAAGACCTCAACGGCCTTCTGCATAATGATCTCGCCGCCGTCAGGGATCTCGTTTACATAATGAACCGTTGCGCCGGTGACCTTAACGCCGTAATTAAGCGCAGCCTCGTGGACCCTAAGTCCGTAAAAGCCTTCGCCGCAAAATGACGGGATCAGCGCCGGATGGATATTGATTATCCTCTTCGGATAATGTGAGGTGAATTTCTCACTTAAGATGCTCATAAAGCCGCCGAGCACGATAAGATCGATTTTTCTCTCATCGATTGCCTCGATCAGAGCATCCTCGAAAGGTTCCTGTCCGCCGCACGCTTTTCTTGTAATGGTGAGGCCTTCGACACCGGCATTTGCCGCACGTTCAAGCGCATATGCGCCTTCCTTGTTGGAAATTACGAGCACGACTTCACCGGATGTGATAATACCGGACTTTTCCGCGTCAAGTATTGCCTGAAGGTTCGTGCCTCCGCCTGATACCAAAACCGCGATTCTTGCTTTCTTTTTCTCCATGACAGCCTTCCTTCGGTTACAGAATTACTATTTTCTCATCGCTATCGATGATCCTGCCGATGATGTAAGGTGCTTCGCCGTTTTCTTTAAGAACAGCCAGTGCCTTATCTGCATCCTCTGCTGCCACAACGATGCTCATGCCGACACCCATGTTGAAGGTATTGAACATATCCCTCTCGCTGATCCCGCCTTCTTTGGCGATGAGTCTGAAGATAGGAAGTACCTTAACGTCTTCTTTCCTGATCTCGGCGCCCAGTCCGTCAGGAATGCTGCGCGGGATATTCTCGTAGAAGCCGCCGCCTGTTATGTGGCTGATGCCTTTGACCCTGACCTCATTAAGAAGCGCAAGAACAGGCTTTACATATATTCTGGTCGGTGTAAGAAGTGTCTCGCCGAGGCTCCTGCCGCCGAGTTCTTCAACCGGGGACTTAAGGTCTGCGTTTTCAACATCAAATACCTTGCGGACGAGTGAAAATCCGTTGGAATGAACACCGCTTGAAGGAAGCGCGATGATCACATCTCCGGCCTTCATAGTCTTGTTGTCGATGATCTTGGACTTGTCTACAACGCCTGTTGTGTATCCTGCAAGGTCGTATTCGTCTACTGAATAGAAGCCCGGCATCTCGGCAGTCTCTCCGCCGATAAGAGCGGCACCTGCCTGAACGCAGCCTTCCGCAACGCCGGCTCCGTTATCGTCGATCCTCTCAGGAACGTTCTTGCCGCAGGCAATATAATCGAGGAAGAATAACGGCTTGGCACCGCAGCAGATAACGTCGTTGACGCACATTGCTACGCAGTCGATACCGACCGTATCATGCTTGTCCATGAGGAAAGCGATCTTAAGTTTGGTTCCTACTCCGTCTGTTCCGCTTACAAGTACCGGGCGGGTCATGCCTTCGATATCAAGCTCAAAAAGGCCTCCGAAACCGCCTACGTCCGAACAAACGCCCTCGGTCATGGTCCTTGCTATATGCTTCTTCATCAATTCAACAGCCTTGTAACCTGCGGTAATATCAACGCCCGCTGCTGCGTAGCTGTCTGATCTGGATAAATCATTCATTGATTATTCCCTCCCGTTCCAACAATATGTGCAAAGTGAGTCCGGATCCAGTCCGATGGCCTTGATAACGCCCTCTAATGACTGGAAATCCAGCGAGTCGAAATTCAGATTTTTGCTGATGGTCTCGCGCAGTTTTTTGCCGCGTTCGGTCGTGCCGTCACTGTATTCGTCAAGATGCTTCATTCCTTCTTCGCCTTCAAGCTCGAAGACAGTCTTGCGTGCGATCAGGTCCATATCCGAATTGGATGTGGAGAAAGCGAGATATTTGCAGGCACACATGATCGGCGGGCATGCCGAGCGCATGTGGACCTCTTTTGCGCCGTTCTCATAAAGGAATTCAACAGTCTCCCTCAACTGTGTTCCGCGGACTATCGAATCATCAACAAAAAGAAGTTTTTTATCTTCAATAAGTTCTTTGACCGGGATCTGCTTCATCTTGGCAACCATGTTGCGCTCTGACTGAAGGATCGGCATGAAGCTTCTTGTCCAGGTCGGTGTGTATTTGATAAAGGCACGGGCGAATGGTTTTCCGCTTCTGTTGGCGTATCCGATGGCATGCGGTGTTCCCGAATCCGGAACGCCTCCCACATAATCGATGTCATCAAGAAGCCCCTTCTTCATGTCCTGTTCAGCCAGTATCGCGCCGTTCCTGTAACGCATGGCCTCGACGTTGATGCCCTCGTAATCGGATGTAGGATATCCGTAGTAACTCCAGAGGAACGCGCAGATGCGCATCTTCTCAAGAGGTCCTGCCAGAACCTCAAATCCGTCCGGTGTGATTTCAACTATCTCGCCCGGTCCCAGTTCCTTGACGTTCTCAAATCCGAGTTTGAAATTGGCGAAAGACTCAAGCGATACAGCGTATCCGTCGTTGCATTTGCCGACATTCATCGGAAGACGGCCTACCAGGTCGCGGGCAGCGATAATATTGCCGTTTTCTTTAAGAACGACAACTGATGCCGTTCCGTCGATTTTCTGCTGAGCAAAGCGGATGCCGTCGGCAAAATTATCTCTCATGGTTATCAGTGCGGCCAGAAGTTCTGTCGTATTGACCTTGCCGCCTGTCATCGCATCGAAATGATTGCCGCCCTGTTCAAGACACATTTCGACCAGTTCGTCGCGGTTGTTGATGATGCCGGTCATAATGATGGCAAATGTTCCGAGAGAAGATCTGATCAGCATCGGCTGCGGATAACTGTCGCTGATGCATCCGATCGCCGAAGTTCCGCCCATTTCATCAAAAACATGCTCAAACTTCGTTCTGAAAGGCGCGTTATTGATTTTGTGAATGACCCTCTGAAGGCCTACTTCAGGGTCGTATGCCGCAAGACCTGCGCTGCTGGTTCCCAGGTGAGAATGATAATCCACACCGAAAAATACATCTTCAAGACATGGTTTTTTGGAAGCTATTCCGAAAAATCCACCCATTACCTATCCTCCAAAAAACTGATTATGCAAAGAAAAGCTTGGAAAGTGTCATCGGATCGATATATGCGCCGTCCTTGTAGACACGCATATTTCCTGATGCGATCTCATCGATAAGCATTACATTGCCGTTCTTGTCATAACCGAATTCAAATTTGATATCGTAAAGATCAAGTCCCTTAGCCTTAAGGTCGTCAGCAACGATTTTTGTGATCTGCTGAGTCTGTGCCTTGATCGCGTCGTACTGCTCGTCACTCATAACACCGAGAGCAATAAGTCCGTCCTTGGTTACAAGCGGATCGCCCTTGGCATCGTCCTTGAAAGTCATCTCAACATATGCAGGAAGATCTGCGCCTTCTTCAACATATGCGCTGTAGCGGCGGAAGAAGCTGCCGACTGCCTTGTAACGGCAGATAACTTCAAGACCGTGTCCGAAAGCCTTGGCAGGAAGGACTTCCATAGTGGTGTTTGCAAGATCAGCGCTTACATAGTGTGTCTTGATCCCTGCAGCATTGATTTTCTCGAAGAAGTAAATGGACATACGAAGGTTAACATCGCCGACGCCTTCGATCTTGAGGCCTACAGAATTCTCGCCCGGGTCAAAAACGCCGTCTTTGCCTGTGCAGTCATCCTTGAACAGCAGCTCATAGTTGCCATTTTCCATTTCGTAAACATTTTTGGTCTTTCCGGTGTAAACAAGTTTCTTTTCCATTGATTTGCTCCTTTTAATTTATGTGGGATAATTAATTATTGTCCTTAAAATACAGCAGGCCGTGTTTGCACACAGCCTGTAGTTTTAGAGTCTATTCATTATGTCGGCGTCTTTTTGCAGTACACCCTCTGCGCCCTTCTTGCGAAGCTGGTCAAGCTTCTCAGCTAATCCGCCATCCTCTACTGCCAGGATCTGGGCTGCAAGAAGTGCGGCATTCTTAGCCCCGTCTATGGCTACCGTAGCCACCGGTATGCCGCTTGGCATCATTACTGTGGACAGCAAAGCGTCCATTCCGTCCAGAGTTGCTCCCTTGCATGGGATGCCGATCACCGGCAAGGTGGTTCTGGCCGCAATTGCACCTGCGAGGTGCGCTGCCATGCCTGCTGCGCAGATGATGCAGCCGAAGCCTTCTTCCCTGGCCTTGTCTGCAAAAGCCGCAGCCTCGCCCGGCGTTCTGTGTGCGGAATAAACATGTGCTTCAAAAGGAATCTCAAGTTCTTTGAGCATATCGGTTGCCTTTTTTACTACCGGAAGGTCCGAATCACTGCCCATGATAACGGCGATTTTCTTCATAGCGTCCTCCAAGAAAAATACCCTAAAATTCTAACAAAAACAGGGTTTTTCTTCAATTCACAGAAATGCCAAAAATACGTTGATTAGTTGGCTTTCGTTTCGCAATATGCACAACGGTAAACCTTGTTCTGTCTGTCAGTCAATTTGAACACGTGAGGGAGCTCCTGCTCGGTCGTGGTTATGCATCTGGGGTTCTTGCACTTTAAGACATTTACCAGTTGTTCCGGCATGTCGATCGTCTTCTTGTCTACGAGTTTGCCGTTCCTGATGTAGTTGACGGTCGCGTTCGGATCTACATAGCCGATCACGTCAAGATTTACCTCGTAATCTCCGTCGATCTTGATAATATCTTTCTTGCCGAGTTTCCTGCTGCTTACATTCTTAATGATAGCGACCGAAAGGTCCAGACTGTCAAGTCCCAGAAGATCGTACAGTTTCATCGCGCTTCCGGCTTTGATGTGGTCAATAACGATGCCGTTTTCTATGGAATCTATATTCATGTCCGTCCTCCTTATCTGACTTCTATTCCGAGGTGCTTCAGGATCAGGGCCTCTCGCATGAATTTGCCGTTGAGCACCTGCTTGAAATAGCATGCGCGCGGGTCTTTGTCAATCGCGACACTGATCTCATTTACTCTTGGCAGAGGATGCATTACGATCATGTTCTCCGGTGCCAGTTCCATCTTCTTGGTGTCCAGGATATAGCTGTCCTTGAGTCTTAAATAATCCTCTTCATTGAAGAAACGCTCGCGCTGAACGCGTGTCATATAAAGCACATCCAGTTTCGGCAGAGCCTCTTCAAGGCTTGTTGTCTGCTCGTAAGGAATGCCTTTTTTCTTGATGTTGTCAGTCTTAACATAGCTCGGAAGCTTCAGCTCCTCCGGAGAGATCAGCACGTACTTGATCCCTTCGTAGCGGCTCATTGCGCTGATCAGTGAGTGCACGGTACGTCCGAATTTTAAATCTCCGCAGAGACCTATAGTCAGGTTGTTGAATCCGCCCTTTTCTCTGTATATCGTCAGAAGATCGGCCAGAGTCTGCGTAGGATGACAGTGTCCTCCGTCACCGGCATTGATGACCGGAATAGTCGCGTTGTTGGATGCAACCAGTGCGGCGCCTTCCTTAGGGTGGCGCATCGCGATGATGTCCGCATAGCAGCTTACGACCTTAACGGTATCGGCCACGCTTTCGCCCTTGGCTGCGGACGAAGAATCCGCTCCTGAAACTGAAATAACATTTCCTCCAAGCTCATACATAGCAGCCTCGAAACTGAGCCTCGTCCTTGTGGACGGCTCAAAGAAGAGCGTTGCCAGCTTTTTGCCATGGCAGGCCTCGGCGTATTTGGCCGGGTTGGCTATGATGTCCTGTGCTGTTTCGATCAATTCGTTGATTTCCTGAACTGTCAGATCAGTGATGTCGATGGTGTTTTTCATCTTGAACTCCTTGTCATTTGATCCAGCTCTCGTCCGATGGGTTGTTTCTGAATGCGATAAGCCTTGCGATGTCATCCGGCTTTATGTAGTCCTCTTCAGCGGCAACTTCCGCGATCACATCGAAGTTGGTAAGGGAGATGTTCTTAACATTCGCCTCCGCAAGCCTTTCAAGGCCCTTCTTCATTCCGTATGTGAAGATGGACACAACGCCTAAGACGTCCGCTCCGGCTTCTCTTAGTACGTTTACTACTTCAATAACGCTTCCGCCCGTGGAAATAAGGTCTTCAACAACTACGACCTTCTGTCCCGGCTCCAAGCGTCCTTCTATCTGGTTCTGGCGTCCGTGATCTTTCGCGCCGCTTCTTACGTACCCCATCGGCATACCGAGGATATGGCCTGCTATTGCGGCGTGCGCGATGCCTGCTGTGGATGTTCCCATCAGCACATCCGCCTCAGGATATTCTCTTTTTACGATCTCGGCGATCGCGTTTTCCACATCTTCCCTTACCTCGGGTGCAGTAAGGATCAGTCTGTTATCGCAATAAACCGGGCTCTTGATCCCGCTTGCCCAGGTAAACGGCTCTTCCGGACGGAAGAATACTGCTTTGATCTTCAGCAGATCTTTGGCGATCAGTCTCTCTATTTCCATATCAGCCTCCTGTCAGTCAACAAATTCTCTTATACATCTTTCATATGCGGCAACCGGGTCATCGGCCTGAGTGATCGGGCGTCCGACAACGATATAATCAGAGCCTTCCTTCCGTGCCTGTTCAGGCGTCATAACGCGCTTCTGGTCGCCCACCGCACCGTCCGCGAATCTAACTCCCGGCGTAACGGTATAGAATTCCTTACCGCAGGCTGCGTGAACCGCGCCTGCTTCAAGCGGCGAGCATACTACTCCGTCAAGTCCTGCTGCAGCCGCATTTTCAGCGTAATGAATTACCACATCCGCGATAGGCTCATTTATCAGGAGATCCCTCTGCATCGTCTCCTGGTCTGTGCTTGTAAGCTGGGTAACAGCAAGAAGTATCGGTCTGGTGCCGTCCGGTCTTGTAAGCCCTTCAAGGGCAGCCTCCATCATCGGTCTGGTGCCGGCCGCATGAAGATTTACCATGTCCACATCCAGCTTTGAAAGCACGTTCATCGCCTTCTTGACCGTATTGGGAATATCGTGAAGCTTAAGGTCGAGGAAAATCTTATGTCCTCTCTTCTTGATCTGCTTTACTATCTCCGGTCCTTCCGCGTAGAAAAGCTCCATGCCGATCTTCACGAATGGTTTTCTTGCGCTTCCTGAGAATTTGTCCAGGAAGCTGTATGTTGCCTCAGCCGATGCGAAATCGCAGGCTATGATTACATCTTTTCCCATTATCTTGCTGCTCCTATTATGTCACTAAGTTTGTCGATCCTGTACTTGTCCATTGTTGCCGGCAGAGCCTCGATGATCTTCTTAGCGGCAAACGGATCTACCAGATTGGCCGCGCCGACCTCAACGGCCGTTGCGCCTGCCATCATCATTTCTATTACATCTTCTGCTGTTGAAACTCCGCCCATTCCGACGACCGGGATATTCACTGCGCACGACACCTGATAAACCATTCTTAAGGCCACCGGGAATATCGCAGGCCCTGAAAAGCCGCCCATGGTGTTGGCAATTATCGGCTTTCCGGTCTTCAGGTTTATTCTCATTCCGAGCATTGTATTTATCAGACTGATGCCGTCGGCTCCCGCGTCTTCGCACGCCTTGGCAATGCTTACTATGTCCGTAACGTTTGGCGTCAGTTTGACGATCACAGGCTTGTCAGCCACTTTCTTTACTGCTGCCGTTACCTCAGCCGCGCATTCAGGGTCGGTGCCGAAAGTCATACCGCCCCCGTGAACGTTCGGGCAGCTAATATTGACCTCAAACCAGCCAATCTGATCCTGGCCGGCAAGGCGTCCCACTGTGTAAACATAATCGTCTACTGAAAAACCGCTGACATTTGCCATTACCGGCTTGTTAAAGCATTCTTTAAGCTTCGGAAGCTCATTGCGAGTGACCGCCTCAACGCCGGGATTTTGAAGTCCGACCGCGTTGATCATTCCGGCTGTGCACTCCGCGATCCTCGGTGTGGGATTTCCGAAGCGTGCCTCTTTGGTCGTTCCTTTAAATGAGAAAGTCCCGAGGCAGTTTATGTCGTAAAGCTCGGCAAATTCATATCCGTATCCGAAAGTTCCGGAGGCCGGGATCACAGGATTATCCAGGCAGATCCCCAGAAGATCGACCTTCAGTCTGTCGTTTCTTACTTCTCCCACAGGATCTCCTCCTTTCTCATTACAGGCCCGTCCTTGCAGATCCTCTTGTATCCGGTCACTGTCTTGCACGAGCACCCCATGCAGGCACCGAAGCCGCATCCCATGCGCTCTTCAAAGCTCATCTGGCCGGAGGACGCACACGCTCTGAAAACTGCCTTCAGCATCGGCTCGGGACCGCATGCGTAGTAGTATGAATAATCTGCCGGAAGCGCATCTGTTACAAATCCTTTGATGCCGCAGCTTCCGTCGACCGTAGTTACTATCGTCTTACATCCTAATGCCTTGAATTCATCTTCATAAAAGATCTCTGAGCGAGTGTTGAAGCCGAGAATAACGGTTACAGGCTTTCCTTCTTCGGTCAGTTTTCTGGCCAGATAATACATCGGGGGAACGCCAACGCCTCCGCCGATAAGAAGCGGTGCATTGCCCGCGTCAGAAAGATCGTAGCCATTTCCAAGGCCTTCAAGAACATCCAGCTTCTCGCCCGGCAGCATACCGGCCATCTGCTCGGTTCCCTGACCGACCACTTTGTAAATGATAGTAACGATCGCGCCTTCTAAGGTCTTTTCAAAGTCGCAGACCGATATCGGGCGTCTTAAATACTTTCCCTCAAGCGCGATATTGATAAACTGACCCGGCTTCAGCTCCTCGCCGGATGTGCTGTTCAGCTTCATCCGGTACACTGAAGGTGCCAGCATCTTATTCTCTGTTATTTCCAAAAAGCTGTTTTTCATAAACTGTATACCACCTTGCCGCCGCAGACGGTCTCAATGCATTTTCCGTATACTTCCATGCCTTCGAAAGGTGAGGATTTGCCCATTGACAGAAACTCACTGCTGTCAATGATGTATGGAGTTTCAAGGTCCCAAAGGCTGTAGTCCATGCTCTCGTCAGGGAGCGGCAGTCCGAACCTTTTTCTTGGATTAACTACCAGAAGGTCAAGGAGCTTTTCCATCGGGATCACGCCTTCTCTGACCAGCTTAGTGTAAAGCACCGGAAAAGCTGTCTCTATTCCCACTATTCCGTTGGCGCTTCCGGCAAGACCTTTGCTCTTTTCCTCGGCGCTGTGCGGTGCATGGTCAGTAGCGATCATATCGATCGTGCCGTCCTTCAGACCTTCAAGGAGCGCAAGCCTGTCTTCTTCGGATCTGAGCGGCGGATTCATCTTGAAACGGCCCTCTTCCTTGAGGCAGCCTTCGTCCAGCACCAGATAATGAGGTGCTGTCTCGCACGTTATATCAATGCCTTCTGCCTTGGCTTTTCTTATTATCTCGACGCTCTCCTTACAGGAGATGTGGCAGACGTGATAAGCGCAGCCGATCTTAGCTGCCAGCTTCACGTCGCGCGCGATGGGTCCCCACTCACTTTCGCTGACTATTCCTTTATGTCCGTGCTCTTTCGCGTATTTCCCATCATGGATATACCCGCCGTTAAGGAGCGAGTTATCCTCGCAGTGCGCAACGATTATCTTGCCTTTGGCCTTGGCCTTCAGCATTGCCTCAAGCATCATTTCCTCTGACTGAACGCCCTTCCCGTCATCGGAAAAAGCTATAACAGAATCTGCCATTTCATCGATATCTGACAGTGCCTTACCAAGTTCTCCTTTGGTTATCGCTCCATACGGATATACATTGATCACGGCGTCTTTCTCGATGATATCCTGCTGCACTTTAAGGTGCTCTAAGCTATCCGGAACAGGGTCCAGATTAGGCATGGTAAAGACAGCCGTATAGCCGCCTCTGGCTGCCGCCTGAGTGCCGCTTTTAATGGTTTCTTTATAAGAAAAACCCGGCTCTCTGAAATGCACATGTACATCACAGAAACCGGGTAATAATACATATCTGGTTGCTTTAGCCGTTAAGCTCATATATTGCTCCTATCTTGGCGATCTCTCTGTACCGCATTTAAAGATACTTAAATGATATATTACACATATATAAAAGTCAATGTACAACTCTACCGATTTCGGTTATAATTTGGCTTGTAAAAAGAGCTTATTTCATAAAAATGAGGTAGATAAAATGGCAGAGATCATCAAAGGAGCAGCCGTTGCTGCAGCCCTTAAAGAGCAAATGAAAAATGACATCGCAGCCGCAGGAATTACCCCTGTTTTAGGCATCGTGCGCGTAGGTGCCAAGGGGAGCGACCTGGCGTATGAACGCGGCGTAAGGAAAACATGCGAGAGCGTCGGGATCGATATAAAATTGCTGGAGCTTCCGGAAGATGTGACCCAAGCGGAGCTTGAAAAGGAATTTGCCGCCTTCAACTTAGATCCGTCTGTTCACGGAATACTTCTCTTCAGGCCGCTTCCTTCAGGACTTGACGAGACTCCTCTGCTTCAGATGATAGACCCGGAGAAGGATATGGACTGCATGAGCCCTGCCAACTGGGCAAAGCTTGCCATGGGCGATGAGAGCGGATATTTCCCATGCACAGCCGAAGCTGTCATAAAGATCTGCGAATTCGCCGGAGTTGAATTCAATGGTGCCAATGCCGTTGTTCTCGGAAGAAGCCAGGTTATCGGAAAGCCTCTCGGTCTTATGCTTCTTGCCCGTCACGCCTCTGTTTCATGGTGCCATTCCAGGACCCGCGATATTCCGTCAAGATGCATCGATGCGGACATTCTGATCTCCGCATGCGGAGTTCCTAAGCTTGTCGGCGCTGACATTGCCAAAGGCGTAGCTTCCGGATGCACTGCGATCGATGTCGGAATGAATTTTGTCGACGGTCAGATGTGCGGTGACTTCGCCTTTGATGAGGTCGAACCTTACGTTGCCGGGATCACTCCTGTCCCGGGCGGCGTCGGTGCTGTGACCAATACCATCATGGCAACACACGTTGTCCGCGCGGCGCTGAAAGCAGCCGGGAAATGACCGGCCGGCGTGGTCACCGACTTTTCACAAATCGTTTTGTTTACTTTTTTTCTTATTTATAGTAAAATGCCTTTGCCTATGTTTTTAGGTTTAAAATTTGATTATTTTTTAGGAGATTTTTCATGAAAGCTCTCAAGTATATAGGTAGATTTTTCCTTACCTTACTTATCACTCTTGTTTTCGTGGCGTTGGCATGCCTTGCCGTTATCTACATCATGGAGAAGGGCCCATCCGAATCAGCCAAGGTGCTCTTTGTCCGTTCGCTTAACGAGACCAGCCGTATCGGCTGGATCAGCAAGATCTTCCTTTCAGAGGAGGAGGTCGAGGATATCCTTCACCAGACAGAACTGGTTGTTCTTGAAGAAGGTGAGAAGTCTGATACTTCCCTCATTGAGATTCCAAGTGAAGAAGAAATTTCCAAAGACATCGAGCTCATCGATATCAGCGGCGGTTCTTACAAGGGCAAGCTTATGATCGTTCATGATCCGTCGCGTGTTTTCGTTGGCACGGTACCAACGTTCGGAACCGGCATCGGTGAGACGGTTCTGGAGATGGTTCAGCGTTATAACAACTCCGGCTACAATATTATCGGCGGAATCAACGGCGGTGACTTTATCGATGAAGGTGAAGCTGTTAAAGACACATCGTGGCCGCTTGGCGCGGTTTATTCTGAAGGCACGGTCGTTCAGGCTGAGTATGGAGCTGATCATTCATACTATCTTGCAGGATTCACAGAGGACAACATATTCGTAATGGGTAATATTACTTTGCATGAGGCGGATGAACTGGGAATTCGTGATGCGATATATTGTAAACACGATACCGGTCCTTTCCTCGTTAAAGACGGACAGGTGCTTCTTGACGAGATGCCTAACTCAGCAACTTACGGCGGCGGCAAGAACCCGCGTACCGCTATCGGTCAGACCAAGGACGGCTCAGTTCTTCTTCTGGTTGTCGATGGTCGCCAGGCCAACTCCTTAGGAGCTACGTTCAAAGATTTGGCTTACATAATGCTTGAATACGGTGCTGTTAACGCAGCTGCTATGGACGGCGGCACATCAACACAGATGATCTACGAGAATGAGATCCTTAATTCCCCATACTCGCCTTTAGGTCCCCGTATGTGCCCGACAGCATGGCTGGTTAAAGGTATTGACTAATTACTTGAAACTGATAAAAGGACTATGACTATGGAAAACGAAACCAAAAGACCAAAAGTTCAAAATATGAATGACTTTGTGAAGGATCTTCAGGGATCTTCTTCGCAGCCTGTTTCTTCACAGAGAACCTCAACAGTAAGACAGACCTCTCAGGTTACGTCCGCTTCCGCAAGCAGAACTCCTGTTAGAAGCACTTCTTCTGTTTCACAGACAACGAGAAGTTCAGCTTCAGCTTCTGCAAGGCCTACCGCCAGCTCACTTACAAGGTCGCAGACCGGCACAGCAAGATCAGCTTCTGCATCCCCGGCATCAAGAGTTCCGTCCTCCGCACGGACTTCTTCATACAGTTCTGCATCTGCTCAGTCAGGCAGGCCGAGAACTACACAGAGCTCATCTTCTTCAAGACCTTCATCAAGCCGCTCTACCGGCAGTATGAACTACTCTGATTACAGGGATGAGCGCCGTGCACAGGTTGCTGCACAGACCAGATCCAACAAGAAGAAAAAGAAGAAGGAAGGCCGCGGCTTCAAGATATTCCTCGGCGTATACTGCATTTTCCTTGCTGCTTTAGTTGTTGTCCTGTGTATAGTTCTCACATCCTACCTCAAGGAATATGAGCGCACTCAGCCGAACCATATAGCAGCCAATGTTGTTGAGCAGTATGCATCAACAGATAAGCTCACAACATTCCTTAAGAAATACACCAACACGGATTCAAGCTTCTTTGAGGATCCTGACAGTCTCCTGGCTCTTTACACAGAGAAGGTCAAGGGCGCAAATGTAGCATACAAGGAGAACAGCGAATACCGTGCCGACGCTCCTTCATATGATATTGTCGCTGACAACTATCTTGTCGGCAAGATAGGCCTTGAATGCTCCGGCACAGGCGCATTCAACCTCAAGAAGTGGCGTCTTGCTTCTGTTGATATTGCTCCATACATCCCTGAGACAAGCTCGATCACAATACTTGTTCCGGAGAATGCCAAGGTTACCGTCAATGACAAAGAAGTCTCATCCGACTTCATCACTTCGACAGATATACCGGATACTCTGGCAGTTGCTTCAAAATATGTTGACGGCCTGCCGAGCCTTGTTACTTACACCGTATCAGGTCTTGCCAAAGAGCCTGTCGTTAAGGCTGTCGATGATGCCGGTTCCGAGATGAACTTCACCGTATCAGAGAGCAATTATGTTGCAGTCAGCGAGCCATCTCAGGCATTTATCGATGAAGTTGAGCCAATGGTAATCAGGGGCATCGAGAACTGGGCAACATATTTCATTTATAATAGTTTCAACCTTGATGCTTACATCCTGAAAGGAACCGACCTTTACGGAAGCATCTTCGGTGATGAGAATTACGACAGGATTGACCCATGGCTTTATATGTGGGAAGATATTAAGTACTACGAATTTGCCGAAAAATGGGCCGGCAACTATATCAGATACAACGATAAATGCTTCGCTGTCGATGTTAAGTACAAGCTGGATATGACTTTCACCAAACCTGGCGAATCTGATGATGATCAGAAGCTTGATGCGACCTGGATCTGGATCTGGGACGATGCAGCAGGCGAATGGTTCATCTGCGATCAGATCTATCACTAGGATTCTTGATTATTTGAATTTAAAGAAATAATTTATAAAAACGACCTGTCGATTTTATTTCGGCAGGTCTTTTTTTTAATTGCCTAGGGCCTACAGGCGGATCTTTCCGCACAATTTTTGAAAGATTTTTACACTCTCATGTTGAGTGCTTCCTTTACCTCATAGATGATGTTGTCTGCCTTCATACCATAGATGAAAAGCAGCTCATTGGCTTTGGCGTTATATGTTTCTGCCTCTTCCCTGTTCTTCATGCTCTTGGTGTTGATGAAGACATTAAGGCTTGCTGCCTGCATTGCCGCCTTACACAGTATCATTGCGCATCCCGCGTCGGAAATAGCCATTTTGGAGCCTTTTTCGGCGTATTTTACTATCAAGTCCATGGCGTCTGCCAGACGCTCCATTATCTCAAGAGGAACGCTGCACGCGTCATACAGGCACTGCTCCATTACCTCATCCTTATGTGCCTGCTCTTCGGGCGTATCCTTAGGAAGGCGGTATGCAGCAGCTAAAGGTGCAAACATCTCGGCGTCCTTATCGACAAGTGCCATAAGCTGCGCCTCAAGTGCCTTTGCGCGCTCGTTAAGCACGATTATGTCGCCTTCAACGTCAGCATATTTCTTCTTGCCGACGGTGAGGCTTCCCACCATGTTGCCAAGCGCGATTCCGACTGCTCCAACTAAAGCAGCAGCCCCTCCCCCTCCCGGGGTCGGAGCTGCTGATGCTAATTCTTCTATAAACTGATTACAAGTCTTGTCTGCGGTCTTCATAGTTAAACTCCTGATTCGGTGCCTCAGCGCCTTAAGTCAAATGATTTAACTAATTATACCAATTTAGATTACTTAGAACAATCCTGAAATCTTGCCTGTTGAGTCAACGTCGATCTTCTCAGCTGCAGGGACCTTTGGAAGTCCCGGCATCTTCATGATCTCGCCGGTAAGACATACTACAAAGCCTGCGCCCGCGCTGACTGTTGCCTGACGAACGGTGATCCTGAATCCGGTCGGACGTCCGAGTTTGGTCTGGTCATCAGTGAGTGAGTACTGGGTCTTAGCCATGCAGATAGGAAGCTTGCCATATCCGAGAGCTTCAAGCTCAGCGATCTCCTTCTCTGCCTTCGGAAGATAATCAACTCCGTCAGCACCATAAACCTTGGTTGCGATGTCGTTGATCTTGGTCTTGATCGAATCATTTACATCATATGAGAAGGTGAAGTTGCTTGGCTGCTCGCACAGTCTGATTACTTCCTGAGCCAGCTCTATGCCGCCTGCGCCGCCTTTGCCCCAGACTTCTGAAAGACGAACGTTAACACCGAGTTCTGCGCATTTTCTGGTAACGAGTTCGATTTCAGCGTCTGTATCAGCTGTGAATCTGTTGAGGGCAACAACTGCCGGAAGTCCGTAAACCTGAGTGATATTCTCAACATGCTTAAGAAGGTTCGGAAGGCCCTTCTCAAGAGCTTCGAGGTTCTCGTTTGCAAGTTCTGTCTTAGGAACTCCGCCATTGTATTTAAGAGCTTTGATAGTAGCAACGATGATAACTGCGTCCGGCTTAAGGCCTGCCATACGGCACTTGATATCAAGGAACTTCTCCGCTCCGAGGTCTGCGCCGAAGCCTGCCTCAGTTACTACATAATCGCCGAAGTGCATTGCCATACGTGTTGCAATTACTGAGTTGCAGCCGTGAGCGATATTGGCAAACGGTCCGCCGTGAACGAATGCCGGTGTTCCCTCGAGGGTCTGAACCAGATTCGGCTTAAGAGCGTCCTTAAGGAGCGCGGTCATTGCGCCCTGAGCATTGATCTGACCAGCGGTAACAGGTTCGCCGCTTCTTGTGTAAGCTACTACTGTACGCGCAAATCTTTCTTTAAGATCATCAAGATCTGAAGCCAGGCAGAATGAAGCCATGATCTCAGAAGCTACTGTAATATCAAATCCGTCCTCACGGGTGTATCCGTTAGCCTTGCCGCCCATTCCGTCAACGATGTTACGGAGCTGTCTGTCGTTCATATCAACGCAGCGTCTCCAAACAACACGGCGAGGGTCGATGTCGAGTGCATTTCCCTGATAGATGTGGTTATCTACCATTGCAGCAAGAAGGTTGTTGGCTGCTCCGATCGCATGGAAGTCACCTGTAAAATGAAGGTTGATGTCCTCCATCGGAACTACCTGAGCATATCCGCCGCCGGCTGCTCCGCCCTTAACGCCGAATACAGGTCCAAGTGACGGCTCACGAAGAGCGATCACAACGTTCTTGCCAAGCTGTGCAAGCGCATCGCCGACACCGACTGTTGTGGTAGTCTTGCCTTCTCCTGCAGGGGTCGGGTTAATGGCTGTACAGAGAATGAGTTTAGCCTTTTTGCCGTCTGCTCTCGGAGTATTCAGAAGGTTATAGTCGATCTTAGCCTTATACTTTCCGTAGTACTCGAGGTCATCCTCGGTAAGGCCTAATTTCGCCGCAACCTCTTTGATGTGAAGCGGTGTTGTTTCCTGCGCGATTTCAATATCTGATTTAAACTGTGCCATTTTCCCCTCCCCGGAATATATATAGTGGTTTTTATTTCAAAGATATACAAATTATAGCATAGTCATGGACAAATAATACTGTCATTTTCCGAAAAAGATTTGCCTTAACCCGGCCTTTCTTTCGGTATTATTCTACAAAAAAGGACCATGATGATTCATCATGGTCCGTATCTTATCTTCTTGTTGCTACAGCGGTCTTGATATCGCCGATCATATAGAGTGAGCCCAGTCCGCAGATGACATTGCCGTGGCCTGCCTTTACAAAAGCTGCATCTATCGCTTCCTCAATGCTTTCGTACGCCTCGGCCTTTACGCCCTTCTTGTTGACGATCGCCGCAAGATCCTTGGCAGAAAGAGCTCTCGGGTTAGCCGGTGTAACTGCCAGAAGCTCCTTAGCGACCGGCAAAACCATATCCAGCATATTCAGATAATCCTTGTCCGCCATTACGCCGAAAATCAGGATCACTTTCTCGTCCTTGAACAACGTTTTGATCGATGATACCGCAGCTTCCATCCCGTGCGGATTGTGCGCTCCGTCAACGATGAAAATCGGGTCGTAGCTGATGATCTCGAATCTTCCCGGCCACTTGACCTTCTCGATTCCTCTGATGACAGCGCCCTCGGAGATCTTCCAGCCGCGTTCTCTGAGTGCCTCGACCACCTTGATAACGACCGCGATATTCTTGAGCTGATATTCACCCACAAGCGGCATTGCCATATCTCCCATGCCCTCATAGCTGAAAAGCTGTCTGTCGATGCTTACGCCTCCGGCTTTGACCTTGTCAGGCTCTGAGATGTAGAGCTTTGCACCGACCTCGCGGCTTCTTTCCGCAATCACCTGGGTGATGTTGTCAGCCTGCTTGTAAAGAACGACCGAACATCCTTCCTTGATTATCTTGGATTTGGTCTCGGCTATCTTCTCGACGGTATCTCCCAAATATTCGGTGTGGTCAAGTCCTATTGCGGTTATTACCGCAACCTCGGGTGAGTCGATAACATTAGTCGAATCAAGTTCACCGCCGAGTCCCACCTCGAAAACTACTATATCAACGGCATGCTTCTTGTAGTAAAGAAGCGAAAGCGCCGTATTAAGCTCAAATTCAGTCGGCTTGTCTTCCATCATATCGACGTAAGGACGAACATACTCAACAAGCTCGCACAGCTCGTCGTCCGGGATGTTCTTGTTGTTGATCTGCATCCTTTCGTTATAGGTCTCGATATAAGGAGACGTGAACAGGCCTACGTTGTAGCCTGCCTCAACCAGAATAGATGACAAAAAAGCACAGGTGGAGCCTTTGCCGTTGGTTCCGCCTATGTGTATGAATTTCATGCCCTTCTGCGGATTGCCCAGAAGTTCCATCAGGCAGCTGATTCGCTCAAGCCCCGGTTTGGTCCATGCTTTATTTATGTTATGGATATAATCCAGAGTTTCCGCGTAATTCATTTATTTCACCTTCTTTAAATCCTCATCGGCTTTGGTGACATCGCATACCTTTATGCACTCGTCATCTGCCGTAAAACGGATATCATATCCGGCATAATTAAGTCCGTATATGTATCCAGGCTCTTTATTATACGCCGCGCGCGGGTCCTGTTCAAGGAGCATTCTCGCAGCATTTCTGTGCTCTGCAGGAAGTATGTTAAGAAGCTCCTCAGGGAAATCGACCGTAATCTGGTCCCTGCTGTGATTTTGCCCGAAATTGGCCGTGGCCTCGGGGAAACTGTCCGTGTACGGCATATAAGGCTTTATGTCATATATCGGAGTGCCGTCCAGCATATCAACGCCCGACACCGTAATAACGGGGCCGAGCTTCTCGTCGATGGTTATTCCGACTAGTTTTACGCAGGAAAGACCCAGAGAGTTGGGTCTGTACGGAGCTCTTGTGGCAAAAACGCCTTTCTTGACCTTGCCGCCGAGCCTGGGCGGGTGAACGGTCAGCGCTTCTCTCTCCCTGAAAGCTTCAGAGAATCCCCACACCAGCCAGATGTGGGAATTCTCCTCTAATCCTTTGATAGCGTCCGGATTGCGGTATTCTGCTTCGAAAACGATCTGTCCTTCGGCGCCCGGCACAAGCATGCTCTGCCTCGGTATTCCGAACTTCTCGGCAAATCCGGTACGTATGTGAGCAACCGGCTTTATTAATCTTTCATCAGGCAAGCTGCTCAAATCCGCTCTCCTTAGAAAGCCTTGTGATCGCAGCCGAGAACGTTAACGAGCTTATGAGCAACGAGTTCCTTGATGGCTGCCCTTGCAGGCTTAAGATATTCTCTCGGGTCGAACTTATCCGGATGTTCGAACATGAACTCACGGATAGTAGCGGTCATTGCAAGACGAAGATCTGAGTCGATATTGATCTTGCATACTGAAAGAGCTGCTGCCTGGCGAAGCTGATCCTCAGGAACGCCGATAGCGCCCGGCATATTTCCGCCGAATTTGTTGATCTTCTCAACAAGATACTGCGGAACGCTTGATGAGCCGTGAAGAACGATCGGGAACATCGGAAGGCGCTTGGAAACTTCCTCAAGAACGTCGAATCTTAACTGTGGCTTTGTGCCCGGCTTGAACTTGTATGCGCCATGGCTGGTTCCGATAGCGATAGCGAGTGAGTCGCAGCCCGTTCTGGTAACGAACTCTTCAACCTCTTCAGGATGTGTGTATGATGAATCCTCAGCAGATACCTTGACTTCATCCTCGATGCCGGCAAGTGTGCCAAGCTCAGCCTCAACAACTACTCCTCTGTCATGAGCATACTCAACTACCTGTCTGGTAATTGCGATATTCTCTTCGAAAGGCTTGCTTGAAGCGTCGATCATAACCGATGTGAATCCGCCGTCGATGCAGCTCTTGCATGTCTCAAAGCTGTCGCCGTGATCAAGATGCAGGCAGATCGGAAGACCGGTCTCGATAACCGCTGCTTCAACGAGTTTCATAAGGTAAGTGTGGTTAGCGTATGCACGTGCGCCCTTAGATACCTGCAGGATCAAAGGAGCCTCAAGGTCCCTGGCTGCCTCGGTGATACCCTGAACGATTTCCATGTTATTAACGTTGAACGCGCCGATAGCATAGCCACCGTTGTAGGCCTTCTTAAACATTTCTTCAGATGTAACTAATGGCATAATATGGCCTCCTTAATGTAATTAATTTCACTTCCTGTATATAATATCATAAATACATAAATTGGGTTATATTCTTTTGGTGGCGATTATGACAATTTTTATATACTAATTGCATAAAAGTTTGTGCATAATTTCACCAATTTTGCTGTCCGATTTTTGTGCAAATTGATTTACTTTATATAAGAAAAGTGATATCATATTTTTCAAATTTTTGTACAATTACAGTCCGTTCGGGCTGTTTTCCAAAGGAGGATCTACTATGAGTGACTTAAAGGGTGCATGTATATTCGGTCAGTCCGGCGGACCGACCTCGGTTATCAATGCCAGCGCATACGGCGTTTTCAAAACTGCTCTTGAAAGCCCGTACATCACCAAGGTTTACGGTGCTGAGCACGGCATCAAGGGTGTTTTAAGCGATCATCTTTTTGATATCGGTCAGGAAGATCCTGAAGAGCTTGCCAAGCTTCTTAACACTCCTTCATCAGCTCTCGGCTCATGCCGTTACAAGATGGCTGATCCGGATGTAGATGACACCGATTACAAACGTATCCTTGAGATCTTCAAGAAATATGATGTCCGTTACTTCTTCTATAACGGCGGTAACGATTCAATGGATACATGCAACAAGATCTCCAAATACTGCCAGAAGGTCGGCTATGAGTGCCGCGTTATGGGCGTTCCGAAGACCATCGACAACGACCTTTTCGGAACCGACCACTGCCCCGGCTACGGCTCAGCTGCCAAATACATCGCAACAAGCCTTATGGAAGTTTACCAGGACTGTCACGTATACGACACAGGACAAATCTGTGTAGTTGAGATCATGGGACGTAACGCAGGCTGGCTTACAGCTGCTGCTGCACTTGCAACATATGCAGGATGCGGCCCGGATTTCATTTATCTTCCGGAGACTCCATTTGTAATGGAAGAGTTCCTTAACGAAGTTGAAGACAAGTGGCGCCAGACAGGCTACTGCATGGTAGCAGTTTCAGAAGGCCTTAAGTATGCAGACGGCAACCTCGTATCAGAGGCTCAGAAGTCCGCAACTGACGGATTCGGCCATGCTCAGCTCGGCGGACTTGCAGCAATTCTTGCCGACAAGATCAAGTCCAACACCGGCGCAAAGGTTCGCCCTATCGAGCTTTCACTCCTTCAGCGCTGCGGAGCACATCTTGCATCCCAGACAGACATCGACGAAGCTTTCAGAGCAGGCGAAGCTGCAGTTCTTAACGCAGTTAACGGAGTTACCGACAAGATGGTCGGCTTCAAGTGCGACCGCACGAACGGTTACAAGTGCGAGCTTGAGCTTCTTGACCTTTCAAGCGTTGCCAACACAGAAAAGACCGTTCCTCTTGAGTGGATCAATGCAGACCACAACGGCATCCTGAAACCTTTCATCGACTACGCCCTTCCTCTTATCCAGGGCGAGCCGGAAAGAGCTATGGAAGATTCACTTCCGAGATTTGCACACCTCAAGAAGATCATCGCAAACAACTATCACCTGAAATAATATACATAACACCTTAAACGGCGGTGAGGTAAGATCCTTACCGCCGTTTTTTATCTCGCCCGAATCGGTTGCGTATTTCGCGGCCGCGCGCTATAATAGTAGAAAATTCTACTATTTTGCGGAAATCAGGAGGCCCGGATGGATTATCAAATACTCAATCTCTTATTTCGCTGCAATAAGGAATTCAGCCACGCGAAGATCCGCAGGCAGGAATTAAGTGACACGGAATGTATGATCTGCTCATACATTTTTTCTCACGAAAGCTGCTCGCAGGATGATGTTTCGGTCGCGCTTAAGACTGATAAAACGACCGTTGGGAAAGCGCTCGCTTCGCTCGAGGGCAAAGCATGCGTTATAAGAATACAGGACGAAGCCGACAAGCGCATCAAGCGGTTGTCACTTACCGACACCGGACGTGAAAAAGTGGCCGAACTGGTCGATATCCACAACAACTGGCTTCACGATATCATGACCTGCCTGACCGGCGAAGAGCAGAAACAATTTGAAAATTACTGTGAGCGGCTTCTTGCTGCCGCAGAAAGACTTGCTGAATAATGGAGGAACCCGCTAATGAATCACGAAAATAAGGCATCGGCTATCGAATCTTTCAAAACCGATCCCATCCCGAAGATCGTCATCAAAAACAGTATACCTGCGCTCATTGCCATGATAATGGTCATGGTCTATAACCTTGCAGATACATTCTTTTTGGGCCTTACCCATAACGATCTGATGGTCACGGCGGTCTCCTTCGCTACACCGCTTTTTATGATTTTCATGTCGCTCGGCACCCTGTTCGGTGTGGGCGGAACTTCGGTCATTTCCCGCGCACTCGGCGAGGGCAAACCTGATTATGCCAGAAAAGCCTGCTCATTCTGTATGTGGGCATGCGTTGTCGTCGGCGGCGTAATGATGGCGGTTCTTTGGATATTCCTCGATGACGTGACCGTGATGCTCGGTGCGAGTGCAGACAGTGCCGAGCTGACCAAGGATTATCTTGCCATCGTCATCGGCTGCGGCATTTTTTCAATGATTTCCAACTGTTTCTCCTCTATCGTCCGTACCGAGGGAGAATCGATGAAAGCCATGACCGGCACACTCATCGGCAACCTCCTTAATATCATCCTTGACCCGATCTTTATCTTGGGCTTCAAATGGGACGTAACAGGCGCGGCAATAGCCACCGTTATCGGCAATGCCGTTGCGGCGGGATATTATATTATGTACTTCCTCAAGGGGAAATCGGTGCTCTCCATCAGCCCTAAATATTTCTCAGTGAAGGACCGGATCCTCACCGGCGTTCTTTCTGTCGGAATTTCCGCGTCTCTTGCCAATCTGCTCGTCAGCGTTTCATCTACCGTTGTTAATTCACAGCTGGCCGAATACGCTGACGGCGATATGCTCGTTGCCGGCTACGGCGTGACTGCCAAAATCATCATGATCGTTACGCTCATCGGTATCGGCATCGGAAGCGGCGTTCAGCCGTTTCTCGGCTTCTGCTACGGAGCAAAGGAAAAGGAGCGGCTCGTCAAAGGTATACGCTTCTCCGCTCTTTTCGGGCTTGTGTTCTGTGCCGTTATATCAGCGCTCTGCTATATCTTCGCAGAGCCTATCGTCAAAGTGTTCCTGACCGATATGACCGCGCTTGGTTCCGGCGTGCATTTCACACGCATTCTGATGAGCACCGCGTGGCTCATCGGCGCATTCGCCATCTGCCAGAACACTTTGCAGGCTGTCGGCGCGGCAACTCCCGCCCTGCTTGCCTCGATCTTCCGTCAGGGCGTCATCTTCATTCCTGCCGTGTTCATTATGAAAGCGATCATCGGCGTGGACGGGCTTATCTGGGCCCAGCCGATCGCGGATATTCTTTCACTTGTGATTGTTATTTTCATGCTTTGGCGTAAAATAAGGAAAACTGATTTTTCCGTGAAAGAAGCAGTCGACGAATAATTACGAGGGAAATGAAATGGAACTGAATGGAAAAAGAGTCGCTATCACCGGAGCATCCTCCGGTATCGGGCTTGAAATATTGAAATTGCTGCTTGCAAGCGGCTGCCGCGTTGCAGCATGCGCAAGACATATCGAGAATGTCGGGATCGAAGACGAAAATCTTTTTTTGGTGACCTGCGATGTGTCAAAGAAAGATGAGATCGATACATTCTTTGATTTTGCACTCCAAAAGCTGGGCGGAATCGATCTGTATGTTTCAAACGCCGGCTTTGCCTATTATGAGAAGCTTAAGGAACCTGATTGGGACCATGCGGAAACGATCCTGGATACGAACTTTGTCAGCACGGTTTACGCTGCCGAGAAGATGAAGGAGCTGCACGGCAATGAGCCTTACAATTTTGCGGTAACGGCAAGCGCGATGGGGCTTTTATCGCTTCCCGGATATGCGCTTTACAGCGCAACAAAAGCAGCCGTGCGCGGATTTGCCGACGCGTACCGCTACGAGCTTGAAAAAGAGCAGCACTTCCAGGTGATCTATCCTGTTGCGACAAAGACGAAATTCTTCGAGCGATCGGGGAAGAATACGCCGGTGCCCTGGCCGACACAGGAGGCTGCCACCGTGGCAAGGAAGGTGATCAGCGGCATTCGCAAAGATAAAAACCATATCTTCCCGTCTGCCATGTTCCGCATCACCGACATAGTCAGCCGGGTGTTCCCGTTTGTGTTTAAGATCTACGTAAATATCAACAATAAGGCGTTCCGCGAATGGCTCGCCAAGGAGGACTGTTGACATGGAAAACGGAGTAAAAGCATATCCCGCACCGTGGGATCTGTGCGGAAAAGGATATATCTTTCTTTATAAGTTCAAAAAGGATTTTGTCGCAAATAGCGCAAATGTGCCGGAGTTTCTTAAAGGCGCCTTTGCCGGCGGCTTCGGCAGCGTGATGCTGGTCGATTACGAGCAGTCAGACGCCGGCCCATACGGAGAGCTTCTCTTTATCCCGGGGAAATTCCGTTTCGGAGGCAAAAAGCTCGATACCATCAGCAAGATCTACGTTTCCACGATGGAAAGCGTTGTGAACGGAAGAGTCAACTGGGGCATTCCGAAAGAAAAAGCAGAGTTCTCTTTTGAGGAGATCGGCAGTGACACTGAAAAGGCAACCATAACGGTTGACGGTAAGACTGCGGCTGAGTTCACCTTAAAATCCGGCAGGCTTTCTTTCCCTGTCAGCACAAAGCTGCTTCCGTTTCCGCTCGTTCAGCAGTACGAGGGGAAGCACTATTTCACCAGCTTTTTCGGTAAAGGAAAAGGGAAACTTGCCAAGGTCGTCGGAATAAAGATCGACCCGGCACTTTTCCCTGATGTTTCCCTTTGCCGGCCAATTGCAGTTGTCAAAGTCAGCCCGTTCAATATCACCTTCCCGGAGGCGAAAATTGAATCTGAATGAGGGCTAATGCGTAGGGGCGCCTTGTTTTTCGATCAGGGAGTTTTTTGACTTTATTCAACCGCGCCCTTTACGCCGCCTTTGTCAGCAAGGAACATGAGCACAAAGGCGAGTATGGCGACGATCGTTTCATAAATACCGAACGTATACCAGATTATTTCCGCGCCGAAGATCATTGGCGCGAATATCGTAATTATAGTGTTTGCAACGAAGCTCCTGATTATATTGATTATGAGAGCCTTTTTCGTGCGGGTCGTTGAATAAAGGTACGATGAAATTATTACCGTGAATGATTGGACGACAAAGCCCCACGCGTATCTGGCCATGTTATCGAGGACCATCACGCGTGTCTCGGCATCCGCGGCGTAAAGGTTGCAGAACTGCGGTCCCAATAATACTATTATCAGGGTTATCACGAAAGACCCGGCTCCGCCTATTATCAGACCCACTCTCTTGTAAAACGCAAGGTCTTTATAATTCTCCGCTCCGTAGCACCGGCCGAAGAGCGGCTGAAGCCCGTCAGCAACTCCGTAGAATATGGCGATCGAAAAGCAGGCGACGTAGCAGATAACGGAATATGCATTTTCCGCGCTGTTTCCCAGCTGCCTGACAATTATGATATTGGTGATGATAGTCGTCAGCGGTGTGCAGAACTGGGCGATGCATTCGGGGAGTCCGCGTACAATTATCTTCCCGACAAGAGGCAGCTGTATCTTGAACTTATGGAAATTCAGCTTTCCTTTTTTGAATATAAAATGCGTCAGGACTATGCACATTCCAATCGTCTGGGCAGCTCCCGTTGCGATGGCAGCTCCCTTAAGCCCCCATTTTACCGGGTAGATGAGGAGCCAGTCCCCGAAGATGTTTAAAGCCGTTGCCGTAATGACCGCTGCGCTGACCAGCGCCGGACGGCTGTCATTTCTTATAAATCCATTAAAGTTGGTAAACATTCCGCACGGAATGAGGAATACTCCGTACCAGAAAAGGTACTCGCACGCAAGGTCGATATACGCGTCGGAAGCACCCATCAGCCTGCAAAGAGGCTCTGTCAGGAAAATAGCTGCTGCCGAAAAAACTGCTGTAACGATAAGCGACATGATAACGGAATGCATGAAGACTTCGTTTGCTCCGTCCTCGTCGCCCTTTCCCATTCTTATCGCGGTTATCGTAAGTCCGCCTATGGTCGTGAGCATGACGAATGCGTTAAAAAACATTACATAAGGGAATACTATGTTGACTGCTCCCAGTGCGTCACTGCCGACGCCCTGTCCGACAAACATTCCGTCAACTATTGTGAATAGGAAAACGCTTAGATTGCTTAGTATTGTAGGTGTTAAATACTTAAATAATAGTCTGGTCCTTGTATTTGTAAAACTCATTATTCCTCCCGAGAGAGCATTTTATAAGGGCTGCCTATGGCAGCCCCGAGAATTCTCAAAACCGCTTATAGCGTATCTATGAATCTACAGGCAGCGAGTGCTGCGGTCGCGCCGTCGCTCATCGCGGTCGTTACCTGGCGCACGCCTTTGACGCGGCAGTCTCCTGCTACAAATATGCCCGGCAGGTCTGCTTCGCATTTTTCATCGATATCTGCATATCCGCCCTCGTTAAGCGGCAAAAGAGCGTCAAATACTTCCATCTGCGGCTCGTGACCGATCGCAAGGAACAGTCCGTCAAGATCAATTGTCTGTGCGATGCCGATATTGTCGGTCACCTCAATGCCTTTCAGCGCTCCGCCCTCCTGAATATAGGCAGTTATCTTACTGTTCAGGATGAACTCGACATTTTCGCGGGACTCAAGCAATGCCGCAAGGCGCTCCTCTCCTCTGAAGGAATCCCTTCTGTGGATCAGATAAACGGTCTCGCAGATATCCGCAAGATAAAGAGCTTCCTGGAGTGCGCTGTTGCCGCCGCCGTGAACTGCCACGGTCTTGCCTGCATAGAAGGATCCGTCGCAGACAGCGCAGAAGCTGATACCGTTTCCTATCAGATCGTCTTCACCATCCAGCTCCAGACGCCTTGGTTTGGCCCCTGTAGCGATGATAACGGCCTTGGCTTCCCACATACTGCCTGACGCTCCATGAACGCGGATCGGGGCGTTTTCAACGCCTACGACCTCATCCATCTCTATGTCTACGCCGAGCGCAAGCACCTGATCTACCATCATATCGGTAAGTTCAAGTCCGGACGCTTCCTTAACGGTCGGAAAATTCTCTACCTTCGGAGACTGGGCTATCTGCCCGCCGAAAGAATCCTTCTCGATGACAAGGACTTTTTTGCCGGCCCTTGCTCCGTAAATTGCCGCTGTCAGGCCCGCAGGGCCCGCTCCGATTATTACTATGTCGTACATATTTATCCCCTTTGTAACACAAGGCGCTGCAGCACATGCAGCGCCTTGCTTTGGCTTTTTGGACTGGCGTGATTATCAGGAATTGATAAACTGTCTGATTTCTGATACTCCGGCAAATTTAGTGGACTCTACTCCGTCGTCAACGATCAGTGTAGGTGCCTGCTTGATGCCGTATTTTGCGATAAGATCAAGATTCTCATCTGCGTATAGCTTCTCAAACGGGATGCCCGCGCGCTCAAGGTATGTAGCTGCGACTTTGCAGTTAGGGCAGGTCTGGGTCGCGAAAAGGATCGTCCTTGCCTCACCTGTTGATACGCTGTCAAATGCTTCCTCAACAACAGCACCGCCGATAGGTCCCTGATGTGTCAGCACGCTCTTATCGATAACGTATTCTTTGCGCTCCTTGAACTCCTGAGTCTTGCCTGCGTTCCAGTTCTGAACCGGACGGTAGTAGCCTGTGATACGGCTGTAAACTTCTGCCTTCTCACCGCAGATCGGGCAGACATACTGCTCGCCGTCGAGGTATCCGTGGTTCTTGCATACTGAGTATGTCGGAGACATGGTGTAATACGGAAGCTTGTAGTTCTCTGCGATCTTGCGTACCAGCTTGGCTGCTGCTTCCCAGCTAGGAAGCTTCTCACCCAGGAAGGTATGGAATACGGTTCCTGATGTATACAGTGTCTGAAGCTCGTCCTGAATATCAAGGGCTGTAAATACATCCTCGGTATAGCCTACAGGCAGATGGCTTGAGTTGGTGTAATACGGTGTTCCGCCGTCTTCGCTTGCGGTGATGATGTCAGGAAACTGCGCTACATCGTGCTTAGCAAGACGGTATGAAGTTGACTCAGCCGGAGTTGCCTCAAGGTTGTAAAGGTCACCGTACTGCTCCTGGTAGTCAGACAGACGCTCACGCATATGGTTGAGAACGCGTTTGGTGAACTCCTGGCAGGCTTCCTGAGTCATGTCAGCCTTGACCCACTTAGCGTTCAGTCCTGCTTCGTTCATGCCGACAAGACCGATAGTTGAGAAGTGGTTTGCAAATGTTCCCAGATATCTCTTGGTGTATGGATAAAGTCCCTCATCAAGGAGCTTGGTAATAACGGTACGCTTGATCTTGAGTGAACGTGCGGAAAGATCCATGATCTTGTCCAGACGGCGGAAGAATTCTTCCTCGTTCTCTGACTGATATGCGATACGCGGCATATTGATGGTAACAACACCTACAGAGCCTGTTGACTCGCCTGAGCCGAAGAAACCGCCGGACTTCTTACGAAGCTCACGAAGGTCAAGACGCAGACGGCAGCACATTGAACGAACATCGCTCGGCTCCATATCTGAGTTGATGTAGTTTGAGAAATACGGTGTGCCGTACTTCGCGGTCATTTCGAATAAGAGTTTGTTGTTCTCTGTCGGTGACCAGTCGAAATCCTTGGTGATCGAATATGTCGGGATCGGATACTGGAATCCGCGTCCGTTGGCATCGCCCTCGATCATGATCTCGATGAATGCCTTATTGACAAGGTCCATCTCAGCCTTGCACTCACCGTAGGTGAAATCCATTTCCTTGCCGCCAACGATAGCAGGAAGGTGCTCAAGGTCCTTAGGAACGGTCCAGTCAAGAGTAATGTTGGTAAACGGTGCCTGTGTGCCCCAACGTGACGGTGTATTTACGCCGTAAATGAAGGACTGAATGCACTGTTTAACTTCTTTATATGAAAGGTTATCAACGATAACAAAAGGAGCGACGTATGTATCAAATGATGAGAATGCCTGAGCGCCTGCCCACTCATTCTGCATAATTCCGAGGAAGTTGACCATCTGGTTGCACAGGGTCGAAAGATGTCCCGCAGGTGAAGATGTGATCTTGCCCGGGATTCCTCCGAGGCCTTCCTGGATAAGCTGTTTAAGTGACCATCCTGCGCAGTAGCCTGTCAGCATGGAAAGGTCATGGATATGGATATCACAGTTTCTGTGAGCGTTGCCGATCTCCTCGTCGTAGATCTCGCTGAGCCAGTAGTTTGCTGTGATCGCGCCTGAGTTGGACAGGATAAGTCCGCCTACAGAATAAGTAACTGTGGAATTCTCCTTAACACGCCAGTCAAGAGCGTCAAGATACTGATTGACAGTCTCTTTGTAATCAAGGTAAGAAGACTTCATATTACGCAGTTTTTCACGCTGCTTACGATAAAGGATGTAGGCCTTGGCTACTGCCTCGTATCCTCCTCTTGAAAGAACTGCCTCAACGCTGTCCTGAACATCTTCGACTGCGACTTTCTCGTCCTTGATCTTAGGCAGGAAGTCCGCTGTTACCTTAAGGGCAAGGAAATCAATGATGCCGTCGGTATAATCCGTGCCTGTAGCGTCAAATGCTTTCTTGATGGCGACAACGATCTTGTTGATATCGAAATCAACGATCTTGCCGTCACGTTTGATGATCTGATACATATTTACTCCTCCGATTTTATCATACCCCTCTTGGGTTATATTCCTCTGATCGATGTATTGCTTACGTACTTGCGGGCTATTTCGGCAAATTCCTTCATCTCAGCCTCGCTGAAGGCGCTCAGTCCTTCGGGCGCGATCAGCTGCCCGGAATCCTTGAAATCCTGCAGATAGTATGCCTTGGCACCGCTTATCCATGCAGCTGCTCCTTCGACGCTTTCCGGCGTATGAAGGCCCTTCACGAGCGTGGTCCTGAACTCGTAATCCACCCTGCCTTCAAGCAGGATGTCACGGGTCATCTCGACCTTCTTCATGAGCGGTGATCCCGCATCAAGCTTACCTTCAAGTCCTGCCGTTCTCGCGTAAAGCGCCGGACTGTTCTTGACATCCATTGCCACATAATCAACTAAATTTTCGTTGATAAGCTCCCGGACCATATCAGGATTCGTTCCGTTGGTGTCCAGTTTGACGCGGTAGCCTTCCGCTTTCACCTTCCGGATGAACTGCGGCAGTTCGCTATACAGAGTCGGCTCACCGCCGGTGATTGAAACGCCTTCAAGCATTCCGCTGCGTTTCTTCAGATAACTGATAATATCTTCCTCTGTATATGTCTCGCCTCCGGCTCCGTCACCCTCGACAAGAAGTGCGTTATGACAGAATGGGCACCTGTAATTGCAGCCTCGCGTAAACAAAATGCAGGCGACTGTGCCGGGGAAATCAAGCAGCGTCAGTTTCTGCATTCCCGCAAACTGCATAAGGCTTACCTCCCAACCTAAGTACGTACTGATATAGATATCATATTTATATGAGCTTGTCAACATAAGGAACACTAAATATTGATTAAAAATTGCATTTTCGGCATATTAACCACAAAATGTAGTGTTATTTGTGCAACCTTAAATTCATGAAAAATGAATAAAAAATAAGGCATTTCCTTGCGAAATGCCTTAAATTCAACGTTTGTCAGTATTTAACTGATCATGCATAAAAACTTACGCGAGTGAAGCAGCCATAACAGCCTTGATGGTGTGCATACGATTCTCGGCCTCGTCGAATACGATCGACTGCTCGCTTTCGAATACCTCGTCCGTAACTTCCATTGCTTCAAGACCGAAGATGTCGTGGATATTTGCGCCGACTTCAGTGTTCAGGTCATGGAATGCAGGCAGGCAATGCATGAAGCGGCACTGTGGACCCGCGTTCTTTAAATATTCCATCTTTACCTGATACGGAAGCAGGTCGTTGATTCTCTCCTGCCATACCATTTCCGGCTCGCCCATGGATACCCAGACGTCCGTGTAGATCACATCCGCGCCCTTGGTAGCTTCCATCGGATCGGTTATGAATTCAAGCTTTGCGCCTGTTTCAGCCGCGATCTTTTGGCACTCGGCAATAAGGTCTCTGTTCGGAAAATATTTTTCCGGTGCGCACGCAACGAAATGCATACCCATCTTTGCACAGCCTACCATCAGTGAATTGCCCATATTGTATCTGGCATCTCCCATGTAAACAAGCTTGCGGCCTTTAAGCTCTCCGAAATGTTCACGGATCGTCAGAAAATCAGCCAGGATCTGGGTCGGATGGAATTCGTTGGTAAGGCCGTTCCATACAGGGATACCTGAATATTTTGCCAGGTCTTCAACGATCTCCTGGCCGTAACCTCTGTATTCGATGCCGTCGAACATGCGCCCAAGTACCCTCGCGGTGTCTGCGATGCTCTCCTTTTTGCCGATCTGGGAGCTCTTAGGATCCAGATAAACAGGATGCATTCCAAGGTCAAACGCAGCGACTTCAAACGAGCAGCGTGTCCTTGTACTGGTCTTTTCAAAAATCAGCGCAACAGACTTGCCCTCGCAGAGTCTGTGCGGAATGCCGGCCTTCTTTTTGGCCTTAAGATCGGCTGCCAGATCCAGATATTCCGTGATCTCTTCCGGTGTAAAATCCAATAATTTCAGAAAGTTTTTATTCTTTAATGCCATATCAAACCTCGCATGCTTTCTTGATCACATCAACTGCCCTGGCCAGAACATCCATCGGGATGTTCAGTGCCGGAAGGAGCCTTACCTTATCCTTGGCTGTCAGCGGCAAAACGCCGTTCTTTATGCACTCTGCAACTACCTCTCCTGCAGGCTTTACGGTCTTGATTCCGATCATCAGTCCCATACCGCTTACGCTTTCAACGCCCGGAGCGCCGTCAAGCTGTGAGAATATGTAATCGCTCTTTTCACGAACCTCAGAAAGGAGCTTGTCATCGATCCTTGAGATCACACTGCATGCCGCAGCTGCGCTGACCGGATTGCCTCCGTATGTTGAGCCGTGATCACCGTATCCTAATACGTTCTCGACTTTTTCACTCATCACGCAGGCACCGATCGGAAGTCCTCCGCCCAGGCCCTTTGCCGTTGTGAATACATCAGGCTCGATGTCAAAATTCATGTATGAATAAAGCTTTCCTGTACGTCCGTTTCCTGTCTGGACCTCGTCAACGATCAGGATGATGTCATGCTTTGACGCATACTCGGCAACACCCTTTACGAACGCATACTCGAGAGCGCATACACCGCCTTCGCCCTGAATACACTCAAGCATAACGCCGGCGCATTTAACTTCACTTGCAAGCTTCTTGAAAGCGGCCAGATCGTTGGCCGGGGTGTGTACGAACCCCGGTGTAAGCGGCGTGAAAAGCTTATGAAATACGTCCTGACCCGTTGCTGCAAGAGTTGTAAGGGTCCTTCCGTGGAAGCTGTTTTCCAGCGTAATGATCGTTGAGTATTCAGGTCCCTTATTCTCTGCTGCCCACTTACGTGCGACCTTGATCGCGCACTCATTGGCCTCAGCGCCCGAATTTCCGAAGAAGACCTTCTTCATGCCTGTCTTCTCGCAAAGCATCTTGGCGAGTTTTGCGCACGGCTCCGTATAATAAAGGTTAGACATGTGCTGGATCTTGCCGATCTGCTCGGTTACGGCCTGCTGCCATATCTCATCTGCAACGCCGAATGCGGTAACTCCGATGCCGCTTCCCATATCGATATATTCTTTGCCGTTTACGTCGGAAACGATTGAGCCTTTGCCCGATACAATCTCCACATCGAAACGCTTGTATGTATTGGCTACATACTTATCATCTATTTCCTTAAACATCTCTCTATCCTCTTTTTATCTTTCAGCAACGAACATTGTGCCTGCGCCTTCGTCTGTGAGAAGTTCCATCAGTATCGCATGCGGTACGCGTCCGTCCATGATGATGACCTTCTTAACGCCCTTCTTGATCGCATCTGTGCAGCAGTCGACCTTAGGGATCATTCCGCCCGCTATAACGCCCTGTGCCTTGAGTTCTTCCGCCTCTGACAGTGTCAGTTCAGGGATCAGTGTGCTCTCATCATTCTTGTCTCTTAATACGCCGCTTATATCTGTCACCATAATCAGACGTTCTGCTTCGAGCGCGCCTGCTATAAAACCGGCCGCGGTATCTCCGTTGATATTGTAGGTGTTGCCCTCTTTATCGCTGGCGATAGTTGAAATAACAGGGATATAGCCCTTATCAAGGGTATCCTTGATCACGCCCACATTGACCTCGACGATTTCTCCGACATAGCCGAGAGTCTCGTTCATGGTCTTGGCAGCGAGCATTTTGCCGTCGATTCCGGAAAGACCGACTGCAAGACCGCCACTTGACTGGATGAGCTTAACAAGATCTTTATTGACCTTGCCCGCAAGTACCATCTGAGCGATCTCAGCTGTTTCTTTGTCAGTTACTCTGAGGCCGTTGACGAACTCCGTTTTTTTGCCCAGTTTGACCATGACCTCATTGATATCCGGACCACCGCCGTGAACCAGTACTACCTTCACTCCGATAGTGTGCAGAAGCACGATATCATTGATCACCTGTTCTTTAAGTTTCTGGTCTACCATTGCGTTTCCGCCGTATTTGACAACGACGATCGTGCCGATATGCTGTCTGATATAAGGCAGTGCCTGTGTCAGCACCAGTGCGCGTTCAGCGTTTGAAAATTCTTTACTCATGATCTGTAGCTCCCGTTAATCTTTACGTAATCATATGTCAGATCGCATCCCCAGGCGGTAACCTTTTCGGTGCCGTCCTTAAGGTCGATAAGTATCTCGATCTCATCCTTCATCAGGATCTCCTTGGCAAGCTCTTCTGAGAAATCAACGCCCGCTCCGTCAACGCAAACTGTGATCTCGCCGGCTTCGCTCTTAAAAGCAACATCGATTTTGGTTACGTCAACGTCAGCTCCTGAATAACCGATCGCGCACAGAACACGTCCCCAGTTGGCATCTGCGCCGAACATCGCTGCTTTGAAAAGTGATGAGCAGATAACGCTCTTGGCTACTGTAACGCCCGTAACACGGTCTTTAGCGCCTGAAACGGTGCACTCCAAGAGTTTGCTTGCGCCCTCGCCGTCCTTGGCCATCTGGCGCGCCAGGTAAGTCGTGATCACATTGAATGCAGCAGCAAATGCTTCGTAATCAGCGCCCTCTGAGTCGATGAGCTTATTGCCTGCAAGGCCGTTGGCCATAACAGTGACCATATCGTTGGTAGATGTATCTCCGTCTACGCTGATCATGTTGAATGACTTCTCAATGTCAGCAGAAAGGATCTTCTGAAGCATTTCGGAAGTGATGGCCGCGTCTGTAGTGATAAATCCGAGCATTGTAGCCATATTCGGGTGGATCATTCCGCTGCCCTTGGACATGCCGCCCATACGGCAGGTCGTGCCGCCGATCTCAAATTCAACGGCGATCTCCTTCATGACTGTATCTGTCGTCATGATCGCGGTGGCTGCGTCCTTATTGCCTGTAACTGAAAGCCCGAGGAAAAGGTCCTTAATGGTTGCTGCGATCGGTACGAGGCTTAACTTCTGACCGATAACGCCGGTCGATGCTACGATCACGTCTTCTGCCTTGATACCGCACTGGTTGGCAACCAGTTTGCACATGCCCTCGGCGATCTCGATGCCGTTGGAATTGCAGGTGTTGGCATTGCCGGAATTGCAGATCATAGCCTGAGCCACGCCATTGGCGATATTGTTCTTAGTAACGGTAAGAGGTGCGCCCTTGACCAGATTGGTCGTATAAACGCCTGCGGCAGCTGCCGGAACTTCGCTCATAATAAGGGCAAGGTCCTTACGGGTAGCTTCTTTCCTGAGTCCGCAATGAATGCCGTTTGCTTTAAATCCTTTTGCAGCGCAAACTCCGCCTTCGATTATCTTCATATGTTCAAACCCTCGTTTTCTTTAAGTCCTAATACTATATTCATATTCTGGATCGCCGCGCCTGATGCTCCCTTGCCGAGATTGTCAAAACGTGAAACCAGAAGAATTCTCTCGTTATTTCCGCAAACGGAGATCTCCATATCGTCTCTGCCTGCGTATGCTCCTGCGCTCATGAAGCCTGCTTCGTCGGCTTCCGCGTTAAAATGCACCAGTCCGCCTTCGCCGTAATACATCTGATAAATGCCCTTGATCTCGTCGATCCCGGCGTACGCGTCCTTCATAGAAAGGCTTACTACCACTTCCATGCCTGCGTAGAAGTCGCCTACTATCGGGCAGAAAACAGGAGTCTTATTGAGGCCGGTGTACTTGACCATCTCCGGGATGTGCTTGTGCATCTGGGTAAGACCGTACATTCTCGGCGCGTCAAGCAGTACGCTTCTTTCAGGTGACTCGTAATCTGCGATCATCTTCTTGCCGCCGCCTGAATAACCGGTGAGTGAGAAACACGAAAGCTGTGCATCCTTCGGAATAACGCCCTTTTGAACAAGCGGAGCGACCAGTGATATGAAGCCGCTTGCATGGCATCCCGGATTGGCGATACGCTTGGAACCTTGTATCTTCTGTCTCATACCGGTAAGCTCTGCAAATCCGTATGCCCATCCATCAGCCGTTCTGTGTGCGGTGGACGTGTCGATGATAACTGTCTTATCCTCAGGGGTTATAAGGCTTACAGCCTCTCTTGCCGCGTCATCCGGAAGACACAGGAACGCTACATCAGCCGCAAGGATCGCATCTTTTCTTGCGTCGGGACTCTTTCTGAGTTCCTCCGGCAGCTTGATAAGCTCAATGTCTGCCCTTCCCGAAAGCCTGTCATATATTCTCAGGCCGGTCGTGCCTGATGAACCGTCAATAAATACTTTTGTCATCTTTATTCTCCCAAATACTCAGCGATCTGCTTTTTGACCAGGCTCAGCTGCTCCATTACCGACGCGGTGCCGGTGCCGCCTTTGCTTATCCTCTTCTCCATACAATTCTTAAGGTCAACAGCCTCATAAATATCTGTATCGAAGAGTTCGCTGAAATTCTTATATTCGTCAAGTCCCAGTGTTTCAAGGACCTTTCCCTGACTGATGCAGTAAGCAACTATCTGTCCGGAGATCTTGTACGCGCTTCTGAAAGGAAGCCCCTTACCTACGAGGTAATCCGCAACGTCCGTCGCATTGATGAAGCCGCCCTGCGCTGCTTTCAGCATATTCTCAGGGATCGCTTTCATGGTCGCGATCATCGGTGCAAATACGTCCAGACACATCTTCACATTGTCGCATGCGTCAAATATCTGTTCCTTGTCCTCCTGCATATCCTTATTATATGCGAGCGGAAGGCCTTTCATGATGGTAAGAAGAGCCATAAGATCGCCGTATACCCTGCCGGTCTTGCCCCTTACAAGCTCCGCCATATCAGGGTTTTTCTTCTGCGGCATTATCGAAGAGCCTGTCGTATAAGCGTCCGAAAGCTCAACGAATTTGAATTCCCATGATGACCACAGAATAACTTCCTCGCTGAATCTTGAAAGATGCATCATCATGATTGCAAGATCACTTGCCAGCTCAATAGCAAAATCCCTGTCGGACACACCGTCAAGTGAATTCATGCACAGGCCGTCAAATCCGAGAAGTCCCGCCTCCATATCGCGGTCTGTCTCATATGTGGTCCCCGCAAGTGCGCAGCAGCCGATCGGCGAATAATTCAGCCTGCCTGAGCAATCAGAAAGCCTGCTCACGTCACGCAGAAGCATCTGCACATAAGCCAGAAGATGCTGGGCAAAGTTTATCGGCTGAGCCCTCTGAAGATGCGTGTATCCCGGCATGATCGAGTCCACATTGGCCTCCGCCTGTTCGCAGATAGCCGAAACAAGCGTCATGACTTTGTCCCTGATCTCACCGATTTCATCGCGAAGGTACATCCTGATGTCCAGTGCGACCTGGTCGTTTCTTGAACGCGCGGTGTGGAGCTTTTTGCCCACATCTCCGAGGCGTTCGGTGAGCACCTGCTCGACAAACATGTGGATGTCTTCACAGCTTTCGTCGATCAAAAGTGCCCCGGATTCAAGATCCTTTAATATGCCTTGAAGGCCGCTCGTTAATTCGGCGGCCTCCTCTTTGGTTATTATGTTCTGCGCTCCGAGCATAGCCGCATGAGCCATGCTTCCCTGGATGTCCTGTTTGTACATCCTCTTATCCACGCTTATAGAAGAATTGAAGTCGTCTGCGATCTTATCAACTGCTCCGGCTGTTCTTCCTTCCCACATCTTAGCCATAGTTTTGATCCTTTATTGTGTCTGTCTGATTAGTAAAGCTCCGGATGAGCTGCCTGGGCAATTGCCTGAACCTTGATTGGAAGTCCGAAGAGATTTATGAAGCCTGCGGAATCCTTCTGATCGTAATCGCTCTCACCGAATGTTGCCATTTCCTCGCTGTAAAGTGAATATGGGCTGGTGATCGAGGACTTGATGATATTGCCCTTGTAAAGCTTCAGCTTGACTTGTCCGGTCACATGCTCCTGTGTCTTGTCAACAAATGCTGCCAGAGCCTCACGAAGCGGTGTGAACCACTGTCCGTTGTATACGAGCTCGCCGTAGGTGATGGCAAGTTTCTGCTTCTCGTGCATGGTCATCTTGTCAAGGGTGATCGTCTCAAGTGCTGCGTGAGCAGCGTAAAGGATGGTTCCGCCAGGTGTCTCATACACGCCACGGCTCTTCATACCTACGAGACGGTTCTCAACGATGTCAAGAAGTCCGATTCCGTTTGCTCCGCCAAGCTCATTGAGCTTAAGGATGATCTCCTTAGCACTCTTCTTCTCTCCGTCGATCGCAACCGGTGCGCCTTTTTCAAAATCAAGAGTTACGTAGGTAGGCTCATCAGGTGCCTTAATCGGTGAAACGCCCATCTCAAGGAAGCCTTCCTTTTCGTAAAGCGGCTCATTTGAAGGGAACTCAAGATCGAGGCCTTCGTGTGAAAGATGCCACAGGTTCTTGTCCTTGGAGTAGTTGGTCTCACGGTTGATCTTCAGAGGAATGTTGTGAGCCTCTGCGTAGTCGATCTCCTCGTCACGTGATTTGATGTCCCACTCACGCCACGGAGCGATGATAGGCATATTCGGGCAAAATGACTTGAACGCAAGTTCGAAACGAACCTGATCATTTCCCTTACCTGTGCAGCCATGGCAGATCGCGTCAGCGTGTTCCTTGATTGCGATCTCAGCAAGTGCCTTGGCGATGCAAGGACGAGCGTGGCTGGTTCCGAGAAGGTAATCTTCGTATACAGCGCCGGCCTTAACGCACGGAATAATATAGTTGTCAACGTAATCGTCGGTAAGATCGAGGATGTAGAGTTTGGAAGCGCCGGTCTTAAGAGCCTTCTCCTCAAGACCGTCCAGCTCGCCGGTCTGTCCAACATTACCGGAAACAGCAACTACTTCGCAGTTGTTGTAATTTTCTTTAAGCCACGGAATGATAATGGAAGTATCAAGTCCGCCTGAGTATGCAAGAACTACTTTTTTGATGTCAGCTTTATTCATGTTTATTCTCCTTTTTAGGTGTAATCTGTTCGTTTTTGTGTATATTATGCATTTGTGATGAATAATATGCACTCTTTATACTCTTAGTAAATGATGTTGTCAATCTTTTTCGCAGCAAAAGTTGTATAAAATGCATATATTCTGCATATTCAACAAAATAGCCGCCCGGAAAGGACGGCTTTTGTTTAATTTTTCAGTTTCGTCACTTCTTAAAGTCCATAAAGAACCCGCAGACTCCGCAGTCAAACTTAAGTACCTGTCTTCCGTGGAGGTCCGTTTCTTCGCCCTCTACCTCGCCGTCACGTATAGCGAGCATTGCATCGAATACCTCTCCGATCATGTCCGGTGCAATTGACAGTGAACCATGGCTTGGATACAGAATGTCAAATCTTTCATCTTCTGCTTCGAGTTTCATCAGGCTTGCCGGAAATTCGTCAGGGATCCTGTGGTCGCCCTGCATATAGATCGTTGAATCCTGAACCGAATCGCCTGTAAAAAGAGCCCTTGCGTTGATATCAAGAAGAGCTATGCTCCCCTTGGTATGACCCGGGATCGCAATAACCTCGATCGGACGTCCTCCAAGGTCTATTACCTCGCCGTCTTCAAGTGTTTCGACGGGAATCTTCTTAAGACCTGTGCGCTCGCATGCAGCCTCATAGGTCTCGATCTCATCCGCATGCATGTAGCACTTTTTAAACTGGCTGTTGCAGTGAATGTGGTCAGGATCCGAATGCGTATTTACAAGCATTATCGGTAATTTCGTAAGGTCCTCAACTATCTCGCGGACATTCTCCGTTGTCTGACCGCTGTCGATAAGCATTGCCTTTTCGCTTCCTTCAAGCAGAAAGAACCTTACATTACCATTGTCTACAGCCCAGGCGTTTTCATATATTTTTATGATCTTGTCGCTCATCTTACTCCTCTGCTTCATGATCATCGCTGATGATCTCTTCTGCATTCTCGATAACTTCGGTTGTTTCAAGTGCGTCCTCAGTTTCAGTCGTTATCTCAAAGTCTGCATCTTCTTCCAATGCTTCTTTTATTTCTTCGTCGATCGCGTCTGACTCTGCCTCGGCTACAGACTGCATGTCGACATTGTCGGAGCGTCCTTCGTTTTCGGTCTCAACGAACTCCCATGCGCTCCTGGCGTCCGCCTTCTTGCCTTCCTTCTTAGCGCGGTTGTAGGCCAGTGTTCCCGGTTCCCCGTCAACAAGTACCTTATGGAAATCAGGCACCCATTTGCCGGATGCGATCCTTATTCTGTTGATAACAAGAATTACCAGAGCGCCTGCTACAAGAGCAACTGAAAGGAGCTGTGATACTGCTATTCCGCTGTTTCCGATCTGAAGCTGGTCGGTGCGCAGGCCTTCAACGAATGCCCTTTCGATCGCGTATCCGCCGATGTACCAGAGAACTATTTCTCCGTTGTACTGCTGGAATTTGCTGAAAACCATGATCAGGATGAATACCAGAAGGCACCATGCCGACTCGTAAAGGAATGTCGGATGTACCTGAATATACTGAACTCCGTCAACGGTGACGAGATTATTCATGATCGTTTCTGAAATAACTCCGCCTGCCTCTGACTTCTTGATCAGCATCTTGAAGAATGAATCGGTGTACTCTCCGTAAGCTTCCATATTGAAGAAGTTGCCCCAGCGGCCGATCGCCTGTGCCAGGATGATCGTTGGCGCGCAGGTGTCAAGGATGCGCAGGAAAGAGATTTTCTTGACTTTGGCTACGATAAACGCAGCAATACATCCGCCGATCACACCGCCGTAAATAGCCAGTCCGCCGTTTCTGATGTTGATCACATCGGCGAAGCTGTCAAACTCGTCCAGACTGAACAGCACATAATACAGCCTTGCGCAGATTATTGCCGCGATCACAGAAAAGATCGCTACATCGATATAATCGTCCGTATCCTGATTGGTGGCCTTGGCTCTCAAACAGGCGATTATTACGGCAAGTATCATTCCCAAAGCTATCACAACTCCGTAATAAGCAATGAAGAACTTGCCTCCGAACAGGTAAAAACCATTCGACAAACTGTCGATCGTGATCCCGAGATTCGGGAAAATAATTGACGGGCCTTCCATAATATCCTCCTTAGTCTGTATCAGACGTTGAATCTGAATACAACGATATCGTCATCCTGCATTACGTAATCTTTGCCCTCCATACGTACAAGGCCTTTCTCACGTGCAGCGTTATATGAGCCGAGCTCGATCAGGTCGTGGTAGTTGACTACTTCGGCCTTGATAAAGCCACGTTCGAAATCAGTATGGATCTTGCCGGCTGCCTGAGGCGCTTTGGTTCCCTTGGCAATAGTCCATGCACGGACTTCTTTCTTGCCCGCAGTCAGGAAACTCGTGAGCCCCAGCGTTGAGAAGCTTGCTTTGATCAGCTTATCAAGGCATGACTCAGAAAGGCCCATGTCCTCAAGGAACATAGCCTTCTCTTCATCGTCGAGTTCTGCCAGCTCTTCTTCCATCTTGGCTGATACCGCAAATACCTCCGACTCCATCCCGGCTGCGTATTCGCGTACTTTCTGTACCATCTCGTTGGATGCGCCGTCATCGGCCAGATCGTCCTCGCAGACATTTGCCGCAAAGATGACCGGCTTGCCCGTAAGAAGATTGAAATCGGCAGCGACCTGCGCCTCTTCCTTGCCAAGCTCCATCGTCTTTGCAATATTACCTGCTTCAAGATGTGCCTTGAAGCGCTCAAGAAGCGCCAGTTCCGCAGCGAGTGCTTTGTCAGCCTTGGCTCCTCTTACGGTCTTGGCGATACGTCTTTCAATTACCTCAAGATCGGCAAAAATAAGCTCCAGATTGATCGTCTCGATGTCTCTTATCGGATCGACCGAGCCGTCAACATGAATGACATTCTCATCCTCAAAACATCTTACAACATGAACGATCGCATCAACTTCCCTGATGTTTCCGAGGAACTGGTTGCCGAGTCCTTCACCCTTGGACGCGCCTTTTACAAGGCCGGCGATATCAACAAATTCAACTGTTGCAGGGGTGATTTTTTCCGAATCGTAAAAGTCTGAAAGGACTTTGAGTCTTGCGTCCGGAACAAATGCGATGCCCACGTTGGCATCGATCGTGCAAAACGGATAGTTGGCACTTTCCGCACCCGCCTTTGTAAGCGCGTTGAAAAGCGTGCTTTTGCCTACGTTAGGCAATCCAACGATACCTAATTTCATTTATTTCTCCTCCAAATCTACGGATGTATTGGCTTTCTCGGCGATGTTGTCTTCGTTATTGAACAGATGGATGGTACCTTCCCTGTCAAGGGTCGTGATCACTGCCATTGCGATCGGAAGTCCGAAAAGACCCGGTGCCCCGAAAACGGCAGTTCCGATGATCATCGACATCAGGGTAACGACAGGATGGAGACCGACATGCTTGCCCACCACCTTCGGCTCGACGATGTTCCTAACAACAAGGATTATGCCGTACAGGATCAGCACACCGATACCGATTCGGATATTACCTTGAACAAGTGCGATGATTCCCCATGGAGCAAGGATCGCGCCGCATCCGACTACAGGCAGTATATCGAAGATCGCGATCAGCAAAGCGATCAGGCCGAAGTCCTGAACACCGATGATCCACAGTCCGAAAGTCAGCTCGGAAAATGTCATCAGCAGGATCAGGCCATAGGACTTAACATAGCCCCAGAGCACTTTCTTGAGCGCTTTCCATGAAGCCTCAACAAGTGTTGATGTTCTGGAAGAAACCTGCCTGTGAAGGAAATTCACAAGCTTGTCCCAGTCAATGAGCATAAATGCTGTTGACGCCACACAGAATACGATCCTGATAAGCAATGTCGGAATGGATACGGCCATGCTGCTCATTTTGCTCACGATGGTACTCGAGAACGATGACACCGCATTCGTCACATTCGACAATACGTCCGTGATAGATATTTCATTTTCAAATTTTAATTTGCTGAAAAGCTCCTCTACCCTTGTCAGGAAGCCGGTGATGCCCGGCTGCAATGTGTCGGTCCAGTAAGTCGGCAGATTTACAATGAAATCTTTGATCGCCTGGAACAGCCTGAATGCGATCAGTGCTGCCAGCGCGCCTATCGTAAGGTAGAAGACAGCGACCAGAACAACGCCCCAGAGTTTATGACGGGCGCCGCCGTTCTTTCTGTCTATCGCTTTCAGCGGAATTCTTAAAATAGCGGCAACTATAAAGGCTATGATAAACGGAACAAGTTTGTCAAAGGCAAACCTGCACACGATAATTACGGCCGCTAAAATAGCAGCAAAATAGAAAAGGCTTATAAGTATGGCCTTTCTGTGTTCCGCCTTATTCAGTAAGTCGTTGTCGTTTTTCTGCATTTCTTGATTTATAAGAATGACCCCGAAGGGTCATTCTTTTCATCCTGAATAATTGATTAGTCGTTAGTTTCAGCGTATCTTCTGAATGTGGTACGCTTGTGTGCAGTCGTAGCATGCATTCTGTCAAGTCTCGCTTTGATATCAGGTTCTGCCTCTCCGGTGAGAAGATACTTATCGATAGCCGCATAGCTGATGCCGATCTCGGCCTCGTCTGTCTGACCCTCAAATAATCCTGCTGACGGCGCCTTCTTGATGATGCTTTCGGGTGCGCCCAAATACTCGAGGAATTCGTAAACTTCACCTACTGTCAGATCGGAAATCGGATTGAAGTCCACGCCGCCGTCACCGTACTTGGTGAAATAACCGATGAACAGTTCATCGCGGTTGCCCGTACCTGCTACAAGACGTCCCTCGCTCTGGCCGATCGCGTAAAGCGTAGCCATTCTGAGGCGGGGAGCGATGTTCTTAAGAGCATCGTCCGTGATATCCGAAACGCCTGCGAGCTGCTCAGTCAGGGCATCTCTTGCCGGCGTAAGATCGACAAGTCTTGTCTCAATACCGAACTGCTCAGCGAACAGAAGGCCATCGGATTTGTCCTCACCGTAATTGCGTTTGGATGCGCACGGCATGATCACGCCGACGGTATTCTCGCAGGCCAGCTTGCACAGGATTCCGACGAGTGCGGAATCCTTGCCGCCGGAATTGCCGAAGACTATTCCGGTGCAGTGTGCGTCGGCAAGCACCTGCCTGATAAAAGCAGTCCTAAGCTCTACTTCCTGCTTGTAATCTCTCATTACAGTTCAAACCTGCCCTTGAGAAGTTCGTAAAGCATCTGAGCCTCATCCTCTGACAAAGTAACGCCCTTGCCCATTTTCTCGTGATCAGGAGCCCAGTCACGAAGGTCGTATTTCGGCTTAGCTTCATTCCATGATACCAGGTTGAGCTCTTTGTTCCAGCCGTTTGGGCTTTCCTTGATGATTCCAATAGTTTCCTTGATTTCGTACTTAATCTCAGCCATTTTTTCCTCCGAACTGATTACTTAATAATCCCTAATGATGCAATAAAATCTACGACAGCTTCCCAGACTACCGGAAGTTTGCCGAAGATCAGGCCAACTATCAATGCTACGATAATAATTGCAAGAGCGATGATGACTCCGCACCACTTTGATCTTGCATGTGAACGTCTGTTGATATTTCCCTTGCTGAATGTGAAGATGATAAGGAAAATCAAACCAATGACCGGTATAGAATACAGAAGGTCGAGTCCGAAAAATCCCCATGCGGTGATCGGTCTGTATTTCTTAGGTCCCTTGTATCCGAATTTGCCGACTACTACGTCCTGGTTCTTAACAACCGGAGCCGGTGCCGGTGCTGAAGCCGGTGCCGGTGCCGGCTCTGCAACTACCTCTGCTTCAGGAACTGCCTCAGGTGCTACTGATGCTGCAACTTCATCAGCTGCTGCTTCAACTGCTGCTGCAGCTGCTACGGATGTGCCGCACTCTCCGCAGAAAGCTACGCCTTCTTTAAGTTCTGCTCCACAATTAGAACAATTCATTTTCTCCCTCCTATGCATATCAAAAAAACACAAAAACAAACCGCACAAAAACGATTTGGCTTTATTATATATGATTTAAATAAAAAGAAAAGTGGTTTTTTTATGAAAACGGAAGATTTTTTTGACGGTTACCGTTCCTGCTTAGGCAGGATCACTCTGAACCAAATGCAGTGGATAACGAAAAATACTGTAGCCACAGCGATTATAAGAAGCCACATTTTGAAAGGAAGAGCCACGATATCGAACATTTTCGGGAACAGCAGCGCGCAGCCTGCTGCCACGAATGTCAGCCAGCCAAGAAGGATGAACTTCCATTTGTTTAACTTGCCGCAGATGTCTATGATGACGATAAATCCGAGCAGTATTGTCACAAACGTAGCTATCGTCTGCACCTGCTCCAAGGTTGCGCCCATTGCAAATTTCGATATCAGAACAGAAGCCATTATTCCCATTGCGGTCAGGATACCGCTCGGCAGGCTCATGTTGAATACATTTTTAAGGAAATGCTCTCTGATCCGGTTGTTATTCGGTTCAAGTGCCAGGAAAAATGACGGCATTCCGATCGTTACAACGCCCACCAGAGTCACCTGGATCGACTGGAACGGGTACGGGAATGTAACGAACAGGAAAATGATCGTCAGGATAAACGCATACACAGTTTTCGTCAGATAAAGGCCTGCGCTGCGCTGAAGATTGTTGATGGATTTTCTGCCTTCTGAAAGGATGAGCGGCATGGATGAAAAGTCCGAATCCAGAAGGACGATATCTGCCACATTGCGGGCAGCATCCGAGCCGGCCTGCATCGCGATCGAACAATCGGCTGCCCTGAGCGCAAGAACGTCATTGGCACCGTCACCGACCATGGCAACAGTGTGTCCCTGCTCCTTGAGAGCCTTCATTATATCTAACTTTTGCTGCGGACTTACACGGCCGAATACGCTGTGCGTCTTTAAAGCATCTGAAATTTTCTCGTAAGTATCAAGACCGGCCGCGTCGATATAGCGGTCTGCTCCGTCAAGGCCTGCCTGGCGGGCTATCTGCGAAGCCGTAAGTGCGTTGTCGCCTGAAATGACCTTCAGCTTAACGCCCTGTGCCTCGAAATAATCGATGGTGCTCTTGGCGTTTTCCTTGACTTTGTCCGCGATCACTGCATATCCGATAGGGCTGATGCTGCCGGGAAGAACGAAACCGTTCTTCGTCTGTTCTGGCTTGTCAGGACTTGTGGCGAACATAACTACACGTTTTGCTGCCTCAACGTAGGCGGATATCGTTTCGTTTTTCTCGCGGCACCCTTCAGGGCTTACGAATTCCGGCGCGCCCATTATCACGCTTCCGCGTCCCGGGAAATACACGGCGCTCCATTTATTTCCTGAAGAGAACGGGAACAAAGAAGCGTCCTTTGCTGCCTCCGAATAGCACCCGCGTTCTTCGTCTGTTAACGCCAGAAACTCGCGTACAGCCGTTATCGTGGAGTTTTCATCGTCTATAACTGCCGCGTATCTGCGGATAAGCTCCTCATCAAACCCGTCCTCTTTTATGATCTCTTCAACCGCCATCCGCCCCTCTGTCAGCGTGCCGGTCTTGTCCATGCATATGACATCGACTCTTGCCAGATTTTCCACACAATAAAGGTCCTGCGCCAGCGTATTATGTGTCGACAGTCTGATGACGCTCACCGCCATGACCATGCTGACAAGAAGTACCAGACCGCCCGGAATCATCGCCGAAAGCGAAGCGACCGTCGCGATCATTCCCTCCGTAAAAGACTGCTCAAGCGCGAAGAAATTCTTCCAGATGATAAGTGCGGCAAAAGGCACAAGAACAATGGCGATGATCTTCACCACATTCTTGACCGAGTTCATGATAATTGAGTTGGATTTCTTGAAATATTTGGCGCCAAGCGTGATCTTGTTGACGTAGTTATCGGTGCCGATATGGATGCACTCAGCTCTGGCGTTTCCCGATACTAAGAAACTGCCTGAGCGCAGCTCATCGCCTTCGCCTTTGAACACCGGCTCGCTCTCGCCCGTTATCAGGCTCTCATTTACCTGACACTGGCCTTTTAAGATGACGCAATCCGCGCAGACCTGATTGCCGTTTTTAAGCTGCATTATCTCGCCCAGAACTATGTCCTTGACCTCGATCGTCTGAAAAGCGCCGTCCCTTAACACGGTTGCCTTGGGTGCCGTAAGAAGAGAGAGTTTATCGATGGTTTTCTTCGCTCTGACTTCCTGGATCACGCCGAGCGCGAAGTTCCAGATAACGACGAAGAAGAACAGCGCGTTTTTGTAAGAGCCTACCGATAAAATCGCGATAAGCAGGATGACATTCACCAGATTGAAAAGCGAGAAAATATTGTCGCTGATGATCCTGCCGTAGGACTTGGTCTTCACATTATAGTCGCCGTTAACAAGGCCGGCCGCCTGCTTATCTGCGACCTGCTGCCCGGTCAGTCCTATGCTGATTTTCTCGTTGTTTTCTCCGGCCATTTGCTTAATCCGGTATTACCAGACGCACCTGTTCAATACGTGTCTGTGCAACTTTCTGCGCAGAAAGAATGATACCGCACTCAGGAACGGTCACCTCGTCGCCCTCCTCCGGGATCCTGCCTAAAAGCTCGATAAGCAGGCCTCCGATCGAATCATAGTCTTCGGATTCAAGGCTGCTGCCAATGCGGTCGTTTACGTCATCCAGGCTTACATGGCCCTGGATCAGATACTCATTTTCTGCAAGGCAGACGATCTCTTCCGCCTCGTAATCATCGTATTCATCACGAATGTCGCCGACAAGCTCCTCGAGCAGATCCTCAAGCGTAACGATGCCGGCAGTATCGCCGTATTCATCCAGCACCACCATGATGGCGGTGTTGTTTTTCTTCATTTCCAGAAAAAGTTCCGAAAGATGCTTCTGCTCAAAGGTATATTCCGCCTCACGCATGCAGTTTCTGACATTGAAAGAGTTTATCTGTTCCTGGTCATTAAATGCCAGATCCTTGACATTTACGAAGCCCAGGATCTTCTCCTCGCTATCATCGAAAACCGCCATTCTTGTGAAATAATTGGTCTTGAACACAGCCATTACTTCCTCGTACGAAGCGTCGATGCCGATCCCGCAGACATTGATCTTGGGGACCATTACTTCCCGGACGATAGTATCGGAAAAGTCGAAAACGTTGTTGATCATTTCCTTCTCATCGTTCTCAATAACGCCCTCTTCGTGTCCGACCTCGACAAGCGTCCTGAATTCGTTCTCCGTAAGGCCTTCGCCCTTTTCGCCCTTCTTAAAACCAAAGAGTACCAGCACGCCCCTGGTCAGGAAATTGATCGCAGCCGTGATCGGTGTGAAAACGACCATCAGCGCATTGATCAGCGAGCAGAACTTAAGCGAGATCTTCTCTGCCCTTACCGTTGCCATTGTCTTAGGCGCGATCTCTCCGAAAATCAGGACGAGCAGCGTCAGAACACCGGTGCCGGCGCTGACCCATTTGGAGCCCCAGAGCTTCTGAACAACGACCGTCACGAGAGCCGATGCCGTCAGATTGACAATGTTGTTGCCGATGAGGATGGTGCTCAGCATCTTCTCTTTGTTCTGCAGAACTTTATCAAGAACAGGTGCCTTCTTAACGCCCTCGTCAAGCATCGTCCTGACGCGGTGCGACGGTATGGAAGTCAGCGCCGTCTCGGAAGATGAGAAGAACGCCGACAATATGATCAATATAACGATTACAACAAGTTGAATAATAATTTCAGTCATTTCTATGGAACAAAGTGCTTTCGTAAATACTTTTGTCGAAAAATTATATTATATTATTTTAAACAAAAAGGCAAGCAATTGTATTGCCTGCCTGTTATCAACGCATGTAAGCTGCTAAGCTATTTCATCATGCTGAGCCTGATCAGCATTTCCTCAAGAGTCTTCTTTTCCTGACCGTCCAGCTGTTCAATTGCTTTTCTTAAAGCCTCGGATTCTTCGTCTGTGATAACTCCGCCATGCTGTCTTTCAGCAAGAAAAACTCCTCCGGCCAACCCTTGTCTGGTCTCGATCGGAAAGAACATCATCAGATCCGCGATGTCTCTTTGTATGGTGGGCCTTGAAACGTTAAATTCCATTGCCAGATTGTCGATCGTTTCCGTCTTTCTGACAAGGATGCGCTGGTAAATGCTTATTCTCCGCTCAAATTGTCCCGCCATCTTCCGCCTCCTCTAACAAAAGTTAACAAGAAGCATAGCGAGCAAACATATCATGCCCTGATACGTTTTATTGCCCATAAAGCGGCAACAGATGCCACCGTCAGGCTTGCTCCGCTTACGATCAGAAGCCAGTGTTGCCTGAGCCTTACCCACGGATCTGTTGATACGACAACGCACCTGTTAAAGGCAAATACCGGCGAGTAGTTTTCATCGTCTGTATCCAGAATATTGCCTGCCATATCTGTAACCAAAAATCTTATATTCTGTGTCTCGTCAGATTCTGTGAGAACTATACTGCCGCTGTAATTGGCTGCATCTTCAAATTCGGTTATTGTATCCAGCTCTTCGCCGTTCAGAAAAACCGAGATTTCTTTGATTCCCAGTGAATCCGCCACGATGTAATCAACACTCACAGACTCGGCATTGGCCGTCTTCTTCTCAAGCCCTGTGATGCTGGTGATCTTAGGAGGTGTCCTGTCAACAGCCACCTTACAGACAGCCTCGAAAAATGAAGCCGTGTCGTTGGTATTGCCGGCCTGATCAACGGATAATATCTGCAGCCGATACACGCCCTCGTGGCTGAATAATTCTTTCGGCAGCTCATACTCCGTCAGATACCAGTATGTGTTATTTGAGCCTTCCCCGGGAGGCAGATACGTGTATTTGCAAAGCGTTGTATCAAGAGACCGGCCATCAAGTAAGATCAGTATCTCCGGGACATCCTCAGTTGGGGGAGACGGGTTGTATTCTCTGATAAGAAGGTCATCCGTGATCTTCGTGACATATGGCATCTTTTCTTTCTGCGTAAAATAGTCCGGCCACTGACCGCCGCAGCATTCAAAAGAAGAACCGAACTGGTTCACAGTGAATGTCTCTCCGATATCTTTCATATTTCCTGCCTCATCGCGGCACGACACATAGATGGAATATATTCCGTCATTTGCCGCGATGCATGCGAATGAACCCACAAGTTCAATTCTTTGCGTGTCCGGATCTTCCACCCTTTTCAACACGGCTTCCGTAACATCGACAGCCTTGTTATCTTTGGTCGTTTTCAGCAATTTCCAGTGGCAGTCCGAAAGGTGCGCATCGGAGATCAATATGCTCATACCGTCAGAATAGTCTTCCGTTCCGATGATCTGCAGCTGATCGATCTTGCTGTCGATCGTAAACTGCCACGGGGCCTCTGCACCTGCACACTGAATGTCTGCCGAATTGCCCGCAAGGTCATATGCGGATATGTCCAGCCTGTAATCCCCATCCTCTTTAAATTCGATATAGGCCGTGTTGTCCTGCCATGTAATAAGCGGGCTGATCGGCTCGCAATCAGGGCTTGTACCGACCGCTTCTATCTGCACCAGGCTCCTGTCAAAATGCAAATCTTCAATCGCAAGCTCAGCCGTCCTCGGTCCCTGAAAGAACGAACCGTTTTGGACTTCATTATTGTCGAATGACAGGCCTGCCGCAGGAGGTGTCATGTCGATAACAAATTCGCCTGTCAGAGTCTCTTTCGAAGAATTCCCCGCCTTATCCTGCGCAGTAACGGAAAAACCCATTCTCCCCTCACTACTGTAATAAATATCAGCCGTATAATACGTGCCCCATTCGTTTTTGTGGCGTTCCCAATTAGACATAAACGTATCTGCGCCGGATGAATTACTCACTTTAACCTTTGTCCGGTTTCTGTCAAAATTCACCTCATCAACTCTGAGGGTCACCTTGACCGGCATCCTGACAAAACCGGCAATATGCGAAAGGTCTTTAACAGACGGATTCCGGTAATCGCCCAGAGAATAGGATGCGCTTATCACCGGCGGCTCAGTGTCGATACTGAACGTCTTTGTCGCTACTGAAACCCGCCCGTCAAGCCTCGTAAGCCTTGCCTCGAAAACCAGGCCGTTTCCGGTTTCATTTATGAGTACCGAGCGGCGAAAATTGCACACCGTCTCCTCCCCTTCGTCCGGGGTTATGGTCTTTGATGCAAGCACATCATTCGCGCCTGCATACGAAAGCTTCCACTCGATCCGGGCAATGCCTACTGTCACATTTTCGCAGCTGATCTCAACTTCAACAGGACCGGGATAAAGCGCAAGCCCTCCTGCATCTGTCATATCGTTTTCAGGCAAAGACAGAGTCAGCTGTCCTTCGCCGTCTTCTGCCCGGGCATACACTATGACGAGTGACGCGAAGAACGCTGTCAGAGCCAGTCCGAACAAAAGCAGGACGCCGATCTTAAGCTTCTTCATAATTGTTTTTCCCTCACATATACCGCTTCTATGCATGAAGCGCATTGTTCTCTTATATTCCACAAAGCCGGGTCCGCACTTCCCACAGAAAGCTTCTCGGCCACTTTATAAATCTTTCTGAAGAAAGAAATGATTTGTTTCGCCGGCAGGCCGAAATCCATCATCGTCCACCACAGATTTCTCAAGTTTCCCACAGTTACCGCCAGGAGCACTTTCTTATCCTCCTTTTCTGCAGGTCTGTCAATAACGTCACAGATTTTATCAAGAAGCACCTCCATTTCCTCGGTTTCCACACTGTTTCTTTCTGCCTTTGGTAAAACATAAAGTTTGTAAAACTCCGTTATTGCAAAATACAGCTCAGAATAGTCCGCAACACTTGCCTCATCATCAGTTTCGGTCTGCGTCCTTTCCTCGTATATTTCGTGATTTCTTTTGAAAAACGGGGCTGCTTTTGTGACCTTTTCTGCCATCCCCTCGCTCTTTTCGTCATCGTAAAAATTCATGTACATAACACCTGCCTTGTAATTCAATTTTTCAAGTACTTCGTCATCTCTTCCCGAAAAACCTCCTGCCCTTCCGTATAAAGCCAGAAAAACGTCGCTTTCATCCGGTCCGAACCTTCCGATTTCCTCGTATGTATCCAGAAGTTTCAGATAAGCCTCCGGCTCGTCCGAAAGCAACTCTATTGCCGCTATGCACGCATCGATCCTTTGGGCATCCGTGCCGTAACTTGCCGCCTCAAGTAACTGCTCATACTTTTTCTCTTTTTCTTTCCTGACACACATATTCCGTGCAAATACCCCCGCCGCCAATATGACAGGGACCATAGCCATAAATGCCAGGCGAGCGATCAGCTGTTTTTTGCTGACGGTGCGCGCTTGTTTTCTTTCCTCTGCATCAATGTCCTTCAGGACCTTTTGAAAACTCGCATATCTTGCGGACGATCCCGGCGCTGTGCACTTTCTTATGATCCTGCGAATGGTTCCCGTGCTCCTGCCTTTTGCCTTCAGCAATTCTTCCAGGACCTTGCCGAAAGCATATATATCCGACTGCACAGAGCTGTATCCTTTATGCAGTTCCGGAGCCGCATACCGCGGCGTACCAAGCAGGGCTCGTTCCCCTTCCCGGCAAGCGACTCCGAAATCGATCAATCTGATAAACCCGTTCTCATCGAGTATCAGATTGGAAGGCTTCAGATCGCCATAGATCACAGGCGGATTCCGGCCATGCAGATACATCATCACGGAACAAATCTGGTGTGCCCAGTTCATTACATCCTCCGCCGAATACGTACCTTTTTTCACCACTGCGGAAAGAGTTGTTCCTTCAACGTAATCCATTACAATGCACAGATTGCCCGCATGTGAAACCACATCCCAGACTCTTGGAATTGCCGGGTGATTAAGCCCGGCCAGGAAGAGTCCCTCTTCCGCGGACTTTCTCAGTACTTCAGGTTCTTTCGTGCTTATTATCTTCACCGCCAGTTTTTGCCCAAGGCCCGTCTCTTCAGCCAGATATACATCGGCCGTCCCGCCGCGCGCGATTTTTCTGATCAGCCTGTATTTTCCTGCGATCGGCGCATCAGATATGGTACTTTTTTCGTTTTTGTGATAATCTGTCAGCATGATCAATTCTACTTTGTGCTACATAGAAAAAGACGGTAAATATCTGATGCTCCTCAGGAACAAGAAAGAGCATGACCTGAACGAGGGCAAATGGGTCGGCGTCGGCGGAAAATTTGAGCCGGGCGAAACTGCCGACGAATGCCTTCTGCGCGAGGTCTTTGAAGAGACGGGACTTAAGCTCACCGAGTACCGTTTTTTAGGTATCGTCAAGTTCATTTCCGACGTCTGGGAAGATGAAGATATGTATCTTTATACTGCGACCGGCTTTGAAGGAGAGCTTCTTACCGAATGCAATGAAGGCGAGCTTAGATGGATCGACAAGGACCGCATCCTGAGCCTTAATCTCTGGGAAGGAGATCCTTATTTCCTTCGTGAGATGCTGGAGGGCAAGGAACATATTTCCATGTCCCTTACCTATCACGGCGACGACCTTGTCTCGGTCTCAACGAGTTCGCACTGAACAAGGTAGCGCATCTCGGTGCTGCCGTATGGGTGGCAGGATGACAACGTCAAAAGGTTTTTCTCCGGCTTTATCGCCAATAGCTCACCGCATGTAGGTTCCGTAACCGCGCAGCCTACCACCTCATACACCAGCCTGTCTGTCCGGGTATTCACCGTAACTTCGTTGCCTATTTTTATCTTGTCGATATATCTGAAAAAGGACGCAGCCACGTTGCTCCTGTGCGCACAGATCACCGCGTGAACACCTGCATCAGGAGAAAGTTCCGACCTTTCCCGCATGAGCACGGCGCCCTTTCGCATATTTTCCTCGGTCTGTCCGTAATACACCGGCAAATGAACATTTATCGACGGAATGGATATCGTCGCGACTACTGTCCCGTCTTCAAACAGCATGTCCTCTTCAGGATCAACACATTCGGTTATTACCCCTTCGGATTTCAAATCATCAGACGTGAATGCTTCCGCCTGAATGCTTTCAAAAATCCTGTCCGCCTCTTCCGCCTCCGCCCTTATCTTAGCGTCATTTATGCCCGGCCGGAAAAGCACAAGGACTCCGGCCGTCATTATCAAAATCCCGGCAAAACACAATAAATTGCTCTCTGGCCGGCGCTTTCTATCCAATTCTTCTCCGCCTCGTCCTCTTTCTTTTCACATTCAATACCACTAAGCCTCCGGCCACAACCAGCACCGTAAGGACCGCACCGCCCGCGATAAGCGCTTTGCCGTAATACTTTCGCCACTCTGAGTTTGCCGCCTCTTTTGAGTGGTGTTCTTCGGGCGTCTCCTGAGGCACAGCTTTTTCCGTTCTGCGGCCTCTGACCAGGAGCCTGTGCGTATTTACGCCATATGGCGTACACGTAAGCAATGTCACGTAATCCTCGTCTTTGCTGACTTTAAGGAGCTCCGTTTCGGACGGAAATACCACGGCAACATTGTCCACCTCGTAATATTCATCCCTGCCTAAGAAATTCACCTTGAAAAGGTCGCCCTCTTCCACCAACGGAAGGTCCGTGAACAATTTGGCATCTGTGAGCCCCGAATGGGCACATATGACCGCATGAGTTCCCTTTCCTCCCGCCGGAAGGCACGTTCCCTCCATGAGTCCCGCGCCTCTTCTTAGGGCAAGTTCATCATCAGTCGAGGCGAAAATGGGTACGCTTACATCAATGGAAGGTATTTCTACGCTTCCAATGACCCCGCTTCCCGTTATATCCATCTCTTCAAGGAACCGCCTCAGGCTGATCTCAGCCTCACTCAGGCTCTCGCCGGTTACAAGATATGCCGTATTGCTGCAAACGATTCTGTTATACTCATCGGCCAGACCGTATAAATATGAGAGCCGCGACTCATCCTGCGCGTCGACCTCTTCATCATATTTTTCCACCAGCGAGTCTGCCCGGTTTTCAAAGATCGCATTGCTTATCGCAGGGTATGCCATAGCCGCCGCCCCGATAAGCAATGCGGCTATGGCAAGCGCCGCAAGCAGGCCTTTTTTCATGCTTTGCTGCCTTGTTTTCCTTTCTTAACTGCCATAAGAACAAGCACAATTCCTATTCCTGCAAGGCAGATCCCGGCGATCGTCATCACCCAGATACCTGCACCGCCTGTGGTCGGAAGGATGAGGTCCGGTGTATTGATGACCTGAAGTCTTACATATCCGTCTTCGAAAACCACCGGGTCTGAATTTACCAGTGCCTGTGAAGCGCTGCCCGGCGTGAAGATCACGTCTGTTCCCGGGATCCCGTTCCAGTCAGCGGTCTCAGGGATGATCTCCGGTGCGGTTGCGATAATTGAAACACTGATCACGTCTTTAAGGACTGAATAGCCCGGCGCGGTTGCGGTCTCTTCGATCTCGTATGTATCTTCCTCAACTCCGCAGATGTAAAGCATTCCGTCAGCTGTCGGTGAGAACGGGGTCGCCTCGTCCTTATCCTCTGTAGTTCCGGTCACATAGAACATATCGTCTTCTTCAGAACGCTCAGCTACGATATAATGCTCATCCGTTGCGTTTAAGATCACGAATTTGACCTTTTCTGCATCCGCAGAATCCGCATTTTCTCCGTCAAATGTCTTAAGGATCTGAAGTCCGAATACGTAGATCTCGCTTACGTCTTCGATTGTCTGAGAAGACTCAGACATGGTTCTTTTCCAGGTAAGTGTTGCGCCTGTCTCGTTTCCGTCATCACCAAGCACAACTGCGTCTGAGCTTTCCATGATGTCCTTATAATGAACGGTCAGATATGCCTGCTTAAGGTTTTCATTCTCATTGAGCTCTGCAAGTCCCTCCGCGGTCATTTCTACTGTCATTCCGGGGTCTGATGTGCCCTTGCTTTCGCCTGCGTAGTCAACAGTAAATAATCCGTCATCAAGCTCCCAGATCGCGATCGCCGCGTCCATATCTCCCGCATCAGCGTCTTCCTTATTTGCGTAAAATGCGATCACAACATCATTCTCCACATAGGCAAAGCCTTCCGGAATCGCGTCTTTGATCGTATACTCGCTAAGATATGTGGCCTCAGATGTGATCAGAGGCACCCTTGTTACGATCGAAAGGTCGATCGTATCTCCCATTTCCGCGCTGGTTGATGAGGCAAAATATCCCACGCCCTTTTCCGATACGAGTTGGTCGATCAACGGCTCGTCGGACTGATTCTTCGGATATACTTCGACGTCATACATCCAGCCGGTTCCGGCGGCATTGGTCATTGGGATCGAAACGAAGAACGGATTGGTCGCCATGTAAACAGATTCCGGGACCTCGGTCTCCACGATGAGATAAAGGCCGACTTCAAGTTCATCTGCGCAGCTTTCTCCGTCGCTGTCCGTGTAAGGCATTGCTGTTCCGCCGGATTCTTTTACATATTTTTCAAGACTGTTCTTGGTCGCTGTATTGTCGGCGGCAAGCGCACCTGAAAGGGCCTGATTTATTGCCTTGGAAGAGTATGGCCCTTCTTCCAGGCCCAGGATCCCGGCCACGTCTTCATCCATGCTGTATGCTATCTGCGCGGTCTTGCTTTCCGCATCAACTGCCATTTCAATATCTCCGACTTTCAGATACGTGAACTGAACATTCTCGATCGCGTACTGAGACAGAGCTTCCTCGGCATCTTCATCAGACTCACCGTTTGCAGTAAAAGCCGTAGTGTCTACGCCCGACATCAGTGCCGTAGTAAGATCATATTTGTGGATCGTAATGCTTCCTGTCTGTGTCTCGTCAATTGATGTGTCCGCTGCAAATACTCTGCCCGCAAATGCCAGACACATTACTACTGTGATCAGAAGACTTCTGACTCTTCTGTTAAAAAGTTTTTTCATCTTTTCTCCTCATTCTTTCATTTTCTGTTTAGCCGCACCCCAAAGCACAGCCGCGATTCCTGCCAGAGCCATAGCGGCAACTACGGCGCCTGCCAACTCTATTTTTATTCCCTGCGAACCGGTCATTGGCATGCTCAGCTTCTGACCGTCTGTGATCTGCCAGGTAATATCCATGCAATATGCCCATTCATCGTCTTCATAATAACGGCCTTCCTCAAATGTTCCTTTTGGTGCCTTCCCGGGAAGCGTGCCAAGCTCGATCTCATCCGTAAGGAGAGTTCCTCCCGATGTTTTAACCTCGGCCAGTTTGAATTTTCTGGTACCTGTATAGGTGTCCAGTTCGTTCCAGATAAGCTCCCCTTCTTCATCGGCCTTCTGTATTCCGATCAGTTCATATTCATCTTCATTTTCAAAAATACTGCCGTAAAGGGCAAATTCCGTTCCCTCCGGGCTGCTGCCATCTTCGTTGGTTTTCCTGATTTTAATGCATCCTTTCAGTTCGTTTTTAAAGGTGAAATATCCCTCTTCAAGCTCTTCTTCGCTGATGAGAAGCGCATCCCCCGATATCTCATAACCGGCGGGTGCCTGCATCTCTTCGATCAGGTAAGACCCGGAAGGCACCACCGTTCTGGAGCTGATTCTAAGCCCATCGGCAACCACTTCCCCGTCAGCCGTAATGATGCGGTATTTGAAAATATTCTCTTCGTTTTCCCCGCAGCACGGACAGAATTCTCCATCTGAAAGCAACTCGGCTGCCCTAAGTACTTCCTTTTCTTCTTCGTTAAGGTCGGATTCTTCCAGCACGATATCCACGATATCGCGGCGGCTGCAGCTTCCGTCCTCTAAGAGGCCTGCCAGTTCGCAAAGTCTTTTGTGCTCATAGAAGCTTCCTGTCACTGTCTGAAGAAGCGCAATAACAAAATGCTCATTACAATACGAAGCTTCGCCAAGTTCTGCCGCAAAAGCGCTCCAGCCTTCAAGGCTGTCGGGCTTTGAGGGCAGTTCCGCTCCTGAAAGCGTTGTCCCATTCCACGCTGTGCGGCCCGAAATCGTATCCGACTTGTCCACGGATATCGCCATCTGAGCCTGCGTATATACGTAAAGATGTGCCCTCACAGGAAGCGCAAGCGAGCCGCCCGAGGTCATCTTCTGCGCACCTGACTTTGACGAACTCCAGATCACGGACGCCTGTGTATTCACCAGCTTCTTTTCGGCTGATATCTCTATTTCGCCTCCAAGCGGATCAGGCGATGAGACCGTCAGTTCATTGCCGTTTGCACTTATCGAGATATTCGAACCTTCCGGCGCAGTAAAATTGAACTTATCCAGTACTCCGTTATCGTCCGTAAAACTTATTTCATAAACATCCCGGTCTTCATTATGTTCAAGTTCGCAGCTTGTATATTCCTCCGGTCCGGTCATGAAGCTTGGGAGCGTTTCATACCCCTGCATTGCCGAAACATATTCGTTGTAGTACGACTTGATCGCCGAATAATCCGGATTATTTGTACGTAAAGCCGCAAGCGTGGATGTTCCCTGAACAAGGTTAAAATTAACATCCCTCATCCCGGCGATGGTTTCCCACACCAGAAGCTGAGTGGCTATGTATTTTCTGGCTGCGGCCGCACCCGCATTCGGCGCGGTCTTGACCTGGTCGCTGAAGGCGACCTGAAACAGCCTTCCGAGCACTCCCTGCATCTGTTCTGCATCTAAAGTGTCATCAACGTATTCTGCCTGTTCTAAAACTTTCTCAAGTTCCTCAAGCATCTCCTCTCCGTCAACTGACATGTATGTGCCGCCGGAATCGGCTCTCGGATCGATGCAGTAGGCCGCATATCCGTTCATCGTGTGGATACTGATAGTTCTGCCGGTGTAGGCTCTGATGTAGTAACCGTTCGGCAGCTCAAGTGCGTTCCTCGAGTACGGGTAATCTGTCTGTCCGTTCTGAGGATATAAAAACTCTTTATGCACGGCTGTCTCACCCTCGGCTCTTGCCGTAAAGATACACATAGTACTGACCGGCACAAAAACCGCCAGCATCAGCAAAGCTGCAATTACCCTCTTTCGGACTTCTTTCATACGCACTCCTTTCGGGCCGTCTCTTGTTCTTTGTTTTCGTAACATCTTCTCCCCTTCCGTATTACGTAATACATAAAAAGACCGGAGAGGTTTTCCTCTCCGGTCTTCATTCCTGTCATATTATTTTTACGCTGTCTGCGCGCTTTGATCCTGGTCATTTAGCCTGCCTCTGTCTTAAGATGTGGGCAGATTCTAACAATATCCGGCTCGCGCGTCAACCCTTTTGGGACAATCTTAAAGAAGTCATGCATAGTACGAAAAACGTCTTACTTTATTAAGCTTTTTTCACGCTCTTTAAGTACTCCTCCGGTCCCGTTTCGTAAAGGTTCGTCCCCTCGCTGTCGATCACCACAGTCAACGGCATATCCTCCACGTAAAGCTCTCTTATCGCCTCCGGTCCCAGATCATCGTAGGCAATCACCTTGGATGACTTGATACTCTTCGAAATAAGCGCTCCAGTGCCTCCTATCGCCCCGAAATACACCGAGCCCGTATCTTTCATGCATTCGATCACTTCGGCACTTCTACGGCCTTTTCCGATCATTCCGCGAAGTCCCAGCCTCATAAGTGTCGGCGAATATGCGTCCATCCTGTAGCTCGTGGTCGGTCCCGCTGAGCCTATGGCCTGTCCCGGGCGTGCAGGTGTCGGTCCGACAAAGTATATTATCGCACCTTCTGCAGGGAACGGAAGCTCGCCGCCTTCTGCGACCAGCTCGCAAAGTCTCTTATGTGCGGCGTCTCTTCCTGTATATATGATCCCGGTCAGCTCTACGCTGTCCCCGGCCTTCAGTTCTTTAATTACGTCCGGTGTCAACGGAGTCTTTATCTTCCTGACCATTACAGCACCTCCGTTATGTGTCTTGCAACGTGGCAGTTGACATTTACCGCGCACGGAAGTCCGGCGATGTGTGTCGGCAGCGTCTCGATATGTACGGCAAGAGCTGTTGTCCTGCCTCCAAAGCCCTGCGGGCCGATGCCGGTCTCATTGATCTTCTCAAGCAGTTCCCGCTCCATCTCAGCATAGAAAGGATCGCTGCTCGGCTCACCGGTCTTTCTCAGAAGCGCTTTCTTGGCGATAAGTGCGCATTTGTCGAAGGTACCTCCGATGCCGACTCCGAGTATTATCGGCGGGCACGGATTCGGTCCTGCCAGGCGCACTGTTTCAAGCACGAAATCCTTAACGCCCTCCGCTCCGTCCGACGGCTTAAGCATGCCGATGCGGCTCATGTTCTCACTGCCGAAGCCCTTCGGTGCAACGGTGATCTTGATCTTGTCTCCCGGTACCAGTTCTGCCGTCAGCATCGCAGGTGTATTGTCGCCTGTATTCACGCGCCCAAGCGGATCGCCCACCACGGACTTTCTTAAGGATCCTTCCTCATAGCCCCTTCTTACGCCCTCATTGACTGCTGCTGTAAGGTCGCCCGTTATATGCACGTCCTGACCGATCTCCATGAATATGACAGCCATTCCCGTGTCCTGACAGATCGGTGTCCCGTCGCCTATGGAATAATTCTCACGGATCCTTTCCAGTACGTCCTGAGCAACCGGCCAGGTCTCTTCGGAGCTTGCCTTCTCAACCGCGCAGCGAACGTCTTCCGGTAGGCGTGTGTTGGCCTCTATGCACATTTTTGCGATTTTCTGTGTTATCAGTTCTGCGTTTATTTCTCTCATTTATCTGACCCAAAGGCATTTGCCTTTTCCAAGGCGCGCCTCAACGCGCGATTCAAATTCTTCTTTAAGTTCCAGTGGTACGATAGCCTGCGCAGTGCCTGCAAATCCCCCGCCATGCACCCTGACAGCTGACCCGCTATCAGCGCCGAGCTCTTCCAGGATATCCCGCGCCATATCTATCGTATCCTGAAGCAGGTGCTCCTCGGGGTGTACGGCACTTACGACATTCTGCAGCTGCTTTTCCGACGAATTGCCGGAGTCTCTTACAAGCTTCAGGAAATACCCGAACATACCCTTTATCTGCTCATCCTGCATCGGAACGCCCGCCTGCCTCAGATATGCGATCCTTTCAAGGACATCGCCCATCTCCTCGGCACGCAGATTCTCTTCAAAGAAATGCTTGGCTCTGTAGAAAGCCTTGCCGCCGCAGGCCTTACGCACTTCCTCGCCCTGATCGTAAAAATCCTCCACATCGACTTCCCTGAGCACCTCACAGCCGAAAAACGACGCAACTGACTTCATGTCTTCCGTGATCGATGCATAATCTTCCATCAGGTCCGCGTGACTTCCTCCGGAGTTAATAAGGCATATGCCATACCCGAGCTCCGCAAAGTCAACATCTATCTGCCTGACCTTCGGCTCCTTTGGCACTTCAAAATCTACCGCGATTATTCCGTCAGACGCGCATGCAAGCTGGTCCATCAGTCCGCTTGGTTTGCCGAAATACAGGTTCTCGGCCTTCTGCCCGATAACGGCAAGTTGGACCTGACTCAGCGCATTCTCGCAGTATAGCCCGTTAATTATCCGGCCTATCAATATCTCAAATGCCGCCGATGACGAAAGACCTGCTCCGATCGGGATATTCGATGTTGTCACGGCTGTAAAACCGCCGACCTTGTATCCCATTCGGGCTATCTCGGCCGCAACCGCACGCACCAGAGCAACTGATGTGCCTTTCTCACCTGTCACCGGGGCTTTCCAGGCACCTTCCTCATCAAGCCGAATCTCGATATCTTCTGCACCGCAGTCCGAACTTCTGATAATGATCCTGTTATCAGCCGTTTGCTCGGCTTCTGCCGAGATTTTCTTACAAATAGAAGCAGCAACCACGCAGCCCTTTTGATGGTCTGTGTGGTTGCCGCCTAATTCTGTTCTTCCGGGAGCACTGAATATCATAGGCTCCTCCTTGTTTTACGGGATTATCTTATCTGCCAGCCAAGCGCCCCCTGTGACACATGTTCATTGATCCAGTCTGCAGTGTTCTGCGCGTCCTGATATGTTTTGACTGAAGTGTAAGTGTAATTATACCCCTTTTCGTTGCTGTTTACAACGAAATCAATAGTCGTAAGCTGCTCAGGCTCCCTGTATATTTCGTCGGCTTCACCTATGAACTCATGGTCGAAAGGATATACATATCCGATCCGGGACGTTTCAATATCCTTAACGACCGCCTGATACAGTTCTGCTGCCATTTCTCTGTCGAAATTGAAGAACGAACTGACCTTGTAATTTCTGAGCGCCTGCTCTGATACATCGATCTCGTCTTCAAAAACTTCTGCCTGCACGGTCTCGTAAGCTGCCTTGCCCCAGGTATACTCATAATCAGAGCAGTACTGTCTTACAAGGCTCTTCATTACCGCGGTCTGCTGCTCTTCACTAAGCGCCTCGAAATCATCCGCATAGTAATAGCAGCTGTACATATACTCCCATGCTGAGTCGCATCCTTCAAGCTCGGCAGCCTCACCTACGGTCATGTCCATGCAGAAGTCAGCCTCAACGATCAGCTGGTCGTTGACTTCCATGAGTTTGGCATTTCTCGCCTCGACAGCATCCTCGTCATTGATGATAAGCTGTGCACTGCGCATCCATTCATCATTTCCGTCTGTATAATAAACTCTGTAGCCACGTTTTCTTACGCTGTCGTCCTTCATAGTATACTGAACGCTGATGTCGCTAACGCCCATATTGCCGACCTTGCTTACCTTATATCTGTCAGCAAATACTTCTTTATTATCAACAAGTTCCCTGCACATCTTCTCAACGGCTTCTATATCTTCCGTATCCTCGAAGTACGCGTTTTTACCATTGATGGTTACGGAAACGGCGTTTACTTTACTGACTTCAGGCAGCTTCTTCTCGAATCCGAACAGATCCCACTTAAGTACACATGCGAAGAGGATCGCCGCTCCGGCGCATACGAAGAATCCGGTCCAAGCGCCTTTCCAGACTTTTACGGTCTTGCGGTTGAGCATCTCGGCAGCGAAATATCCGATAAAGGCTCCGATGATCATCAGGAATGCCAAAAGCGCAATGTTTCCGTCGAATTGGTAAGATCCGGACCAGTCATTGTTCACGATAAGGTATACAAGCACCGCAAAAACAAGGCCGCAGCCGACCGCCATAAGGTATTTGAAAATCGGCTTCAGGAACTTGAAAGCGATCACATCGCCCGCGCTTTCAGTCTTACGCTTTTTGTAGAACAGATATGCGACGATGATGCAGATGATACCTGCCGCCATGAAGCCCAGGAGATACCCCCATCCGGTTACCTTAAGGTCGATTATTGTATATGCATTGGTCGTATCGCGTACATAATTCTTCTGTACGTGAGCAAAACACCCGATTATCGGTGAAAGGAATACGCCCCAGCCGAAATCATCTCCGCTGTACCCGTACACAAAGAGGCTGAATATAGCCGAAATGAGGAAATTCAGTCCGATCGCCACGAAATTCACTACTCCGTAGACTATCGGCAAAGCGAAAAGTCCGCCTACCAGATGCGCGCAAAGCGTTGCAAGCCCGTAGAATGTTACTGTCAGTATGCTGACGATCGCAAGCCACATAAGCAGGTACGGCATAAGTACGTCAAGTCCGCCGCCCGGTATGCACGCAAGCACTGAAATGCCGAATATAAAGATATTGGCAAGCAGCAGCGGGATAAGTCCCGCCAGAAGCTGTGCGCCGAAAAGCTCACTGCGTTTCAGAGGCATTGATGAGAAGGCCAGCGCCGGACGTGTAAAGTAAAGGTAATTCCATACGACCATCGCGGCTATAACACAGAACAATGCGCTCATGATGACGCCGCCGAACTGTGCGATGTCGATTATTGTGCCCGCCTTGTAAAAATATGACGAGATATCAACGCTAGTTCCATACAGGAACGTAATATAATCTCCGCTCACATCGATAAGTGACAGCGGCATTATGATGATCCAGATAACAGCATATCCTACCCACAGAGGCCAGAATCTGCCGGCTGTTTTCTTAAAGATCCCTTTATGAAAGAATGACGCTCTTGACTTCATAGTCGACACCTCCCATCTCGTAAATAAATATCTCTTCAAGGCTGAGCGGAACTGACTCAAGGTAAACCGTGACCGGTCCGAGCATAGCGTTGATCTTCTCCTCGTTGGCACGCACGATGAGTTCCTTCAGCTTTCCTGATGACTGGTCATGAACGACATTGAGGCCCTGCGGCATATCCACTCCGTCCATAAGTACGAAACGAACTTTCTGAACGTCCTGCTGAAGTTCATCCATAGCCTTCTCAAGGAGGAGTCTGCCTTTATGCATGATTCCTACGTGATCGCAGATATCTTCGAGCTCTCTTAAGTTGTGGCTTGATACGAGCACTGTTGTTCCGCGCTCTGCCACATCATCCATAAGTACTCCTAAGATCTGGCGTCTCATTACCGGATCAAGTCCGTCAAGCGGCTCGTCAAGCACATATACATCCGGCTTCATGCTCATCGTCAGCCAGAAGCCCGCCTGCTTGATCATACCCTTGGACATACGGCGGATCTGCATCTTCTCGGTGATCTCGAAGAATCCCTTGAACTTCTCGTAGCGGTTCATATCGAAATTCGGATAAAGTCCTCTGTAAAAGTGCATCATATCCTCTATCGTATCGCTGCCAAAATAGAAGATATCATCCGGAATATATCCGATCCTTGCCTTCACCTCAGCGGTTTCATATGGCTCGGCACCGCCAACATATACTTTGCCGCTGTCCTGAAGGAACGAGCCCGTTATATGGCGGATTATTGTACTTTTTCCGCAGCCGTTCGGACCGATAAGACCATAAACGCTGCCCTTCGGCACATTCATATTCAGACCGTCCAAAGCCCGCTTTGCGCCAAATGTCTTAACAACATTCTCAACTTTTATCATCAGGCTTCACCTCCTCTAACTTCACTGATGAGCTGTGAAAGCTCCTCTTCTGTCACGCCCAGGAACAACAGCTCCCTGGCGGCTTCCCGCACTGTCTGCAGAAGCTCATTCGTCCTTTCCCGATCAACTTCCTGCACTCTGTCGGCAAAATAGCCCTTCCCCGCGACCGAGTAGATATATCCTTCCTGTTCCAGTTCCCTGTAGGCACGCTGGATCGTGTTCGGGTTGATCGCCAGCTCCCTGGCCAGTTCCCTCACAGACGGAAGGCGTTCCTCCTCGCTCACGGCTCCTGTGATGATCATATTTCTCACGGAATCCTTGATCTGCAGGTAGATCGGTTTTGAATTTCTGTAATCGATATTCATTCCGTTCCCTCGCTGTATTAACTGTATTAAGTGTGTTAATACAGTTATGATACTTACAGCAGGCTGTTCTGTCAATACTTTTTTTGTTTTTTTCGGTGTTTTTTACACGGCAGCAAGGTTGATTTTTTGAGCCTATTCTATATAATAAATAAAGAAACCAAGGCCTCGCCGAGGCATTTAAGAAAGGATACAATATGAAAGACGAACTCATGGCAAAACTGGCGGATCTCGCCACCTCAGTTGCGGGAAAGATCGTTCTCGCACTTCTCGTATTTATTATCGGCTCACTGATCATTAAGGGACTGTGCAAGCTCCTTAACAAGGGCAAAGGCTTCAAGAACGCTGACCCGACTGTTCAGGGCTACATCAAGAGTGCGATCAAGATCGTTCTCTACCTTGTATTAGTAATCTCTATCATCGCTATCTTAGGCGTTCCGATGGCATCAGTTGTAACAGTACTTGCTTCTTGCGGCGTTGCTGTTGGTCTGGCTCTGCAGGGAGCTCTGTCCAACCTCGCAGGCGGCATCATGCTCGTTATCTTCAAGCCTTTCAAGAAAGGCGACTACATCGAAGCCGGCGGCTCAGAAGGTATCGTTCAGGAGATCTCGATGTTCTACACCACACTTCTTTCATGGGACAACAAGAAGATCACCATCCCTAACGGCACCCTGATGAATTCCAACGTTGTTGACCATTCAACAGAAGACAAGCGTCGTGTTGATCTTGATTTCGCATGCGCTAAGAGCGAAGCTCCTGCCAATGTTCAGCAGATCATGGTCGACGTTATGAACGCCAATGAGAAGGTCCTCAAGGATCCGGCTCCATTTGCACGTCTTATCGGCGGGACCAACGAAGCAATGAAGTTCACAGTTCGTGCATGGTGCAATACCGAAGATTACTGGGATGTATACTTTGACCTCACCCAGGCGATCACAGAAGCACTCGGTGCAGCCGGAGTTGCAGCTCCGGCAGTTCGCGTAACCACCGAAGCGATCAAATAATTATTGCAGCAAAAGCTAAGAAGGGGAGCACTTGCTCCCCTTTTTGTTCATTGAGAAAAAATACTCCTATTTGATTTGTTTTTAATCTGCCAGATATTTATGACTTTCAAATATTGTATTATTATTCGCGTCCAGAATATAGATACCAGATTCATATTCTATTACCGAGTAATTCTCTGCGACAACTAAGAATCTATGACTAAACCCCGGTAGAGTATGTATTCTGACAATTTCACCCTTATCATTAATAATGTAATTTTCGACCATATTGATGTCAGCATTCATAATTGAAATTAAATTCCAATTGTATTGGCAAGCGTATCGTTCATACTCAATATTTGAACCCATTCCGGATCCAGTACCTTCAGCTATTATAATTCCATTTGCGTCAGTCAACACGCCTTTGATCATCAACCTATTAAATTTTAATCCATTTTCAAATACCCATTCTTCTCCTTCGCTACCATTCTTATAGGTATATGGTCTTACTTTTGGCAAGTTTGTTTCTAATAATTCACTCCAAGAATTATACCGAATCTTATCAATTATATTTCCTGAGATATCAAAAATATAACACGTTCCAGCGCCATTCCTGATTTCCGGTTCATCGTCCATACCCATATACCAGTGTTGTTCCGGCTCATAAAAAGAATATTGATTAAATACAGTTTCAACCTTCCACGTTCCATCATTTACATCGAACAAACCCATATACTGTACAGGCTGTGAACGAGACACTATTTCTCCGTTTTCATAACGAGGAACTACATCGTCGGGATTCTGAGCCACGATAAGATTATTTCTGACCATCTGAATCGACATTTCATCAGGGAACCTTAATTCCGTATATATTTCAAAGTTTTTAAAGTTATCATTCATTACCGCTATACCGGCATAATCACCAAATGACGAAGCAGTAATTGCAAATGGGCCAAAATTGTCCGAAGTATTGTCAGCGACTTTTTCATCAGAATCATACCCATCAGGAAGCCGCTTGCTGCCCTGTCTCAAACTTACATATCCGGCTGCCTCAATCATTGATTGACCATCGTCGCCGGTAAGCCACTCGTATATCTGATATGCATAAGAGTCCTTTGGGGTATCCTTGCGGATGGCAACATAGAACGGATTGGTATATTTATACTCTCCGCTCTGAATTGACTCATTTGTTGGTGCTATACCCTCAACATTCATAAATCTGAGTCCCGGCAGATAGTACATATTCTTTGCATAGTAGTATACTGAATAACCTATTGAGTTTTCGCCGTTATTATATCGAGCAATACTTTCAACCAACCCGCTCATTGAATCAGGGCGATACTCTGTGGGAGCATCCATGAACTCAAGTTCACGCATTACAAGGTCCTGCATGAGCGTCTGACTGCCTGAATTTAAAGTTCTTTGAAAAGGAATGATTTCCTTATAATCTCCTCCTAGTTCTGCCCAGTTAGTAATCCGGCCCGAATAGATTCCCCTTAATTCTCCGTCTGAAAGGGACTTTACAGGATTAGCGTCATTACACAGAAATACCAATGCATCAAGGCCAATTGGTTCAATTAACAAATCTTCATATTTTGGGTCTGACTTAGGATCAGGACCGGCTTCGTAAGCAAGAATGATATCAACAACACCGCCCATCAATTGATAATAGCAAAAATTTGTTGTGGTGAAGTTCATTGCATTCTTTGCCTCCTCTTCGGACGCACCTGTTGCAAGTCTGTATAGCATATAGGCCATTGGGAGATTGGCTGTTGAACCATCCATCCTAGGATAATCTTCTTCGGAAATTGAAGGCGCACAAATAACAGTTGGATCCGCTTCACACTGGTCAGAGGTTGTCTCTTCCTCTACGACTAAGTCAGTATTCTCCAGCTGTGTTTCAGAAGATTGCGATTTCGACTCATTGGTTTCAGGAGTAGGCTTCGAGATGCCGCAAGCAGTGAGCACTATGATCAGTAACGAACATATCAATAATTTTATGACTATTGATTTAAGTAATTTTTTCAATTGCTGTTCCTCCGTTCAGATTTGCTTTTTCAGAATCTCCTAGTTACTTTACATTATACTGCTTACATTGTTGGTCTACGTTTCACTTTCTGTCTTTGTGTTTCAATTATTGAAACGCAAGGTACTTGCCACCCGTTGTGTTTGTTTGTATTATTAAAAACAACGGAGGGGATATTATGAATATTGATTATTTGAGGGAATATGTGACCATCGCGCAGACAAGCTCTTATACCAAGACTGCAAAGCTGTTGTTCACTTCAGTCCCAACTCTTTCCCGCCACATGCAGATGTTGGAAAAAGACATGGACTGCCAGTTGCTTCAACGCGATCCACATAATGTAGTTCTGACCAATAAAGGCATCCTTCTGTTGGAGCGAGCGAAGAAAATTTTAGGGGACATCGATGAGACATATGCTCTGTTGAATAAAGATTATACCAAGAATATGCCGGGGCTCACCATTACCATTCATGAGGTGGATGCGTACTACAAACTTTTTGAACAGGTGAGGTCATTTAATGCAAGTTTCCCGTATTTAGACGCACAAATCAAGAGTTCCCAGGACCATTCTTTCGCCGGCAGCCTATTAAACAACATTACTGACATTGCCATTGAAATGTACAATCCTGCTAACTTTCAAGATGGGATTAGGAGCATGGTAATTGATGAAGTCGATATTTTGCTCGGCGTTCCTGCTGAATGTCATCCAAAAATCAATTCAAGGGTTCTGGATGGTAAAAGCCTGTTGATCCCGTCGCTTTCAACGTCCCCCGGAACTTCCAGTTATCTGGACCTTGTCCGGAAAGCCGGAAAAATCAAAAATGCAAATATCACTGAGGTGGGCTCTATAGTGGAGATGTTCGACGGGATAAAAGAAAATCAATGGGCGTTGCTTCCACGGCATTATATCCGGCTTCTGTCTGAGAATATCGCAGTATACAAGCTTCCCTTTCTTCCTCCTGTTCCGATCGTGGCGCTCTGGAGTTCTAATAACCGCAATCCGAATATCGCTAAATTTATTGTTCATGTAAATGAATGTCTTACTAAAGAAAGAGCTGCGAATTGATTTCACAGCCCCTTTTTCATATCTTCTCCAGATCTACTTTGAATGAAACCTTCCTCGGCGTTGGCATATTGTCAAACTGGATAACGTACGCCGCCAGATCCTCGTCGATATCCGTGATCGTTCCGTCTCCGAAAACAAAATGTCTGACTCTGCTGCCGATCTCTATGCGCGTCAGATCTTCGGATGCTGTAAGGTGCCTCGTGCTTGCGCTTATCAAAGCCTTAGCATCCCTGATCAGTCCCTCCTCCGGCTCGTGAGTATACTCTAACAGATTCTGATCGATATCAAGTATGAATCTCGAAGGATATCTCGGTGCGCCGTCAAGATTGCGGCCTTCCGCCTCCGAAAGATAAAGTGCCTTCTCCGCCCTTGTCATAGCTACGAAAGCAAGCCGTCTTTCTTCCTCCATCCCCAGAAGGGTCCTGACCTTTCTTGACGGAAAGATTCCTTCATTCATACCGCATAAGAATACATACGGAAATTCCAGACCTTTTGCAGCATGGACAGTCATAAGCTTGACCTTGTCATCATGGGCGCTCATGTCGGTGTTGGTAAAAAGCGCAGCATGCGCGAGATAATGCTCG
>JAZQNN010000032.1:0-26459 GCA_045627365.1 Lachnospiraceae bacterium
GTAATTCTCGTTGATCTTGAACATATGGACCTCTCTTATATCTGTACTACACCGTTGAATGCAAATTCCGCATTGCCCTTCAGCGATACTTTGCCGTCCTCAGCGTATGTTACGAAGAGCTCGCCGCCAGGTACCATTACGCGGATCTCACTGCCCTTCCTGCACATTCCGCCTTCAACTGCAGCAACAGCTGCTGCGCATGCGCCTGTTCCGCAGGCTAATGTCGCGCCGCTTCCTCTTTCCCAGAAACGAGCCTTGATAGTGTGCTCATCAACGACCTTGATGAACTCGGTGTTTACTCTCTCCGGGAAAAGCGGATCATTCTCGAACATCGGGCCGATCTTGTCTATATCTATGCCGTCCGGGTCATTGCCGAATACTACGCAGTGCGGGTTGCCCATAGACAGGCAGGTGATCTCATACTCGCCGCCGGCTACTTTGACTTTCTTGTTGATTATCTCGCCGTCAGCCTTAACAGGGATCTCTTTCGGGGCAAATTTCGGTGTGCCCATATCGATCTGCGCACTGACCACTGTTCCTTCCTGGGTAAATACGCGTACCTGCTTAACGCCGTTCCTTGTCTCGATAGAGATGTGATTGCCGCGGATGCCTTTGACGTCATGCATGTATTTTGCTACGCATCTCATTGCGTTGCCGGCTACCGGACCTTCTGAACCGTCCTTGTTGTACATGATCATCTGCGCGTCCGCAACGCCGCTTCTCTTGATCAATACAATACCGTCGCCGCCGATGCTCTTATGACGGTCGCAAAGCTCTACCGAAAGTGATTCTGGGCTTTCGATGTTCTGGTCGAAGCAATCGATGTAAATGAAGTCGTTGCCGCAGGTGTTCATCTTGGTGAACGCCATGTTGCGCTTAACGTTTCTCTTGTTGTTGATATCTACAAGCTCTGTATTGTACTCGCTGTAGCGTGAAAGAAGCGAATCTGCCAGAGCTCCGGCTGTGTCGATCGATGTCATGCACGGGATGCCGAGCGCGCATGCGCGTCTTCTGAGCTTAACGCTGTCGAGTGCCGGAAGACGTCCCTTGGTGGATGTTGAAAGGATGTACTGAACGAGTCCTGACTCGATAAGCTCCATGCCGTCCATACCGCAGGATGCATCGCCTGATTTCATGTGGATCTTTTCAACCAAAGCTGCCTCGATTCCTGCGTGCTTCAGTACTTCAGCGGTTCCTGCCGTAGCGTAAATGTCGAAGCCTGCGCTCATGAATTTGCGGGCGATTTCAGGTACTTCGTGCTTGTCTGTATCACGGACGGTGATGAATACTCCGCCCTTCTTGTGCATCTTGTAACCTGCTCCGATAAGTCCCTTGTAAAGAGCCTCGTGAAGGTTTCTGCCAAGTCCCAAAACTTCGCCTGTGGACTTCATCTCAGGTCCTAAGTGTGTATCGACGTCGATCAGTTTCTCGAATGAGAATACAGGCACCTTAACGGCCGTGTAGATCGGTTTGCGGTAAAGGCCCGTGCCGTATCCGAGGTCAGCTAATTTCTCGCCGAGGCTGACACGCATTGCGAGGTCTACCATCGGAACGCCTGTGACTTTGCTGAGGTACGGAACTGTTCTTGAGGCACGAGGATTGACCTCGATCACGTAAAGCTCTCCGTCCCTGATGATATACTGGATATTGAAGATACCGATGGAATTCAGACCTTCGCACAGATACTTGGTCGTGGTCTCGATGTAAGCTGCCATAGCGTCATCGATATGAGCTGCAGGGTACATTGCGATCGAGTCGCCGGAGTGGATACCGGTTCTTTCAACGTGCTCCATGATACCCGGAAGCAAAACGTCTTTGCCGTCGTAGATCGCGTCAACTTCGATCTCTCGGCCTTCGATGTATTTGTCGATGAGAACCGGATTTTCAATGTTCTGAGCAAGGATGATGGCCATGTACTCTTTGATGTCGTCGTCAGAGAAGGCGATGACCATGTTCTGACCGCCGAGAACGTACGAAGGACGCATCAGTACCGGATAAGTAAGCTCTTTGGCAGCGCTGAGCGCCTCTTCGAGGGTCATAACGGTGAAGCCCTTTGCGCGGTGGATCTTCAGTCTTTCAAGGAGCTCGTCAAATCTCTCCCTGTCCTCAGCCATGTCGATGCTGTCAGCGCTTGTGCCGATGATGTTGATGCCGGCTTCGTTCAGCTTCTTCGTAAGCTTGATCGCAGTCTGGCCGCCGAATGCGACTACCGCGCCGACCGGCTTCTCTACATCGATGACATGCATTACGTCTTCAATGTTGAGCGGCTCAAAATAAAGTCTGTCTGAAATATCGAAGTCTGTAGATACAGTCTCAGGGTTGTTATTAACGATAACTACGGTGTAGCCAAGTTCTTTCAGTATCTTTACGCAGTGAACGCTCGCGTAGTCGAACTCAATGCCCTGGCCGATTCGGATAGGGCCTGAACCGAATACCATAACGGTTGGCTTTGCCGGGTCTTTTTCGACTGTGGCGTGCTTGATAGGCGCGTCGTTCTCATCGCGGTAAACGCTGTAGAAGTATGGGGTGAGGGCGTCGTATTTGCCTGCGCAGGTATCTACCATCTTGTAGACAGGTGCCATTCTGAAAGGCATCTCGCAGCCTGAAAGTCTCTTGAGTGTGCTGTCAAGATAGCCCAGTTTCTTGCCCTTTACGTAAAGCTCGCGGCTTAATGTCCCGCTCTTTTGAGCTTCAAGTTCAAGCTCGAAGGCTGCCAGATTGGCAAGGCGGTCAAGGAACCACGGGTTGATAGCGGTCGCGGCGTAAACTTTACCGATGACGCAAGCAGATGCGCAGCGGCCTTCCTTAGCGGCTGCGTTCTTGTTAAGAGAGCCTGCGCCCTTGTAAGCTGCGGTGCACTCTGCACATTTCCTGTAATCGCCTGCCTTGACTGCTCTCTTGATCGCTTCGTAAACGAAGAAGAATCTCTGGTCTGTAGCCTCTGCCATGGCGGTGTAAAGCTCATCATCACTCATTGCGGCAGCTGCCTTCAGATTCAGTGTGTCAAGTGAGATCTCAGCGCCCCTTACAGCCTTCATGATGGCTGCTTCGAAGGTATCGCCGATGGACATGACCTCGCCGGTCGCCTTCATCTGTGTGCCCAAGGTACGCTTTGCGTAAACGAATTTGTCAAACGGCCACTTCGGGAACTTGAGGGCAACATAATCGACTTCAGGCTCGTCGGCAGCCGTAGTAATGCCTGTCATTACGTTAGGGATCTCGTCAAGGGTGTAGCCTAATGCGACCTTGGTGGAAATCTTGGCTATCGGATAGCCGGTCGCTTTGCTGGCAAGTGCGGACGAACGGGAAACTCTCGGATTGACCTCGATGACCGCGTATTCGTCTGTCTCCGGATGAAGCGCGAGCTGAACGTTGCATCCGCCCTCAACGCCGAGCGCTTCAACGATTGCCAGAGCCGCGTTTCTTAACTTGGTAAGTACCTCGTTTGTCAGCGTGATCGCCGGCGCAACTACGATACTGTCGCCTGTATGAACGCCTACCGGATCAACGTTCTCCATTGAGCAGACGATGATCGCGCGCCCTGTATGGTCACGCATGGTCTCGAATTCTATTTCCTTCCAGCCGGCAACGCTCTTCTCGATCAGAATCTGGCCGATCGGTGAAGCTGCGATTCCGCCGTGAGCGATCTCCTTGAGAGCTGCTCTGTCAGCTGCCATTCCGCCGCCTGTACCGCCGAGTGTGAATGCCGGGCGGACGATCACCGGATATCCGATCTCCTCGGCAAATGCCAGCGCGTCCTCAACTGCCGTAACGACCTTGGACGGGATGCAAGGCTGACCGATGCTTTCCATCGTATCCTTGAACATCTGCCTGTCTTCGGCTTTGTCTATGGTCTCCGGGAAGGAGCCGATCAGACGTACGTTGTGCTCTGCCAGGAAGCCGCTTTTTGCCAGCTGCATGGAGAGCGTCAGGCCGGTCTGTCCTCCGAGGCCCGAAAGAATGCTGTCAGGTTTCTCCTTCTCGATAATTCTCTGGATAGTTGTGAGCGTGAGTGGCTCAATGTAGATCCTGTCGGCCATGACTGCGTCTGTCATGATCGTAGCCGGATTGGAATTGACCAAAACGATCTCTATTCCGTCTTCTTTAAGTGCGCGGCACGCCTGAACACCTGCGTAGTCAAATTCGGCAGCCTGTCCGATAACGATAGGTCCCGATCCGATAACAAGAACTTTTTTGATACTTGGATTGAGTGGCATGAATAGCCTCCTTCTATGAATAACAAACTCGTCTGTAGAAAAATCAAAAAATGATTTTATATATTATAATTCACGCAAAAAAATCTGTCAGTAGAATAATGTGTAGAAAATAGCTGAAATGAGTGATGTTTTTTTGGGCGATTTTGCTTTGGTGTAATAATGTGATAACGCATTAACATAGAAAAAATGGAAACTATGGTTGTAAAATGCCGTGAAAAGATATATCATTATCTCATCGAACACAAGCGCATCTTCACCGGTAGTGAAGACGGCGGTGAAGGTGTTAGATTTCAATATTCAGAAAGGAAGAAAAAGGAATGGAAAATACCAGAAAATCTTCAATCACAGCTATGGTTCTTTCAATCGTTTCTGTATGTCTCGGTTGGGAGTGGGCAGCAGGCTGGGTAGGACTTATCTTCTCAATCGCAGCTGTTGTTCTCGGAATTATTGCAAGAAAGAAAGCTACCGAGCTCAAAGACGTTACAACTAACCCGGATCGCGTATTCGTTAAGGTTGCCAACATCTGCGGACTTGTCGGCATGATCCTTGGTATCATCGCAATCGTTCTCAGCGTTGTTTGCGGTATCGTTGAGTGCTCAGCAAGTGCTCTTAACAGCCTGTACTAATTCAACACGCTGGTTGACAGATCAAATAGACGAAATAGGGACTGCTCCTGGCAGTCCCTTCGTTTTCTCAGCCTATGCATCCATCATTTACCGTCTTCGGGACGCTCATGTCTTCATACGCAGCCTGTATCGCCGTCGGCGCAGTTCTCGGCGTTCTTTTGGCAATCTTTGTCACCCGCCGCAGGTATAGCTTCAACGAGATAGACTACACAACTCTGCTCGTCTGGGCTTTTATCCCGAGCATGGTAGGCGCCAAGCTGCTTTTCTTCATTGTTGAACTCAAGACATTCCTGGCGCACCCGGAAATGTTCGTCACCTTCTTAAGAGGTGGCAGTGTCTTCTTAGGCGGCGTACTCGGTGCGCTGATCGGTGTCTTTTTCGGCACGCGCCGCTTCCGCTGGAACTACATCAAAGCCTTAGATACCATGATCCCGCCTATTTGTCTCGCTCATGCCCTTGGGCGCGTTGGCTGCTTCCTCGGCGGCTGCTGCTACGGCCGCGAGACAGACAGCATTTTCGGCGTGATCTACCCGGAGGGAAGCCCTGCGCCTGCCGGTGTCAAACTCCTCCCGACACAGCTTTTCGAGACATGTTTTCTCCTTATCTGGTGCGCGGTTACAATGGTTATCCTTCTTCGCAAAAAGCAGGATTCTTATGTCTCGAAGCCGGGTCACACCCTTTCAGCTTACCTTATCGGGTACGGCGCGTGGCGGTTTTTCCTTGAGTTTTTCCGCAACGACAGACGCGGCAGCGTCGGTGCGCTTACGACCTCTCAGTTTATCAGCTGCTTCCTCATTGCAGGAGGCATTTTGCTGCTGATCTTCCGCAAGCCGGTCGTCAGCTTCTTTGAGAAGATCTGCGTTCAGCGAAAGCCCGGCAAATCCGAGCTTCGCAAGGCTAAAAAGTCTTAAGAAATGCGCGCCTTGTGGGTAGGGATTCCCATTTTTGAGGGTTATTTTGTAAATATTTTGTGATTTACAAATTATTTTCAGCTTGTCTTTCTGTTTTTTGTGTGTCGCCGCTGCAAAGGCGGCTTTTTTTGACCCTCTGGGTATCTAAAAAACAGTGTTTTTCCCAAAAGAGAAAAATCCGTCCAATTAAGTGGCTTTGCAAGCCTGCCGTCTCTCCGTTTTTTCGGCAGGTTTGGAATTAATTGCGCTTTTTGTTGTAATTGTAACAGTTCTTTATGACAAGTCAGCCAAGATTGCAAACCTGCCGAATTTTTGGAGAGACGGCAGGCCCGCAAACGCACTATTTTATCAACTTTTTTCTCTTTCATGAAAATGGCGGAAAAAAAGCCGGTCTTCAGAGATGAAAACCGGCGCAAATGAGTCGAACAGCGGCAAAATGCCATAAAAAGATTCAGGCCGATCGGCCTGAATCAATAGTAGCTGTAATACAGTTGTGATGCAAGTGAATTTTTAGGATCAAACCTCGTCGCCTGTGGGCTCCTCGATAGGAGGATCCTCAATGACAGGCTCTTCACTGCTCGGTTCTTCTTCGCTGCTCGGCTCTTCCTCGCTGCTTGGCTCTTCGTCCGACTCATCCGTTTCGTCCGACTCATCTGACTCGTCAGACTCGTCGGTATCATCTTCGTCGGTTTCTTCCTCAACGTAAACGTGGTCGTACTCAACGCCCTCCGGATCGGTCTCCGGTACGAACGGAAGATCAGGATCGGCATACGGTGGGAACAGCTCCGGATCCCAGTTATGGCAGCTGTACCCGTGACGTGCGGAGAAATCCCATACATAGTCGTCATCTACCATGCAGATCATTCCGTCCTCGCCCCAGTTCCAGCAGGTCGCGTCGAAGTGCAGCCAGTTTTCACCGTCTTCGCTGACAAGGCACCAGTAATGAACACGTGTGCCAGCCTTATTACGGATCAGAGAAACCTGATATCCAAGCCGCTCAAGCAGCACTCTTGAAAGGCCGTAAGTACAACGGCAGTCGCCCTGACGTGTCGTCAGATAATAGTAAGCGTTGGTCATGTATTCCGTGACCGGAGCATAGTCGACAGCGGTGTATGCAAATTTATGCACATAGTACCAGACGTCTTCCGGAGTATTTACGCCCGTATCGATGATCTCGTCGATCATTTCATACAATTCCTCCGGATCGATGCCGCTCGGCTCGTGCACCTGCACCTTCAGTGTGAGCGTCGAACTGTTGCCGCTCGCATCGGTCGCGGTGTAAGTAACATAGTAAATTCCGGCCTTGGTCAGGTCGACCTCGGAAGCGTCCACCTCAAGAGTAGGCTCTTCGTCATAATCGTCCGTAACGGTAACGGCCTTTTTGTAAGAAATAGTGCCGCCCACTACGACTGAAATGTCATCACCGGTTATCACAGGAGGTGTCTTGTCGTTCGGATTGGCCTCAGACTTTTTCTTGCTTTTTTTACTTACCCCGATAGCTGAAGAATCCGTAAAACTGTTATGCTGAATAAGATAATCTATGTCGGTCCATCTGCTCAGGCGTTTGCTTGAAGCAGAGATGACAATGATTACCGCGGTAAATACTATAACTATGGCTGCCTTAAGGCAGATATTTACGATCAGATTTTTTCTTTTCATGATAAGTCGCTCAAATAAGCTAATATATATTAATACCTTTGCCCGTCAAAAAGCAAGGCACAAATAGATTCCCGGCAAAGATGTCACCGAATCTTCATAATTTTGGCATTATTTGCGCGGCGAGTTTGCGGAAAAAGCCGATTTGTTGTAAAATAAAGCTATACAAAATAAATCGGAGCGACTTTTGATCATGGCTGAAAAATACGATTATCTGATAGTTGGTGCAGGACTTTACGGCGCGGTGGTTGCAAGAGCAGCGGCCGAGGCAGGCAAACGCGTGCTCGTTATTGAAAAGCGTGCGCACATCGGCGGAAATGTTTACACCGAGCGGATCGAGGGCATCAACGTCCACAAATACGGTGCGCACATCTTCCATACGAACGACAAGGAAGTCTGGGAGTATGTTACCCGGTTTGCCGCATTCAACAATTTCACGAACCGCGTGGTTGCCAATTACAAGGGCGAAATTTATTCTCTGCCCTTCAACATGTATACATTCAACAAAATGTGGGGCGTTGTAACGCCTGAAGAAGCTGCTGCCAAGATCGCTGAGCAGAAGGCGGCCGTACACACGGGCGGCGAGCCGAAGAATCTTGAGGAGCAGGCCATCTCTTTAGTCGGCACGGACATCTACGAGAAGCTAGTCAAGGGGTACACCGAGAAGCAGTGGGGCAGACCCTGCACAGAGCTTCCTTCATTCATCATCAAGAGGCTGCCGGTGCGCCTGACTTACGACAACAATTACTTCAACGCGCTGTTCCAGGGAATCCCTGTCGGCGGATACACCGGGATGGTTGAGAACATTCTGGATGCAGCCGGCCTTGCAGGAAGTATCGAAATTCGCCTGAATACAGACTTTTTCGCTTCGCGTGCGGAATTTATCGCCTTAGCGGATAAAATCGTTTTTACAGGCCCTGTAGACGCTTATTTCGGCTATAAGCTGGGGCATCTGGAGTACCGGAACGTCAGATTTGAGAATGAGTTGCTCGATATGCCTAATTTCCAGGGAAATGCGGCGGTCAATTACACCGACGCCGAGACGCCGTGGACCAGGATCATCGAGCACAAATGGTTTGAGTTCGGCCTTGACGAAGAAGGCCGTGAGCTTCCCAAGACCTATATCTCTCGCGAATTCAGTTCAGAATGGAAGCCGGGCGATGAGCCTTACTACCCTGTCAATGACGAGAAAAACGGGGCGCTCTACGCTGCATATAAAGAACTCGCCTCAGAGGAAACCGGAGTTCATTTCGGCGGCCGTCTGGGCGAGTACAAATATTACGATATGGACACTGTCATTGCGGCAGCACTTAAGTATTGCAAAGAAGAATTCGGCGCGTAAACGCCGGGGCACATCTACAGGATATACAGCAGTATTCCGCCTAATATCAGCACCAGGCCGACCAGTTTATTCCAGGTCGGCTTTTCTTTGAAGAAAATCGCGGACAGTATCAGTATGAAGATATAGCCCGCCGACTCCAGCACCGTAACCAAAGACAGGTTCAGTACGCGAAGCGAGATAAGGCTCGTGCACGCTCCGATGAAGAACAGAATGTACGCAACGATCACGCGGACATTCAGGTATTCTTTGATCCAGGAATCGTGTTCAAGCTGTGCTTCCTTTTTCAGCAGCACCTGCGAAAATGAGGCGATCAGCGTGCCGGTCAGATTAATAAGCATGAAAAGAGTCTTCTCAGGCATTGCCATCACCTCCGTTCTTCGGAAGTGATGGCTCATCCTTCTTGGCCTTCTTCGGCTCCAGACCGATCAGCACAACGCCCGCGATAACGACAGCGGCGCCTATGATCATCCTCGGCTTTATCGTCTCATTGAAGATCAGTGCTCCCCAGATCATACCGAGCACGATAACGACTGCTTTGCTGCAATACGCGGTCGACAGCGGGAACCTCTTGAGAGCCATTTGCCATACAAGCGCGTAGATCACGAGCATCAGCAGATAAAGCCCCGTGAAGAGCAGCCACGGCCACGAAGGCATCTCTTTAAAACCTGCAGTCTTACTGAAAATACCTCCGACCGAATAAATCAGGAATGCGCCAAAAAGAAGAATGTATTTTTTCATATCAGTCAGCATCATTTGGCTTATCGTGGTAAGCCTCGTATAAATCGTCGATCCAGGTGGTCAGATGGAACCACTCGATTATTGTATGATAAGCTACCTTGCGCAGATATCCTTCGGAACAAGGAGTTTTCTCTACACGCTCTACCTTGCCGTCCTTGCCCGGACGCCAGCCGATCCACTCGCAGCTGCGGCGCTCGAAACCTTTGCCGTCCGCGCATGGTCTGATCTGTCCAAGTGTAAGGTGCGCGCCTTCGTGGTCAAATGATTCCCAGTCACTTGCCAGCGGGCAGCTGATTCCGGATGCTTCGATCTCATCGATCTTAGCCTGAGTAAGTCCGTACTCTTTCAGGCTGAAGCTATGACGGATGGTGTCGTATTTGCGGTCGCCCTCACCGAGATCCAGACTCTCTGTAGTGAAGATGCCCTCGGACTTATCCTTCCAGTTGATGAAATAATGTGTCCAGTGATCAGCCGGATTCCAGATCTTGTAACGAAGATTGCCCGTTCCGGCCGGCTGGCTCTTCGGCATGAAATTCATCCAGTTAAGATACCAGAAAAGCTTCTTCGGCTGGAAAGACTCAGGGAACCTGAAGTAAGTTGCGATATATCCGCTGCCGTCCGCGAACATGCAATATCCGTTCTCATGCGCGGTATACTCTCCCTTAGGCTTAAGCCAGTCAGTGAAATTCTCCGGTGCAACAGCCTCTGATGGGTCGATAGGCGGGGCAAATATCTCGCGTTTGAGCTCATCCGGTAAATCGTGCATCGGATAATCATAATAGAATCTTGCCAGCGGCATCTGCTGCTCAGCCAATGACAGTTCCGGTAATTTGTTGTACATATATGTCACCTCTCAAATAATTATTCAGCTAAAACTCTGTCGATCCAGTCCTCGCAATCGCAGCCGTAATCGGCCTCGCAATGCGGTCTGTCCCAAACGATTTTATACTCAACATCAGCAAAGCCCGCATTCTGCAGCTTAACTGCCAGGATCATACTCATCAGATAAGACGTGTCTGTATCGCACGCTCCAACGTGGATCCTGTAGTGCTGAGCCTGTTTGTTGGCTGCGCCCTTAAGGTCAAGTCCCGAAGCGCATCCTTTCTTCTCACACTCCGTGTCGATATATCTAAGCGGGTTGATCAGATCGAGTTGCTTCTGTAAATCCTCAGATGCCAGATCAGCCTCAAAATCCCTGATGTATTTGTCGCATTCCTCAGCCAGTTCAGGCCTTGCTTTCTTCAGATTCTTAAGTGACTGAAGGGTAAGTGCGGAATAGTGCCTGCAGTCGATCTGCTCGTTTCCGAAGAGCTGATTTTCTCCGCTGGTATTGTCCAGGTGGTCAAATGAAGGGCTGGGCTTCTTTCTTAAGATATGACCTGTCTGATAACCATCGAGTCCGTCAAAATGCGCTTTCGTGCCATCCCAGCTGAGCCAGTCAGCCTTGGATATGCCCTGACGCTTTTCAACGTTGACCTGGCCGCGCTGGAAGCCGACCTTGTGCCAGTATATGTAATCACCGGCAATGTACTGCTGTGGAGTAGTCGGTTCTGCTATATACCCTGCGCATCCGACGCTCTTATTGCCGCTTATGTCTTCTACGTCGTTAAGCTCTCCTGCCTGAAGTTTTCCGAAGAACAGGTCGGCGCTCTTCTGTATCTCGCCTACAAGCATTTCGTAGCCTGATCCGCTTCTTCCGTCAGCGCCGATAACCAAAGGCTCTCCGGTCTTTGGATCCTTAAGGGCCAGACTGTTGAAATATCCGACATAATCTGCTGCCAGCTGCTTAGAAAGAATCATCTGGAACTCGCTTATGCTTCCGTTCTGTCCAAAATGAGGATTAGGCTCGCAATGGTCCTGTTTGCCCAGCTGCCATTCGTATGCGGCGTCCGCATGCTCCAGGTCGATGATAGGGCAATAAATCTGTCCTGCGTAAATTGCGTCAGACTCGTCCATGAATGCACCCTCAGCCTCCAGATACGGATCGAATACAGGGTTGTCTCCGCTTACCGAAAGCAGCGCGCTCATAGCTCCGCCCGCACTCCAGCCGATAGAGATCATTTTGTCTATCTGTCCCGGAAGGCACGCACGGTTATGTCTTAGGAATCTGATCGCGGTCTTGAAATCGACAAGCGTCCACGGGGCTTTGCCGACCCATGTGCCATTTTCATCACGGCTTCCGCGTCCTGAGCATCCGCACTGGACATAGACCATACCTCTGGCAAGATATTTGTCAGCAAAATTATGCGCGGTCCCTATCGGTTCCGCCGGCATCTCCATGTAACCGGCCGCGCCGTTTTCGAATACGAAAGGTGCCGTCTTGGTGGTGTATTTGCCGCAGAAGCCTTGCTTCAGGCTTCCGTCAGGCGCCATATACTCTTCCGGCACGTAGATCGTAAGCTTCTGTGCGCGCGGCACTTTGCCCTTCGGCGCGTAGCTGACATCGCCAAGAACATATGCTTTAAGTGATGGCTCATACGTCCATTTCCCCAGGCAATCCGAAAGTTCCGATGTGGCGTTCACAGCGAAAATTTCTTCTTTCTTCTCTTCATCTAACATTATCTATATCTCCTAAAAATTATTATCTTTACTCAGTCCGTTCCCATTCTGAACGGAATATTTCACACATGTTCTGTGTGATCCAGCCCGATTCCGGATATCTTACGCTCCAGTCGGCAAACACCTTGAATTCCTCGGTATCTTCGTTCTTAACTCCTGCCGCAAGAACCGATGCTCCGTCATAGCCGTAAGAGTATCTGAAATATTCGAAAATATGATCCTTATATACGAACGGTTCCGGCAGTTCTACCAGGAAATTACCGTCATCAATTTCGACCCGGACCCTGGCGATCTGCTCCATCTCGCCGTTATGCATTCTTGATATCTCTATATGATCAGGCAAAAGCTTGATGACCGTATCCGAGAAGATCCCGTAGCCATGATATTCCTCGTAGGTCGGAACGGCGGTTTCCCTTGGCTCACAATTCTCACCCGATGAGCCGCCGGATGTGCCCGCTTCTTCGATGGCTTCCGGGTCATAATCCTTCCAGAATGAGCCGTCCACTTTCCTCACCGGATACTCCAAAGAGGTGATGTCTGTGCCTTCGTAAACGAGTTCCTTTTCCTTTTCTCCGCCGAAAGCCTCGCGGCCGACATAAAGCGTTGACGCAGGGATCACGACCTCAGAGCCGATCTTATCTAACCTGTAAAAAGCAAGTTCACCTAAGAATTCAAGGTTTTCAGGAAGCTTGACTTTAGTGATCCCTGAATTTTCCAGGAAAGCTGCGTCACCTATGAATCTGAGGCTTTCCGGAAGTATAAGCTCTCCTTTTATATTGCAGTTTTCGAAAGCATTTGTTCCGATCATAACAAGATTTTTCGGAAGCTTCACGGATTCAAACGGAACAGAATAGAACGTATCGTAATATATCTCTGTAAGTCCGTCCGGAAGTTCAAGCGCACCGCCAAAAGCGCATTTGAAGAAAGCGTAAGGGCCGATGCCTGTCACATTCTCGGGAACGATGAGATCACCTGTGAATTTGCAGTCCATAAAAGCATTCATTCCGATGGTCCTGAGAGTCGAAGGAAGCTCCAAAGTACCTGCCAGGGACGTGCAGCCTGCGAAAGCATAATTTCCGATATTTGTAACGCCTTCAGGGATCTTTACCGAACCGGTAAGACCTGCGCACTCGTAGAAAGTACTGTTTTTTATTTCGGTGATTCCCTGCGGGAACTTCAGTTCGCCGTTTAACCCGTGGCATTTTGAAAATGCTTCCATGCCGATATATGTCAGCTTATCAGGGAACTCCAGCGTCCCTGTCAGCTTTTCGCACATTTCAAAAGCGTAGTCGCCGATCCTTTCAAGCCCTTCCGGGAACTTTATTGTTCCTGTCAGATTTGAACAACCGTAAAATGCAAAATCGCCGATCACCGTCACCGTTGAAGGGATGCTTATATCGCATGTGAGATTGCTCATCCCGTAGAACGCGTCATCACCGATCTTTGTGATGCCTTCGCTAATTTCAACATTGCTGATGTATTTGCTGATGTTGTTGTCATAAGAGTGCCACGGTGCATGGCCGTCCGCCATAGCGCCCGTTCCCTCGATCTTCAGGGTCTTCGTTTGCTTATCGACAGACCAGGTAATATTGCTGCCGTCGCCTTCCGCGCCCCATGTGCCAGAAAGAGTATTTTTCTTACCGCCGACATTTCCAGAGCAGCCGAAGAGGCCGCCAAGCATAGTAATGATTCCCATAACCGCTATTGTCCTTACAATCGTCTTACGATCCATATGCATTACTCCTCGGTTTTTTCCCCGATTGGTCTGATCTTTCTTGCCCAATATACGAACGGCGTATCCGCCAGGCTCGTCACAATAAAAATCAGATAACTTGAAAGTGCTACCATCAGTACTGTCTTCCAGTCGTAAATTCCCGCAAATGCACAAATATTGAAAAGGAACGCATTTACAAGCTGACTTATAAGCGTTGCCGCATTGTTTCTGAGCCACAGGCGGGCTTTGCTGCTGCCCGTGCGCTCAGTCGTCTTCTTCCAGATGAGGTGATACAGAAAAACATCGAGCCTGTTAACGATCGCATAGACTACAAGTCCTGCCAGCATGACTCTCGGCGTATTGGCAAAAACCTGCCTGAACTCGCTGGCGCCAACACCGCCGGATGATTTGTAGAGCAACCATGAGCCTGACACAACGATGAAAAATACGGTCGTGATCACGCCCAGCCAGACGCCTTTTTTGGCCGCGTCTTTGCCGTATTTTTCGCTGAGTATATCCGTAGCGAGGAAATTCGCCGCGAAGAGGATGTTGCCTAACGTCATCTCGAGTCCGAATGCTTTTACCAGCATCAGGACTTCAATATTAGCCGCAATCGATGAAAATACGATGAAGGCATAAAGCCCTGTTTTTCCGAAGAGCTTATGAAGCAGGACCACCATTGAAAATTCCGCAATGAGGCTCGCGATCAGCAATATTTCATTAACAGGCAGTGAATTTGTCATTTTTTTAATGATTTAAATATTGTGGCACGCGCACATATGCGCCTCGCCTTTTATGCTGCTTTCAGGGAAGCTCTTCATACATTCATCCGAAGCCTTGGGGCACCTGAGTGCAAAAGGACATCCTATATCGGATGACTGGCCCTCCTTGAAATTCATCAGCAGATTTCTGACTCTCTTTCTGTTCTCGATCGGGTCCGCGATCGGTATCGCGCCGAACAGGAGCTGTGAATAAGGATGTAATGTATTCCGGTAAAGTTCCTCCGCCTCAGCCTCTTCCATCAGACGTCCGCCGTACATGACTCCGATCCTGTCTGAGATATGCTTAACGACGGAAATATCATGCGCAATAAAGAGGTATGTCAGTCCGAAACGCTGCTGCAGATCCTCGAGCAGATTGATTATCTGCGCCTGATATGATACGTCAAGGCTTGATACGGGCTCGTCACAGATAATAAGTGACGGGTTCACCGCCAGTGTTCTGGCGATCCCGATCCTCTGCTGCTGTCCGCCTGAAAATTCATGCGGATACCTGTACATATCGGCTTTGTTGAGACCTACCATCTCCATCAGTTCGCCAACACGTTCCCGGTAGTCTGCCCGGCTGTAGTTTTCGCCTGAGGCTTTGAGGCCCTCGGTGATGATCGCAAGTACATTGGATCTCGGGTCCAGCGCGCCCTGCGGATTCTGGAAGATGATCTGCATCTTCTTTCTGAGGGCATTCATTTTGCCGGACGTGATGTCCTGCCCTTCGAAATATATATTTCCCGAATCAGGCTCGATCAGCCTGATAAGCGTCCTTCCGAGTGTCGTTTTGCCGCTTCCGGACTCTCCTACAAGGCCGTAGGTCGTTCCGCGTTCGATCTCCAATGAGACGTCATTCACGGCTTTAACGGGGTGGTTTTTATCCTTGCCCGGGAAGGATTTGCAAAGGTGCGATGCACGCAGTATGATGTCGCTCATTGCGCTCCTCCTTCCTTGCCGCTTAGATGGCAGAATGCGCTGTGCCCGTCCGATATACGGATCTCAGGCGGAAGCTCTTCTGCGCAGCATGCACATGCGTGAAAGCATCTCGGAGCAAACGGGCATCCGCCCTTGACGTTGATCGGGTCGAACGGTTCGCCCTTGATGGATTCAAGTTTTTCTGATCCGTCCGCATCGATCCTCGGGATCGCTTTAAGAAGCGCCTTTGTGTAAGGATGCGTTGCCTTGTAGAATACGTCGTCAGTCGGGCCTTTTTCCATAATGCGTCCGCCGTACATTACCAGTACGCGGTCGCAGATATCCGCAACGATTCCCCAGTTATGTGTTACGAAAAGAAGGCTCATCCCACGCTCGTTACACAGTTTTTTAAGAAGCAGCAGGATCTGCTCCTGTATGGTCACGTCAAGCGCCGTTGTCGGCTCGTCCGCGATCAGAAGCTTTGGTGAACTCAGAAGTGCCATGGCAATCATGACCCTCTGCCTCATTCCCCCGGAGAGCTCATGCTGATATGCCTTCATGACTCTTCCCGGATCGTTGATCCCGACCTCGCCAAGCTCAGCAACGCATTTTTCATACGCTGTCTTTTTGGCTATCTTCTCATGAGCCAAAAGTGTCTCTGTCATCTGGTCGCCGATCGTGAACATCGGGTCAAGGCATGTCAGCGAATCCTGAAATACCATGCCTATGCCTTCGCCGCGAAGGATGGCCAGCTCTTTTTTAGCCATCTTGAAGACATCTTGGCCCTCGAAAAGTATCTCACCGCTTTCTTTGCCATTACGCGCAAGGAGCCTGGTTATCGCAAATGCGGTGGCAGATTTGCCGCTTCCGGACTCGCCCGCGATACCCAGGATCTCGCCCGGATATACATCAAAGGATACGTCACGTACGGCCTTAACGGTTCCGCCTGCCGTTATGTAGTCTACACAGAGGTTTTTGACAGATAATAAAGCTTCCATCTCACGCCTCCTTTACATTGCTTCTTGGGTCCAGCACATCGCGAAGTGCATTGCCCAGATAGTTCCACGCGAGTGAAACGATGACGATCGCAAGTGCCGGGCAAACGCTGCCCCAAGGATGTACCCTGAGCGCGCTATATGCGGAATGCACCATCAGACCCCACTCAGGTGTCGGCGGATTTATGGCCAACCCCAGGTATCCCATGATCGTGCTTGTCATTAATATGTCTGCGGCCACATTGGTAAACTGTACCGCGAAAGGACTCGTAATGTTATGGATTATGTGATCTTTGATCACGCACGCGCCGCTTCTTCCGAGCGCTCTGGCAGCCTCGATATATTCGCTGCCCATGACTGTCTTAACTGCCGCGCGGATCACCTTCATCGTATACGGAACAAAAGCGAGGGCCATTGCGTAAATGTAATAACCCTTTCCCCATCCGAAACTGCACTCAAACAGAATGCACAGAAGCACAGCCGGAATGGCATTGATGATCTCGCAGATGCGCATCAGGAAAGTATCAAGTCTGCCGCCCACATAGCCGCTTATCAGACCCAGGATCAGGCCGCACGCTGCCGATATGCATGTCGCGAGCAGACTGCGGCTCATCGTTGTCCATCCGCCGTAAAGCAATCTTGAAAAAATGTCTCTTCCCAGGCTGTCGCAGCCTAAGATGTGCCCAGGCGTTGGCGGACTGTCCAGCAGATCAAGGTCAAATCCTTTGTATGTATACGGTGCGATCACAGGTGCAAGTGCGCATATCACGGTTATCCCCACGATAAGCCAGAAGCAGACCATTGCCATCGGATTCCTGACAAATCGTCCCAAAACGCCCCTCTTTTTCGCGTTTTTCATCTTGTCACCGCCTTTCGAATGCGGTATTCATCCCTCAGACGTGGGTTCACGATGAAATACGCGATATCCGTCAGAAAATTCACGACCAGAATCGTCAGCGTGATGAAGAACGTAGCGCTCAGGAGCGTAATCGCGTCGCGGTTACCTATGCCCTTCAGAATATATTGACCGAGTCCCGGTATCGTAAAGTAATTCTCGACAACGATCGTATTGCACAAAACGATAACGATCACGTTGTTGATGGACGATATAACAGGGACCAGGATATTTCTCATAACATGCTTGAAAATGATCTTCCCGCGCTTTATACCCCTTGCGGTAAGTGCCGTAATATAAAGCGAATTCAGAACTTCAAGAGTAGCTGCCCGGCTCATTTTGGCCGTTACAAAGGCGCCGTAGCTGCCCAGTACAATGGCCGGCATCACGTAGTTTTGCCATGATGTATATCCGAAAAGCGGCAAAATACGCAGCCACAGGCAGAACACGATCGCACATCCAAGCGCCAGGCAAAACGTCGGTATTGCGGAAAAGAAACTTAAAATCCCGGAAATAATATTATCCGGCCACTTCTTGTGGAAAAAAGCCGAAAGAATCCCCAAAGGGATCCCCAACACAACAGAATAAACAAAGCCGACCAGAGTCAGTCTTAATGTAAGACCGGCTCTGACCATCAGTATAGATTTGTAATTTTCCGGTTCCAGTCCTTCGCCGCTTCCGAAATGTCCGTGAACCACAAGGTCGTAGCTATAACGCACGAACTTGGTCACGACATTCTCGGGAGCGTTGATTTTTTCATAGAACCTGTCCAGGGCATCATGCTCACTTGAATATGCCCTGAGTGATCTCTTTCCATTGCCCGGCAGATTCATCATCATCAGACAGACAACGAAAAGGATCAGAAAAAGGCAAAGCACCAGTAACGCAAAACGCTTTGCAAGATATTTAATCATTAAATTGCCCAGTTACCATTTCTAAAGATTGCTACGGTCTTGCCGTCGGCGCAGATCGCATCGATATTCATATCTTCTGAACCGATCATGAAATCGACATGGATCATTGAATCGTTTACGCCCAGTGCGCGGCACTCATCAAGAGTCTTGTTGTGGAAGTCTTCGATAGTATCGGCGAATCCCATTCCAAGTGCCAGATGGCATGCTGCGTTCTCGTCGAACAGTGTGTTGTAGAATAAAAGTCCGCTCCGGCAGATAGGAGACTCGTAAGGAACAAGCGCGCACTCGCCGAGGTATGCACTGCCCTCGTCCATATTGATCATGTATGTAAGGAGATCTTCGCCCTTTTCAGCATGCCATTCAACGGCTTTGCCGCCTTCGAAACGGATGTTGAAGTTCTCGATCATCTGGCCCTGATAGCTGAGTGGCTTGGTTGCGTAAACGATGCCCTCTGCTTCTCCTCTCATCGGAGAGATGAAGCTTTCTTCTGTCGGCATGTTAGGATTGAAAACAACACCGCCGATAGTTGTCTCGTCACTTCCGCAGAACCTTGCCTCAGGGATCATTCCGACTGTGAAATCAGTGCCGTTCTTGCTTGTGTAGTGAAGCTTTTCGATCTTGAGAGAATTAAGCTTAGCGCAGTGATCCTTGATATCCTTGTTATGCTTCTTCCATGCCTCGATAGGATCGTTGTCCTCTGATACCATAACGGTCTTTAAGATCTCTTTCCACAGGCGCTCTACAGCTGCGGTCGGTGTCAGTTCAGGGAACATCTTCTTGGCCCACTTCTTGCCTGGAACAGCTGCGATGGTCCACTGATATTTGTTCTCCGCCTGATCAACGATAGGCTTAACAATCGGCCACATGAGCTGACGTCCCTTGGCCATTTTGCCCTGGTTAACGCCCTTCATTGCGTCCGGATCGTCTGAATCGAGATAGATTCGTGCCGGGAGCTTCTCTGCAAAATATTTGTATCTTTCAAGCTCATAGCTGTCAACTGTTCCGAGAGTCTTTACGCTGCGGTAGCGAACATTGACCTTGGTAAGCGGAGCGTAACCCCAGTTTACAACGACCTTGCGTGCCTTGAGTTTGTAGCATTCCTCAACGACCATCTGTACGAATTCAGGCTGATCAAGTCCTGCCTCAATGAAGACATCCTGGCCCTTCTGAACGTTTGCGCCCATTACGGCGATAAGCTTTGCATATTTACGAAGTACAGTCTTTTTCATGATAATTTCCTCCAGTAAAATGTTTGAAATAATTATATTAAATCACAGTCAAAATGCAAGATTATTCAAGCTCAAATGCGCCTGTATAAAGCTGATAATATGTGCCTTTCTTGTCGATAAGCTCGTTGTGCGTGCCGCGCTCGATTATCCTGCCGTGGTCGAGTACGATTATCGAATCCGAATTGCGGACCGTTGACAGGCGGTGTGCGATTACGAATACCGTTCTGCCCTCCATGAGTTTATCCATACCGCTCTGTACAAGGGCTTCTGTTCTGGTATCGATCGAGCTTGTTGCCTCGTCAAGGATCAGGACCGGTGTATTGGCTACAGCTGCACGTGCGATGGAAATAAGCTGGCGCTGGCCCTGTGACAGAGATGAACCGTTGCCGGTAAGCTCTGTATTGTAACCGTCCGGAAGACGCGTGATGAACTCGTCTGCGTTTGCCAGTTTAGCGGCTGCTATGCACTCCTCGTCCGTAGCGTCCAGGCGTCCGTAACGGATGTTGTCCATAACGGTGCCCGTGAAGAGGTTAACGTCCTGAAGAACAACGCCCAGCGATCTTCTCAGGTCCGGCTTCTTGATCTTCGTAACATTGATGCCGTCAAATCTTATCTTGCCGTCCGGAATATCATAGAAGCGGTTGATCAGGTTGGTGATCGTAGTTTTGCCTGCGCCCGTTGCGCCAACGAAAGCGAATTTTTCACCGGCCTTGGCGTGAAGCGTTACGTCAGTTAATACCTGCTTGCCCTCAACATATGAGAAGTCGACATTCTCCAGCTCGATATCGCCCTTGAGCTCGGTGTAGGTGATGGTGCCGTCCGCCTGATGCGGATGCTTCCATGCCCATTCGCCGGTCTGGTTTTCAGCCTCGGTGATATTGCCGTAAATGTCTTTGTTGATATTGACAAGCTCGCAGTATCCTTCGTCTTCTTCCTGCTTCTCGTCTATCAGTTCAAATACACGCGTAGCACCTGCAAGTCCCATCGTGATCATGGTTATCTGCATTGAGATGTTGCCCATGTTGTTGGAGAGCTGTCTGAACATGCCCAGGTACGTTACTACCATACCGAGTGTCAGTGGCTCAAGCCCTCTTAAGGATACGTTCGTAGCACTTAAGAAATAAAGGAGTCCGCCGACGATCGCAATTACAACGTAGGAAATATTACCTACATTGTTGGAAATAGGTCCGATAACGTTACCGTTCTTATTTGCCTCATCAGCGTCGTGGAAGAGCTGATCGTTAAGCTTGTCAAATTGCTCCTTGGACTTCTCCTCGTGCGTAAATACCTTAACGACCTTAAGGCCGCTCATCATTTCCTCGATGTAGCCCTCCTCACGGGCCATGGAAGCCTGCTGTGCGACCATGTATTTGCCGCTCTTCTTGGCAAATGTTCCGGCAAATTTGACCAGAGCGAATATGCCCAGCGCAACGACCAGACTGAGCCAGAAGCTGTAGTAAAGCATTACGCATACAAGCGAAATGATCGATATTCCCGCGGTGAGCAGCGACGGCATCGTCTGTCCGATGATCTGTCTCATTGCGTCCGCGTCATTGGTGTACGTACTCATGATCGAACCGTAAGCGTGCGTATCGAAATACTTGATCGGCAGCATCTGCATGTTGTCAAACATGTCATTTCTGAGATTCTTAAGCGTCCCCTGAGTTACGACTGCCATCAGGCGGCTGTACAGGAACGAACAGATAGTACCTGCCAGATAAACGCATGCCAGCGTTCCCAGGATCTTAAATACCGGGCCTACAACGCTGTCCCAACCGGTTTCAAGACCGGGCAGAATGCACTCATCTATAAGTCTCTTGAGGAATATGCTCATAGCAGTTGTGGATACCGACGCTATGATAAGGCACACAACAACAATGATGAGATATGCCGGGTAGTGCTTGAAGATATACTTGAAAAGACGCTTGAATGTGCCTTTCTTAAAATGTGCTCTTTCGCCGAGGCCTCTTCTCATCGGGCCGCCCTGTGGACGCGGAGTTCTGTTATCGTCTTCTTTTTCGAAATTCCCTGCCATCTTCTTATTCCTCCTTTCCCTTAGTCTGTGTTTCGTAGATCTCGGAGTAGATGCCTCCAAGCGCGATCAGCTCTTCGGATGTACCCTGCTCTACTATACGTCCGTCATTCATAACGAGAATTATGTCCGCATCTTCAACAGAGGATACCCTCTGTGCAATGATGATCTTGGTCGTGTCTGAAATGATCTCGCGAAGATTTCTTCTGATTATCGCGTCCGTCTTGGTATCGACAGCTGACGTTGAATCGTCCATGATCAGGACCTTCGGGTTCTTAAGTATCGCTCTTGCGATGCAAAGTCTCTGCTTCTGACCGCCGGATACGTTTGTACCGCCCTGGGTGATCTCTCTGTCATATCCGTCTTCATGCGCTACGATAAACTCGTCCGCGCAGGCTGCCTTGCAGGCTGCGATGATCTCTCCATCGGTGGCGTCTTCTTTGCCCCAGCGCATATTTTCTTTGACTGTGCCGGCAAAAAGGACATTTTTCTGAAGCACAACCGCTACCTGATCTCTTAAAAACTTAAGGTCATACTTGCGAACGTCCACGCCGCCGACATAGACTGTGCCTTCCGTCGCGTCGTAAAGTCTTGAAATCAGCTGAATAAGCGTGGTCTTGGAAGAGCCCGTGCTTCCTATGATACCCACGATCGAGCCGCTTGGGATATCCAGGTTGATATCTTCAAGCGCGTTCTTGGCTGCTTCCTCGGAGTATTTGAATGAAACGTTTTCAAAACGGATGCTTCCGTCTTTCATCTCAGTGAGAGCCTCTTCAGCGTTGGTCAGAGTCGGCTCAAAGTTAAGGACTTCCGTAACACGGTTGCCGGCCTCGCCTGCCATGGTCATCATAACGAAGGCCATTCCGAGCATCTGAAGGGCACCGAGGATCTGAACGCCGTAGCTCATCAGTGAGCTGAGCTGTCCTGTGGTAAGCTCGGTCGCTCCGGTGCTGACGATCGTCCTGGCTCCGAAAAAGCACAGAAGCAGCATTCCCGTGAATATGCACAAATTCATGACCGGGTTGAACAAAGCAAGGATCTGCTCTGCGTGAGTAAATTCCCTGCGTACGTCATCAGAACGTTCATCGAATTTTTCGATCTCGTATTCCTCACGTACAAAGCCTTTGACCAGGCGGATCGCGGAAACATTCTCCTGAACCGAATTGTTCATCGCATCGTATTTCTTGAATATTCTGCGGAAAACATTGTGCGCGCTCTTCGCGATAAAAAGGATCGCCAGTGCCAGAACAGGCGCGATCGCTATGAATATCAATGTCAGTTTTGCATGGATCGTGCAGCCCATAATGATCGCAAAGATGAACTGCAAAGGAACGCGTACGAACATTCTGATGATCATTCCGTAAGCCATCTGAAGGCTGGTTACGTCAGTCGTCATACGTGTTACAAGTGATGACGATGTGAAATGGTCCATGTCAGAAAATGAGAACGTCATTACTTTGTAGAACATGTCCTTACGCAGGTTCTTGGAAAAGCCCGCGCAGGCCGTTGCTCCGGCCTTTGCCGAAAGGATTCCCAGAGCCAGTGAGCAAAATGCCATGGCTATCAGGATCGCGCCGTACATCAGCAATTTGTTCATGGATTCGTTTTCCAGGCTGTCGATAAGCATAGCCATGACGAAAGGAAGCAGCGTCTCGATCAATATCTCGCCGGCGATGTAGACCGGAGCAAGAATAGACGGCTTCTTGAATTCACGTATGCTTTTAGCAAGTGTTTTGATCAAATCTAAGTACCTCTTTCTATTTATTGCAGTTTCTCTTCAAGGGCCTGCTCGTATTTATCCAGCAGTTCCCTGAATCTGGCGCGGTCTTCATCATTGAAGATCGCGTCCACCATGGTGTCCATCTGCCGCATGGTTTTACCCATTGCCTCGCAGGCTTTCTCGCCTTCCTCGGTCAGCGACAGCTTCTTGAGTCTGGCATCACTCGGCACATTCTCCCTTGTGATGTAGCCCTTGGCCTCCATCTGTTTGAGTACACCGGTGACCGATGACTTGGTGATGGAAAAATTCTTCTCGATGTCCTTCTGATAGACGTCCTTACCGCGATTGTCGAGAATGAATTTGAGCACCCAGCCATGCATGAACGTTACATCATCGATGTTGTTGCTTCGGGCAAGATCATTGGCAAATCTGAACGACAGATGATTGACCTGCTTGATCCTCAGAGCGATGGGGCGTTTGTCTTGTCTTCCACGGTTTTCAACCATATTTGTCCTCTCTTTTAAATGTGTATGGTTTGTTATGAAACAGTACGAATCCGAATAGTTCGGAAACGTACCTTTGGATTATATACTTACACTCTAATACTGTCAATATATAATCAGATCCGGCGCAGTCATCGACCGTGCCGGATCTAAAGGAAAAAAGAATAGTTCTTCTAAATGGATTTTTTCGAAATTATCCGACGTATAAACCGCCGGTCAGATTCATGACATGGCCGGTCACAAAAGCTGCTTCCTCGCTAGCCAGATATGCAACGGTTGCGCCGAATTCGGTATTGGTTCCGATATGACCAACCGGGATCTGATCTGCTATGGAATTGACGTCATAGTTGTCAGGTCTGTGCGGCTCATGGTCGTTGATGATTCCGCTCTTGGCGATGCAGTTGACCGTGATACCATCAGATGCCAGAGCTGTTGAAAGAGCGTATGCCATGGAAACGATTCCGCCGCGTACGATGCTGTCGGCAATATTCTCACCCTTGAATCCGTTAAGCGCACCTGCGCTGGACATGAATATCACACGGCCGGCTTTGCTCTTCTTAAGGTACGGAACGGCCCTCTGTACCATCTCGAAAGCAGAAGCGACCTGAAGGTTCAGTTTCATCTTGAGCTTGTCAATGCTGATCTCTTCAACAGGCTGAACCGCATCGAATCCGCCTACACTATTGATGATCACGTCAACAGAACCAAACATTGCTTCTATTTCTTCAAATACTGCGCCGTCTCCGTTGGCATTGCTCATTGCGACAACCTTGCCCGGCAGTCCTGCGAGCTCCTCGCAGATCTCCTTCGCGCTGTCAGGATTGTGTGTAACCATAACGACGTTCATTCCGCCTTCTGCAAGCTGTTTAACGGCTCCGCGTCCGATCATTCCGGTTGCTCCTGCATAAACACAGGTTCTTCCGCTTAAAGTCAACATATAAAGCCCTCCGTTTGTTTTTTCTAATGTAATTATTGCAGATTTCACGGCAGATTTACAATGCAGATTTTGCAGTATGATATGCAGAATAAAAAACAGTATATTGTATGTACGATTCTGAGTATTATTATTTGTGTAATGACTGATTCAAGGTGATGTGCCTCAGGGCTCAGGGCGTGATGTAAAGGAGCGATCACAGGCTAAAAAGCTTTCAACCCTCATAAAACTTGCAGCCGTTTTACTGATACTGACACTGGGACTGATCCCGGCGTTCGGTTTATATCGAGTGGATGTAACGGATTTCAGTTACATCCGCTTTGTTTTTTGCTATTGTCCGCTTTTTAGGACTTAACGTGTGCTATAATATACTTGCCTCACAAAAAGGAGGGTATCGATATGAATAAAATAGATTCCTATATTACAGCATATATGGGCGAAAAAGCATTCAGCGAAGAAAATCGTTTAACCCTTTTTGCTTTGTTAGATGCCTATTATTACGGCATCGAAACAGATGTCGGAAACGATAGTGATAACGATACACTCACTTTTCCAAACGAATTGTCACAGAATATCGATGAACGGGAAAGCGGGATCGGAAACCGCCTCAAAAACATCGAAATTGATGTGAACAGTTCTGACGGATGCTTTAATACATTAATGCTTGCCGTTGGTCATGCGGATGCGCCGATGGTGAAATTTCTGTTGGAACACGGTGCTGATCCAAATGTGTGGATAGGTATGGATGAGGAACCCAACATTCCGAAACAAAACTGGTATTTAGAGGACATCGACATCCAATACATGAACGAATCCTTTGGGAACGAAAAGTGCGCCGACTATCTTGATGCACTGATTCGTACCGCCACCGTATTGACACGGTATGGCAGGCTAAATTCTTTCGGAGGTATCTGTCTAACTGTAGACAAAGACGGAAATGGATGTTTTTCCGGTCGGAAAACTCTTTTTTGATGATTTCCACGGAGCAGGTTTACGCCTGCTCCGTTTTTTCTTCCTCAAAAGAATCATCACCCTCACCGTACACCTCTGGGAAAAACTCTCTCAAATTCTCCGTCGGCTCGCAGGAAACGTACTCAACGGCAACGCCCTCGCGGATGTCGGCGGTGTAGTTCGGATGGCACTGCGTGGGGTCGATGTCCAGATATCCGACGAACTTGTAGTAGATGACAAGGCGTTGGGTCTTATTTTTGCCCGTACCCTGCGTCTCGTATACGTCGATGTGGTCGATGAGCTCGTTTAAGACCTGCTTTGTCAGCGTCCGCATTTCCATGAACTTACGGATGGCACGAATGAACTCTTCGTGCTCACTTTCCCGTTCATTCATTTCCGCCAGCTTCCTGCGCAGATGGCTTTCGACTCCCTTCGCATATATGGTAGCGAAAAGCGAGGGAAAACACCAATGTGCAAAAATCGGATTTGCAGATTTGACGGGGATGGTATCTTGTGAGTGTATTCGGTTGTCAAGGAACAGCGAAGGTTTGACCCTTCACTTGTTCCCACTGAGAAGCCCGAATCGTACACCCATATTGAAAAATTATTTTTCGAGAAAAAGAAAAAGCCCTCTCCGAAATTGATCGGAAAGGGCTATCGCCTATGATGCGGTATTGTCTTAACAAGCAACGAATCTGTGAGCAGTGTGTTTGTACTTGTTAGGTGGTGTTAATCCAGATATTCCAAATATGGTTGAAGTGCTTTTTCTGCGTTAGAGAGATTGGTCGCGATACGGGATTCTTTTTTTAATATCGGAATATAGTCTTTAATTCTCTTTGAT
>JAZQNN010000033.1:0-61656 GCA_045627365.1 Lachnospiraceae bacterium
GCTTCAGGTTCTGTCTTGATGACATTTCCGACCTCGATCTCGTCATCATATTCATAAACAGGCTTGAATTTAAGGCCCAGTTCTTCTATCGCCTTCTTAACGTCATCCTTCTTCTGGTCTGTATAATCATCAAGCTCCATGTTGCCGGGGCCTATGCTTATCCAGATCGTGATCTCGTCGCCTTCTTCGGCTTTAGATCCCTTGCGCGGATCCTGACGGATTACCTCTCCCTTAGGGATCGTGTCATTGTTTTCCTCTTCAACGACCTCTTTAAATCCTGCTTTTCTGATGGCCTGAACGGCTTCATCTTCAGTCTTACCGATCAAGTCAGGCACTTCAATCTTCTCAGATGTCTCCTTGGTATCCTCGGTAGTCTTGGTCGTTTTTGGATCCTTGGAGCCGCTGCAGCCTGCACATCCTTTGCTGAGCAGTATTATCAAAACCACAACGATAACTATGCCCGCGATAATACCGCCGATCATCAGGATTTTGTCAAAGCGGCTGCTGGTTTCCTCATTTGCTGAAGAGCGCTCAGAATAATGTACCCTGCCGCCGGAAGATGCTCTTTCGGCTGGCGGTGAACTTGTGCTCTTGTAGGTTCTGACCTGGCCGGCGCCTGCTGCGCCTTTTGAAGAGCCGGAGCCTGATGGGCGAGTGGAACTCGTAGGATGACTTCTTCCTGTTGCGATTATCTGAGCTCCCGCAAGTCCGACAGCTGCGACACCCGCAGCAGTACCTTTCTTGTTCAGCGAACTTGCCTTTTCAGCCTCGGAAATAGCTTCTTCAGCGGCAACAAGCTGTGCTACCTCCTCAGGAGACAGTACAACGGTCTCGCCGTCATCTTCTTCATCATCGTCATCCAGATTAACGACACCTGTTGTCGGGCTGAGAAGCGATGTCTTAAGGTCCGCAAGGACAGAGCCCATTCTCTGATAACGTGCCTCAGGCTTTTTCTGTGTACACTTCTCAATGATCTTTACGACCGACTCCGGTACATTCGGCACCACGCTGCTGACAAGAGGAACATCCTCCTGAATGTGCTTAAGCGCGATCGATACGGATGAATCGCCGCTGAACGGGAGGCGTCCGGTCACCATCTCGTAAAAGACGATACCGAAAGAATAAATATCGCTTCGGTTATCTACCTGGCCGCCGCGTGCCTGTTCAGGTGAAATATACTGAACCGAGCCCAGAACGCTGGTCGAGAGCGTGCCGCTTGATGCCTTGCGCGCGATACCGAAATCCGTTACTTTTATCTTGCCCTCCTTAGAGATCAGCACATTCTGCGGCTTGATATCCCTGTGGACGATGCCCGCGTTATGAGCCGCGTCAATGCCCTGGCTGACCTGGATCGCAATACTCGTTGCTTCCTTGATCGGAAGGCGTCCGTTATTTTCTATATACTGTTTGAGCGTAATGCCCTCAACATACTCCATTACGATGTAATAGATGCCGTTGGTCTCATTTACATCGTATACGCTTACAACGTTAGGGTGCAGAAGAGCTGCTGCCGACTGTGCCTCACGCTGGAAATTGGCCACGAAATTCTTGTCCTCGCTGTACTCCGGCTTTAAGAATTTGATAGCCACATAGCGGTTGAGTTTATGGCATTTCGCTTTATATACTACACTCATGCCGCCGGAGCCGATCTTCTCAATAAGCTCGTAGCGGTTTTCTATGATCGTTCCTGATTGCATTTTCGATTTACCCTTCTATTTGGTGATCAAAACTACAGCGATATTGTCCTTGCCGCCGGCTTCATTGGCCAGCTCAACAAGCTTGTCCGCCCTTGCCTTAAGAGATGCTCTGGCATTGATTACTGCCTTTATCGTCTTCTCTCCCAACATATTGTAAAGACCGTCAGAACACAGAAGCAGTGTCTCGTCGTCTTCAAGAGTTACCTGGAAATAATCAGGCTCTACCCTTGCTGCCGCACCGATCGCTCTGGTGATGACGTTGTTTTTCTTGTGGAAACGGGCTTCCTCGCGGGTGATCTTGCCTGCGCGGATCAGCTCGCCGACGTATGAATGATCCCATGTGATCTGGGTCATTTCGTCAGTGCTTACAACATATGCTCTGGAATCGCCGACATTGACAACATAAGCTGTGTCGTCCTTGACGGTCACAGCTACAAGAGTTGTTGCCATGCCCTTATATGCTTCCTCTTTTCCTTTCTCGTAGATGGTATCATTTGCCACCTTAACAGCTTCGGCAAATATAGCCAGAGGAATCTTGGCTACCGAATCTTCAGCAGCGTCAAAAAATGTCTCCGCAGCTGTCGATGAAGCGTATTCACCTGCGTTATGACCGCCGAGTCCATCGCAGACAACATACAGGTTTTCGAGATTTCCGATAGGCTCATCGCATTCAAGCGAATAGTCCTGATTGTACTTCCTTACTACTCCGATGTCTGTAATACCGTATGATTTCACAATTGCCTCCTAGTTTGTCTTCTAAGCTGTCCGCAGGCTCCGGAAATGTCTCTGCCCATCTCCCTGCGCCTGGTCGTTGTTATCCTGGCACCTTCCAGAATTCTCTGGAATTCTGTTATGTCTTTCTCTTTGGCCGCGCCGTAATTGTTCTCCGGCGTCGGATTTACCGGAATCAGATTGACATGAGCGCCCATTCCCTTAAGCCTTGCGGCAAGTTCTCCGGCGTGCTCCGGTCTGTCATTGATCCCGTCGATAAGACAGTATTCAAATGTGACTCTTCTGCCTGTTTTCTCGAAAAACGTACTGCACGCGGCAAGCACCTCATCCATCGAATATTTTTTGGCGACCGGCATAATCGAACGCCTTATGTCGTCATTCGGTGCATGAAGGGATAAAGCAAGGGTCACTTTAAGGGCATCGTCTGCAAGCTTAATAATGCCCGGAACGATCCCGCATGTTGATATTGTAATATTTCTTTGACTTATGTGCAAGGCATTTCCGTCCGATAATATCCTTACGAAGCGCGTAACATTGTCGTAATTCATCATCGGCTCGCCCATTCCCATGATAACCACATTGGAAACGCGCTCGCCTGTGTCCTTTTGTATCTCGTAAACCTGCGAAAGGATCTCCGACGCGCCCAGATTTCTCACGCATCCGTCAATAGTCGAGGCACAGAAAGTGCAGCCCATCGCGCAGCCCACCTGGGACGAAACGCACACGGAATTGCCGTGCTTGTAGCGCATCAAGACGCTTTCCACAGTATTGCCGTCCTCAAGCTCGAAAAGGTATTTTCTGGTGCCGTCGATAGCCGAAACCTGTACCCTCAGGATAGATAAAGGTCTGAGCGTACATTTTTCTCTGAGCATGTTCCTCAGATCCTTGGGCAGATTGCTCATTTCATCAAAGTCTGAGACCAGTTTCTCGTGAAGCCAGGAAAAGATCTGTCCGGCCCTATAGGAGGGCTGCCCAAACTCGGCAAGAAGGGCCTTCAGTTCGTCGATCTCAAGCGATTTTATATCTATTTTGCTGTTAATATCTGTTGTGTTCATTATGGTATATTTTTCTCAAATAAAGCCCAGAAGAAGCCGTCACCTTCTTCCGTGTCACCTGGAAGTATTTGTTCTGTCTTTCTAAGTGCAAATGTTCCGTCCTCCGCCAGCCATGCCGCATTGTCGTCATTTTCGGCAGCGGTTATCGTACACGTGCTGTAAAGCAATAATCCGCCCGGCTTAACATAGCCTTTAACAACGTCCAGGATCTCGCGCTGAAGTTTGGAAAGCTCCTCAACGTCCTTTTTCCTGACCCTGAGCTTGATGTCCGGTTTGCCGCCGATCACGCCGAGCCCCGAGCACGGAAGGTCCGCGATCACAAGGTCTGCCTTGCGCGAAAGCGTCTCATCAAATACCAGCGCGTCATGAACCTCCGGTTCAATATTGACTGCTCCCAGTCTGGCGATATTTTCCTCGATCAGGCTGACTTTGGCCTGCGTAAGGTCACGCGAAATGATCCTTGCCTTTGGGAAATTCTCTGCTGCGCATAAAGATTTTCCGCCGGGAGCCGCACACACGTCCACTATCACGAGTCCCTCACCGTCAGAGCCCTTAGCTTCTTCCTTAAGTGCCTTAATACCTGCATATGCCGCACGGACAGAACTTGTATCCTGGATCGTGAACAGGCCGTCTTTATAAGCCTTCAGCGCGGTAAGACGTGAAAAATCACTCAGTGAGGCGCAGTTAAGCTCCTCTGCTCCCTTTATCGGGCGTACGGTGCAGCCTTCGCTTTCAAGCTGCCCGGTTATATACTCAGGACTCCCTTTAAGCGTATTAAGTCTGATCGAAAGGCCCTTTGCCTCATTCAGGCTCCGCCTGAAGAACTGCTCAGCCCGGGGCTTTCCGAAGCGTTCTGTCACTTCCTCGTAAAGCCATTTAGGAACGCTTAAACGAACATTTTCAGGCATTTCAAGTGTGCCCGCGCCATTCTTCTGAACGGACCTTAACACGCCGTTTACGAACGATTTAAGGCTCCCTAAGCCTCTTTTGGAGACGAGATTACCGGCCTCAGAGATCACAGCGTAATCCGGCACCGCGTCCATGAAAAGCAGCTGATATACGCTCATGCGGAGCACATTCAGTACCACCGGCCGCATCTTCTGGGTATTTACCGTGGAATAGCTGTTTATCACGTAGTCAAGATAGATCAGTTTTTCCAGTACTCCCAGGTAAAGTCTGCATACGAAGGAGCGCTCCTTTTCGTCAAGGTCGTACGTCTCAAGCGTTTCATTAACGACAAGATGGCTGAACTTCGCTTCCTGCAAAGTCTCAGCCAGCATTGTGAGCACTATATTTCTTAAGTCGTTCTTCTTATCAGCCATATCCTTCAGTCTTTGCTGTTTGCAAAAACATAGCCCTTTTCGATCTTCTTACCGCGAAGGAATTCCTCGACCGTCATGCGCTTTTTGCCTTCAAGCTGCACTTCCTTCGGGAATAAAATGCCGCAGCCGGTCCTGATGCCGAAACGCTTCTTTTCGGAAACTACGACCTCTCCCGGCACGCCGGTCTCTTCAGATTCGCACTCGACTTCTGCCGAGATGATCTTGAATGTCTTGCCGTCAAGATATGTATACACTCCAGGCCACGGTGCATATGCCCTGGTCATTCTCTCGATAAGGTCTGCCGGTTTGGAAAAGTCCGCAAGCCCGGCCTCCTTGTTAAGCATCTTTACATAGGTCGCGCCTTCTGCAGGCTGCGGCGTTGCAGTTACAGTTCCTGCCTCGAGTCCGTCGATCGCCTCTATTATCATCCTGCGTCCGAGCGTAACAGCCTTAGCCTCAAGTGTTTCGGCGGTCTCATCCTCTGCCAGCGGGATCGACTCCTGCAGGAGGATATCGCCCGTATCCATTTTCTCGGCCATCTTCATGATGGTCACTCCGCTTTCCTTGTCTCCGTCCAGAATAGGTGCAACAAAGGGAGCGCAGCCTCTGCACTTAGGAAGGAGCGAAGGATGCACGTTGATGCACTGGTAAGGCGCCATGTCAAGCAGCCTGTTCGGAAGCTTCTGTGCATACGCTGCAACGACCATGATATCCGCGCCCAAAGCTTCAAGTTCATCAAGGAAGACCTCATCCGCAATTTTCTCAGGCTGAAGTACAGGGATCTCAGCCTCCATAGCACGGGCCTTTACCGGTGAAAAGCTTACCTTTCCGCCGCGTCCTGATGCCCTGTCCGGCTGCGTAACGACCGCGATCACCTCGTGGCGCGATTCAATCAAACTGTCCAATATCTGAGCTCCGAGATCCGGAGTTCCGAAAAATATTACCTTCATTCCTCTTTAGGTTCCTCTTCCTCGTATTCACTGTATGAGTGGATCCCACCCTCTGCCTTGTCTTTGTAAAGGATTCCGTCCATATGATCGCATTCGTGCTGGATCGCTCTTGCAAGGAATCCCGTTGCCTCAAGATCGTACGGCTTCAGCCTTTCGTCCTGAGCGTGTAAAATAATATGATTCGGGCGTGTTACGACACCGCTTTTGCCGGGGATGGAAAGGCATCCTTCATTGCCGGTCTGGGTCTCATCGCCGATCACTTCGATCGTCGGATTGATGATCACAAGCAGTTCAGCGTTGCTGTGGCATGTGCTCGGAAGTTCGGCAAGAGCCTTCTCGTATTCTTCTTCGCTCATATCATCGTCAACCGGTCCTAAAGCTTCCTCAGGTGCGACATTGACCAGGCACAGTCTCTTTAAAACACCAACCTGAACAGCCGCAAGACCTACACCCTGCGCGTCATACAGAGTCTCTTCCATGTCATCGATAAGCTGAAGTGTTCTCTCGCTCATTTCTTTGACCGGTTTGGATTTTTTCCTTAAAATATCGTCTCCGTCAACCCTTATTGTACGTAATGCCATATCTATTTCCCCATTTCTGAAAAATCAAATGTCACCTGGATATCCTTGTCCTGATGATCATCCATATATTGCTCAATGACGTCTTTAATGTCAGTTAATTCTTTATAAGAAGCCGACTTAAGGTAGATCATCCTGCGGTAGCGGTCATTTATCCTGCCGATCACAGCCTCTGCCGGTCCGATTTTCGTAAGAAGCGGCGCTTCGATATCTATGAGTGTGCTGACCCTTCTGCACTCCTCATCAAGTCTTCCTTCATCGGAGCCGGTGAATAATACCGCCAGCATATTCATGGCCGGCGGATATCCCAGAAGTCTTCTGTAGGACATCTCAAATTTGTAAAACTCGTCGTAATTTTGCTCCGCCCCGAGCTTTACGGCATAGTTATCCGGCGAATAGGTCTGGATGATTACACGGCCTTCCTTGCTGCCTCGACCCGCGCGGCCCGCTGCCTGCGTGATCAGCTGGAACGTTCGCTCACTGGCCAGATAATCCCCTGCGTAAAGTGACATATCTGCTGCCAGGATCCCGACCAGCGTAACATTGGCAAAATCGTGTCCCTTCACGATCATCTGCGTCCCGACCAGAATGTCGGCTTCTCCTCCCGCAAATGCCGCAAGTATCTTCTCGTGGCCGTCCTTCTCCTTGGTGGTGTCCGCGTCCATTCTTAGAACAGATGCTTCCGGATAAATCCTTTTTATCTCTTCTTCTATCTTCTGCGTCCCCGTGCCGAACGTGCCGATGTATTTTGATCCACACTTAGGGCAGGTCTTCATCATAGGCGTCTCATATCCGCAGTAATGGCACACAAGCCTGCCGTCTCTGTGATACTTAAGTGATACGTCGCAGTGAGGGCATTTTATGGCTTCTCCGCACTGTCTGCAGGAAACGAAGCTTGAATAGCCTCGCCTGTTTATGAAAAGGATCACCTGTTCCTTCTTGCCGAGCCTGTCAAGGATCAGCTCATTAAGCCTTTCACTGATGATTGAGCGGTTGCCTTTGGCGAGTTCATCGCGAAGATCGACTACCTCAACATCCGGCAAATTAGCGCCGCCTGCTCTTCTTGAGAGCTTGTAAAGAGCGTACTGGCCGTTTTCGGCCTTGTTGTATGTATCAACCGAAGGTGTTGCGGAGCCGAGTACGGTAAAGGCTCCCGCCATCTCGGCGCGTTTGATCGCAACCTCCCGGCTGTGATAGCGCGGCACATTCTCGTTCTTATATGTATTTTCGTGTTCCTCGTCAATTATTATGATCCCAAGCCTCTCAAACGGAGTAAAAAGAGCTGATCTCGGGCCGATGATGATATCAACATCGCCTCTTTTAGCTTTCTCCAGCTGGTCGTGCTTTTCCGCCGGTGTCTGCTTGGAATTGATGACTGAAACGCGGTTTCCGAACTTTCTGTAAAATCTGATAACAGTCTGGTAAGTCAGCGCGATCTCAGGAATAAGCACTATCGCCTGCCTTCCCTGTTCAATAACGCGCGAGATCAGATTGATATATACTTCCGTCTTTCCCGAGCCTGTAACGCCGTGAATAAGCGACGGTCTGTCATCCCCGGCAATATGGCGATTCCAAATGTCGTCTGCCACCTTCTGTTGGTCAGCGTTTAGAACTATGTTGTACTCCTGACGCTCCTTAATGTTGATGACGTCCCTTAAGTTCTCCCTGCGGTCGATTCTTATCAGTCCGTCCTTCTCGAGGGTTTTAAGAACCGCAGGCGATGCGTTAAGCTTATCTCTTATAATATTTACCGGCAGTACACTCTCCGCTGTCAGTTCCTTAAGGACTCTGACTCTCGCTGCCGCACGTTTATTGCCTGCAAGCTTTTCAGCCGCGTCCTTAGCTTCCTCGGTGCTCACGTTAAGGCAGGCATACTTCTCAACAACAGGGTTGGATGCGACCTTGACCGGCATTACGGTCTTGAGTGCCTTGTTCATCGTTGAGCCGTAATTGGTCTTGATGAAATGCGCCAGCTCGATCATGCTTCCCTGCGCGCTCACTGCTCCGGTAACGACAGAATCTATTGATTTAAGCTTCTCGACCGGCCAGTCTGACTTGTCTTTCAGGTTCAGCACAAAGCCTTTGATCAGCTTGTTGCCTTTGCCAAAAGGAATGTTGACCGGCGTTCCCGGCCTTATATCTGCGGCAAAGCCCTCCGGCACTATGTACTCGAAGGGTCTGTCCACGTTCTCATGCGATATATCAACTATTACGTCAGCGAAAATCATTCTGTTTACAAACGTTCCTCGCACATTTCCTTGAATGTATATGAGTCTACCAGTATTTCTCTCGGCTTGGCTCCGTTGGCCTCGCCTACAGCACCGAACTCGCAAAGCTGATCAATGATCCTGGCTGCGCGATTAAATCCGATGTTGAACCTGCGCTGAAGCATACTTGATGATGCTTTGCCCTGCTCTATGCACAGAAGTCCTGCTTCCCGGAAGAATTCATCGTAATTATTTCCACCGCCCTCTTCGGATGACGCATCTGCGCCCGGAAGACTCGTTCCGATATTCCCGGAGCTGATGCAGGCCTCGATCGCCTCGGCTTCCTCAGCGTAGTAATCGCGTGTTTTGTGCTTGATAAGGAAATCAACAGTCTTTTCAACTTCCTCGTCCGAAACAAATGCGCCCTGTACACGAAGCGGCTGCGGATAATCGGTCGGCTTAAACAGCATATCGCCGTTACCTAAGAGTTTCTCCGCTCCGACCAGGTCGATAATGGTTCGTGAGTCAACGCCGCTGGCGACCTTAAGTGCTACTCTGGCAGGAATATTGGCCTTGATAAGACCGGTAACAACGTCAACAGACGGTCTCTGTGTCGCAATGATCAGATGAATGCCCGCTGCACGCGCAAGCTGTGCCAGGCGGCAGATAAGGCTCTCTGCTTCCTTGGCTGCGACCATCATAAGGTCAGCCAGCTCGTCGATAACGATGACGATTTGGTGCATGCGTTTAGGATTCTCTTCTTCCTTGCTGATGGTGCCGTTGTCGAATTTCTCGTTATATGACTTAAAATCCCTGACTCCGGAAAGCTGCATTCTCTGATAACGGATAGTCATCTCATTAACTGCCCATCTGAGCGTGCTGACAGCCTGTCCCGGGTCATTTACGACCGGTCTCATCAGGTGCGGAATCCCCTGATATACGCCGAATTCAACCTTCTTCGGGTCGACGATGATCAGGCCGACTTCAGTTGGTTTTGCCCTGTAGAGGATGCACATGATGATGCTGTTGAGGAAGACTGATTTACCGGAACCTGTTGTGCCCGCTACCAGCAAATGCGGCATCTTCGCAATATCGTTTACGATAACGTTGCCGCTGATGTCCTTGCCGGCGGCAAATGCGATCTTCGATTTATGGTTGATTATCGAGCTGTCCTCAAGAAGCTCCCTCAAGGTGACAGTCTGGCGGAATTTATTCGGGATCTCGATGCCGACAGCGGCTTTGCCCGGGATCGGTGCCTCGATCCTTATCTCCTTTACAGCCAGGTTGAGCTTAAGATCGTCCGCGAGAGATGTGATCTTATTGACCCTTGTTCCGATCTCAGGCTGCAGTTCGAATCTGGTTACGGAAGGTCCGACCTGCTTCTCTATTACCTTGGCGTTGATGCCGAAATTCTCAAGCACGACCTCGAGTTTTCTTGCGATCGTATCAATATCTCCGTCTGATTCTGCTGAGCTTCTTGCTCTGTTAAGAAGATTCATCGGAGGCAGTTGATAAGTATCGTCACCCTTTCCGGTCGGTGCTGCGGCCGCCTGAATTCTTTCAGGTTCTGCCTGTTTCGCAGTCTGCGAAGATCTGGCAGGCTTTTCCGGTGCCTTCGGTGCCGCAGCCGGCTTAGCCGCGGACTTTTCAACGTTAGTTACGGAAATCGTACTTGACTTCTTAGGCTCGGCCGCGGTTATCTCGGTAACAGACATTACTGAAGACTTCTTCTCAGGCTCGACCTGCTTCCGGGCCGGAACAACATGTGTGATCTCGTGGAGTTCATCTCCGCCTGCGTTGTTGTTCTTGATGTTTACGTTACCGGTAATGCCCTTGGCAATGTTGCTTGAACGAACAGGTTTAACGCCCTGGCTGCGCGCATTCTGCGCTTTATTTGCCGAACGCTTAAGCTCAGCCCTTTCCTTGCCCTGTTTGACCTTGTTGTTGCGGTCTCCGGTATGATCAACGATGCGGATGATCGTTTCTTTCTGATTGGTCTTGGTCTGCTTTTTTCTGACAGGAGCCGGTTCTTCTTTCCGTCCTGTTTCCTTTCTGACCGGTTCTTCATCGTCTCCTGCGAAAATCGACTTAAAGCCGCTGATAACAGGAGTCTTGAAAAGCACGAACAATGAAAAGATGACCATGAGAATAACTATGATATACGCGCCTGTCTCGCTGAGTGCGTAGTAAAGCCCTACAGCCAGTAAAGAGCCTAAAAGTCCTCCGCCTTGGAGGTTGGCCGCGCCTTCCTTCATGTATGCAATGATAGACGATGTATACTCGTCACCTTTAAACAGAAACGCCATTGCGCACAAAAACAGCAAAAGGACCGCGCCGAAGATGAATTTGCTTCTCTTCGGTTTCTCACTTAATCCGGCATACATGAAAGCGGCACAGACAAGCACAGGAAATACCCATGCGATAGCACCGAACGCGCCGCCCATCCCGCTTCTGAGCCATCCGCCAACTACTCCGAAAACCTTAAAATTGCAAAGCTCCAGAATGATCAGGCACAGGATCCCTACAACAATAGCGACCTCTTTGGAAAGGCCTTTTTTCGTTTTGCCGGATTTGGCAGATTTATTTGATTTTGAGGTTGATTTAGAAGATGATGCCACCCTTATATAAATCCTCCGTTATGTTATGATTATACAGAGTATATTATACTATAAAGAGGACTGTAATACAAGTGGCAGCACGTCACTCGACGCTCTTGAGGCTTGTCGCCATATCAATTTTTTTCAGTTTGAAATGGACAAGGAAATTGACGATTGCCGTGAATCCGACAGCGATCAGAACGCTCCACAAATAGCTGAGAGGATAAATCTGTCTGCCAAACATAACGATATCTACCTCTACGGATTCAACTACAAATCTGTTCAGTAATATTCCGCACACGACACCGATCGCCACGCCGATGATCGTGATCAGTATATTCTCACGGATGATATAAGCTGTCAGCTCAGTATTATAAAAGCCGAGAACCTTGAGAGTTGCCAGTTCCCGCTGGCGTTCGGTGACATTTATATTGTTGAGGTTGTAAAGAACAACGAATGTCAATGCGCCGGCGCATATGATCAGCACGACCGTGATCGAGCTCATTCCGCTTATTACGTCCGCGAATTTTTCGATCATTGTGCTGACGGCCATAACTCCGCCTACCGCAGGCTCTGCCAGATATTCTTCGGCAAATGCGGCATCGTCCACATCGACATCATCCCTGTTAACGACAACTATCTGTCTGTAATCACATGGCTCGCCGTAGGCCTTTTCATACAGAGCCGGCGTCATATATACGTAGTGATAGGTGTAATTTTCAACGATCGCGCCAACTTTAAATGCAGTCTTTGCTCCCTTATCCTCAGCCAGATAGAGCTCGTCTCCAACCTTAAGATCCATTACCGATGCCATCTTCTCGGAAATCGCAACTTTCTCATCGTTCAGCGTCACTTTTTCCTGTCCCACACGCGTTCTGAGTGAGATGAAACTGTCGATATGTTCCATGTCCTCGGTAATGTAGATGTACACTTCCAGTTCTTCGTCAGAACTATCACAGGATGCATTTCTGATGCTCTGATATGCAAATGAATACTCCGAAACCCTCTCGTCCGCTGCAAGATGCGCGTCAAGCGCCGCGATTTCGTCATCCGTTGCCTTGCCGTCAATTGAAAGGGTCTGATCGTAAAGATTTATTCCGCCGAACTGGGTATATAAGATAGTGTTTACCGCATCATTTATGCCGAATCCGACCAGCAAAAGAGCTGTTGAGCCGATGATTCCAAAGAGGGTCATAAAGAGCCTCTTTTTGTAGCGCACAAAGTTCCTGAAAGCATTCTTCCAGTTGAACGGGATTTTCCTCCAAAGCGGTTTGATCCGCTCCAAAAGAAGCTTTCTGCCCTTTTTAGGCGCAAGCGGTCTCATCAGATTGGCAGGAACGTCCATAAGCGCTTTAAAGCATGAGAAAAGCGTAGCCGCCATGATGCACACAAAAGCTGCCAGAGATGCTGTCAGGCAGTGCTCTGCGCTATAAGGCATATACAGTCCGTCAAGGTTCGGATACAGTATCTTATACACATTGATGATGACGTAAGGAAGCACCTTACTTCCGACAAGGGCGCCGATCACGGAGCCAAAGACGGTAGCAAGAAATGCGTATGTTATGTATTTGGACGCGATCGTCCACTTGCTGTAGCCAAGCGCCTTGAGCATACCGATCTGAGTGCGTTCCGCATCGACCATTCTGGTCATCGTGGTAAGGCACACAAGCGCTGCCACAATGAAGAAAATAAGTGGGAAAACTTTGCCCAGATTGCCTATCCTGTCAGCGTCAGAGCGGTACGAAGCGTACTCCTGAAGGCATTTTTCACGTTCAAGTACATACCACTCAGGATAATCAATATCTGCTATTTCAGCCTCAGCATCGGCTATTTTTAGCTCGCCGTCCTTTATCTCTTCTTCAGCCTCCGGGATCTTGGCCTCCGCGTCAGCGAGTTCCTTCTCACCGTCTGCTATCTCAGCCTCTGCATCCTTGATCTTCTGCTCATTCTCGGCGATCTCAGCCTCTCCGTCAATGATTGCCTGCTCGCCGTCTCTTATGAGCTGCTCGGCATTTGCAATCTGTCTGTCGTACGCTTTTATCTGTGCTTCAGCCTTCTTTATCTCGCTCTCTCCGGCATCTAAAAGAGCCTTCCCCTTGGCAAGCTCTTCCTCGGCTGCTGCCAGCTCTTTTTCGCCTTCAACAAGTTCAGGAACGAGGTCCGCCAATGGGCCGAGCTTCTCCCTGAGGTTTGCTAAATATACCTTTGTCTCAGCAAGAAGAGCCGCCTTTTCCTCGTACTCTGTCTTGCCCTCGTTAAATTCGTTTTTCTTAACGGAGAGCTGTTTCTTCGAATCGGCAAGAAGCGCCTTGTTATCAGCAAGTTCTGCCTTTCCGTCGGCAAGCTCTTTGCGTTTGTCCTCAAGCAGTTTTCTGCCGTCTTCAAGCTCTTTTTTGCCGTCTTCTACCTGCTTTTTCGCATCGTCTATTTCCTGTTTGGCATCCGCTATTTCCTGCCTGGCGTCTTCCAGTTTCTTCTTTCCCTCCTCCAGGTCGGCCTTAGCTTCGTTAAGCCTTTCCGTCGCATCGCCTACGACCTTGTCGTATCTGGCCTTTTCGCGTCCTGAAGCAATATCTTCGATTCCCTTTATCGCTTCCTCTATGGTCTCATCATACTCCTCAGAATATGACTGAAGAGCTGCCGCGCCCTCGACCTGAACGTACATTTCCGTGTAAACGTCCAGTGCAAAATCCTCCGGCAGCACATAAACGCACCCGTCGACCTTTCCTGAGCCGATCGATGTCGTTCCGTAATCCATGGAAAGGTATCTCGGCGAGGAAAAGCACCCGACGATCGTATACTCAGTGCTTTTCAGAACGTCACTGATATCGGTATCATCTCCGGACTCCAGCCTTAACTTCTCGCCGGTCTTGATCTCATACACATTCCGGTAAAAGATGTCTATGACTGCCTCTCCTGCTTTCTCAGGAAGTCGTCCGTCCACGATCACGATCTGATTGACGTTGTCGGTTATCGCAGTAACCTTCAGAACGCTCTGTTTTTCATCTGATTTGCTGACGAAATCCGCGCTGTAATTGCCGGTTGCGGCCTTGATGCCCGGGACATTTTTAACGGCTTCAACGTCTTCATCCGTAAGCCCCAAGGTGGACATAACGCTGAAATCCATCAGTTCTGCCTCATCGTAGAAATGATCAGCAGTAATAAGCATGTCCGGATGGCATGAACGGATCCCTGCGTAAAAAGCCACACCAAGTGCGACTATCAGAAGGAGCGATATGAATCTGCCTGCAGATTTTTTGATCTCGCGGAAAACGTCCTTGTTTATAAGCATTCTGACACTTCTTTATGCGGCGATCACCATTCGATCTGATCTATTGATACCGGATCAGGATTGATGTTCATTTCCGTAACTTTACCGTTTTTTATCTTGATGATTCTGTCGGCCATCGGGCAGATAGCCTGGTTATGGGTGATCACGATGACCGTCATGCCCTTCTGCCGGCACATGTCCTGCAGCAGCCTTAAAATGGTCTTTCCCGTGTTGTAATCGAGTGCTCCTGTCGGCTCATCGCACAGCAAAAGCTTTGGGTTTTTGGCCAGCGCCCTTGCGATCGATACACGCTGCTGCTCGCCTCCTGAAAGCTGGCTTGGGAAATTGTCGATCCTGTCGGACAGTCCCACTTCTTCCATGATGCTCATCGCATCAAGCGGATCCTTGCTTATCTGGTTAGCCAGCTCAACATTTTCAAGCGCCGTGAAATTCGGCACCAGATTGTAAAACTGGAATACGAATCCGACGTCGTGACGCCTGTATTTCGTAAGCTGCTTCGGAGTGTATCCGGCAACATCAACACCATCGACTATGATCTGGCCTGACGTAGCAGTATCCATGCCTCCGAGCATGTTAAGGACGGTCGTTTTACCGGCGCCTGAAGGACCGACGATCACGGCAAATTCACCCTTTTCGATGATAAAGTCAATGCCGTCAGCAGCTTTGATGACGGCACCTTCCTTTTCACTTCCATAAACTTTAGTTACACCCTTAAGTTCAATGAAACTCATTTTTTCACCCATTATTGATCGCGAGCTCAGCACTTTCAGCAGTGTGATGCGTTCCCTTGTGAAGCTGTTCCTTACGGAACTGCAGCATATAAAGCTTGTAATACCTGCCCCTTGCGGCAAGGAGTTCTGCGTGATTGCCCTGCTCCAGTATTTTGCCGTTTGAAAGAACGATAATGTTATCCGCATGCTGGATCGTCGACAGTCTGTGTGCAACCATCAGCATGGTTCCGATATTCATCATCTTCTCCAGTGAATCCTGTATCAGGAGCTCTGTCTCGGTATCGATGTTGGCCGTTGCCTCATCCAGGATCATTACCTCCGGTCTGTGGATGATCGTCCTTGCGAACGAAATAAGCTGTCTCTGTCCTGCAGAGAAGTTGCTTCCGCGCTCTTTGACCTCTTCATCAAGACCGTTATCCAGCTTGTCAATGAAGTAATCGGCGTTTACGTACCGGCAGGCTTCCATAACTGCCTCATCATCAACGTCCTCCTTACCGAGCAGGATATTGTCACGGATAGATCCCGAGAACAGGAATACATCCTGAAGCATCTGTCCGAAGTGTTTTCTGAGCGACTTGATCTTGATCTTTCTGATGTCGATACCGTCGATCAGGATCTCGCCCTTCTGGAATTCCCAGTTGCGGCAGATCAGGGAAAGGATCGTTGTTTTACCGGATCCGGTAGCGCCTACGAAAGCGACTGTCTGACCCGGCTGGATATGGAATGAAACGCCCTTAAGCACCCACTCGTCCGGCAAATAGCTGAACCACACATCCTTAAACTCGATCTCGCCTTTGATTTCGTCAACTTCGATGGCGTCCTCTGCGTCAACTAATTTGCTCGGAACATCCAGTATCGCAAATACCTTCTCGGCCGACGCGAACGCGCTCTGCATCATGTGGAACATCTCTGCCAGATTCTGGATAGGTGTGTAAAATGTCGAAATATACATATAGAACGTTACAACGACACCGCTTGTCAGCGTCTGACCCAGGAATGACACGTTATCGATATAGCCCTTTCCGCCAAGGTATAAAAGGGCAAGTACAGTTCCTACGTTCAGCAGGTAGATCAATGGTCTGAATACGCCGAAAACGAATATTTCCTTCTCCTTGGCAATCCTTAATGCATCGCTCTTTTCGAAGAATTCCTTCATTTTTACATCTTCGCGGTTGAAGGCCTGGGTGATCTTGATTCCGGAAAGATTCTCCGACAGATATACATTGATATCAGTCGTATGATTCTTAACATCTCTGTATGCGCGGCGGCTGAACTTTCTGAATATTACCGTAAACAGAACGATAAACGGAATGAAGCACAGCATCATCAGCGTCAGTTCATAATTAAGCGCTACCATGGCAACAACAACGCCGACGATGATCAATACGTTCTTTGCCAGGCTTACAAGGATCCTCGTAAACATCTGGGAGATCGCGTTCGGGTCATTTGTCAGTCTTGTTACGAAAGTGCCTACAGGAGTCGCATTCAGCTGTTCCTGAGAGAAGTTAAGCACGTGCTCGAAAAGTTCCTCACGGATGTCGGAAATGATTTTCTGTCCCGTTTTCTGAAGCTGGATAGCCTGTATGTACATGCACAGCATCGAAATAACAAGAACAGCTACATAACATCCTACATAGAAGAAAAGATTCTTCAGTTCAAAATCACTTACGACAAGCTCTTCTACCTGTCCTACAAGAAGCGGCGAAACTATATCGAATGAGATTGAAAGCAGCATCGCAAAGCTAACAAATATGAATTTGCCGGCGTATGGACGCGCATATTTCAAAAGGCGTCTGAGTACGTCGCCGTCTTTCATATGACGGTCGAATCCCATCGTCTCCTTCTTGTCTTTTACCGTTGCATAGGCAATTATAAGTATGATCGATACCACGCCGATAACGGCGCCGATTATAAGCAAAGGTGAAATATTATTCATCATCTTCACCTCCTTCTTCCTTCTCAAGCTGCTGGAGCTCTACCATCTTGTGGTACTCCGGACACGTCTTAACAAGTTCGTCATGGCTTCCGGACGCGATAACCGTGCCATCCTCCACGAACAGGATCTTATCCATCTGCTCGATGGTTGAAATTCTGTGGGCGATAAGGATGGTCGTTTTGCCCTTCCTGCTTTCCTTCAGGTTCTTAAGTATAGTCTGCTCCGTTGCCGTATCTACCGCCGAAACAGAGTCATCAAGTATCAGTATCGGAGCATCCTTAAGAAGCGCTCTTGCGATGGAAATACGCTGCTTCTGGCCGCCTGAAACGGTCACTCCGCGCTCTCCCATCATTGTGTCGAATCCGTCCGTAAATTCCACGATATCATCGTAAACGCCGGACATTTTAGCAGCCTCTTCGACCTGCTCTCTCGTTGCGTTATCTACAGCAAATTCGATGTTTCCCGCAACCTTCGTCGAGAACAGGAAATTATCCTGCGGAACATACGCGCAGCCCTCACGTACCGAGTGAATGGTTACGTCGTTAACATCCTTTCCGTCAATGAAAAGTGTCCCGTCAGGCACATTGTAAGTTCTAAGTATAAGATCAACGATCGTGGTTTTGCCGCAGCCGGTACGTCCGACGATACCAACACTCTCGCCTGCATTGATCTTGAAAGATACATTCTTAAGGTTCGGATAATCCTTGCCCGGGAAGCTGAATGTAAGGTTTCTGAACTCGATCTCGCCTTTGACTTCGCTAAGTTCCTCGGCACCTTCGCGGTCCTTAACGTCAATTTCCGAATCCAGAAGCTCGCTTATACGGTTAATGGATGCTTTTCCACGTGAGCGCATCTCGATAAGGAAAGAGATAGCAAGCACCGGCCAAACGATCGATGAGAAATAGCCGATATATTCAACCAGTCGTCCCGCGTCGAACGTTCCTTTATAAACAAGGAATCCGCCGTATCCCAGGATAACGCCTACAACGGTTTCCGCGAGTAACTGAATTATTACGTCAAGAAGCGTTGAGATCTTGGTGAAGTCTACGTTCTTGTCCTCATGTATTTTGTTCAGTTTAGCGTATTCTTTGATTTCATGGACTTCCTTGACAAATGCCTTGATCACGGCGATTCCCATGATCTTCTCCTGAGAGAAATCAGACAGTACGGAGAATGCTTCCTGCCTCTCGTCCCATCTCTTTGTCAGGGCCGTGCTTATCAGGAAACTGAGTACCAGAAGGATCGCCAGCGGGATCAGTGAAAGAAGTGTCAGCAAATGATCCATCTTCCACATCTTGAGCAAAGCCATTCCGCCCAGCAGCAGCGCATCAAAAAGCATCAGCATTCCGTCGCCGAAGCACTCGTTGATCGTATCAAGGTCGTTTGTATAAAGGCTCATCAGAGAACCGACTTTGTTCTCCTGATAGTAGCTCTGTGACAGGAATCTGCTATGGTCGAACATACGGCATCTTAAGTCATGCTCTACCTTGATCGCAGATCCGTAGAAGCATACTCTCCACAGGAATCTTCCGATGACCATTATTACGATAACAACTATCAAAGGAAGACAGATATCGTTCAGAAGCACCTCTTTTGTGAAGGCCACCATCTGACCTTTTACCTCAACGTCTATGCCGTTCATTCCGTTGATTACCATACGGTAAAACTCCGGTATTTTCAGCTGGAAAAAGTCAACAGCAACCAAAGCCGCGATTCCCAAAATAAGGAGCGGGCTGTACTTCAGGTAGTATTTGTTGATGTATTTGTTGAATATCATTTCTTATCACCTCATAACTTATCAATTATATCAATCGACAGCATAAAGTTAAATACTCAAATAATAAAATAAGGGCCGAAATATACAGTCGGCCCTTACTGATCAAAACCTTTTTCAGGTTAATTATTTTGCATCTTTGATGCTGAAGGAGATACGTCCCATCTTGTCTTTGCCCATGCACTTAGCCTGAACAACATCGCCAAGAGTGAGTACGTCTTCTACTCTGTTGATTCTTTCCTTAGCGATCTTTGAGATGTGTACCATGCCTTCCTTGCCCGGAGCAAACTCCAGGAAAGCACCGAAATCCTTGATGCTGACTACGGTTCCCTGATAGATCTTGCCTTCCTCAAACTCGGAAACGATCATCTCGATAGTCTTCTGTGCTTCAACAAGCTTGTCCTTGTCTACGCCGCAGATGGAAACCAGGCCGTCTTCACTGATATCAATTTTTGTATCTGTTCTGGCAATGATCTCGTTGATGACCTTGCCCTGCTTGCCGATAACATCACCGATCTTCTCTGTGTCGATCTGCATGCTGATGATCTTCGGAGCATATTTGCCGACTTCTTTACGCGGTTCAGGAATAACAGGAAGCATGATCTCATGAAGAAGATATGTTCTTGCCTGCTTAGCTCTTGCGATCGCACCCTCAACGATCTCGCGGGTAAGACCGTGGATCTTGATGTCCATCTGGATCGCGGTGATACCGTTGTCAGTACCTGCAACCTTGAAATCCATATCGCCGAAGAAGTCCTCAAGGCCCTGAATATCTGTAAGGATCAGATAATCATCATCGGTCTCGCCTGTTACAAGTCCGCAGGAAATGCCTGCTACAGGAGCCTTGATAGGAACGCCTGCTGCCATAAGTGAAAGTGTTGATGCGCAAACGCTGGCCTGTGATGTTGATCCGTTTGACTCAAGAGTCTCAGAAACCAGACGGAGTGCGTATGGGAACTCTTCCTCTGAAGGGATTACAGGAAGAAGTGCTCTTTCTGCAAGTGCGCCGTGGCCGATCTCACGACGGCCCGGTGTACGGCTTGTCTTCGCCTCGCCTACTGAATATCCCGGGAAATTGTACTGATGCATATATCTCTTGGAAGTAACCGAAAGGTTGATTCCATCGAGTTTCTGAGCATCAGAAAGCGGTCCGAGTGTTGTAGCTGTCAGGATCTGTGTCTGGCCACGCTTGAAGATCGCGCTGCCATGTGTACGCGGAAGAACGTCTACTTCGCATGAAAGCGGACGAATCTGGTCGATCGCACGGCCATCCGGACGCTTGTGATCCTTCAGGATCATCTTACGAACGGTCTTCTTCTGGTAGTTGTAAATAGCCTCACCTACGAACGGAAGCCAGTCTTCATGTTCTTCAGCAAATGCATCCTCAACGACCTTGGTTACTTCTGCGATATTGGCGTCACGAACCTGCTTCTCATCAGCAAATACAGCAACTTCCATCTTCTCAGGAGGAATGATCTGCATGATCGCATCGGTGATTTCCTGAGGAACCACGTGGCTTTCGTAAGGCTTCTTCTCTTTGCCGCATTCAGCGATGATCCCGTCGAAGAACTTGATGATCTCGCCGTTCACTTCGTGAGCCTTGTAGATAGCTTCGATCATCTTGGCTTCAGGGATCTCATTTGCGCCTGCTTCGATCATGATGACCTTCTCACGTGTTGAAGCAACAGTGAGTTTAAGGTCTGATACCAGATTCTGGCTCTCTGAAGGGTTAATGATGAATTCGCCGTCGATAAGTCCGACCTGAGTCATTGCAACAGGTCCGTCAAAAGGAACGTCTGAAATGCAGGTAACAAGTGCGCTTCCGAGCATAGCTGTGATCTCAGGTGCGCACTCAGGGTCAACGCTCATTACGAGGTTGCTGATTACTACGTCATTTCTGTAATCCTTCGGGAACAGAGGACGCATAGGTCTGTCGATTACACGTCCGGTAAGTGTCGCATTCTCGCTGTCTTTACCTTCTCTTCTTGTATAGCCTCCCGGGATCTTTCCTACAGCGTAAAGTTTCTCCGTAAACTCAACGCTCATCGGGAAGAAATCGATTCCGTCACGCGGCTTGTCTGATGCGGTGATAGTTGACATAACAACTGTTTCACCATAGTGCATAAGTGCTGCACCGTTGGCCTGCGCTGCCACTCTGCCGATATCGATGGTGAGTGTACGTCCGGCCAGTTCCATACTGTAAGATTTGTACATTTTGGTACCTCCTTTTCTTCTGAAGCAGAAGCACCGAAACGTCTGAAAAAACGTCGATCTGTCCGGCCAATCGGCGGCTTTTCAGATGCTTCGGGGCTGCTTCTGCTTTTACCTGTAAACGCAACAATAGACTTAAAGCCAAGCCTTAAGTCTATTGCGAGTTACATAATTACTTTCTGATGCCTAACTTGGCGATCAATTCACGGTAAGCTTCGATGTCCTTCTTCTTGAGGTAATCAAGAAGTCCTCTTCTCTTACCAACCAACTTAAGAAGTCCTCTTCTTGAATGATGGTCTTTCTCGTGTGTCTTAAGATGCTCGGTAAGTTCCTTGATTCTGTAGGTAAGGATAGCTACCTGAACTTCTGTTGAACCGGTATCTTCCGGTGTCTTGCCGTACTCTTTGATGAGCTGGGCTTTGATTTCCTGATTGATCATGATTGTAATCCTCCATAAAATTCTGTATTTCACCCATGACTGAGAACCGGCCGGAGTGTCCAAATTCCAGGTCAGGGTCAGACAACGCATCGATATTACAACGACATCGGGCGTTTGTCAAGTTTTTTATTAATATATTATATGCACGTTCTCCTAAAACTCGAACGCTTCTTTCGGAGTTTGCGGGAATTCGTCCATATCCCACAGATGGCTTGCATAGCCGATCGTCTGGCTGTTCTCAAGCAGCCAGTCATCGGTCACCATGAAAAGCTCAGTGCCCCAGCGCATTGCATCACAGTGATACCATGTATTACCGTTGTCTATGCTCACCATGTTCCAGTAATGCGGATACATAGCCTCTTCGCTGTTTCCGATGATCATCACCTGGTAACCGAGACGTTCGAGCAAAACCTTCATCGCAGCCGCCGAGCATCTGCAATTGCCCATTCTGCTTTCGACATAGTAATAAAAGTTCGGATATACATCAGTCGGTTCTCCAAAGCTGTAATCCACAAACGGTATGCTGTTGACCCAGCTGTAAACGGCATACAGTTTCTCCGTATCGCTCATTTCATCGTTTACGATCCAATAAAGGATCTCATCTGCCTTCTCGTAAGCATCACTTGCCGTGATTATTTCGCGTGAAACGACGGACACAGTTATTGTCACCGAGGACTGATTACCGCTGTTGTCCGTTGCGGTATAAATGACCGGATAATCGCCCAGTTTCAGCAAATTCACCCGGCTGGTATCGATATCAAGATCAGGATCCAGGTCGTAATCGTCTTCGACTTTAATACCCTTCTTGTAGCTTATTGCCTCACCTTCGTGAACTGTGATATTCTCAGCGCCTTTTATGACAGGTGCGGTGACATCGCCGTACTTGGAGTTGTTCTTCCTTCTGAATTTGCGAAGTCCCGAGAAAAAGCCGCCGTTATCAGCTTCTACCTGCTCGCCTTCTGCGTCCGGAAGCCCGCTTGCGCGTCCGAACGGTCCAAAGACGAATAACACAATAACAGCTGCCACAACAACTACTGCTATGGCAACCGTCATGATGATCATTTTCTGTTTCTGCACCTGCTGTTTTCTTTCAAGTGCCGCTGCCTCTCTTTGGCGCTTGTGTTCCTCTATGAGGCGTTCGTCTTTCTTACTCAAAAGTATATCCTATCTATTTTGTCGGGAACGAGAAATGCTTTATACTTGCTCCGTCCATATCGCAGAAATCGAGCTCGATCATACCGCCGCCGATTTCAACTGTGGTAAATCCGAATGTCTCTCCGTCGTAGAAAAGCTGATCAGCCTCAGACTTAACTGTGAAGCCGTGATAAACATCGCATCCGCCGGGGCCTACAAGTGCGTACGGAACGCCGTTTTTCTCAAGCATTTCCATCGAATGCTGATGTCCGCAAATGAACAGATCCACGTTATTTTTCTCAAGGATCGGCGCGATATTGTCAACATATCCCGGTATATCCCACCATTTTCCTCCGCCTTCGGACACTACGCCCGAACCGTATATAAAGCTGTGGGCATTAACGATCACAGTGTCCTCTTCAGGGAATGAGGCAAGCGTCTCTTCCAGCCAGGTAATGTCTTCTTTGTCAATGTCCGACATATCCCAAAGCATGGTGAACACTACCCAGTGAACGCCGGGCGCGATCTCGAGTACATGGTTGCTGTCGGTCTCGTCAGGCTCAAAATATCTCATGAAGACCTTCTCGGAGTTGATCAGTGTATCGTGATTGCCGAGCACAAAATGGACCGGCTTAGTCGCAAGATGTGCTTCCAGGTCCGCAATTGCCTCGTCGGCATACTTGGTGACCGAGCCCTGCTCAGTCATATCACCGCAGAAAACGACCAGATCCGAGTCGCTCTTCTCAAGCGTATCCAGCATATGGTTCCTGTTCTCCGGTTTACTGCTCGAATTACCCCAGTGAGTGTCAGAAATGACCGCTACTTTAACACTGTCTGTGTCTGCAAGTGCTGCATCCTTCGAACTGTAATAATTGAGATCCGGTCTCTGATCCGGACCACCCGTGCTAAAGGAATAAACGAGATATCCGCCAGCCAGTGAGACTATCAAAAAGATAATACCAAGCGCCTTCGCCAGAACCTTTAAGAACCTGCTCTTTGTCAATGCCAGAAACGTGACAAGCCATACGATAACACATACACAACCTATCAGGATCACGTACATTCTGTACGATTTCTCCCATCTTACAAGCCCCATCATTCCGGTGGTGCCAAGCAAATAAACCAGTAATGCTGTAAGTGCAGCCGCACCAATAAAACCCAGTAAAAATCCGCCTTTTACGGCTTTCTTTTCTTTCATTTGGTTCCTCTCTTTGTGTGCGAAAAACTAAACACATTTTCCTTGTTTGTCATTATACCATTACGGTCCGATATAGTCCACATGACTTATCCTTTTTTAGCCCAAATGTGCAAAAAAGGCAGGTCGTAATGACCTGCCTTTGGAAAGCAAATGCTTATGAATTAAAGACCCATCTGTGCTGCAACTTCTGCTGCAAAGTCTTCTTTACGCTTCTCGATGCCTTCACCGGTCTCGAAACGCACGTACTGCTTGATCTCTACGCCGCCAACAGACTTGAGGTAAGCTGCAACTGACTGCTTGCCGTCTTCTGCCTTAACGTAAACCTGATCGTACAGAGAAACTTCCTTAACCTGCTTGGAAACACGTCCCTCTACAAGGCCATTGAAGATCTTGTCAGTAACGATCTCGTCTTTAGCTTCCATACCAAGAGCTGCAACTGCCTTTCTTGCATCCTCTGAAAGGAAGTTGAAGAGGTAGTTGAGGTTGTTCTTCTGTTCTTCATACTGAGCAAGGTCAGCCTCGCTCCATACGTTCTTCTCAACTGCTGAAGCAAGGAGCTTGAGAAGGATAGGCTTTGGAAGAGATGCCGGATCATTGATCGCACTGTCGATGGTGATCTCTCTCATCTTAGCAAGCTCATCTGCGGAGATGTTAGCTCTGCTGATGTACTGCGGATTAAGAGCTGCAACCTGCATAGCGATGTTCTTAGCTGCTTCCTGACCAGCTTCGCTTGCAGCATTCTCTGCTTCAACGATAACGCCGATACGGCCGCCGCCATGGATATAGGAAACAAGAGTATTGTCAGAAGTAACCTTCTGGAATCTTCTGATGGAGATCTTCTCACCGATAGTAGCGATGATTCTTACAAGAGCCTCGCCAACGGTGATTGAAGGATCTGCTGCCCACTTCTCGTTCATAAGAGCTTCAGTGTCTGCTGCGTCACATGCGAAGATAGATTCAACAACGTCTGCTGCGAACTTCTGGAACTTCTCGTTCTTAGCAACGAAGTCTGTCTCAGAGTTGACCTCAAGGATAACTGCCTGGTTGCCCTTGATAACTGCGGTAACGATACCTTCAGCTGCGATACGGGTAGCTTTCTTAACTGCTGTAGCCTCGCCCTTCTTTCTAAGAGCCTCAACTGCTGCGTCAAGGTCGCCATTGTTATCTACGAGAGCGTTCTTGCAGGCAAGTACGCCGGCGCCGGTAAGCTCTCTTAACTGCTTGATTAAAGCTGTGTTGATTTCTGCCATTTTATATCTCCTTATCTGCAAATGCTGCCGAATTACTCAGCGTCTTCAGCCTCTTCTACTTTCTCTTCGAATTCCTCAGTAGCTTCTACTTCTTCAGGAACTGCGAATTCTTCACCCTGATTTGCCTCAACAACAGCGTCAGCCATCTTAGCAACGATCAGTTTAACGGCGCGGATAGCATCATCATTGCCCGGGATAACGAAGTCAAGATCGTCCGGATCGCAGTTAGTATCGCAGATACCGATAAGAGGGATGCCAAGTCTGTGAGCTTCAGTTACGCAGATCTTCTCTTTCTTAGGGTCAACGATGAAGATCGCATCCGGGAGTTTCTTCATATCACGGATACCGTTAAGGTTCTTCTGGAGTTTCTCAAGTTCCTTCTTGAGTTCGATGACTTCCTTCTTAGGAAGAACGTCGAATGTTCCGTCTTCAGCCATCTTCTCGATGTCTTTCATCTTGCGGATACGTGACTGGATGGTCTTGAAGTTGGTCAGCATTCCGCCGAGCCATCTCTCGTTAACGTAGAACATTCCGCAACGCTCAGCTTCGGTCTTGATAGCTTCCTGTGCCTGCTTCTTGGTGCCGACAAAAAGAATAGAGCCGCCCTGTGCAGCAATGTCAGCTACGGCGTCAAATGCGTCGTCAATAAGTCCTACTGTCTTCTGGAGATCGATGATGTAGATACCGTTTCTCTCGGTGTAGATGTATGGAGCCATCTTAGGGTTCCAACGTCTGGTCTGGTGTCCAAAGTGAACACCTGCTTCAAGCAGCTGCTTCATAGAAATTACGCTCATTTAATTTACCTCCGTGGTTTTGTGTTCTTCCGCGTACTATTGCCTCATCCGGGACCCCACGAGCAATAGGGACCGCCCGGAAAATAGGCACGCGTGCTTTTTATACAGCTCGAGTATTGTAGCTGAAATGCAGCTGCAATGCAAGAACTTTTTTATATTATATCAAATATTTTCGCGAGCCTTCGCCTCACGGTTGATCCTGATGCCTCTTCTGGTGAGAGTGATCAGCACAAAAGCAAGTATTGCAAGGCAGCTGATAACGATTCCGATGTAAAGTCCCTGCGGTGCGTAATTGAACTCCACGATATGCTCTCCTGCCGTCAGGGGAACCATGATAAATGCGTTGTAAAAGTCGGTATACTCCACTTTCTGACCATCAACAGATATTCCCCAGCCTGTGTCATACGGAATGCTGGTAAACATGTAACAATCCTCATCAGCAGTGATTTTTCCGACCAGATGATCGTCGTCAAAAGTCGTAAGGACAAGCTGATTTTTGCCCAGCGCGTTCATTGCCTCATCGAGCTTTTCATAGGTCATTATTGCCGAGTAAAGTGAGATGTTTTTCACTTCGTCGTCTTTTGATACGACTGTTATGCTGTCGTTTTTCTTAACATCTCCGATGTCGATAATCTGCGGATTCTCAAGGCTGTCGAACTCCTTGGTCAATACAGTCTCACCGTATCTGGTCACAGTAACTTCCGCGGCTTCCAGCTTATTCGTGATGAATACGAACTGTCTGCCGTCCTGCTTTGCAGTCAGTTTCACTGAGCTTCCGTTCGTCTTCCCGCCGACAGTAAAAACATTCTCCACGGAGCACGCATTTTCAAGAAAACTGTTTTGCACGGTGAAAGGATTGCTGTTTTGCATATCCGCGCCGTCTTTAAGGGATTTTTGCACGGTATATCCAAGGCCTAAAGCATACTTGTTTTCGTAAAAATATTCGCCGCCTGACTGGCCTATGATGCTCATCAAAGGATCGGTCTGCTCTTCTTTGGCAAGCTCATATCTGACGCCAAGTACAGCTGTACTGACAGGTGTATGGCCATAATAAGAGAAAGAGTTCGTGGAGGACTGCATTCCGAAGCTGTCGTAGAAGTCCGAAATGCCTGCAAGTGTCGTTGAAGAGAACTCGCTCGCGCCCATGTAATCATGCCAGCAGGCGTCGTTTTTGGTTCTTCTTAAGACCTTCTCCACTCTGTAAAAACCGTCCTCATCCTCGGCCATATCCAGCAATTTGCTGATGTCCTCGTTGTCCTTGTAGTAATTGGTTCGGTTTGTCGTCGGATAGCCCGTAACGCTTGTGTTTATCGCACATTCCGCGCATGTCAGCGCAAGTACGGCGATCACGATAAGTGCGTTCTTGAGTTTATTCTGCTTGATCAGTACGGCGCATCCTGCAAAAAGCGTCAGGAAGCCTGCATTTACAAGCGCGTAAGTCATCGTATAAGTGTCGGAGTCAAACATATACTGCAGTCCGAAAATGCCGATCAGGCCGCAGCCGTATGTGATCATGATCTCCCTGTAAGAGAACTTGTCGATCTTGCTGAGAGCCTCATACGCCATAGCGAGCACGAGGAAAATGTAAAGGAACGATTCTCTGCTTGAGAGGCTGTTCGGGAAATGGAATCCGTGCCATACGTAAGTGAGGATATTCACGCCGAAGCTTATGAGCATGAAAGCCATGAGGATGGTTTTGCCGATCCTCTGGCGGTAATCGATCTTGCTGCTGATCCAGTAAAGCGGAACGAAGAGGAACAGTGAGATCGAGCAATAAATATTCGGAAAATATCCGCTCAGTACTGTCGGTTCAACGAGCATAACCGAACGCGAGATCATCTCCAGAAAATTGAAATAAACCCGCATTTTGCTTGGAAATGAGAATTCTCCAGAGGCAGTTCCCGAAAGTGCGGAAAAAGCGCAGAACCAGCACGCAGCCGCCATCAGCGCGGCCAGTATGGAAAACAGCGCGAACCGTCCGACATCGCCTAAAAAGCCCTTGAATTTTCTTCCCGTCGGTTCACACAGAACCAGATACAGAAAATACAGCACCAGAAAGATGCAGATCATTATCGCGATGTAGTAATTCGAATAGATGGCGACGGACAAGGAGATCGTATACAGCATGACCTTCTTTTCCTTAACGAGACGCTCAAGTCCGAGAATAACAAGCGGAAGAAGCAGCAGGCAGTCGAGCCACATGCTGTTCCAGCTGTATGCCGCCATGTAAGACGACATTGCGTAGAACATACCGAAAACGCATGTCAGCCAGGAAGCTTTGCCGAAATGCTTCTTGAGATAGAATGCCATGGTCGATGCCATAAGGCCGGCCTTGATTATTATAAACCCCCCCATTATCTCCGGAATGTGTTCGGAAGGAAGGATCGCTACAAGCCAGTAAACAGGGGTTGCCAGATAGTAGGCATAAGTTGCCGGGAGCCCGCTTCCCAGGCCGATCTTCCAGGTATAGGCAAGGCTTCCGCCCTCCTTCAGAATACGCTGAAATTCCCTGAGGAACGTGCAATATTGATGGTATGAATCCGAGCGCATGTACATGTATTGCCCGAAAGGATACATGCCTTTGAACGCAAACATGACCGAAAGAGCCAGCGTTGTCAGGAAAAACGCAAGGATTATCGGCAGATTTCTTATAAAGAAATTCTTGCTGTTATTTATCTTCTCCATCTTTTATCTCCAGATTGGTCTGCTCCATGATGTACATCGGGCGTTTCTTGCTCTCAAGATAAATGCGCCCGATATAGTCGCCGAGGATGCCGATTGCCAAGATGATCGCGCCGCCCAAAAACAGAAGAACCACAAGCGTCGTAACATATCCCGGTACTGTGATGCCCATTATCAGTGTCTGAATCAATGTGATGATTATATACACTATCGAAAGCAGGAAAACAATTGCTCCTACTATCGTAACGATTCTCAGAGGGACAACGCTGAACGAGGTCAGGCCGTCTGTCGCGTAAAGGAAAAGTTTCTTGAAATTCCAGCTGGTCTTGCCTTTTTCGCGTTCGTTCTGCACGTAATCAAGCCATTTTACTTTGAAGCCTACCCAGGCAAAAAGCCCCTTCGTAAAGCGCTGAGTCTCCGAAAGCTGCATAACAGCGTCAACAAACTGGCGGCTCATGCACATATAATCTGTCGCGCCTTTTTTCAGCTTGACTGTAGACATTTTGTTGTTGATGGCCGTGAATGTTCTTGAGAAGAACCCGGTCTCGCGCTTGGCTCCGCACGCACCGTAGCCTTCCTCGGCAACAGCCTTCACCATTTCAGGAATAAGAGCAGGCGGATGCTGAAGATCCGCGTCCATCAGAATGACCATATCCGCGGTCGAGTTCTTAAGGCCTGCGTAAATGCCCGATTCCTTGCCGAAATTACGGGAAAAAGAAATGTATTTCACAGAAGCGTCGGCCGCAGCCAGCTCCTTGATAACTTCCAAAGTATTGTCTTTGCTTCCGTCATTCACGAAAAGGAAGCTGAAATCATAACCGGGAAGCTCTGCCGCGACAGACTTGATCGCAGCGTGAAAATCCCTGAGATTCTCCTCTTCGTTATATGACGGTACTACTATCTGGATTGTCTTCATGCTTATGCCTTTCTACAGTTCCGGGACATTTATCTTATTCCACTTTGACAGATTTGTTCTCAGCAGTTTTTCGGCAGCAAATGCCTCATACGCCGTGTCGAAACGTTCCTTGCGGGCAGCCGCCAGAACTTTATTGTTGTTGGCGACCGATTCGGTAACCATATAGTCTTCCACGCTCTGGATGATGTACAGGCACTCCTTAGTCTCGACGATCTCGCTGAGTTCCTTGTCAAGAAGCGCATATGCGACATTCTCAAAAGCCTCCGGCATATCGCCTTTCATCAGCACGCAGTTCATGAAAGGTTCGTATCCGGCCGCGCGGCACGCGGTCTCGAAGCTCGTTCCGCTCTTTACTTCTTTACGAAGAGCTTCGGCCTCATTTATGGACATATTTGCCGGAAGTTCAACATAATTCACCTCAATGACCTTGGTATCCGTCTGACTGATCTTGAGCGTCACGTCATCCGAAAGCTTGGCAAAAACCTTGTCATAAAGAGCCATCTTGCGATACAGCTCGCTGACGTCATCAAGAGTTATGCCGTATTTTCTCAGGTCGTAAGAACCGGAGATCTCATTGTATGCATCTTCGGCTTCTTTCAGGTATGCATCACACTCGTCGGCCGTCAGGTAAACCGCCATTTCACCGGCCATGATTCCCGCAGCCGTCGCCCTGGTCATTTCCTCGAGCACAGCATCCTTGACGTACTGCGCGATGTTGACGTCGCCGATCTTCCTCTCCCAGAATACTTCGTCCTCATCAGCTCTGTATATCTCCTTGACCTCCATCAGGCGGAACATCGCCTCAGCCAATGAGCATTCGACCTCGTCGATAACAATAAGAGTGTCCTTAGGAAGCGGCGGAGCAACGCGGATCTCGGCGCAGCCCGCGAGAGCCGGCAAAAGAATAATTGTTACTAAAAGCAGGGCCGTGCATCTTTTTAGCTTATTGCCGGTTCTGTTTTCAACCCCACGTAATTTATTAAAATTGATGATTTTTCCAAAAAATGTCATTGATTTTTCCAATAATGTATGTTAACCTATCGTTCGGTCTTCACTGAAAGTGATTACTTGCTGCTGTAGCTCAGTAGGTAGAGCGCGTCATTGGTAATGACGAGGTCAGCGGTTCGACTCCGCTCAGCAGCTTGCTTCAGCCACGAGGCAAGTGGAGAAACAAGGAATGGATGGGACGTTTACGTAACATCCATTTTTTGTTTCTGCATTTGCCGACGGCAGGCACGAACGGAGCGCAGCGGAGTGAGTGGCCTCGTGGCTGAAGCAACCGAGGCCGTTCGCAATTGTCAATTTGCATATCTAAGTTATTCTACACCAATTCTCCCCCCGCAACAAGGTTAAAGATTTTCGGTTCCTCGCGGCGCCATACTTTGTGAAAAACATCCATTTTTTGTCTTTTTTTCATCATTCATAATTATGCATCATTAAAACCGGCCCGAATTGCCTGCCTCTACTCCCGCAAGCCGCCCATAATCTCCTTTTCATTTTCTCAAAAAAAGTTCTTGCATTTACCCAAACAATCTGTTAAATTATACGAGCGTGTTTATGCGCGACATTTTCGCAAGGAGGTGCAATTAAATGGCAAAATGTGATATTTGTGGAAAGGGCGTTCATTTCGGTAACAACGTCAGCCACTCTCATAGAAGATCCAACAGAATCTGGAAATCTAACATCAAGACAGTTCGCGTTAAGACTGCCGGCGGAGCTCAAACAATGCATGTTTGTACTTCCTGCATGAGATCAGGCAAAGTAGAAAGAGCCTAAATTTCAAGTCGTTAGATAATTTAAGGAGATCCGTAAAGATCTCCTTTTTTATTGCACAAATCAGATCAAATTGAAACCGCTACTCTGCTTCAGGTCCTGCTGCCGCATCCTGTTTGCCGAACAGACCGCTTATCTTGTTGACCACGTCCGGGATCATATCGATAAGCTTGTTGATAGAATCCTTGTCTTTGATGTTGATGATTCTGGAAGTACCGTTTTGAATGACCAGGATCGCCGACGGAGACATCTTAGCTCCTGCTCCGCCCGCTCCGTTGTTCTTCTTCTCCTGAACAAAAGAGCCGGCTGCAACGCCGAAAGATACGTCAGCCATCGGGAAAAGCGTGGTGTCGCCGCACACGATCGGTTCGCCCACGATAGTCTTAGTTGAAAGATGTGCTTCAAGCCCGCTGACCAGAGCCTCTATATTTTTCTCAAAATTGTCTGCCATAAAATCTCCTTATCAAATCAGAAATGCCGCTGGATGTAACGACGCAGCCTTACGATATCAGTGTCAGTCATAAATGAGTAGTATAATGATATCACATATCCGAGCAAAATACTGCCATTAATTGTGACATCCGCGGAAAATGTTTTATTCTCCATATCCGGCTCGGCGATGAGCCGCTCGTCGATCACGTCCGCTATCGCTCCTACAGCGCCGAAAAGGATCGCCGTGTCTGCCGGGTCTCCGGTGCCGAATTTGATATTACCGCAAGCCGCGGTCGGCTTGATGTGATTGAGCAGTCCCAGAATAATGCCCTTAAACCGGGTCCATGCGCGCTTGGTAACAGGCGCATTCCACACATACTCGACCTGCTCCTTCTTCTCTTTGAAATTCTCGTATTTCTCTTTGAACGCCGCCCATCTTTCAGAGAATGGCTTCTTCTCTTTCTTCTTGTTGAATCTACGGAAGCCGTGCCTTCTTACGTACGAATCCCTGCCGAAAACAACAAAATCGTTAAGCTCATCCGCACGGGCCGCAGCAACCGGCGTCTCGCTTTCACTACCGGCTTCACTGCTCTCATTCTTGCGTTTCCTGCGTGACTTCTTAGAACTGCTTTCGATATCGTCATCGCCTTCCTCGTCAGGCAAAGCAAAAAGCTTCTCCAGTATATCGCCCTCGCCCTCGGAAGAGTCGCCTTTCAGCACGGTAATGCCGGCAAGCTTGATGCGGTAAAAAAGCAGCTGCTGCTTATAGTCGAGAAAAATCTTTATGAATCCGGCGATCCATTTGATGACGCAGCCCAGGTCGGATTCTGCCTCCTCGTGCGTCTTAAGCCACGCCTCGTATTTGAAAGGCGCGAACTTGATAAGCAGCACGATGATGCCGAGCAGCACCAGTATGCCGGCAATGACGAAGCCGATAATTTTCAGAATCTGCCAGAAAATCATGAAAAATACCCTCTCACGTCGAAGCTGCCTGTCTTCTCATACACGTCCATGATGATCTCGCGGCTGAGCTCCATCGCCTCTTCCTTGGTCACTGCAATGCCTATGATCTCAAATTTCGGGTCCTTCACCTGCTCAGGGCGCAGCAAAAAAGCCGGAATAATGTCGATCAGGTCCGTGCCGTTTGCCGCAAGAGTCAGCACATAAGCCCCCAGATAGAGCTTATGCCGGTCCACGCTATATATGATTTTGTGACGTTCCTTGCGGGCCGTCTCGCCCATATACAGATTCTTGTACCAGTTCATAGTCAGTCAATATAAGTCATTCTCCCGCGCCCGTTCTCACACTCGATGCGCGCCTTTGCACCCATGATCGTTACGAACTGCGGTCCTTTGTGGCCGATATCCGCATCCATTATAACCGGAATGTTAAGGTCAGTGAGGCGCTCTCTAAGCACATCCTCGTATGTCGGCAGCGGTTCACCGTCGAACCCCGTCTCCGGATAGAACATCGGACGTCCGAAGATAATACCCTTCGCATTATCAAAATAGCCCATTGCCTTCAGCTTCCAAAGGCCGCACATCATGGCCTCAACACCCAGGCTGAAGCTTTCCAGAAACCAGATGATCCCCTCGTCTTTATACTTATCAAGGAACTCGCGTGTTCCGTCAAAAGGCGTTCCGGACATATCAAGCACGCAATCCATGCAGCCGCCTATCAGGTGTCCTTCCATGGTGATCTTTCCGTCCTTCTCGCCGCAGACATTCTTCCACAGAACATCGCCGTCCGCAGCGTAGCCTTCAAGCCCCGTTTCGCGAACCAAAAATCCGTTCTGATAAGTCCTAAAGCTCTCCTGAACGCGTCTCTTTCCTTCCAGTATCTCAAGACCGGAGTTAACGCTTTCATCCCACGGCTGCATTCCGAAATCGCCGAAGCATGCGCCGTATGCCGTCGCGATATCGGATTTCGTCATCAGGTAAAAAAGAGTCGAAGTATTATCGGAAAAGCCCTGTATCCACTTAGGGTCGGCCTTCCACGCGTCCATATCGATAAGCGGCAGTATCTCGGCCTGATAATCACCGCCGGCCGCCGAGAAAATAGCCCTGACCTCAGGGTTTCTGATAAGCTCGTTAAGCTGACGTGCTTTCTCTTCAGGCGCAGAAGAACGCCCCCAGCGGTCGTTTTGCCCGATAACATTATCGGTGAAAAACACCTTATACCCGCGCTCTTCAAGCTGCTTCTTAGCGGAGGCAAATCTTGCGATCTCAACGTCCTTCTCCATCGCGCGGCTAAGAGCGGTCACGCCGATAGTGTCGCCCGGCTTTATAAAATCAGGAATAATCATGTCGTTCTCCTTAACAGTTTCTCTATTTATAACACAATTGGCTTGCCGAGCTCAACCGAATAAATAATTTGCTCGCTTACCCTAACGCCCAAGGAACGTTCGATCGCATCCTTATATTCAGCAAGCTGAGCCCTGTAAACATCGGCAAATTCCGCCTCGCTCTTGCCTTTATCAGTCTTATAATCCACCAGCACAAAGCATCCGTCTTCTTCAAAGAAAGCATCAATAATGCCCTGCACCAAGAGAAGCTCCCTGCCGCCATCCGGGAGCGCAATTTCATTGCCTTTGACGAACTGCTGCTCGCGTGTGAGCTTCCCGGCTGCAAAAGCCGCTGCCATCCTTTTTCCGAGTTCAGAGTCCCTGAAAAGTTCGATCTTGTCAGGCTCGATCGCAGATGCGTATTCCTCGCTGATTAGCCCTTTCGCCTTCATCTCATCAAGCATTGCCGCAGGGTCAGTACCCGCCTGAAGGCTTGCGTGATCAAGAAGCTCAAAGAATCTATGATATGCATTGCCCCTCTCAGCGCCGGTCAAAGAACCCTTTTTCTTAGGCTTCCAATTGCGTTTGTCCTCATCCTCGCGGTCTTTGTCAGGCTCGTTTGTGTCTTCCGATCCGTGCTTTTCAAGCTGCGAAGCCGTGATCTTGATGAGTGACTCAGATGCTGCAGAATGCGGATAGACATAGGCGAAAGCATCCTTCCATTGCTCATCCGTATCATCTTCTGCCGCGCCGTTAAGAGCCAGCGTCTGTATGCTGCACCTTATATCGTCAGCCGTCAGGACTTCCTCGACCCTTTCAAGCTCTGCCGCAGGCTCCGTCTCGAGCCTCAGATGACATATGGTATCCCTCGGATCATTGTACAGCGAATACCCCAGAAGCTTAAGGTGTGAGTTGCTTTTCATCACGCGCGACAGGCTCATTTGCATAGACGCTGAAGGTCTGTCTGCCCAGTCTGTCACATTGTCCTCAAGGTTTTCGATGGTGCCCGTAACGATCAGCTTCTCCTTGGCTCTTGTAAGCGCCACATAAAGGAGCCTCATCTCTTCGGCAAATTCGTCCTGTTTGATCCTTTTTTCTATGGTCTCGCGAATAAGCGTCGTCGTCTTTATACGGGTCTCGGCGTTGTTGAACTTGATGCCCATTCCGAAATCCTTATGCATAACGACATTGCCGGAGGCATCTTTACCGCTGTATCTCCTGCCTGCTTTGGCCAGGATAACTACAGGGAACTCCAGACCCTTGGACTTGTGGATCGTCATCATCCTGACTGCCCCCGCGCCTCCCTCGATCGGAGCTGTTCCGAAATCGATATCGGATTTTATGATCTGGTCGATATAACGGATGAAGTTAAACAGCCCTGTATACGAGCCGTCCTCAAAAACCTCAGCCCTTGCCCTTAAGAAATCGATATTGGCTCTTCTGCCGTCTCCAAGCGGCATTGCACCGATAACAGACAAAAGTCCCGAATCTTCACTCACAACGTCGAGCAGCTCCGATACAGGCAAATACATCGCCATTCCTCTGTAGCGCTCTAATTTGCCCATAAAACAGCCCACCGCGCCGGTCGTGTCGCGTCCTGCCTCTACCCACTTCTCAGCAGCTTTGTACAGGCTGAACGGATGCTCATCGTATCCGATCTTTATCTCGGCCAGTTCCCGGCCGGTAACACCGACAATCGCAGAAGTCAGCACAGCTGCAAATGGTATATCCTGAAATGGATTGTCGATTATCCTTAAAAGGTTCATCATCAGCCGCACTTCCATGGTATCGAAAAGGCCTTTATTCGAAGCTTTTACAAGCGGAATGCCTCTTTCTGTAAGCATGTATTCGATCTCGTTATTGTCGGTGGTCCTTACGAGGATCGCGATGTCTGAATATGTTACTTTTCTGAGCTCTTTGTCCTTGCCCATGACAAGGCCGTTGGCAACGACATCCTCGATCGCCCTTGCGATCTCATAGGCTTCGCTTTCCTTGCCGGTCCTTCCCTTTCCCTTAAGGAAAGTGATCTCCGGAAGATAGGAATATTCACCGTCTTTAAAGTCCTTTGACGCGTAAGCAAGAGCGTTGTTATCCAGATAATCTATGCCGCCCACCTCAGGGATCATTGCCTGTGCAAATACATGATTGGCAAAATCAAGCACCTCGTGCCTGCTCCTGAAATTGGCATCAAGGACGATCTTTATCCCCGGTGCGCCTTCTGTATCGGGCGAATCTATGTCCTTAAAAGATGCGACTTTCTCGTTAAAAAGCTCAGGACACGCCATTCTGAAGCCATATATACTCTGTTTAACGTCTCCGACCATAAAGACATCCGGGCGGCCGAATCTTTCCGCAGAAAGAGCCGCGATCAGACACTCCTGAAGCTCGTTGGTATCCTGATACTCATCAACAATTATCTCATCGATATCGGCCGCCATGCGGTCCGCAACGTCAGAAAAGCATCCGCCATCCGGCCCGTTCTCGTAAAGGATCTGCAGCGCATAATGCGTAACATCGCCGAAGTCAGCGATCTTCCGGTCCTGTTTGGCCTTTCGGAATCTTTCGGAGAATTCCTTAGTAAGGCCCGTGATGGCCGATGCAGCGTCAACGCATGCCGCCATATCCTTAAAGGCAGTTTCAAGATCGGCTTCAAGGAATTCGCTTCTTAAGTCCTTAAGCTCCTTTTTTATCTCATCCAGGACAGCCTTCGCAGCCTTCTGCATGTCCTCATCATACACATCCTTCTTTGTGTACGAAGGCATCCTGGCGGGCCACTCGTCTATAGCCGCCTGTATTTCAGCGACTTTGTTGTCAAAGAAGCAGTCCTCGTCCAGCGCATTTGCCAGATGCTCTTCAAGACCTAAAATCGTCGGTATGTATTTGGATGGTCCCCGGTCTGCTTCAGCAAGAGATCTGACCGTTTCAGCCTTCAGGAGCAATTCCTCAAGGGTGTTCGTTATGTATGCGCACATAAAGCGCACCCAAGCAAGGTGCTGACTTTGCTCTTTCTCGCTCATGCCTTCCATCGCGTCCTCATCGACGAACCGGTTCTTAGTTGCCGACTCGTACGGCTCCATGCACCTTTCTATCCATTTGTCAGGCTCCGGGTGACTCTGTGAAAAATCGTACAGTCTTAAGATGATATCAGCCAGCGCATTGTCGTTTTTATCGGTATAAAAGCCCACAAATTTCAGAAATTCATCGGTCGGCTCAGCATAGCAGTCCTCTATCAGGGCGGTCACAACATCCTTCTTGATAAGCCCGCATTCGGCCTCATCCGCGATCCTGAACGACGGATCAATGTCGACTCTCTGAAAGTTCTCCTTTACGATCTCCATGCACAAAGAGTCGATGGTCGAGATCCGGGCGTTGTGAACGCGCATCAGCTGACGCTTCAGATGTCCTTTCATCTCGTCCGAATAATCGCCTTCTTTAAGATGTTCTCTAAGCGCCTCGTATATCTTGTCCCGCATCTGGGACGCGGCTGCTCTCGTGAAAGTGATGATCACCATCCTGTCAAGATCTGCAGGATGATCCACATCGCAGACCTTCCTTATGACGCGTTCAACAAGCACGGCCGTCTTGCCCGAGCCGGCTGCCGCAGATACCAATATATTATTCCCATCGGCGTTTATCGCCTTTTCCTGAGCAGGCTTCCATTCAATTTTCGGCATTTGCACACTCCCTTCCGAGGATCATGCTCTTCTTCTGTTCTTTCGGGATTCCGGTCTCATCTCTGTACTCGGAGTCCCATTTGCCGTCTTCGAACTTGCATACATCCTTGTAATCGCAGAACCTGCAGCCATTATCCGTATTGCTTGCATAATAAGGAGCCACGGAAATATCTCCCTCACGTATGGCTTCGCCTATATGGTTGATCTTGCCATTTACGAAGCTTATCATCGCGGCAAATTCATCCGACGTAGCAACCAGGCTGTAAGAGTCCGGCTGGCCGTCCTTCTTGGTCGAAACCTTGATGATCTCGCTCTTTGCGGAGCCATTGGCAAGGTTCTCATCTATTGCCGTAAAAACGACCGGATCGTTGAGCGTCATGCCGCTCATCTGATATTTCTTCCCCTCGTCAGTCTCGTTATCCACGAATTTATCATTTATCAGGTAGTAGTAAACGCCCGCAGGTCTTACGCGTCTTCCCGGCTCATTCTCCGATATCTTCCTGATCGCCTGGTCCAGGTAAGCTACCAGCTGCAGCTGCGTCCCGGCGTAGATATCATTAAAGGAGAATTCTTTCGAACCGGACTTGTAGTCGATGATCTTCACGAACAGATCGCCGCCGTCATAGATGTCGACGCGGTCGATTTTGCCCTTAAAACGGACATTTTCAGTCGGATTAAAGCTGAATTCGAATTCATACAGTTTAGGGTCAAAATCGCCCATTTTAACATGCGCCCTGAGCACGTCAGTGGTCTTTACAGTGATAGCCTCAACACGTTTAAGCAGGAAAGCGTTATGCGCCGAGCTTTCAAGCACGTCGCTTTCCATCCCTGCTGCAGCCTCGGCAACACTTTCCGCTGCAAGCGCATGGCTTTCTTCATCCGAAATGTCTCTGAATGTATGGCCGGCCTCCTCAAGCTTTTTGGAATAAAGTTCGAGTGCCCCGTGGTAGATCGTTCCCAGGTCCGTCGCCTCGACCTCGTATTCCGCACGTTTTTCAAGCCTCAGACCGTAATTCAGGAAATGCTTATACGGGCAGTCAGCAAAATTCTCATATCTGCTTACACTTCCTGTCAGCACATCACCGTACAGATCAAGCGCGGTCTGCTTATCAAGCGGCGTCTGTCTGGTACTGAAAAGAGCTCCGTCAATGATCTGCCTGATGGCATCCGGATCCGACTCGGCAAAAGTCTTAAGAAGACCGCCGTCAACGATATCCGCAGCCGGCGTCTGATCATACCCGGCAACCAGCGCTCTCACCTGCTCAGTCAGAGCCTTCATTCCCTGGCTCTTCCAGAAAATGCCATTATGAGGCTCCGCCTCCTTAAAATCATGACCCGGCAGCAGCTCATCCAGATCCCTTAAAATGCACGAAGGAGTCAGCTCCGCGCCTTCATCCGACAAAGCAGCATGCGTAATAAAGAGCTTCTCTTCAGGCTTGCAAAAGGCAAGATGCAGATAGAAATTCTGCTCGTAAAGATTCATCTGGGCGGTCGGTGCTATCTCGAAATCGGCATTCATCAACGTCTCCCTCTCCCTCTGCGTCAGAATGCCTCCGCTTCCTGCTTCCTGCGGGATGCAGCCGTCAATTGCGCCGATCACAAACAGCACTTTCTTGGCCCCGAATCTGGTTCTGGTCAGATCTCCGACTTCCAGGCAGTCCATGGACGGCGGAATTATGCCGATCTTCATCTCCATAAGTCCGCTTTCAAGAACTTCCGCATACTCCTTAAGGCTGATGGCATCATGAGCTAAAATCGCCCCGCTCTTGTCGAGAAGGTCAGTGATCAGCTTGTATATCTGCTTATATTCGATCGCCAGATCAAGCCGGCCGTCCTTCGGAAGATTGGCCGCCAGCCTCTGGATCTTCTCATCAACTTTATTGTCTTCAAGCAGCTCTTTAAGGAGCGTGGAATACCCGATCGCACCTTCTTTGTTGCCGATGCCTTTTTCATAGAATTTTCTGAAAGACCGGACGGCTCTTGCGCGCAATCTATTGATCACGGCAAGGTCCCACCTTTGAACAGGCCGGCCGTCGTCGTATACTCCGTGGAGCCGGCTGTTGCGTGTAAATGCGCTGTTCCAGGCATTCCAGGACTTGATGTTGAATTCCAGGCAATAATTCTCCAAAAGGCTGACCTCATTGCCGTCAAGCCCGGCCAGACCTGTCTTTAAGAAACTGAAAACGGACTCGTAAGACATTCTCTCCGCGATCATCTTAAGGGCCGCCATTACAAAGCGTACGACCGGATTGGAATTTATCGAATCCTTGTAATCAATAAACGTCGGGATCCCTGCATCTGCAAATATCTTCCTCACCTGACCGTAATATATACCCATATCACCGGCGATCACGGCAATATCGCGGAAGCGCATGCCGTCTTCCCTGACAAGTTTCAGTATTTCCGCCGCTGTCCACTCGACCTCGGCAGAAATGGTCGGAGCTTTATATGTGAAGCATTCCGCTTTTCCCGGCCTTACGGATCTGACTATCTCGTCCTCGCACAGAAAAGCGCCGCGGTCTGCTGCCTTGCCCTTAAGCTTAAAATATGTCTCATTGCTGAGTGCAAAAAGGTCATAATCCCGCCAGCTCTCGTTGATCTGTTCCGGCGGGAGCGTCAATGTGCACGTGATGTCCGAGGTACACTCCATAAAGCTTTCAAGCACCTTATATTGGATCGGTGTAAAGCCGGTGAATCCGTCAAGATAAATATGCGAATTTCTGATGATCTTTGCGTCCTTCGCAACACGTGCAAAGGTCTCAAGCATCTCCTCGGTGATCCTGAAACGTTCTTCTATTTCCTCGTTGAATTTCCTGTAGATCAGGCGGATCTCATGCAGTTTCTTCGCCAGAACCGAATCGCCCGTCTCGTGAGCCTTCTCCTCCATCAGGAACAGCTCATTGTCATCGACCGTATACTGCTTGAATTCGGTAACTATAGACTTGACCTCATCGATAAAGCCGATCTGGCGGGCTTTGCTCTTGTAGAACGTAAGATCATCTTTGAGCATCTCCAGAACGCGCTTAAGTACCAGCACTTTGCCGGTGTCATCAAGGACATTGCTCTCGTCCATTCCCAGCTTGGCAAATACAACAAGAGCCAGCCTTGCAAAGCTGACTACATCGATGTTCATGCAGGCTCCCTTCGGATGCGCCATAACTACGGCCTTCTGCATCTGAAGCGTTGCCTGCTCAGGTACTATTATGAAAAATCTCTCGTTTGGGGCGGCGGCAGCGGCTTTGACCAGCTCGTCAACCATCGTCCCTTTAAGGTCCGCCATTGCGGACCCTATTATCATCTTAACTTTTGCGGACATGCATCCTCCTTATCAGATGTATCCAAGCGACCTCAGGATAAATAAGAATGCCGTAAGGGTCACACTGGAAAGCAAAGTCGTCAGAACAACCGTGCTCGATGTTATGACGCCATCGTAGCCGTACTGCTTGGCCATAATGAACGCTGACGGCGTCGTCGGTATCGACAGCATTACAAATATGGCAACCAGCTTGTCACCCGTGAATCCGCACGCGATAGCGATCGGAATAAAAATCACGGGGAGTATGACCAGCTTACAGATGGCTGCAGCGATCGATTTGCCCAGTTTGGCAAATGCTTTTCCGAAATCGAATTCACCGCCGATGCAGATAAGTGCCAGAGGCGATGCGAGCCTTGCGACCATCGACAGGCTGCTGTCAACGATTTTCGGATAATCTATGCCTATTATAGATGATATGAAGCCCAATAAAAGGGATATGACGATCGGATTTTTGACTATGCCGAGAAGTGTCTTCTTTAAGCGTGCTCCGCCGCTTGCAGTTGCAGCGGCATCCTTTGAACCTGCCAGGAGGACCGTTACCGCGTAGATATTGAACAGCGGAACGCATCCGAGCAGCATAACGCCGCCGGCTCCCGCGCTTCCGTAGATATTCTGAATGAGCGCAATACCCATTACCGCTACGGAACTTCTGTATGATGCCTGAACAAATTCACCGACAGATTCCTTGTCCTTCATAAACAGACGGCAGGCGCCCCAGATCCCCCAGAACATCACCGTCGTCGCGCCGGCGCAGAAAACAAGGAGCTTCCAGTCGAATATCTCCTTAAAATCCGTATTTGCCATATCGGTGAACAGCAAAGCCGACAAAGTTACATAGAAATTGAACTTGTTAGCTGTTTTTAAAAAACCTTCGTCAAGAATTTTTATCCTGCGCAGGAAATATCCAAGTGCCATCAATATAAAAAGAGGCATTGTGGAGTTAAGCGCAAATACTAAATTAGATGCCATGATCAATACTTCTGTAAATAAGAGTTAATCTCCCAATTGGATACCGTGTGGCTGTAATCCGCCCATTCTCTCTTCTTAGCGCCTACGTACTTACCGTAGATGTGAGGACCGAGGGTATCTGCCACGAGCTTGTCTTTCTCAAACTTGTTGAGCGCATCAAACATGTTCGTCGGAAGCATCTTGATGCCGGCGCGTTTGATCTCACGTGGGCTGATCTCGAAAATATTTCTGTCGACAGATGCAGGAGGCAGAAGTTTCTTCTCGATTCCGTCAAGTCCGGCCTCAAGGCAAAGAGCAAGTGCCATGTACGGATTTGCCGACGGATCAGCGCTTCTGAGCTCAATTCTGGAAGAAGACCCACGTCCTGAAGGAACACGGATCAGAGGGCTTCTGTTCTTGGCAGACCAAGCGATATAAACCGGTGCTTCAAAGTCCGGAACAAGTCTCTTGTAGGAGTTGACGAGCGGATTTAAAACCAGCGTAAGTGCCTCGATGTGTTTCATGATTCCTGCCATAAAATGGTAGGCAAGTTTTGAAAGGCCGTTAGGATCCTTTTCATCCATGAAAGCATTCTTGCCGTTTTTATCCCAGAGCGACATATTAAGATGCATTCCGTTGCCGGCGATACCGAAAACAGGTTTCGGCATGAATGTCGCATGCATGTCGTGCTGCTCAGCGATGACCTTGACAGTCTGCTTGAATGTCATGATGTTATCGGCGGTCGCAAGCGCAGGGCCGTATTTGAAATCTATCTCATGCTGGCACGGAGCTGACTCATGGTGGGACGCCTCAATGATAAATCCCAGTTCCTCAAGCGCCAGAACGATGTCTTTTCTTGTTCTTTCGCCCGGGTCATTAGGTCCCAGATCGAAATATCCGTTCTGATCGATCGCCGTGTTAAGATCCACCTTGCCTTTCTCGTCCTTCGTGAAGAGAAAGAACTCGCACTCAGGTCCGACATTGAACGTGTATCCGAGTTTGGCTGCGTGCTCGCTCGCCCTGATCAGCGCATATCTCGGATCGCCGATGAAAGGCTTTCTGTCCGTGCCGTAAACATTGCATATGAGGCGCGCTACCTTGCCGCTGTCATGTCCCCACGGATAGATGGCAAATGAATCCATATCCGGATACAGCCACATGTCGGATTCTTCTATTCTTACGAATCCTTCAATCGATGAACCGTCGAACATTATTCTGTTATCCAGCGCCTTTTCAAGCTGACTCGGAGTAATTGCGACGTTTTTAAGCGTGCCGAAAATATCAGTGAACTGAAGGCGGATAAACTGAACTTCCTCGTCCTTTACCGCTTTGATAATATCTTCTTTTGTGTAACCCATATCTCTCCTGTCCGCAGGATTTCCCCGCTAATATTGCCATTTATGCCGTTTTCGCGTCCAAAAAATGTCAAAACCGCATTATTTTCCTTAGTTTCTCGCAAATTGTACACCCATTTTGTTATATATTGCAACATGTTTTTGCGATTTCCGCAAGATTATTGTGTTCGTTATTTGTTTCGTATGCCGCATAATATGATGTGGAAATGGAACTGGATTTCTAATATAATTATTTTATAATTCAACTAATGGAGGTATGCGTTATGTTCCAGTCAACATCTGTTTTAGCCGCTTTTATAGTCGCAGTCATTCTGGCGATCATTTTCACTGTCAGAAGATGCTTCAGGACCGACCACATTTCGCTGCTCCTTAAGATCGCGGCAAGCGTCGGATTCATTTTCCTCGGCACATGCACTGCCAAGGCATCCGGAGCCGCGGATTATTCGGTCATCGTCGGCCTGGTGTTCGGCCTTCTGGGTGACGCTTTTCTCGACATGAAGTATGTATACTCCGAGCACAGCGATTTTTATACATTCGCCGGCTTTATCGCTTTTATGTGCGGTCATGCATTTTATATCGCGTATCTGGCATCAGCTTACGGCTTCCGCCCGGGTGCATGGTGTACCGTCGGGATCGGCATCATCTTCGGCGTGATCATTTACTTTTCCGGGAATATCCTCGGCATGGATTATGGCAAATTCCGCCTCATCAGCGCCATCTACGCACTTATCCTTGTCTTCGAAACAGCCTTTGCGATTCTCGGTGCTTTTGCATGGAACAAAGGTAATGCGGGAAGCCTTCTTTTTGCGATCGGTCTTGTCCTCTTTCTCGGCAGCGACCTCGTCCTTTCCAACATTTATTTCAAGGAAGGCGGCAATACTCCGGCGGCCCGCGGAATCAACCACGCACTCTACTATGCGGCTCAGATACTCATTGCCTTGAGTCTGTTTTATGTATTATAATATTCTATTATGATCAAATATTATGCTGTAAAGAAGGGACTGACTCCCGGAATATATACTGACTGGGTGACCTGCAAGAAGCTGGTCGATGGTTTCCCGGGCGCAGAATACAAGAGCTTCAAGACCCGCGAGGAAGCCCTTGACTACCTCGGAATATGTGACGAGCCTGCAGAAAGCTCATCATACGAGATCCCGTCTGTCCCCCTCGGCTGCGCAGCAGCCTATGTTGACGGCTCTTTCAAGGCAAAGGCTCACAGATTCGCGTATGGCATCATTATGTTCGTCAACAAGAGCGGCGCTACAGAGGAGATCCGCGCGGCGAAGTCATTTGCCAATGAAGAGCTTCTGGAAATGCGTAACGTAGCCGGCGAGATAATGGGCGCTGCCGAAGCGATGAAAAGAGCCCGCGAAATGGGACTTTCAGAAATCACCATTTACCACGACTACGAGGGAATCGCCGCATGGTGCACGGGAAAATGGAAAGCCAATAAGACCTGGACGCAGAAATACAGATCTTTCTATAATGAAATCATCAAGGATATAGCTGTTCACTTCAGCAAAGTCAAGGGCCACTCAGGCGACACTTTCAATGAGATCGCAGACGAGCTGGCGAAAGGAGCACTGGATGAATTTATCTGCTAAAAAAGCATACCGAATACTTGCTGTTTTTATGGCACTAATCATATGTGCCATGATTTTTGCCGGCTGCAAGAAGGACAAAGTTGTCAAAGAAAGTGATGCTCCCGAAGAAACAGCTGCTTCAACTTCCGAAACAACTACTGCTAAAAAAGGCTCCGAGGACACTACAAAGAAGACGACCAAGGCAACTTCCAAGACGACTAAAGAAACCACGACCAGAGAGACCACTTCAGAAACAACTTCTGAGACAACATCTACCGAAGAAACTACCACAGGTGAGGATGAGCCGGGCGGCGACTACTCTACCGCGTATGTCATCAAGGTCAATCTGTCTTACTGCTGCGTGACCGTATACAGCAATGACGGCGGCAACCTTACCCCGATCAAAGCGATGCGCTGCTCTGTCGGCCGTGCGGGCGAAGAGACCATCACCGGCACCTTTTATCTGAATGAGAAAATGCGCTGGTGCTACATGGTCGACAATTCCTGGGGACAGTATGCGACACGCATTTCAGGTCCTTACCTGTTCCACTCTGTCTGCTATTACACGCAAAATGCCGGCAATCTCGAATATGACGAGTACAACAAACTCGGAAGCCCGGCTTCTCTTGGCTGCGTGCGTCTGAATGTAGCCGATGCCAAGTGGATCTACGACAATATGCCAAGCGGCACCCAGGTCGATATTTTCTATGACAGCTCCAGTGCCGGTCCTTGGGGCAAACCTGGCGGCATCACCATTCCGACCGATATCCCGCAGATCCGCGGCTGGGATCCGACCGACCCGAGCGGCTCAAATCCATGGTATTCATACGGTTTTAATATCACGGCAGACGCTCCTATATATGTAGACCGGAACGCGTCCGCAGGAGATGTTCTTTCAAAGATATCCATCAAAGATATATACGGCAATGACGTAAGCAAATACGCTTCGTTCAACGGTTCTTATAACCTGAATAATCCTTCTTCAAACGCACCGGGTACATACGAAATCGTTGTTTCGGTTCAGGTCGGAAATGTATTTGACAACAAGCGTATTTCAATTGTCGTAACCGGTGCCGAGGAACCCACCGAGGATACTGAAGAGTCTGAAGAGCCAACCGAGCCTTCATCCGAAGAACACGAAGAGCCATCAGAAGAACCATCCGGCGAGGTATCTGAATCAGAGCCCGAAGAATAAACTGACACTTACAAACCTGCATGGCCCATGATGCGCCACGAATTAAAGGATATTACTATGAGCAAAAGAATGAGCAGAAGCGCCCGTGCCCGCAAAAGAAGGCGCGAGGTCTGGGCAATAAGAATCGGAACTGTACTCGTATTTCTTGCAATTGTTGCAGGAGTTTTCTTCCTCGTCAGAGCCTGCACCAACAAGGACAATACACCTGACGATTCCAAGTCCTCTGTCCAGGCAAGTGAAGACAACAATAAAGGTAAAGAGAAGGAGTCCTCAAAGAAAGGCAATTCAGCGGATGTTGAACCTTCAAGTGAGGAGCCGACTGAGCCTTTCGTAGTACCTGCCTCCCGCGAGGTAGTTTATACAAGGGCTGATGTTGAAATCGCCGACGGTTTCCCGGAGATCTCATATGATTCAGATTATGTTATTCGCGTAAATATCCCGTGGCAGACCGTTACGGTTTACCGTCTGGACGCAGAAGGAAACGAGGACCCGATCAAGGCATTTGCCTGCTCTACCGCAAGAGGCGCACACGAGACGCCTGAAGATACCTACTACATGGGTTCCTGGTATCGTGATGACGCCGGCTGGTGCTATATGGTTGACGGTACCTGGGGTCAATATGCTTACTCCATTCACCGCGCTTGCGACGGTCTGTACGAGGGCTACATGTTCCACTGCGTTCCTTATCTTTCCGCAAGCAAAGACAGCCTCGAATGGGTCGATTATAACAAGCTCGGTACGCCGGCTTCCATGGGCTGCATTCGTCTGAACGTTGCCGACGCAAGATGGCTTATTGCCAATGTCGGTCACGGGGCTGCCGTTGAGATATACAGTGATGAGACAACGCCGGGACCTCTTGGCAAACCTGAGACTTTCTTCATCCCGGAAGAACTCGGAGAAAGCCTCGGTTGGGATCCTTCAGATCCGGATTCCGACAACCCATGGCACTCATACGAGTTCACCATGGAAATCGACGACTACATTACGGTCGACGCAGATGATGACCTGGATATTACAGACTTTATCTATGCCGAAGACATCTACGGCAACGACCTGTCAGGCTACGCTGCATATACGCTTAATCAGGCACCGGAAGGCAGCGATGCTGAAGTCGGCGGCAAGTACGGTTTCTACTTCACCACTATCGACCGGGAGGATGCGCCGGATTACAGCGGCGACCCAACTGCTGTCGACCCGTTAGGACTTATCAGTTATGGTTACGAAGGCATGGATGCATCAACGCCGGGCGACTACGAAATCACAGTTAAGCTCAGCGTTGGTCCATATACTGCCGAAAAATACGTTCGTGTGACGATTGAATAAATTATACAATAAGGAGAGGAACAATGATTTACAGGGATTTTGATGGCATTAAGCTGTCAGCACTGGGAATGGGCACAATGAGATTCCCGGTTATCGGGGGAGATGACAGCGTTATCGATGTAGCCCAGGTTAAGGAAATGGTTGATTACTGCATGGCAAATGGTGTTAATTATTACGACACCGCCTGGGTTTACCATATGGGTAACGCCGAGGTAGTATTAGGCGACTTGCTGAACGCTTATCCAAGAGACAGCTTTTACATCGCTGACAAATTTCCGGGATTTGCAGATGAATATTTCGATGACTTGAATGCCCTCTTTGAGAAACAGCTGGAAAAATGTAAGGTTGAATACTTTGATTTTTATCTGCTTCACAACATCAACGCAGCCACTATTGATCGTTTTATGAAACCGGAAGTAAAAGAGTTCTTTGCTAAGCAGAAAGAAAACGGACGCATCAAGCATCTGGGCTTCTCCACGCATGCCGATTACAACGATTTCTGCCGGTTTTTAGATATGTATGGAGACATTGTTGAATTCTGCCAGATACAGCTTAACTGGTTCGACTGGAATTTCCAGGATGCCAAGGCCAAGGTCGACAAACTCAATGAAATCGGTTTACCGATTTGGGTCATGGAGCCACAGCGCGGTGGCTGCCTGATCAATTATGTTAAAGAGAATCACGATTCTCTTTCTGCTCTGCGTCCGGAAGAGACGGACCCGGGCTGGTCTTTCCGTTTCCTTCAATCCATTCCAACCGTTAAAGTTGTTCTCTCAGGCATGAGTAACCTTGAGCAGGTCAAACAGAATATAGAAATATTCAGTACTGATGCACCGCTGAATGAGGATGAAAAGCAGGCATTATTTGACATTGCCGCTGACATGACCAACAGTAAAACCGTTCCATGTACTGCTTGCCGCTATTGCACCGGCTACTGCCCGATGGGACTCAATATTCCTCACTTTGTAGCTATATACAATGACACAATGGTTGCAGGCATCAGTGGTGACGGCGTTCATATAAGGGATGCATACACTGATGATAAACTTCCTTCAGCATGTCTTGGATGCGGAGCATGCGTAGCTGCCTGCCCACAGAATATCCAGATACCTGATATCATGACATTCTTTACAGAAAAATATCTGTAAAGCTTCAGGGCAAAGGAGATAAAGTATGATATATAAGGATTTTTATGGATTGAAATTATCTGCGCTCGGAATGGGCACGATGCGTTATCCAACCATTGACGGTGACGAAAGCAAGGTCGACATGGTTCAAACAAAAGCCATGGTTGATTTTGCTATTGCAAGCGGTGTTAATTATTTTGATACCGCTTACATGTACCACCGTGGGACTGCCGAAAACGTGATCGGTAAATGTCTCAAGAACTATCCGAGAGAGAGTTTCTTTCTTGCTGACAAATTTCCCGGATTCCAGGATGAGAACTTTACCCGGATCAGTGATATATTTGAGGAGCAGCTCAAAAAATGTCAGGTCGAATACTTCGACTTCTACCTGCTCCACAATGTAAGCAAGCCCAGCATCGATAATTTCCTGAAGCCTCAGGTCCGTGAATATTTCCTTGAGCAGAAGGCAAATGGCCGCATCAGGCATTTCGGCTTCTCCTGCCATGCTGAATACGATGATTTTTGCCGTTTTCTTGACGCCTACGGCGATATCATGGAGTTCTGCCAGATCCAGCTGAACTGGTTCGATTGGAATTATCAGGATGCCCGCCTCAAGGTTGCCAAGCTCAACGAAATGGACATCCCTATCTGGGTCATGGAGCCTCAGCGTGGCGGCAAGATCATCCAGTATCTTGAACCATATGCAGACAAACTGAAGGCTGCTCGTCCGAATGAGACTGTTCCGGGATGGTCATTCAGATTTCTCCAGTCAATACCCGGTGTTACAATGATCCTCTCCGGCATGAGTAACATTGAACAGGTCAAGCAGAACATCGCGACGTTTGAAACCGATGATCCGCTGAATGACGAAGAAAGGCAGCTTCTTTTAGACATTGCAGAAGAGCTCATTGCCAAGAAGACTGTTCCGTGTACGGCATGTCAGTACTGTACGAGTTACTGCCCGCTTGAGTTGAATATTCCTGATTTTATCAAGATATACAACGATACCCAACTTAATGGCCGCAGTATGGCAGGTCTTCGCATAAAGGAAAATTTACCTGCGGAAAAACTTCCTTCTGCATGTCTTAGCTGCGGAGCGTGCGCTTCTGTGTGCCCGCAAAGCATACAGATCCCGGATATTATGAAATTCCTGACTGAGAAGTATTGCTGAACCAAATCAACATATTTTAAAAAGCAAAAGAAGGGCATCTGTCAATCATATGACAGATGCCCTTTGAATTATAGATTCATTCCTTTGATTTATGGGTTCTTCATTTCTAATATATCTTTTTATTCACACGAAAAATGGTGAATTCCCCTTGACAAAAGAATTTCCAAAGCAGTTGAGGGGTTTTAATCGCATATAAACCTCTGAAAGAATAAAATTATTTCTCTTCCGGAGCGATCTTCTGGCAAAGCTCAAGCAGAACGCCGCCTGTTGCCTTTGGATGAACGAAGACGATGCGGGCATTGCCTGCGCCGTAACGCGGTGCATGGTCGATCATAGGGATGCCCTTAGCTTCAAGCTCTGCAAGAGCCTCATCAATATTGTCAACGCGGATAGCTACGTGCTGGATACCTGCGCGGCCGCCGTTCTTCTCAAGATAACGTGCGATAGGTCCATCCGGTGTGGTACTCTCAAGAAGCTCAAGCTCTGAATCTCCGCATGGCATAAAAGCTACGTTAACGCACTGCTCGTCTACTGTCTCGTAGCCATGAGCCTTGATTCCGAGATTTTCCTCATAAAACTTTACAGCTGCAGCCAGTTCAGGAACTGCGATGCCGATATGGTCAATTCTTGTACAATTCATTTTCAGTCCTCCTTCAAAACCTTTTTGAGCATCTGCTCAGTCCAGGTATATGGATCCTCTTCATGATTTACGAAACGTCCGAATGAAGTCTCGAATTCGTTGCTGTTGGTGAGCGGAGCCGCTACTCTGCGCAATATTTCCGTCTGCAGGATCTCAAATATCTCATCCCTTAAGCGCGTATTGCGGCGATTAACGATCTCGCCTTTACCTTCAAGAATTCCGTAGACCTCGTCAAGTGCAGCGGCAAATTCATCAATGCCCTGGTCCTTAGACGCGCTGATAAGCAGCACAGGCGCCCTCTGTTTGTCACCGGACATATCAAGATCGAGCATGCCCCTCAAGTCATGAGCTACCTTGTCAGCTCCCGGACGGTCCGCCTTGTTAACGACAAATACGTCGCCGATCTCAAGGATTCCCGCCTTGATGGCCTGCACATCGTCACCAAGACCGGGAACATTAACGACCGCAACTATATCAGCTGAATGCACTACAGCCACCTCTGACTGCCCTACTCCGACCGTCTCCAGGATAATACGGTCGAATCCACAGGCGTCCAGGATCTTGGCTGCGCCATTGCATGCTGCCGAAAGCCCGCCGAGCTGGCCACGAGTACCCATACTTCTGATATAGGTACCCGGATCCAGCGTTAATTCGCTCATTCTTACACGGTCGCCCAGGATCGCTCCGCCTGAAAACGGGCTGGTCGGATCGACCGCTACAATGCCGACGCGATAGCCCTGTTGTCTTAATAGCTTGGCGTATGCATTGGTAAGGGTGCTTTTGCCGGAGCCCGGAGGTCCGGTAATGCCGATTATCCTTGCATGGCCCGTGTGAGGCCAGATAAGGCGCAAAACTTCCCAGGCGGTCTCTCCTCCGAGTTCGACCGCGCTGATCAGCTTTGAAATCGCGCGCGCACTGCCATTTTTAGCTTGTTCGAATAATTCTTCGTAAGTCATAGTTAATATCAGTTATTTTCAGCCAAGACGCTCATTAATAAAGTCAACTACTGCGCTGGTCGGCGTGCCAGGCGTGAATACAGCCTGGATGCCTTTTTCCTTCAGGAACGGGATATCTTCATCAGGAATAACGCCGCCGCCGATAACCAGGATGTCGCCTGCGCCCGCTTCTTTGAGCAGTTCAACGACACGTGGGAAAAGGTAGTTGTGAGCGCCTGAAAGAAGGCTCATTCCTACAACGTCAACGTCCTCAGCGATTGCTGCTGCAACGATCTGCTCAGGAGTCTGACGAAGGCCTGTGTAAATAACCTCAAATCCTGCGTCACGAAGTGCGCGGGAAACAACCTTAACGCCTCTGTCATGTCCGTCAAGGCCCGGTTTTGCCATTAAAACTCTTATTTTCTTATCCATGTCAATTCCTCCTTACAGTACTTCTACCGGGCGGTATTCTCCGAATACAGCACGGAGTTCGTTACAGATCTCGCCCTCGGTTGCATATGCTCTGGCGCAATCAATGATATACGGCATCAGATTCTCATCTGTAGCTGCTGCTGCACGAAGAGCTGCAAGAGTCTGCATGCATTTCTCATTATCACGGGTAGCGCGAACGTTCTGAACCTTGCGAACCTGAGCCTCACCAACTGAAGCATCGATACGGAGAAGGTTCTTAGGAGCGGTCTCTTCGATCTGGAACTTGTTAACGCCGACAACAACGGTCTCGCCTGATTCGATTGACTTCTGGTACTCATATGCGCTGTCAGCGATCTCTCTCTGAATGTAACCTTCTTCGATTGCCTTAGCTGCACCGCCCATCTTGTCGATCTTCTCGATATATTCCATAGCTGCCTTTTCGATCTCATCTGTCAGATACTCTACATAGTAAGAGCCTGCAAGCGGATCTACGGTATTGGTTACGCCTGACTCGTAAGCGATGATCTGCTGAGTACGAAGAGCGATACGAACGCTGTCCTCAGTAGGAAGGCACAGAGCCTCGTCACGTGAATTGGTGTGCAGTGACTGAGTCCCGCCGAGTGCTGCTGAAAGAGCCTGAAGAGTAACACGTACAACGTTGTTGTCCGGCTGCTGAGCTGTAAGAGTTGAGCCACCGGTCTGAGTATGGAAACGAAGCATCATGCTCTTATCCTTCTTAGCACCGAAGCGCTCTTTCATGATCTTAGCCCACAGACGACGAGCTGCGCGGTATTTTGCAACTTCCTCAAGAAGTCCGTTATGAGCGTTGAAGAAGAATGACAGACGTCCTGCAAAGTCATCAACGTCCATGCCTGCTGCAACAGCTGCCTCAACGTAAGCGATACCATCTGCAAGAGTGAAAGCAACTTCCTGAGCTGCTGTAGAGCCTGCCTCACGGATGTGGTAACCGGAAATAGAAATAGTATTCCACTTAGGCATGTTCTTTGAGCAGTATTCGAAAATATTGGTGATCAGACGCATTGAAGGTGCAGGCGGGAAAATATATGTTCCACGAGCTGCATACTCCTTCAGGATGTCGTTCTGAATGGTTCCCATAAGCTGTTCCGGCTTAACGCCCTGCTTCTCTGCTGCTGCAATATAGAAAGCAAGAAGAACTGATGCCGGAGCATTGATCGTCATTGATGAGCTTACCTTGTCAAGAGGGATTCCGTCAAAAAGGATCTCCATATCAGCAAGGCTGTCGATCGCTACACCAACTTTTCCTACTTCGCCGTAAGCGATAGGATCGTCTGAGTCATAACCGATCTGAGTAGGAAGGTCAAATGCGATTGAAAGACCTGTCTGGCCCTGATCAAGCAGGTAACGGTAACGTGCGTTGGACTCTTCTGCAGTAGCAAATCCTGCGTACTGACGCATAGTCCAGAAACGTCCGCGGTACATTGAAGGCTGAACGCCTCTTGTATATGGATACTGTCCCGGGAAGCCGAGCTTCTTGTTGTAATCGAAGCCCTCGATGGTGTCAGGACCTGCGGCGCGTGGAATCTCGGTGCCGAAGTTTGTTTTGAATTCGCTTGAGCGCTCGCCGCCCTTAGCTAACATTTTGGCAACAGGACCATCCTCCCATTGCTTACGTGCTTCTTTGATGTCTTCGTACATATCTTTCTCCTATCAAATGAAACTATAATTATGTGTGAACCGGAAGGCCCCATGTGAGAGCCTTCCGGTTAAGTCTTTTATTCGCTGAGATCTTCTACGATAAGCTCGATAGCAGGCTCAGGAACAGCATATTTCTTCTTCAGGAAGTCAGGAGCAACCTGTGGGAAGAGTGCGTAATCAAGAACGTCTTCTTCAGTCTGAGCAAGGCCTTCGGTCTCTTTCCAGTACTTGTCCATCTCTGAAGGAATGTTGTCTGCCGGTCTGCAGGTGATAACTTCTGCATCGCCGATAGCTTTCTTACGAACTTCTTCATTTACCTTACCAGGAAGCTGGCCGTACTCACCGCGAAGCATTCCCTTGGATTCCTTGGTGAAGATCTTGTATCTTTCACCTGAAAGAACGTTGAGAACTGCCTGTGTGCCGACGATCTGGCTTGACGGAGTTACAAGTGGCGGGAAGCCGAAATCTTCACGTACGCGCGGGATCTCAGCAAGAACGTCGTAATACTTGTCCTCTGCATTAGCCTGCTTAAGCTGTGAAATAAGGTTGCTGAGCATGCCGCCCGGTACCTGGTACATAAGAGTGTTGGTATCAACACGAAGTACCTTAGGATCGAGTGTGCCTGCTGCCTGAAGTTTAGCTGCAACTGTACGGAAATGAGCAGCTGCGTCGCTGAGCTTGGTAAGGTCAAGACCGGTGTCTCTGTCGGTTCCTTTAAGGGTTGCAACCATAGACTCAGTTGCCGGCTGGGAGGTACCGTTTGCAAGAGGAGACAGAGCGCAGTCAATGATGTCAACGCCTGCCTGAACTGCCATAAGGTTAACCATGTCGCCGGTACCTGTTGTGTTATGGGTGTGCAGATGAATAGGAACGCTTACTTTCTCCTTCAAAGCCTTGATAAGCTCGTAAGCCTCAAACGGCAGAAGAAGATTTGCCATGTCCTTGATGCAGATAGTATCTGCGCCCATCTGTTCCAGTTTAACAGCTAGATCAACGAAGTATTCTCTGTTGTGGATCGGGCTGATAGTGTAGCTCATTGCAGGCTCGCACTTTCCGCCGTACTTCTTTACGCACTCCATAGCCTTTTCGATGTTTCTTACATCGTTAAGAGCGTCGAAGATACGTACTACATCGATGCCGTGCTCAATTGATTTGCGGCAAAATGCATCAACAACGTCGTCAGCGTAATGCTTGTATCCAAGCAGGTTCTGACCACGAAGGAGCATCTGAAGCTGAGTGTTAGGCATAGCCTTGCGAAGTGCATCGAGTCTCTCCCAAGGATCCTCTCCAAGGAATCTCATGCAGCTGTCGTAAGTTGCTCCGCCCCAGCATTCAAGTGACCAATAGCCGATGCTGTCCAGGATCTCACATGCAGGAAGCATATCCTCAAGGCGCATACGTGTAGCTGCCTGAGACTGATGTGCATCACGCAGGATCGTATCCGTTATCAGCAATGGCTTTTTAACCATATCTATCATTCTGTGCGCGTCCTCCTTAGCCGATTACGCAAAGAGCGCTGCCGGTTTCTACGTTAGTTCCTGCGGTAACAGCGATGTTAGATACTGTGCCTGCGCATGGAGCAACGATCTCATTTTCCATCTTCATAGCTTCAAGGATGAACAGAAGATCTCCGGCCTTGACCTGAGCGCCTTCCTTAACGTCAACTGAAAGGATCTTGCCAGGCATCGGAGCTGATACTGACTGTGCGCCGGCCGGAGCTGCAACAGGAGCTGCAGGTGCAGGTGCAGGCTCAGCCTTAGGAGCAGGAGCTGCCTTTGGTGCAGGTGCAGGTGCAGCCTTAGGAGCTGCCTGTGCGCCTGATTCAACTTTGTAAGCTACTTTGCTGTTGAGGGCAACGCCGCCACTGGTTTCGCCAATGAGCTCGATGTCCATCTCGTATTCTGTTCCGTTTACAACGACTTTATATTTTTTCATAATGCCTCGTCCCCCAATTGGTATTTACTGTATTTGCAATCAAATGCGTTCTGATAAATTGTTGTTCCATAGCAGGTCTGCTTTGGCGGTACATATTCCTTAAAGGACAGAACTCTGATGCCCTGAATGTCGGTGCCGAGTTCCTCAGCTATGCACGCACATGCAGCTGCGATGATTTCCTGACGGTTAGTGATTTCCATTCTGTGCCTCCTTATCTTACAGAGGAATGTTGCCGTGCTTACGCCACGGTGTCTGTTTCTTCTTGTTGGCAAGCATCTTGAATGCGGAAACGATATAACCTCTGGTCTGCTCAGGAGCTACGACCTCGTCAACGAATCCACGCTGTGCGGCAACGTACGGATTCATGAATTTCTGGTTGTACTCATCAACGAGCTCAGCCTTCTTGGCAACCGGATCAGCGGCTTCCTTGATGGCCTTACGTCCGATGACACCAACAGCTCCGTCAGCGCCCATAACAGCGATCTCAGCGATCGGCCAAGCGTAAACGATATCCGCGCCAAGGCCCTTGCTGTTCATTGCAACATAAGCCCCGCCGTATGACTTTCTCATGATAAGGCAAACCTTAGGAACGGTAGCTTCAGCAAATGCATACAGAAGCTTTGCGCCGTGACGGATGATTCCGTTGTGCTCCTGGTAGCTGCCCGGAAGATAAGCCGGAACGTCAACCAGTGACAGAAGAGGAATATTGAAGCAGTCGCAGAAACGGATAAAACGTGAAGCTTTATCTGATGCGTTGATCTCGAGAGAACCGGCCATGAATTTGCTCTGGTTAGCTACGATACCGATCGTCTTGCCGTCAAAACGAGAGAAACCAACAACGATATTTCTTGCGAAATCAGGCTGAACTTCCATGAAGCTTCCCTTATCGCACATGGTGTTGATAACGTCACGAACGTCGTAGCTGCGCTTGGAGTTATCAGGAACGATGTCCATAAGCTTGTCGCACTCATCAACAGGCTCAGTTACAACAACACCCGGTTCCTCAAGATTGCTCTGAGGAAGATATCCTAAAAGACGACGAACGCCGTTAAGACAGGTCTCGTCATCATCATATACAAAGTGAGCGACACCACTCTTGCCTGTGTGAACGCCAGGACCACCAAGGTCTTCAAGAGAAATGTCTTCGCCGGTAACTGACTTAACAACTGAAGGGCCGGTAATATACATCTGGCTGGCTTTAGTCATGAAGATATAGTCAGTAATGGCCGGTGAGTAGCATGCGCCGCCTGCGCATGGTCCCATAATTACGGAAATCTGAGGAATAACTCCGCTGCAGATAGTATTGCGCAGGAAGATCTCTCCGTATCCGTTAAGAGCATCGATGCCCTCTTCAATTCTTGCACCGCCTGAATCGTTGATAGAAACGAAAGGTGCCTTCATCATCAGAGCCTTGTCCATGCAATCGCAGATCTTCTTGGCGTGTGCAGCACCGAGTGATCCGCCGCTGACTGTAAAGTCCTGGCTGGATGCAAATACAAGACGTCCGTGAACCTCGCCGTATCCGGTGATAACACCATCGCCGACAAAGTGCTTTTTGTCCATTCCAAAGTCTGTGCAGCGACCTTCCTGCATATCATTGAGTTCCACAAAAGTACCGTCATCAAACAGGTACTCCATGCGGTCTCTTGCAGTCATTTTTCCGCCGGCACGACGCTTTGCGAGCTTTTCCTCACCGCCTGCGACCATAACCTGGGCACGGCGCTTGTCAAGCTCATCAAGTTTTGCCTGATTCCACATAAAAAATAACCTCCTGGATGTGTTAAAAACACGATTAAATCAAGGGTTATCCCCTTTTCACGGCAGACAACTTAGAGCCTTAAGCCGGCTCACGCAGTCTGAAGTCCATTGAAAATAGCCCTCGTTGTCTTTATTCTATATATATATTAACAAAGTGTCAATTAAGTTATTGGATTAACGAAATTAAATACACTATGTGAATCGTATATAACCTAATGTACATCTTTGATATATATACACGGCAGGCCCGATATGATAAGATATAAAAAAAGTTTTGTGAGGTGGACAATGGGCAAAAGATCAGGTAATTCCAGCAGCAGGATCTGGTTGTGCGCCATTATTTTCGGATTGGTCGGCCAGATCGCATGGGTAGTGGAAAATATGTATTTTGCCACACTTGCCCAGGACATTTTTTCAAATTCAGGACGAGCTGACATGTCCTATATAGTAACCACGCTTATGGTTATTTTCTCCGCCGTATTTGCGACTGCAACTACCGTAGTTGCCGGTGCGCTTTCGGACAAAGCCGGAAAAAGGAAGCCCTTCCTGGCCTTCGGCTATATTATCTGGGGCTTCACGATCATGATATTTGCTCTTCTGCCGATGAGCGTCACGTCCGAGCATATTACACTGGTTGCCGCTGCCCTGGTCGCTTTTGACTGCATAATGACAGTTGCAGGCTCTACTTCCAACGATGCTGCATTCAACGCCTGGGTCGCAGATAACACCGACGCATCCAATCGCGGTCGAATAAATTCAATTCTTGCGATTTTACCGGTTATCGCTGTCGTTATCGTTTTTATCGGCCTCAGCGGATTTTACAGTGCCGCTGCCGAGTCCAACTGGCTGTTTTTCGTTATTCTGGGCATAATTCCTACTGTTGCCGGTATTGCGGCACTTGGGATCTTCCGTGATTCGGCTTCGATCAAGACCGATAATACCATTACTTTCAAAGACTTCTTCTCCGGTTTCAGGTTGGAAGCAGTCCGTTCCAATAAAATGCTCTATGTTTGTCTTGCCGCAGCCTGCCTTATCGGGATCTCGCAGCAGACATTCTTCTCATATCTGATAAACTTTCTGATCCTTACGCTCGGTCTCGGAGACGGTTTTGTAATTCCGATGGCTGTCATCATCGTGGGGGCTGCCGTCATTACAGGCTTTGTGGGCTTCACATCTGACAAAATAGGACGTAAGGGTTTTTACATTCCTATGCTTATAGTTACCATCTTCGGCATTCTGTCGTTTTATTTTATTCAATTTACGGCCGGAACGCTATGGAATATACTGCTTTACGCCGGCGGTATACTGATGATGGCCGGGATCCTCTCGCTTACGGGACTTTTCTCATCAGCGTTTCAGGATTACATTCCAAAAGGAAGCGAAGGGCGCTGCCAGGGAATTCGCATGTGCTTCATGGTTCTCATCCCGATGATCATAGGTCCAATAATTTCGTTGCTTATCGGGCTTGATGCAATGGGACTCAACGGCAGCGATTTTGTGCCGCCATACAGCATTTTCCTGGCTGCAGCAATCGTTTGCGTGATCACGATCATTCCTATAATACCCCTTCGCAGGGATGCAGATAAACTTCGTGAGGTAAATGAAAAATGAGGCTCAACTACACACTGTTAACCAAATATGCAGACAGCCCGTTGCCGGAAGTCCCTCTTTCGGACTATCCAAGGCCCCAGCTTTGCCGCTCAAGTTACATGAATCTGAACGGCCTTTGGGACTGCGTGATCACAGCTGATGGCAAATGCACTTACAGCGGCCCCATCACTGTGCCATTCAGCCCCGAAAGCATTCTGTCGGGAGTCCGGAATACCGATGGCTCACTATCTTTTGATCCGGCTTCGAATATCTTGATCGAATATTCGCGAGAGATCACGCTGACACAGGATTTTATGAATGATGTTATTTTGCTTCATGTGGATGCAGCTGATCAGGTGAGCAAGATATACATAAACGGTTGTCCTGTTGGGGAACATACAGGCGGCTACCTTCCGGCAGTATATAACATAGCAGAATATGTCCACGAAGGAATCAATGCCATCCGCATAAGCGTTCAGGATAATTTAAGTCTCGATCTTCCGACCGGCAAGCAGGCAAAAGAGCGACATGGAATATGGTACACTCCTATAAGCGGCATCTGGCAGAGCGTATGGCTGGAATCCGCTTCCTCAGGATACATTAAGGATCTTCAGATCACTCCCGACATCGATCAGGCATGTGTTAACATCAAAATAGACAGCTGTGCGGATTGCTTTGAGGTTGAGCTATACAGCCCCAGGAGCCTCCAAATCGGCACATATAAGGTTGACGGCAAGGAATTGACCATCAAGCTCTCTGACGCGCTTCTCTGGTCACCTGAGGAGCCGAATCTGTATTCATTTATAGTTAGAGCATTTCAGGGAGAAACGCTCTGTGACGAGGTATCATCATATTTCGCCATGCGTAAATTTTCGGTGAATGAAACATGCTTTCTGCTGAATAACAAGCCGTACTTCGTTGCAGGTCTCCTGGATCAGGGATATTTTTCAGACGGCATATACACTCCGGCTTCATATGACGCTTTCGAAGGCGACATTCTTGCCATGAAATCGCTTGGATTCAATACTCTGCGCAAGCATATCAAAATTGAGCCGCTCAGGTTCTATTACCTGTGTGACAAGCTCGGCATGCTCGTATTCCAGGATACGGTCAATATCGGGCAGTACAAGGTATTTCGCGATACGCTGCGTCCTGCTTTGGGGTTAAGGCGTGCTCCCCGCATATCTCTTAGTGAACAACAACAGCAGACATTTCGCGAGGAGTCTGCCGGATTGATAAAGCACCTCTACAATAGTCCTTCCGTTGTTGCCTACACTATTTTTAACGAGGGCTGGGGACAATTTGACGCAGATGCCAATTACAAGAGACTCAAGGAACTTGATCCATCCCGCGTTTTTGACGCTACAAGCGGCTGGTTCTGGGGAGAGTTGTCTGACGTTATCAGCGAGCACATATACTTTAAGGCTGTTAAACTCAAAAAATACAAATGGTCAAGGCCTGTCTTTCTCTCTGAGTTCGGCGGATATGCCTGCAAATTGCCTGAACACAGTTTCAATCTTGAAAAGACCTTCGGTTATAAAAAATGTGAAGGGCTTGAAGCCTTCGAGCATGACTTTATCGAACTATTTGAGCGTGATGTACTTGGAAACATTCCAAAAGGCCTTGCCGGAATCATTTATACCCAGGTTTCTGACGTTGAAGATGAGACAAACGGCCTTATGACATATGACAGGCGTGTTCTCAAATTGAATGCGGAAAAGATTCGCCCATTAATAGAGCGGATCAAAGCAGCACTGTAAGCTGAGCAAGATAGGCCGGAGTTGTCCTTATATGGGCAATTGTCAGCTATTGGGCTACTTCATAAACTCATCATGAGGAGGTAATCCAAATGATCGTTTATGATAAACTCTGGCAGACCATGAAATACAAAGGGATGACCCAGTACCGACTTATAAAAGAATACCGTTTCAGCTGCGGCCAGCTTGACAGACTGCGCAAGAACGGAAACGTGAGCACATATACTCTGAATATGCTCTGCGAGATTCTGGAATGCAATCTGGAAGATATTGTTGAATATATTGATGAGAAAGCGCCAAAGCAGGAAAACAACTGAAAAACACTAAAAAAACGATGAAGATCTCTCTTCATCGTTTTTTAATGCCGGCGGTCGGGGTCGAACCGACACGATATTGCTATCACGGGATTTTAAGTCCCGCGCGTCTGCCTATTCCGCCACGCCGGCACATCTTATGCGGCAGACTCTATCGCATAAAAAAACGACCCAGAGGGGACTCGAACCCCTGACCTCCGCCGTGACAGGGCGGCGTTCTAACCAACTGAACCACTGGGCCATTAGCAATGTAATTATACAAATACTATATGATTTGTCAATAAAAAAATAACCACTCTAAAAAAGAGTGGACCCTCAGGGACTCGAACCCCGGACCGGCCGGTTATGAGCCGGCTGCTCTAACCAACTGAGCTAAGGGTCCAAATAAATTAAAAAAGCCGATGGAGGGACTCGAACCCCCAACCTGCTGATTACAAATCAGCTGCTCTGCCAATTGAGCCACATCGGCATATGACCCCGACGAGAATCGAACTCGTGTTACCGCCGTGAAAGGGCGATGTCTTAACCGCTTGACCACGGGGCCAGAATGTAAAATTATCAAAATCCTCTATAAAAGAAGAGCTCCCCGAGTAGGGCTCGAACCTACAACCCCTCGGTTAACAGCCGAGTGCTCTACCATTGAGCTATCGAGGAACATCACTTCTTGAAAGCATAAGTCGGATCGTAGCCATGTCGGGACGGGATAAACGCTGAAGGCATCTAAGCGTGAAGCCCCCCTCAAGATGAGATATCCCATCGCAAGAGTAAGACCCCTTAGAGACTATGAGGTTGATAGGTCAGAGGTGGAAGTGCAGTAATGTACGTAGCTGACTGATACTAATAGGTCGAGGGCTTAACCTAAGAATCTTTCTGGAATTGATATGAAATTTTGAAGATACAAGTTATCTTTATTCCTCAATAGCTCAGTCGGTAGAGCATTCG
>JAZQNN010000034.1:0-17423 GCA_045627365.1 Lachnospiraceae bacterium
TATCAGAAAGTGCCATATGAAGCGCAGACAAAGCTTAAGGCGGATATGATAAACGGCATGCTGAAAGAGGTATATCCGGAATTCGAATTTGAAGGAATAGTTCCAAGTCCCGTAAGCCTGGCATACCGTAATAAAATGGAATTTTCTTTCGGCGATGAATCGAAGGGCGGAGTATTTGCACTTGGGCTTCACAGAAAAAACAGTTTCCATGACATAATTAACGTTACGGATTGTGAAATAGTCCATGAAGATTTCAATATAATCCGTAATCTGGTCAGGAATTATTTTAATGATCTGTATATACGCGGAGAGATTGACTTTTATAACCAATATTCACACAAAGGATACTTAAGGCACCTTCTGATAAGAAGGAGCATAAAAAAAGGCGAAATACTGGTTGCCATTGTTACGGCCGGTGATGAATGTGAGTCTGTGTGCGAGCCTTCCAAAAGGCCATACATTCTGGAACAGATGACAAAAATGCTTCTTTCGGCTCCTGTTCAGGGAAAGATATCCGGGATTGCGCATGTTAAAAACGATGCCATGTCGGATATAGTCAGAAATGACGGCATAGAAATGCTTTTCGGACAGGATTACATTATGGAAAATGTTCTCGGACTTGATTTCAAAATTTCCATTTTTTCTTTTTTCCAGACAAATACCCTGGGATGTGAAAAACTTTATGAAAAAGCCCGTGAATATGCTGCCTGCGACGGATGCAAAGTAATATATGACCTTTACAGCGGGACAGGTACCATTTCACAGCTTATGAGCCCCGCCGCCGATGAAGTCATCGGCGTGGAAATCGTTGAGGAGGCTGTTGCATCGGCAAAGGAAAATGCCAAGCTTAACGGAATTGAAAACGTACAATTTATAGCCGGTGATGTAATGAAAGTGCTTTGCGGAGAAATAGGAGAAGAGCTTCCTAAGCCGGATATGATCATTCTGGATCCCCCCAGGGAAGGAATCCATCCTAAGGCACTCGGCAGAATCCTGGGCTACGGAGTTGAAAAAATAGTTTATATAAGCTGCAAGCCGACCTCCCTTATCAATGACCTTAGGGCCTTTAAGACGGCCGGATACAAGCTTGTCAAAGCTTCATGTGTGGATATGTTCCCTCATACCGTACATGTGGAGACGGTAGTCTTGATGTCAAGAGTCAGAAAATAAAGAGCGTGAAAACGCCTTGAAAATCGAAGGGTTTCAGCAAATCTGCCTGTTCCGGGCGGTAAGCTGAAACCCTCTTTTTTTATATTCTGACAACATTTCTGTAGTCTGTCGACGAGGTATAGTCGTGGCGACAGAATAGATAACAGGGTGTCGAGGCGACAGATTAGGCTGCGTCTTTTTTTGCATTTGCGGAATGATTACTCATTCTGTCATTGAAAAACCCACATATTGGCGTTATAATTTATAATTACCATAAGTCTATCAACGCGGATTCGATAGGAGATCAATCATGACATTGGATGAGCGCAAAATATATACTGAAAAATTAGCAGAAAAACTTCCTACTTTAAGGAAAGAACTCGGTGTGTCACAGCAGGCTCTTGCAGATAAGGCCGGATTAAGCCGAAGTACAATTACGAAAGTAGAGGGCAAGCGGCAGACACTTACCTGGAGCACTTTCCTTGCGCTTTTCCTTATATTCAAGGGAAATTCTGAAACAGCAAAACTGCTGAAAACTTTTGAAATAGATACGGACGATGTTAATGTCTTTCTGTCCGGCAACAACGTGGAGGGACTGCAATGAGAAATACGAAACTGATAGAACCCGGAAAGTGCCATCCACCCGGATGATCTGCCGAAATTGCTTGAGTATGTTGCAGATCTTGAGTCAAAGCATCCGGAAGGCATGGAATACGATGTCGAGACGATGAGGCAGAAAGGACCGAAGTATTTCGACTGCATTCTTATGGATATCCAGATGCCTTACATGAATGGCTATGAAGCGACCAAAGCGATCAGAGGCATGTATCCGGATGACAACATCCCGATCATTGCCCTGTCAGCTAACGCTTTTGAAGAGGACCGGATGAAATCTTTAGAGGCCGGTATGAATGCACATATTGCGAAACCAATCGTTGTCGGGGAACTGTTCAAGGTTCTTTCGACGTTTATCAGCTAAAAAGGACGTGCAGCAGATGAAGATGAAAAAGAAGTTATGTTTAGTTTTAGCACTTGTTCTGGCACTTTGTATAGTGCCCTGGAACTTTGAGACGTTCGGCGCCGGAAACATCCACATCAGCAGTAACGCGGATTTTGACAATGCAAAAGCCGCCGGCAAACTGAATGGCTCGACCGTTGTACTTGACAAAGACATCGCATTTACTAAAGAATACGAATTCAACAACAATATCAGTTTCACCATTGACCTGAACGGACATTCTTTACTGGCCGCAGGTAATGGCGGTGATTGTTTTATAACCCTCAAGGATAACGCATCGCTTACCATCACAGATAATTCCGCAAATGCCGACGGCTACATCCAGTCAACAGGCGGCCGCCACGAAGGACTGTTTCAGCTTTACCACAAATCCAAGCTGACATTGGAGGACGGCGAGCTTCGCGGAAATGACGATGACGACTGCGGACTTATTTTTGTAGATGACGGAACGTTTGTTATGAACGGCGGCTCTTTGACAAATAACGTCTATGACAGTTACGGATCAGCTGTATGTATCGACGAGGGCAGTTTCTATATGTACGGCGGCGAGATATACGGCAATAAAGGCGATGACGACGGCACCATATATTTTGACGGAAGCACGAGTTCAACGTTCTTGATGGCCGGCGGCGAGATTCACGATAATGAAGCCGCATACGGCGGTGCCATCTACTTCGATGACTGGAAAGGCACTATCTCCGGCGGCAAGATCTACAACAACACCGCTCGTATGGGCGGCGGCATATATATCGACTCAACATGTGACGGCCTTGAACTGTCAGGAGATCTTGAAATAACAGGAAACAAAGCGACCTATTATACCGCAGGCGGACATGACACAGTCGCAGGCGGCGGTGTTCATTTCGAGATAATGGATCTGTTCTGCGACTATGCTGTAACTTTCGGCGGAAGCGTAAAAATCTACGGCAACGATCCAACTGACTGCTATGTCATTAACGATTATGAAACGGTGAAGTTCAAGAGCGATCTGGACACGTCACCTATGAACCACGCATGGATCGGTATGGCCGGAAACTGGAGTCCTGTTCATAGGAATCTGGAAGTCAAACCGGGCAACCGTGACTATACCGTATGCTTCTTCGGACGTGAAGTACCGCATGCTGCTTATGAGATCGTTATACACAGCTATGACAATGGAACTCCGGTCTTCATGGTTGCGACGCTTGATAACATTATGGACATCAATGGCATGACATCGATGGATTTCAATGAAAATGGTATGCGTGACAACAACGGAAAAATGCTTATCGTGGGCGAGGATTATACGTACACCTTCGATGATCTGATGCTCGTGTATACGGTAAATTCCGAGAAGGGTCTGATTATCGACGATATGACGCATCTTCTGTCCACGGACAGAGAAGCTTTTGTGGACGCAACTATCGTCAGACACGACATAGAAATGAGCGAGGACGCAACAACTCACACCCTCGTATACCTGTGCAGAAATGAACTGACCAGGAATAAAAACAAGTACTACAGGGACGTTTATTACACTGTGATCCTGAACATTGCCAACCATACGGTAGATTTCGATATGGGCGGTCATGGAACACAGATAAAGAGTCAGAAAGTCGAAGACGACACCCGTGCATTTCAGCCCGAAGATCCTGAAGAGGACGGTCTGATGTTCAAGGGATGGTATGCCGACAGTGACTATCAGACACCTTTCAACTTTAATGATCCGATCACACAGGATACGACTGTATATGCAAGATGGGGGTCAGAGACGGATCCGGATGTATGCGAAGTACACTTCGACATGGGTGGACACGGAACACAGGTTCCATATCAGAACGTCTCCTGGGGAGAGAAAGCGACCGAGCCTGAAGATCCTTCCGAGACCGGATGGATATTCGGCGGATGGTACACTGACGATACATTTGAGACCACATTCGATTTTACCGAGCCGATCACAGCAGATGTGACAGTTTATGCAAAATGGACCAAGGCCGAGCCTGAAGTAACCTACACGGTAAGCTTCGACATGGGAGGACACGGTGAGCAGATCGGTTACCAGGTAGTCAAATCAGGCAATAAAGCTGCTGAGCCGGAAGAACCGGCAGAGGAAGGCTGGGTGTTCATTGACTGGTACAAAGATGCGGAATTCAGGCATGAATTTGACTTCGATTTTGAGATAACCGCGGACACAGTTATATACGCTAAGTGGAAAGCGAATAAGGAAGAGCCGCTGATCGTTACACATACACTGACATTTGAGATGAACGGGCACGGCAATCAGGTGCCATATCAGACGCTTGGAGAATACGATGTGACAGTAAAACCGGAAGAGCCGGACGGCGGCGAATGGGATTTTGACGACTGGTATACAGATGACAGCTTCGAGACTCCATTCATCTTCGGAAACACCATTTCCGAAGATACCACAGTATACGCACAGTGGGCTCAGCTCGCACCGCCTCCGATTGCGGAGCCGATCACAGTTAATTTTGATATGAACGGCCACGGCGAGCAGGTACCTTATCAGGCTATCGCCAAGTATTCGTTCGTTACAGAACCGGAAGATCCTGAAGAGGACGGCTGGATATTCGGCGGCTGGTACAAGGAAAAGACAACGGAAAATGAATTTGATTTCGACCTGACAGTAGATGACAATACGACCATTTACGCAAAGTGGACAGCTAAGCCATATGACGTGACCTTTGACCTTAACTACGAAGGTGCGCCGGCACCGGAGGTTAAGAAGCAGACCAACGGCAAGAAATACGATCTGCCGGAAGATCCTGTAAGAGCAGGATACATCTTTGACGGCTGGTTCACCGACGAAGATCCGGGCATTCACGTAACCAAAGACACGATAGTCGCACTTACGGAAGACGAGACACTTTACGCTCACTGGACGGCGAAGAAGGCGCCTGAATTCATACCGCCTGAGCCGAGAGAAGACTTAAGCTATACAGGCGAAGAGCTGATTCTGGCACTTCGTGGAAGAACAAGTGACGGCACGCTTAAATACGTGGTAGATGAATCATCATCCGACCCGAAGGATGGCTGGAATGACACCATAGATAGGAAAACAGACGCCGGAATATACTACGTTCACTACTTTGTAGAGGGTGACGAGGAACATTTAGACAGCGAGGTTGAAACCTTCACGGTAACCATCGCCAAGGGTAGCTGGAGATTCGATCAGCCTGAGGCAAATGAACTTACCTTTACAGGCGAAGCTCAGGAGCTGGTAAGCGCCGGTAATGTTCCCGGCGGTGTTATGCAGTACAGCTTAAATGAAGACGGACCATTCACCACGGACATCCCTAAGGGAACTGAAGCGGGCGAATATTCCGTATACTTCATGATCGAAGGAGATAAGAACCATACAGAATATACAGGCGAGGATCCGATAGTTGTAACGATCAACGAGAAGCCGGAGGATCCGGACGACCCTGACACACCACAGACAGGCGACAGGAATCATCTGATCCTTTACGGTATTATCGCCGTTATCGCATTGGCAGGCGCAGGCGTTACGATCGCGCTGATCAGTAAGAAACGTAAGTAAGACGGGCCATGAGTGAAACTTGTGACAACATAAACGTATGCTTAATAAATGACTCCTTTCCACCGGAGGTTGACGGTGTGGCCAACGCTGTTGTGAACTATGCGCGTTTGATCAATGAGAAATACGGAAGCGCGCAGGTAGCCGCTCCGAAACACCCGGATGCAGATGATACGCAGTTGGATTTTCCTGTCATCAGATACCCGAGCATAGACATGACCAGGCAGGTGGGGTATACGGCCGGATTTCCTTTCTCCGCGCCGACTGTGGCAGAGCTTCAGAAATACAGTCCTGAGATAATACACACCCACAGCCCGCTGTCGGCAACGATGCTCGCGAGGATCTTAAGAGACCGAATGGATATTCCGGTCATCTTCACATATCACACAAGATTTGATATCGAGATAGCCCATATGTTCAAAGGCCGTTTCATACAGAACGAGGCGGCCAGGGCTCTCGTCGAGAATATCTCCGCATGCAACGAGGTGTGGACTGTAAGCCGCGGTGCCGGCGAAAACTTAAGAAACTTAGGATATCAGGGCAAATACACTGTTATGCCTAACGGCGTCGATTTCCCGCGCGGCAGGGTACCGGACGAACTGATAAAGGAAGTGACGGCAGGATATGACCTGCCTGAAGGGATCCCTGTTTTTCTGTATATCGGGAGGCTGATGTGGTACAAAGGAATCCGCATAATTCTTGACGCTCTTCAGATATTCAAGGCCAAAGGAAGCGACTTCAGAATGGTATTTGTCGGCGGAGGTCTGGACAAGGACGATATCGCCGCCTACACAGAAGGCCTGGGCCTGAATGACAAGGTATTCTTCGCTCCGGCGCTTCAGGACAGAGAGCAGATAAGGGCGTGGTATTGCAGGGCGGACCTGTTTTTGTTCCCGTCGACATTTGATACCAACGGGCTGGTAGTCCGTGAAGCGGCGGCTTGCTCGCTCGCAAGCGTGCTTATCAAGGGCAGCTGCGCCGCAGAGGACGTAACAGACGGTGTGGACGGTTTCCTTATTGACGAGAATGCAGAGGCAATGGAAGCACTGCTTGAAGTGCTCAGCAAGGATATGTCAGCAGCAAAGCGAGCAGGCATGGTGGCACTTGAAAGGCTCTATCTGTCGTGGGATGACTCTGTAGCTACAGCGGTCGAAGCTTACAGGGACGTTATCGACGATTTCAAGAGAGGACTGTATCAGAGAGGAACAACGCTGAGCGACGAGATATTCCACAGCCTTGCCAATACTATCGGCATGTTCAACAACGCTAAACTGAAAAGGCAGTTGTTCTTCAATGATTTGAAAAACGGTCTCACAGGCGGACCGGACAGATTTTTATAGAGTCAGAACAGCCTGAATAAGTAAAGAAGGTAGGAGTATTGGACCTTTCAAAAATTATTTACTCAGTCCCGCCGGATTGGTATGACGGGGTGTATGAAGACAAAAAAGAATGCCAAGACGCGGCAAGATCCTTTAGTCTGGTGCATGAGCAGCGAAAAGATGAATGTTGGCTGTTGATTCATGGCTACAGGGGTTATCCGGGAGAACTTGTAAGACCGGCGGTCGATCTTTTTGAAGCAGGGGCGGATGTGTTCGTGCCGAGGCTTCCGGGCCACGGAACCGGCGGCAAGGACTTTGAAAAGTCCAAAGGCGATGACTGGCTGAAACTGGCCGAGAATGCGCTTGAAAGCCTTAAAAAGGACTACCGCAGAGTGCATATTCTGGGCCATTCAATGGGCTCGTCTCTTGCTGCAATACTTGGCTGCGCAGATGAAAAAGTCGGCAAAGTCGTCCTCGTGTGCCCGAGCTTTGTGAACAGGCAGATGAATCTGCCGGCCAGGGTCATCCTGAAGATCTGCGCTCCTTTTACCTGCAAAGTCAGGTGCAAATGGCACGCAAGCTCGAAATATCACCTGCATTACGAGAACGCGCCGTGCGACGAGCAGTATCTGGGACACGAATACTTCAGATGGTTTTTCACGAGAAGGCTTTTCGATTATTATAAGCTCAACAAACGTGCGCTGAAGGCAGTTACGGAGTCGGAGCATGAGCATTTGCTTATTGTGCCGGACAAGGACGAAGTTATCTCGAAACCGTCAGCCGAACTTTATGTCAGATCAGGCGGCAATGCCGGGAACGTGATATACATAGAAAATGGTACGCATTCGGTCTTCTATGACAAGGACCCGAATGCCGAGGAAGCGGCCGTTCAGGCAATATTGGAATTTGCGAAAGCAGGCGACAAATAAGGAGAGAACAATGAAAAAACTCATTTGCTTAATTCTTGCGGCAGCGATGGTCATCACCATGACCGGATGCTCATCTATCAAGCTCATCAAGGAGCTTATAGGCGATGGTAAGCCTACGAAAGAGACTACCTCCGAATGGGAATGGGTCGTACCGACAATGGATACCGATGTGACCTACGCTCCGGAAACTAAGGCAGAGCCTGAAATCGAGGAAGAGTACACGGCCGAGGAATGGAACGAAATAGGAACCGAGTGCGTATATGCAGGCGAATATGAGCGCGCATTTGAAGCATTCAGCAAAGCAGCCGAGATGGGCAGCATTATCGCGATATCGAACCTTGGTTACATGTATTACAATGGCTATTATGTGGATCAGGACTATGTAAGAGCATATGAACTGTTCGAAGCCGCAGCTGACGAAGGCGACGGATATTCATATTACTTCCTTGGGTACATGAACTACTGGGGCGAAGGCCGTGAGGTTGACCTGGATAAGGCATTCGATATGTATTACGAAGGCGCAATGTTCGGAGATATCGAGTGCATGGCGGAGTTAGCCTATATGTACTTAGTCGGTGAAGGATGCGAGCAAAGTGATATGGCAGGTTACCGCTGGGCCAAGGAAGCAGCTGACGCCGGAGACACATACGCAATGTACCTTGTCGGGTATGCTTATTACTTTGGCATTGCCATCGGACAGGACTATGAAAAAGCCTACGAGTACTGGCAGATGGCAGCGGATCAGGGCGAGCAGAACGCGATCAAATCGCTTGAAGAGTATTTCGGTCAGTAATGCGCCCGATTATTAAAAATGCACATATAACAAAAGCCGAAAAACCTTGATATAGTGCACTTTTTCGACCAGTTCGTTAATTAAATAATAAAGTTCAAAAAAAAGCCCTGTTTCGCTTGACGCGAGCAGGGTTTTTGTGGTAAAACCGACGTAAATTTTTTAACACATTAAATTACTAAAGGGCAAAAACTATTAAAAAGAAAGGCAGAAACGATGGAAATCAAGGTTACCATGAATTCAAATCCTAAGGCAAAGCCTGAGGACGAGAGTAAGTTAGGTTTTGGACAGGTCTTCACGGACCATATGTTTGTTCAGAAATGGACAAAAGCAGGCGGCTGGGAAGCCGGCGAAATCCTACCTTTTGGCAACCTAGACCTACATCCGGCATGTACTGCCCTTCATTACGGAGAGGAAATTTTCGAAGGCTTAAAGGCATATAGGACTGCAGACGACAAGATCCAGCTGTTCAGACCTGAGCAGAATGCAAAAAGATTTATGAATTCTTCAGACAGACTTGCGCTTCCTCAGGTACCGGAAGAAGATTTTATCCAGGCCGTAAAGACATTAGTTGAGATAGATAAAGACTGGGTTCCGCACGCAGACGGAGCTTCACTTTACATCAGACCGTTCCTTTTCGGAACAAGTGAGTTCTTAGGACTCCATACTTTGCTTGAAGCTGTATTCGTCATCATTCTTTCACCGAGCGGAGCATATTATCCGCAGGGAATCAACCCTGTTAAGATCATGGTTGAAGAGTCTGATGTCAGAGCCGTAAGAGGCGGAACAGGCTATGCAAAATGCGGCGGAAACTACGGCGCATCCCAGAGAGCAGGCGAGCTCGCTGAGAAAAAGGGTTATACCCAGGTATTGTGGCTTGATGGCGTTGACCGCAAGTATATTGAAGAAGTCGGCGCTATGAATATGATGTTCAAGATCAACGGAACAGTTGTTACACCGATGCTGAACGGCTCGATCCTTCCGGGCGTTACCAGAAACAGTATCATCCAGCTTCTTAAGGACTGGGGCGTTCCTGTTGAAGAAAGACGTATTTCAATCGATGAAGTTATCGAAGCAGCAGAAAACGGCTCTCTTGAAGAGGCATTCGGCTGCGGCACCGCGGCAGTAGTTTCGCCTGTTGGTTGGCTATTTGCAGGTGGCAAGGAATATGTCATCAACAACGGACTTATCGGTGATCTGACAGGTAAGCTATACAAGGAGCTTACCGATATCCAGTGGGGCAGAACTGCTGACCCTCATAACTGGATCGTGCCTGTAACAGACTGAACGATTGATTTTTAGAAAGTGAACATCGAGAATGAAAAAATATATTACCGTAGACGGCAATATTGCTGTTGCCAATACTGCCTACGCTTTTTCTGATATTGCAACAATTTATCCCATCACGCCGTCATCACCGATGGCAGGAATCACCGACAAATGGAGCGGAGAGGGCAGGCTGAACATGTTCGGACAGCCTGTTAAGCTTGTCGAAATGCAGTCCGAAGCAGGAGCTATCGGAGCTGTTCACGGCGCCAGCCAGGCAGGCTCTCTTGCAGTAAGCTTTACATCCAGCCAGGGCCTGATGCTTATGGTCCCAGTTCTTTACAGAATATCAGGTGAAAGACTTCCTGTAGTACTTCACGTAGCATCAAGGACAGTCGGAACGCACGGAATGAGTATTTTCGGAGACCACTCCGACGTTATGGCGTGCCGTGACGCAGGCTGGGCACTTCTTTCATCCGGCTCTGTACAGGAAGCAGCTGAGATAGCGGCGGTTGCACATCTTAGCGCAATCAAGGCAAATATTCCTTTTATACATTTTATGGATGGATTCAGGACATCACACGAGCTGTGCCGTATCGAGGAGCCTGATATCGAGGCAATGACAAAGCTCATGGATATGGACGCACTTAAAGCGTTCAGAAGACATGCTTTGAACCCTGAACATCCGCGCCTTAGAAATACCGTTCAGAACGGTGACGTTTACTTCCAGGTACGTGAGGCAAATAACTCCGATTACGAAGCTCTGCCTGACGTTGTTGAAGATTACATGGCCCAGGTCGGCAAGATCACGGGCAGAACATACCACGTATTCGATTATTACGGAGATCCTGAAGCTGAAGATATCATCGTAGCTATGGGCTCTGTTTCGGGACCGATCGAGGAAGTTGTTGACTACATCAATGCCCGCGGAGGGAAGACCGGATTTATCCAGGTCCACCTTTACAGGCCGTTCTCAATCAAGCACTTTATGAGCGTTCTGCCAAAGAGCGTTAAGAATATCGCGGTTCTTGACAGAGTTAAGGACATGGGCGCTGTAGGCGAGCCTCTTTACACTGACGTAGTATCTGTTCTCGCACAGAACGCACCGTCGATCAGGATAATCGGCGGACGTTACGGACTGAGCTCCAAGGATACAGATCCGGGACAGATCATGGCTGTATTTAACGAGCTTAAGAAAGAATCCCCGAAGAATGGCTTCACCATCGGTATCAACGATGATGTGACACATTATTCACTTGAAAGCGCTGACATGACAGAGTTCTACAAAGAGATCCCTTCTTACAGCTGTAAGTTCTGGGGCCTTGGCGGAGACGGAACAGTAGGCGCTAATCACAATACGATCCAGATACTCGGCGATGAGGCCAATATGTATGCGCAGGCTTATTTCGAGTATGACGCCAAGAAGTCATTCGGCACGACCAAGTCACATCTTCGTATTTCAAAGGATCCTATCAGGAGCTCATATTATGTTAAGCACGCCGATTTCGTAGGCTGCCATAACCAGTCATTCGTTTCAAGCTACGAGATGGCCGAAGAACTCTACAATGAGGGCACATTCCTGCTTAACTGCAGCTGGTCCGCTGAAGAACTTGATGAGAAGCTTCCGGCTTCCATGAAGAGAGAGCTTGCAAGAAAGAAAGCTAATTTATACATAATCGACGCAACCAGGATCGCAGGAGAGCTGGGACTTGGAAGCTTCACCAATATGGTCCTTCAGGCAGCATTCTTCAAGGTTACCAACCTTATGGATATCGACACTGCGCTTGAAGACATGAAGAAGGCAGCAGAGGCCACATACCGACTTAAGGGCGAGGATGTCGTAGCACGCAATATCGCGGCTATCGAGCGCGGCGCAAGCGACGTTGTCAAAGTTGAGATCCCTGCATCATGGGCTGAGGTAGAGGTCGTTCCTGAGACAGTTGATATGAGCCTTCCGGCACCTGTAAGGAACATCCTTATTCCTATTAATAAGCAGAAAGGCGATGACCTTCCGGTCAGCGCATTTGAGACATATAAAGACGGTACTATCGAGCTTGGCATGACCGCATATGAGAAGCGCGGCATCGCTATCAACATTCCGAAGTGGGATGCTGAGAAGTGCCTGCAGTGCAATCTGTGCTCAATGGTTTGCTCACACGCCGTAATCAGACCTTATATCCTTAATAAAGAAGAGCAGGAAGCTGCACCGGCCGGGATCACAATGGTCGATGTTAAGGGATTTAAGCCGGCAAATGAAGAGCAGAAAGCATACAAGTTCACCATGGCTGTGTCTATGTACGACTGCACAGGATGCGGAGTATGCGCAGAGACCTGTCCGGACAATGTTAAGGCAATCCAGATGGTTCCTTGCATCCTTGATCCGGAGAGCAAAGACAGATGGGATTACCTGTTGGGCGTTGAAGATAAGCATTTATTCAAGACAGAGACCGTTAAGGGCTCACAGTTTGCAAAACCTCTCGTAGAGTTCTCGGCAGCATGCGGCGGATGTACAGAAACACCTTACGCTAAGCTGTTCTCACAGCTTTACGGAAGCCGCCTTTACTGGGCAAACGGTACCGGCTGCTCACAGGCATGGGGCGCACCGATGCCGCAAATCCCGTATACCACTGACAAGAGAGGCTTCGGCCCTGCATATACCAACAGCCTGTTTGAGAATAACGCGGAGCTGATGCTCGGTGTATTCCTTTCAGCCGGACAAAGAAGAGCACACCTTAAGATGCAGATGGAAGCATTTGCTGAGAAGATGAAGGCTGAAGGCACACCAAAGGCTGCCGATATAACGGCACTGATCGAGAACTGGCAGGCAGCATTTGATGATACTATCGCTTCACGTAAGGCATCAGATGAGCTGATCGAGGCTCTTAAGACTATCAACAGCAAGGACGCTGCTGATCTTCTTGAAGACGCTGACCAGTTTGCCAAGAAGTCCTTCTGGATGTATGGCGGAGACGGCTGGGCATACGATATCGGCTATGGCGGACTTGACCATGTAATCGCTCAGGGCGAAGATATCAACGTATTCGTAATCGATACTGAAGTATATTCAAATACAGGCGGACAGAGCTCCAAGGCTACGCAGAGAGGCGCGGTCGCACAGTTTGCCTCAAGCGGCAAGAAGACAGGCAAGAAGGACCTCGGCGCGATCTTCAGAAGCTACGGCAACGTGTATGTTGCTCAGGTCGCAATGGGCGCTAACCCGGCACAGCTTGTCAAGGCCATCACCGAAGCTGAAGCATTCAAGGGACCTTCGATCATCATCGCGTACTGCCCATGTACCGCGCACGGAATCAAGGGCGGCATGAAGTACGCTCAGAAGGAAATGAAGCGTGCGGTCGAATCCGGTTACTGGAACCTGTACAGATTTGATCCGAGCAAGGAAGTTCCGATGCAGATCGACTCCAAGGAGCCTACGATGGATTATTACGAGTTCCTTCAGGGCGAGACCAGATTCCAGGCACTCGAGCAGACATTCCCTGAAAATGCCAAAGTTCTCTTCGCTCAGGCAGCAGAGGATGCGATGAGGAGAAGACCTACAGTCTAGGATACATAATTTACATTTAAGCCGCACTCACAAAGTGCGGCTTTTTGTTACATTAAGGCGCAAGATGTGATAAAATTAAATCCAATAGCGTATAAAAGAGGCACATGAATGATCATTAGAAAAGCTGAACCGAAGGACCTTGACAACATAGATATCATTTTGCTTGTGGCACGTGTTTATATGCACACGCACGGCAACGCGACCCAGTGGGCAGGCGCTTATCCTGACCGCGAGGATGTCCTTATACATATGGAGAAGGATGAGTTTTTCGTCGGCGTTGATGAAAATGACGAGGCGCATATGTGCTTTGCACTTTGTTACGGACCGGACCCTACATACAGCCGGATCGACGGAGCCTGGCTTAACGACAGGCCGTATGGAACGATCCATATGGTCGCCTCAGACGGCAAGGTAAAAGGCTGCGGCAAGGCGTGCTTCGACTTTGCCAAGAAAGATACAGCCGAAAAAGGCTGCTCACTCAGGATAGACACACATAACGATAACGCGATCATGAACACTCTCTTAAAGAGGGAAGGATTCGCGTTCTGCGGAGTTATCAAAACTCACGACGGCACGCCCAGGAACGCGTACCAGTTCGAAGTTAACAATATAAAGTCCAAGAGGGAGGGTAAATCAATGGCAAATCGTATGATGCCGATCAACGGCGCTTCTAAGGCAAAAAGAATTCTCTGGGGATCACCTCAGAATTACATCAGCTGGGCGTACATGAAAGAAGTGCGCGAGCACCATCCGTGTAAGGTTTATGACTGCAATCCGTACGTGGAGGTTTATCAGTTCCGTGATAATGTTTACGGACTTTTCAACCAGAACTGCGACGGAGCAGGAGACGTCTGGATGTGGCTCACTGTAGGCCCTGAAAAGTGCCTGCTCGTAGATACGGCTTACGGACTCGGAGACAGCAAGGGGATCGTTGATCAGATCTCCGGCGGCAAGGAAATAATCGTTGTTAACACGCACGATCATTTTGATCATGCATTCGGCAACTGCAGATTCGGCCGCGCATACTGCCATGAGGCGCTTCTTCCGCTTGTTCAGGCCCAGAATGAGCATATGTGGGATTACCTTTTCGATAAGGACGGCAACAATATCTGGCTTGATTTCGACAGAGAAGACCTTCCGAAATTCGAACCGTACGAGATCATCGGTGTGCCTGACGGATACACATGGGACCTTGGCGGCGGCTATGAGATAGAGCTTATCAACTGCAACGGTCACGGAGGACCGGGCTCGGCGATGTATTTGGATAAGCAGAACCGTATACTTTTCGCAGGTGACAATATCTGTTCCGACACATCCGGATGCGGAAATGTATGCTTCCCGATCGAGAACAGCTCACTTTACAAGTTCAGTCAGTGCGTAAACCGTCTGGCAGAGCGTCTGGATGAGTTCGATTATCTCTTCCCGGAGCATTTTATTACGGACCTTGACAGCAATCTGATCCTTGATTTCAAGGACGCACTTGATGCAATACTGAAAGACCCGTACAACAACTACGACTACGAGCTTACGCAGGTAAGCCCGAACGGCGGTGCGCCGCGCACACGCCGCTTCAGGTATGTCAACGGCTTCAGCTGCATAGCCTACAGCATCGTTGACGAGGATCCGGCACCGGCGCCGGCAGCACTCAGGGCACTTACCAAGAAATGAGTCACAGCATTGAAAAAGCTGAATTTATGAATATGTGTATGGTCAGGGACGGGCAGAAAGTGCTCGCCCTTGACAAGGTCGGAAAGCATTATTCCGGGACCACTTTCCCGGGCGGACACGTTGAGCCGGGCGAAAGCTTTGCAGACGCTGTCATCCGCGAGGTCAGGGAAGAGACCGGCCTTACCATACATGAGCCGAAACTGGGCGGCATTTACCACTGGTACAGAGACGGAATCCATCAGATAGGCCTGATGTACACGGCCGATTCATTCGAAGGAGACATCATCTCGTCGGACGAAGGGCGCGTTTACTGGATAGATATTGATGAGTACCGGAAAAAGGATCTGGCAGAAGGCATGCAGAAGGTCCTTGAGATGCTTGAAAGCGACAAATTCACCGAAGTATACGCAGTATACGGCGATGACGGCGGTTTGACCGAACTTATTTATTGAAAGAGAGGATAAAAATGAACGTTGAAGAAAGATTCCTGAAATACGTTTCATTCGGAACGAATTCTGACGAGGAGAGCGAGGCTACACCGTCAAGTCCGGAGCAGTGGGAGCTTGGCCGTTTCATTGCTGACGAGCTTAAAAACATCGGACTGAGTGATGTAGTGATCGATGATAAATGCTATGTTTACGGCAAACTCCCTTCCAATACATCCGCAGCCACCGCACCGATCGGTTTTATCGCACATATGGACACATCTTCCGCGGTACCCGGAGACAATATCAAGCCGAGGATCATCCACTACGAAGGCGGAGATATCGAGCTTGGAAACGGCGTCTGGACCAGGGAATCGGTATTTCCGGGGCTTAGCCGCTATGTGGGCCACGACCTTATCATAACAGACGGAACGACGCTCTTAGGCGGCGATGACAAGGCAGGCGTTGCGGAGATCGTCAGCGCTATGGAGTACCTCATCGAGCATCCTGAAATAGAGCATGGCGACATATATGTCGGATTCACACCGGACGAGGAAATAGGCCGCGGTGCCGACTTCTTTGATCTTGAAAGATTTGCTGCAGAATACGCATATACCGTAGACGGCGGAACGCTTGGCGGCCTCGAGTACGAGAACTTCAATGCGGCAGGCGTTAAGATTGTTGTAGAAGGATACAGCATCCATCCGGGTTCTGCCAAGGACAAGATGAGAAACGCTGTTACGATCGCAGGCGAATTCATGAACATGATGCCGCCGGCTGAGGTGCCGGAGCACACCGAAGGATACGAGGGCTTTTATCACATCGGCGGTATAGGCGGCGATGTGTGCGAGGTCAAAATGGGAATGATCATCCGTGACCACGACAGAGCAAAGTTCGAGGCACGCAAGGAGTTCGTAAAGGGCGTTGCGGATTACCTCAACAAAAAGTACGGCGCAGGCACCGTGGAGATTGAAATAAAGGACTCATATTACAACATGCTCGAGAAGGTAGCGCCTTTCATGCATATCGTCGAGCGTGCAGAAAAAGCCATGCTGTCAGCAGGCGTTGAGCCAAAGACTATCCCGATCCGCGGCGGCACGGACGGAGCCCGCCTTTCCTGGGAAGGACTTCCGTGCCCGAATATTTCAACGGGCTGCGAGAACTGCCACGGCGTCAACGAATTTGCATCTATCCCGGATATGCGCAAAATGACCGAGATAATAGTAAATATCGCCAAAGCGCAGTAAGGAGAGAGGATGATTTTATTCGATCTGGACGGGACGCTTTGGGATTCAGCCAAGAGTGTTGCCGAGTCATGGAATATCGTGCTTAAGGAATTCGGCCTGGATATTGTTGTCACCGAGGAATTGCTGCACTCGGTCATGGGCAAAACAATGACCGAGATCGCCGAAATAATGCTGCCTGACGTTGAGGATAAGCTCAGGGCTGAAGTCTTTTCCCGGTGCGAAGTATTTGAAAACGGATATGTTGCCGAGCACGGAGGAGAGCTTTTCCCGGGCGTGAGAGAAACGCTGACATTACTTAAAGAGCGTGGCGTTCCGATGGCGATTGTCAGCAACTGCCAGAGCGGCTATATAGACGCATTCCTTCAATCGATGGATATGGCGCAGTTCTTCATCGACTATGAGGAATGGGGCAATACACTGCGCCCGAAGGGGGAAAACATCCGTCTTGTCATGGAGCGCAACGGCTGTGAGAAGGCTATCTATGTGGGCGATACGATAAAGGATAAGGAAGC
>JAZQNN010000035.1:0-19996 GCA_045627365.1 Lachnospiraceae bacterium
TAAGACTCTTATCTGCCTCAATCCGCATAATCAGCTTGAACATATCACCCGACGGCGTGAAGTCAATATCTCCGACATATAGGGTGTCTCCGTCTTTTGCCGCACGGATCGCCGTTTTCAGATCGGTAAACGAAGTGATCATATCCTTGTTTTCTCCGGCAAATACCGTGCAGGGTATGGCGAAGATCAACAGCACAACGATGAAGATCAGCGATATAACTCTTGCAAACGCTTTTTTATTCCGTGCTTTGTCAATCATTTCATACCACCTCCTCAAAATTTATTTCGTCTGCCAATTCAGGAAAACCTCTTGAAAGACAGCCAGAATTTACGGCGGGATTGGATTCCTTTTTGTCGGGCAAACTGCACCGCGCGCGAAGGGCATTCCAGGCATATTCAACATTCATAATCATTAATGTAGGCCTTGATTTCCTCGTATGTAGCCTTGGATTCAGGCTTCGTGAGATCGAAGTCTTCCATGTCCATTTAAATGCGTACATAAGCATCCGGAGTTTTTCTAACCAAAAGAACAACCGTCTCCACATGCACGCTGTTCGGGAACATATCTACAGGTGTGGCCTCTATCAGCTTGTATTTCCCGCTCAGGATCTTGATGTCCCGCGCCAGTGTCGCGCTGTCGCAGCTGACATATACCACCCGTTTCGGCTCGACCTCCATGATCGCCTGAAGCAGGGCATTGTCGCATCCCTTGCGAGGTGGGTCGACAACCACTACATCCGGTCGCATCCTGGCGCACTTTGCTGGGAATATCTCCTCAGACTTGCCGCAGAAGAACTCGGCGTTTTCTATCCCGTTTCGAGCAGCGTTATCGATCGCGTTGTCGATCGCTGCCTGAATGATCTCTACGCCGTACACCTTCCTGGCTTTCCTTGCAAGGAACAGCGAGATCGTTCCTGTCCCGCAGTAAAGGTCCCACACGACCTCTTCGCCTGAAAGATCGGCGTACTCCAGAGCCTTGCCGTAAAGCTTTTCAGTCTGGAGGCTGTTGACCTGGAAAAATGAAAGCGGTGATATTCTGAACGTCAGGCCGCCGATTTTGTCCTCAATATAGTCCGTGCCGTACAGATTGATGCAGGTCTGCCCGAGGATCACGTTCGTCCTTTCCCGATTGATGTTCAGGCAAATGCTCGCGATACGTGGCTGAACCGCCAGGAGCTCTCTGACAAATCTCTTCTCCGGGGTATCCCCGTCGTCCGATGCATTTTCACAACCTGCCGCGCTGCCTGCTGCCAGCGCAAATCCATTGATCACAAGACATACCATGATCTGGCCGGTTGCAAATCCGTTTCTTATCAGCACGTGTCTTACAAGGCCTTTGCCGGTTTCCTCGTCGTATACGGAAAGTCCTTCTCTTTCGATAAATGACCTGATGGTCGAAAGTATCGCGGCATTTTCCGCGGGCGCTACCGGGCAGTCTTCTGATTCAACGATATAATGCGTCCTTCCCGCATAGAAGCCTGTTATCACGCGCCCGTCCCGTGAGCGGCCTACCGGATACTGCGTCTTATTTCTGTAATGAAGCGGCGCACCGATGCCGTCTGACTTCGTCCCGATGATCGGCCTGAAAATATAATCTCTGCACCCTCCTATACGGTCCAGATTATTCTTCACTTTCTGTGCCTTAAACTCCAGCTGTTTGGCATAGTCCAGCTGCATTATCTGGCAGCCTCCGCACTGATTGGCGTGCGGGCAGGAAGGCGCGACTCTGTCCGGCGACGGCGTCAGGATCTTCAATGTTTTGGCAAAGCCATAGCCCTTATTCATCTTGGTTATGACTGCTTCGACCTCGTCCCCGATAACGGCGTCTTTGACAAAAAAAGCTGCGTCTTCATATCTTCCGCAGCCTTCTCCGTTAACGCCCATATCGGTAATGGTCAGTCGAATTACATCATTCTTTTTCATGGTCAGAATAGTTATTTTGCCAGCGCTGCCTCAATGGCATTGATCACATCGCCGATAGTCTTCATCTCGCCCAGGTTTTCATTTGAAAAATCGATGCCGAACTCGTCTTCCAACGCAACCGCCATATAAAGGAGCGCGACCGAATTCATGCCCATTTCTTCCGAGAGAGCTGTCTCTCTGGTCAGTGCGTTCACATCGATATCGCTGTCTATTTCATGTAAAATGTCTCTGAGTCTTTGTTCAAGGTCCATTTCTCTACCTTCTTTTCGTTGTTACTGTATATTTTAATTATCCTGCGTTATTTTTTCAACTCATTGTCATATTGGATGCAGGCTTCGTAGCGTTCCTTCATTACCTCGCAGATCGTATCAATATCCTGCTTTCCCGGAAGCTTTTTCGTGCAAATTTCACCGATATGGATGGGCTTTCCGAATATAACTCTCGTCCTCTGCCACCAATGCTCCCTCGGAGCGATATATGTCGGTACGATCGGCACTCCTGCCATCGCGGCGATCAGCGCAACTCCGCCCTTGACCTCATCACGGTTGATGCCGCCCTGCGGAAACATTCCAAGAGGCCAGCCCGACTTGAGCACGTTCACGCATTTCTTCACGGCTTCAAAATCCGTGATGGTTCTGTCAATTTCGATGCAGCCGGCTCCGGTGAGCAATTTGCCGCGAATTCCCCGCATTACCTGCTCGCTGGCCGTAAAGTGGAATCTTCTGTACCAGAAGCACGAATTCAGGATGAAAGGATCGGCAAAGCTCCTGTGATTGGCCGCTATGATGGTCCCGTAAAAGCTTTTTATCTCAGCTTTGATATCCGCGGACAGGTAGTATTTCTTCACTCTGTAGGTCGGGATAAATATAATGCCCAGGATGACCCGCGCCATATCCATCGGGAACTTCTTCAATTGAAAAATCTTCGGTTTCATTATTTGTTCAGCTCTGCTTCAAGCTCTAAAATTTTGGCCAAAAGCACGTCGTTGCATGCCTTGATCTCTTCCCTGGTCGGGTTTTCGCTTGTGCACACGTCCTTCAGATTGAACGGCTCGCCGATCATGACCTTGCTCTTTTTGAACGGATGCTTGCCCTCGGTGTAAGCCGGAATAATATCCGCTCCCGAAGCAAGCGCGATCATTACGCAGCTGGGCGCGAAAGGCGACATTTTCCCGCCGACGGGAAGCCTTCCTTCAGGAAATACGAATACATTTCCGCCTTTTTTCAGAATGTCTGCCGATTGCTGAATGAAGCTGAAATCATAGGACAGCCTGTCCACGCGAATGCACCCGAGCGCATTAAGAAGCCATGTCATAAAAGCGCCCTTGTCATACATGACCTCGGCTACCAGGAATCTCGACGCGTTCCAGAAAAAGACCATCATGTAAAGAGGCAGGTCCCAGAGCGTCTTGTGGTTGGATATGATGATCGTGCCCTTCGGCGCCTTGCGTGCCTGGACTTTCTTATTCATATAATGGATGTCCCAGCCCAGAAGAATCTTGGCCGGAAGACAGCCGGTAAATTTAGTAAAATACAGAAATGGTTTATTCATTTGCCTTCAGCCTTTTTGCGGCCCGCTCAAACTGACGGATGGTGTAACACGAATTGTCTTTATCAAATACCAGGCGAATGCCCAGTTCTTCGTTTATCTGCATCACAAGCGAGAAATAATCAAGGCTCGTTCCGCCCAGATCGAATATGAAATGGTCGTCCATCGTTATCGTTTCGGTGTCTTTGCCGCAGAATTCTGCGAACACTTTCCTTATCGCAAGGCCCATTTCATCGTCTGCTGCCACAGGCTCCCTTCCGGAAACGCTTCCTTCAAGGACCTCGTCAAATCCGGCCAGCCGGATATTTCCCTCTGCCAGACCCTTCCTGAGATACGGCCTGCTGACTTTGATGGCTGTCTCCGATCGGATCGCGTCGAACGTGAAGTAGAGCTGACTGATCTGATATGTTGACGGAAGCTTGGCGATCTGCTCTCTTGCACTTTTAGCGGTCTCATTAATGTCCGCGGTCGAAAGATCACGCGGAAGCTGGATAACGAGTGCCGGCTTCTCATCCGCGCCGTCTCCAAGTCCCAGAACGCTGAATTCAAGCGCATGCTCGAGTTGGAGTTCCTTTTCGATATCGTCCGGATTGATATTTTCTCCGTTTTCTCCGATGATCCTGTCGCCTACACGGCCTTTAATGTAATAATTGCCCTCGCCGTCAACTGCTGCCACATCGCCGGTGCTGTATGAATCTGATATCTCTATCTCCTCGCCGTTTCTTATCATCTTGTGGCAGATGGAACCGCCCGCAACATGCAGCAGTCCGTCATCGTCGATCCTGTATTCAACAGAACTGAAAGGACGGCCGACGCTGTTTTGAAGCCTTGCCTCCATAGTCTTCCTGAGTTCGACGGACGTGATGCCCGTTTCGCTCATTCCGTAGCCGTTATGAAGCGCATAGCCGATACCGTTGAACATATAAAGCGCGGAATCTCTGACATAGCCTCCGCCGCTGATAAGAAATGACGGGCTCTTTCCGAAAAGCTGACCGGTAACTTCGCCGAACAGACTGAGCGCGATCTTGCGCCCGAGCGTTGGGAACGCCTTCTGCAGCTTCCTTGAAAGTTCCAGGCCTTTTTCAAATTTCTTCTCTTTAGCAGGGCCCTGAGCCTTAACTTCGGCTTTGACGCGGTCTTCGATCGTATGCCACAGCATCGGTACCGCAAATATATGCGTTACATTAAGCTTTCTGACTGTTCCTAAGATGCTTTCCGCAGAATAGTCCTTCATGAATACCATCGGACGTGCGAAAAACGCAAACCAGAAGTAAACCGCCATCAGTCCGAAGATATGATAAAACGGCAGAAATGCCAGCTGCTTCAGCTGACCTTTGTAGAATTTCGGCATCAGATCGTTCTCTGAAAGGATCTCCCGGCAGTTCAGTATCTGGGATGCGACTTCCGCGCCGGTGTATATGCAGATGACCTCGTTGAGGGTAGTTGCCGAAGTAGAAAGGGCAAATCCATCCGCCCATTTTCCCGGCTCAAAATCCCCTTTGCCTTCACCTTTAAGACTGTTGATATCCACAACCATGCACGGATATGAGGTCTCATCTGCACAGACTGAGTACATTATCCCCAATGTGCTGACGATCCCTCTTGTGAGAGCTGCCGGATGTCGGCGATTGACCAGATACGGACGGTTTCCGCTCATCAGTATCGCCCAGAACCCGATTATCCAATCAGGACCATTCTCCATATCCAGAGCGACCCACTGATCGGAACTTCCGATAATGTCTGTAAGTCTTGCGGCCGCGTTTTTGACTTTCTTGTCGCCTTCGCCGAAAGTCATAAAAGCCCGCTCATCCTTATCATCCAGCCATTCGGCCATGATCTCCGTCGGGTGTGAAAAAGTTATCTTATATATGTTCTCCATTGTCTGCGGGCCTTTTTCAAGCGCAGTACAATTGGAATCGATCAGGTTTCTTACGTATCTGTTCATTCTGTTGCTGCTCTCAGTGCGATGCGGATCATGTCGCGCAAAGATGTCTCCCTGTCCTTAGGGTCCATTTCTTCGGCCCTCAATATGTTATTAGACGCAGTGAAAAGCGCAAATGCCTTCTTGCCGGCCTGAGCCGCATTGGCATAAAGAGCTGCTGCCTCCATTTCAAATCCGAGAACGCCCTTGGCCTGCCAGGTTTCGATGATATCCGGCTCCTGGCTGTAGTAGATCTCCTGAGTCAGAACAGGACCTACGACCATGCGTCCGCCGCTTTTGGCAACTTCATCCTTACCGATCGCAACGACCTTGGCAAGCATTTCGGGATCTGCTTTGGCCACATAGTCCTGCGGCAGAGCAAAATGCTTGATGAAATCCGAATCTGTATAAGCGATATCAGCAACGATCACGTCTCCGACATTGATATCGTCCTGGATTGCACCCGCGGTTCCGCAGCGGATGATCATATCTACGTTGTAGAAATTGAAAAGCTCGTATGCGTAAACGCTGACCGATGGGATGCCCACTCCGCTTGCCATTACGGTTATCGGATGACCGTTCCATGTTCCGGTGTAGCCCTGAATTCCTCGGATGTCATTCACGAGACGCTTATTGTCTAAGAATTCCTCGGCGATCCATTTTGACCTCTTTGGGTCTCCCGGCATCAGCACTACCGGCGCGATGTCTTCGATTCCTGCTGCTATATGAGGTGTAGGTACCATTTCTTTCTCCTTAAAAACCGTATATTTCGTATATTTCGTCTGTGTAGACGCCTTTTTCCTTATAAATGATCAGCGGCTTCTCGACCTTCATTCCGCTGCCGCCGCCTGAAGCCGCTTCCAGAAGGAACATCGTTGCCTCAGAATCGGCAAATGAATGCACCATCTTCAGTCTCTTCGGCTCAAGTCCCTTTTGCCTCAGCACGGAAATGATCTCCGCGAGCCTCTCGGGCCTGTGCACCAGATAAAACTTTCCTCCGCTTTTAAGAAGCGCTTTCGCCTGCGATGCGACATCCTCAAATGTACACAGTATCTCGTGTCTTGCGATCGCTTTGGCCTCGCCCGGATTGGTAAGTCCCGCGCCGGCCTTCATGTAAGGGGGATTACTGGTAACGACATCGAACTGCCCCTTGCCGAAGATCTTATCTGCTTCGCGAATGTCGCCTTTGACTATGTGAACTTCTTCTTGAAGGTCATTCAGCATGACGCTTCTTGTGGCCATATTCGCGCTGTATTCCTGAATCTCCAGTCCGGTTATGTCGGTTGAGCCGGTTTTGGCTCTGAGCAGGATCGGTATTATGCCTGTTCCGGTTCCCAGATCGATGATTCGGTCTTTGGTGCCGGCCTTTACGAAGCCGCTTAAGAGCACGGCATCCATCCCGAAGCAGAAACCTTCTCCGTTCTGAATGATCCGGTATCCATTCCGCTCCAGATCGTCTATTCTCTCGCCTTCAAGCAGCCTGACTTCCATCTTAGAAATCCTGCTCCATATCCTTCAGGATCTGCAATTCCTCTTCGGTCATTTCTTCCTGCTTCTGGTTGTTCTTGCGGTTCTTCCTGGTGAAGTGAAGTTTTCCGGCCTCGTACTCACGTGCTTCCTTCTCATCATCGCCCATATCAACGATAACTCGGATCTTCTGGCGCAGGATATTCACGGAATCGACCACTGCCTTATGACCGTCCTCGGTTATTGCCTCATCTCCGACCCTCGGAAGAGTCTTGTTGAGCTCCTGATATGTTTCTTCCTCGTAGCGGATGCAGCACATCAGTCTTCCGCAGCATCCGTAGATCTTGGTCGGATTGAGCGAAAGATTCTGGTCTTTGGCCATTCTGATTGAAACCGGCGCAAATTCGGTCTGGAACGTATGGCAGCAGAACTCCCTGCCGCACACACCGATGCCGCCCATGGTCCTTGCTTCATCGCGGACACCGATCTGCCTGAGCTCGATACGCGTCTTGTAAACGCTCGCCAGATCCTTGACCAGCTCTCTGAAGTCAACACGTCCGTCAGCCGTGAAGTAGAACAGTATCTTGCTTCCGTCAAATGTACACTCTACATCGACCAGCTTCATCTCAAGGCCGTGCTTGGCGATCTTCTCAAGACAAACGTCGAAAGCCTTCTTCTCCTTTTCCTTATTGGCTTCGGCCTTCTGATCATCCTCAGGAGTCGCGATGCGAATGACCGGCTTAAGCGGAGCAACAACTTCGCTGTCGGTTACTTCTTTTATGTCGCACACGACCTGTCCGTACTCGATGCCTCTTGCGGTCTCTACGATAACGTGCTGGTCCTGATTTATCTCAAAATCCACCGGGTCAAAGTAATAAACTTTGCCGCCCTGCCTAAATTTAACTCCTACTACTTTTACCATTTCTTCTGATCCTCAAAAATAAATTCTCAAATACTGCCTCGGGCTTGACCGCCCCTTTGAAATTATCTCCGGCAGTATCTATGTCCGTAAATACATTCCCCAGGCCCTCAAAGCTGAATGCTGTGGCCTGTTCTTTCAGTATCCGCATCTCTCCCGGGAAATAAAGCTCCTCTTTGCCGACCGGCTCAGCCTGCTCTGTAAGGCTCTTCACTACCAGTACGTCCCTGAACCAGCTTCTTACCGCCTCGAGTGCCTCTTTGTAGTCCTGCTTTCCGAGGCTTTCCGATATCTGAAAGATCTCAAGCGCGTCTGCAGTCAGAATGTTCCTTAAGAACTCGCATGTCTCATCCAGAAGGCTCTTTAACTTCCGCCCTTCGGCCAGTTCCAGCGCCCTTCCGAGATTCCCTTTCACAAACGCCGCTATCTCAGCCGCTTCATCCTCAGGAACGCCCTTTTCGGTCAGCCTGCCCTTTATCACGTCTCTTTCAAGCATATCCATTTCCAGGCGAACTGTCCTGGAACGGATCGTATCCATCAGAATATCGGCATTATCCGTCAGCAAAAGGAAAATAGCGTATGCGGGCGGCTCTTCTATCGTCTTGAGAATGGCGTTCTGCCCGTTCTCGTTCATAAGATGCGCGTCCTCGATGATGTACACTTTGTACGGTCCGTAATACGGTCCGATCGCAACGTCATTAATGACCTGTTCTCTGAGTTCACCCACAGTCAGCACGTTCGGCTTTTCGTGGACCGTCCTGATAATATCGGGATGATTGCCGCTGAATGCCTTTATGCAGGAAGAGCACATTCCGCATGGAGCAACGCCCCGACCTGCTTCTGTCTGTGAAACTTTCGGATCGCTGCACAGAAGAGCTGCGGCCATATACATGGCAAGTGTCTTTTTGCCGCTTCCTTCGGGGCCGTTGATGATGTACGCATGCGAAAGCTTCCCGCTGGCAATGGCTTTGGTCAAATGAGCGATATTTTTCTCGTTTCCGAGGATCTTCGTGTATCCGGCCATAAGCTTCACTCCCGCCCGAAGGCCCTTTTCCTGATCGCGCTTATGCAGCTGTCCATATCGTCGTTTTCGAATCTGTCGTCAGCACAGATCCCGCACTCGGCAAGCTTATCCTCGCTGAAATCCTCGCTGTCTGTCAGAAACCGGCGACACATCTCCGCATAGCCGGGCTTTGCCTGGCGGCGTTCCCTTTCTATCGCGCGCATCAGACGGCATCCGTCTTCGACTTCGACATATATCGGCACGATCCGGTCTGCTCCGTAATAATCGCGCATCTTCACGTAGGACTCCAGTGTTCCGATGTAAAGATAGTCCCGCTCGTCCAGCTTCACATAATCCGAATCGACACTGTAATAATACCAGTCACCGTAAACGGTATGGTAAATGCGCTTTTCGATCAGTTTGCCGGAGCGCTCGAACTCTTTAAGGTCCGCTTCGGTCGTAAAGAAGTACTCCACACCGTTCCTCTCGCCGGCGCGGATCGGACGTGTAGTGTAACCTACATAAGGGGTAAGCCCCAGGGACTCATCCTTCAAAAGCTTCGTGTATATGGTGTCCTTTCCGGACGCGCTTTTGCCCATCAGAAAATATATTTTGCCCATAATCGGTTTATTTTAACATAGAATTTACTTTTTTTGTACACATTAGTATAATTTAGAAAAACTTAAAAAGGAGCAGAAAACGATGGCACTTATTAATTTTAACTTTGAAAGTCACTTTCTGAAAGGCAATACCGAGATCGGCATCATTCTTCCGGATCTTCCCCGCACCGAGATCCCTAAGGAGTTCTATGCAAAAGGTCACAAATACAAGGTCCTCTGGCTCCTTCACGGTGCCATGGGCGACTATTCTGACTGGGTCCGCAAGAGCAATATCGAGCTGTACGCGTGCGAAAATGACCTGGTCGTAGTAATGCCTTCAGCCCTCAACTCCCGCTATACAAGCTGGCCGAATTTCGGCAACGGCTATGACATGGAATCATTCCTGATCGACGAGCTGATGCCGCTTATCTACGGATGGTTCCCGGTTTCCGACAAGAGAGAGGACAACTTCATTGCCGGCCTTTCCATGGGCGGAATGGGCACTCTTAAGTACGTGCTGAATTACCCGGAGAAATTTGCCGCTGCAGCATGCTTCTCATCATCTGCATTCGATTACGAAACTCTCGCCAAAGAAGGCGGCTTCGAGTATGAGCGTTCGTTAAACATCATCAATCGCTACGGCAGCCTTGACAACCTCCTGGCATCAAGTGATAACGTTTGGGATATCGTTAAGAACAAGACTTACAAAGACCTTCCGCCGATCCATTTCTACATGGGCGGCTCCGACAAGGGCTTTGACCGTTTTATGAGCTTCAAGACAATGGCGGAAGAAGCTCAGTTTCCTGCAACATTTGAGATCATCCCGGGATACGAACACGAGTGGCGCTTCTGGGAGCTGGTAGTTCAGAAAGCCCTTCATGAATTCGGCTTTTCATCACGCGAGCGCGGCAACGCATATTGATCATGAACATTATTGACGAAGCATTTGTAAAATCAAAACTTCCAGGGCGCGCAGCAGACGCTCATAAGGGCGATTTCGGACGCGTTCTTGTCTATGCCGGCAGCGTCGGCATGGCTGGAGCTGCTGCCCTTTGCGGACGTTCTGTCCTCAGAAGCGGCGCGGGGCTTACTCAGTTTCTGGTGCCCGAGCTGGATCCTTTGGGAATCTTCCCGATCCTGCAGACTCTGGTTCCTGAGGCAACCTGTGTTGACGGAAATAACCTGGATCTTGCAAATTATTCAGCGATCGCCGCAGGCCCGGGTCTTGGAACATCCAAAGACGCCGAGCAGCATCTCCTTAAGATAATCAGGAACTACCGCGGCGTTCTCGTACTTGACGCGGACGCACTCAACATGCTTTCCGCCTCTGACAAGCTCCGCCTGGCACTTGCGGAAGCCTCCGCTTCCGGACTTACCGTAATAATGACGCCGCACATCGGTGAGGCAAGAAGGCTTCTTTACGATGCAACGCGCGAAATAAAAACCGAGGAGCAGCGCATTCAGGCAGCCCTCGGCTTATCATCGACATATAATTCTATTGTTGTTCTCAAAGGCGCCGGAACTCTGATCACAGATAACCGCCCTTTGCGAAGCGGGGAACCCCTCATCAGCCGCAACACATCCGGTAATCCGGGAATGGCCACAGGCGGCTCCGGAGATGTGCTGACAGGCATAATCGCAGGACTTGCCGGGCAGGGAATCGCGCCATATGACGCTGCCTGCATGGGCGTCTGGATCCACGGACGCGCCGGGGATATCGCCGCTGCCAAGCTGAGCCAGATCAGTCTGATATCATCAGATCTGCCCACCTTCCTGCCGGAAGTATTCTCTCAGTTGACCACATATTCGCCCGTTCTGTAATCGATAGTCGCGTCAGGCTCGACATTGTAACAGAACACGCAGAACTTAAGGCCACCCTCATCCTCTACGGAGCAAGCCTCCATCAGGACGCCGGTGGCTATTAAATTGTCCCCTTCGAACCACGGCGAAACCCTGTAAATAACGTGGATTCCCTTGTGTGCCCAGATATATGCGGTGACCCGCTCTTCCCACTCAAGCATCGTTTCCTGATTGAACGTAGCCGTTCCGGAAATGAGATTGCGGGATTCATCGCAGTCGGACAATTTTCTCATGAGCAGGTGGCTTCTCTGGTAAAATCCGCCTCCGTGCCAGCCGCTCGGCTTATAGCTGATCCTGCCTCTCCGGCTCGAAGCCATGTGCTCTTCATCCGCACACATCATATTGCTTCCGCATCTGTGAAGCTCGTCAAGCTCCGACAATTCGATATAGTGCTCCGTCACCAGATCTTCCTCTGTAAAATACGGCTCGCCGTCATTCATTTCAACGTACGGCTGTCCGTCGTAAGCCGGTATTCCAAGCTCGGCGACGTCAAACTCATCCTTAGGTATCTGCCTTGGTACAATTTCAGTCTCGGCGGACGTCTCCTCGGTAGTTGTTTCAGGTGTCTCTGTCGTTGTTTCAGGCGTCTTAATTGTCTCGCTCGCTTCCGGCGGACTGAGCGTCTCGGGTTCGCGTGGCGCAAAAAGACCACAGCCGCTTAAAAGCGCTGCAATGATCAGGCCAACTGCCGTGATATATGTGATTCTGCTTAGTTTTCTGCTCGTCATCAGATAAATGAATGCTCTATCGTGAGCACCAGATTAAGACGCGGGTCGCGCTCCCTGAACAGTGCGGTAAGATCCTCGTTGATTATCTTTTTATCGAGATTCTTGTCGATCGGAACAACCAGATCAAATATCAGATTGATGCTTTTATCGCCTTTTACAACTCTGAAATCGTGATATGTATACTCGCTGTTATATGCGCCGATGACCTCATCCGCCATCTTTTTCAGTGTGTCAACCTCCTCGTCGTTTACCGCGATCGGATCCATATGGATGCAGATGAAGATGTTCAGTTCGTTGACGATCCTGCTTTCGAGTGCGTCGATCGCTTCGTGCAAGTCTAAGATATTGCCGTCCTGCGATACCTCCGCATGGGCAGATGCAATTACTCTGCCTGCTCCGTAATCGTGTACGATCAGGTCGTGTACGCCCAGGACTTCGTCACTGGACATCATTATATCCTCAATGGACTTTACCAGTTCTTTGTCCGGTACCTGCCCCAGGAGCGGACCGATGACATCCTTCAATATATCGATGCCCTGAAGCACAATGATGATCGCAACTATAACACCGATAACGCCGTCCGCGATCTTGAATCTGGTAAAATGTGATATTACAAGAGCAACTATAGTCGCTCCGGTTGCCAGGCAGTCGTTCAGGCAATCCTGTCTGACCGCTTTCATAGCGAGGTTATCGGTTTTCTTATAAATGATTCCGTTGGCGCGGGCCATCCACAGCTTGACCAGGATAGCTGCTGCCAGAATGATGATAAACCAGATATTGAACTCAACGGCTTCCGGGTTGATGATCTTGGCGATCGAATCTTTGCCCAATTCGAAGCCCATCAGGAAAATCAGGAAAGCAACGATCAAAGCACTGACATACTCGATCCTGCCATGTCCGAAAGGATGATCCTTATCGATCGGTTTATTGGCGATTTTCGTGCCGACAAGCGTTATCACCGAAGATGCAGCATCAGACAGATTGTTGATCGCGTCTGCGGTAATGGACACGCACCTTGTAAGCGAGCCAACAATAAACTTGGCAATGCACAGGATGGTGTTGCAGATTATGCCCAAAATGCCGCTGAATATGCCAAGATTTTCTCTGTCTTTGGCCTTGTCATCGGTCTTTTTAACCAGCGATTCGATTAGTTTTTCTGTCATTTTTCACCTCATCAACTACTGTAGATGTTCCCTCAATCATAGCTTTTGGGGCTATCTTTTGCAAGTTGATTTGTTGACTTTTAAATTTGCTAAAGCTAAGATATAGACATTATGGAAAATATAATCGAAGCCAAACCAACCAAACTCTGGAACCGGGCATACATCATGCTCATCATCGCGTTGATCTGCGCCATGATACCGATGTGCTATGTTATGCCGCTGCTTCCCATCTACATCAAAGGCACACTACACAGCACCGACACAGTAGCGGGACTTTCAGTCGCACTTTTCAATCTGGTGTCTGTCGTGCTTACCCCATTTGTATCATATCTGGTGGATCACAAGCGCAAAAAATACATTATGATCGTTGGCTTCATACTGAGTGCGATCACCACCGGGCTGTATTATTTTGCCAATTCGGTCGGATTCCTGCTGCTTGTCCGTGTCGCTTTCGGTATTGCCTTCGCGCTTGCGCTGACACCTGTCGGACCTTTGATCACTGACTGTCAGGCGCCTGAAAACCGCGGCCGAGCATCCGGCCTTTATGGTCTTTTTATGGCGTTTGCGGCTGCCGCCGGCCCTGTGCTCGGCCTGACGTTTATGAACGCTTTCAATATCAAGATAGCTTTCGCAATTTTGCCCGCGTTCGGCATAATCGGCCTGATCTGTTCACTGCTTATTCCGAAGAAACAGGAGCTGGCCTACGCAATTGAGCGCACCGATCATCACTTTACGCTCAAAGGCTCCATCTCCGTGCCGGCCATTCCGCTTTCCATCGTTCTTTTCATCCTGTACTTTGGCTACGTGACTGTGCCGTCGTTCTTCGCAAAATACGTTGCCGGCTTTAACCTTCCGCTTGCGAACGTAAATATTTATTACTTTCTGATATTTATGGTTACGATGATGATCACAAAGATCTCGTTTGAAGCGTTTGAGAAAAAGAAACCGGGGATCACCGGAAAATACGCCATCCCGGGAGTTGTGCTTATCTGTATCGGCTTTGCATTCTGCGGATTCGGCACAAGTACCTGGGCATTCCTTGCCTCAGCCTTTATCTACGGCATTGGATTCGGTATCTTCCAGCCCCTGCTGTTCTCATCGATCATCGGCGGTGCGGCGCCAAAAGAGCGCGGTGCGGCAAGTGCTACCCTCCTTTACGGTCAGTATCTGGGCATGATGCTCGGCGGCTATGCATGGGGTTTCATCTCGGATGTTGCCGGTACGGCAATGATTTACAAGGGCTGTATTATTACGAGTGCGCTTTCCGGTATTCTGTATCTGGTTCTGCGTAACAAGGGTGCAAAAAAAGATTGATCTTATAAGATAAGGTAAAAGAAAGAGCTGCGAATTGATTTCGCAGCTCTTTTTATGCTTATTTCTATGACCCGTCAGAAAAGTCTCGGCGCAAGCGCCACCAGACCTCTTCTGAAAGTGCTCCAATCGTGATATTTGCTGTCTTCAAACACTATCCGGCAATAGCAATTTAACTTATCTATTCCCGTTTCCGCGCAGAAATTATCGGAGAATATCAGTCCCTTATTGGTGTCCACTTCCGCGCTTCCGCAGCATCTTAAGATCAGTTTGAAATCCTCTTCCAGTTTGGCCGGATCCTTCTTAGCCGCCTCAAGTGTAGCGTTAGCAAGCGCGCTGTCGCCGAAACCTACAGGCTTCATCGGTCCGCTTATATATCCGAGCCATCCGAAAAGCTCCGGGTGCGCCATTCCAAGGCAAGTTGTCTGAGGGCCTCCTCTGGAAACCCCTGCGGCGGCGCGGCCCCATTTGTCTTTCCTTACGCGGTATTCGCGCTCCATCAGCGGTATGCAGTCATAGATTATCTTGTTGACGTAGCTCTCGTAAGCGTGCCCGCCCTCGTCATCTCTGTGTGTCATTCCGTCGTTCATGACGACAAGCATCGGCTTCGCACGGCCTTCCGCGATCAGGTTGTCCATTATCTGCGAAACCTTGCCGGCAAAAGTCCAGGAAGTCTCATTTTCAGAACCGCCGTGGACCAGATAAAGCACCGGGTAAGCCGTGTCCGTATGCCGATATTCGGCTGGCGTATATACGATGCACCTCTGCCACTTATCCATTGCCGCAGAAAAGTATGTCTCAAGCGTCAACGCGCCGTGCGGGACATCTTTTATCAAGATCTCCGGCAGTTTTTCGTCAGGGATCTCCACACAATTGGACAGATGTCCACCGCGAAAATATGTGTTCACAAGCGGATGGAGCATCGCCGCTCCGTCCACATAAAACATGAAGTCGTGCGGGCCGGCATTTGCCGGATCATACGGCACAAGCGCCCTGAAGAATCCCTCGGCATCCTTCTCAAGTACGATTTCAGCATTTCTTGTGTCGTTAAACGTCGAATTGAACCTGACTGAAACGCTCTTAGCTTCAGGTGCCCACACGCTAAAGCTCAGATCTGCGTTGTCCTCGACCCTTGCTCCGTAACTTCCGTTAAAATCAGACCCCTGCGGCTCCTGGCGGTCAAATGTGCCCGGGCCGAAATCGTTGGTCCTGTTCCTTACTAATTCAGAAAAATCAGCCATGTCAAAGCCCCTATTTCATCTCATCGATAAACGTCCAGCGTCTTTCCCATTTTGCCTCTCCGTCCGGCTCGATGTATACACGGTTCTTGATCTCAGGAGAAACCATATGATCGGCGGACCACACCATGGCAACCGCCGGTTTGAAAAACTCTTCGCCCACGACCGCAGCCTTGGCTCCCGCATTCGAAAGCTTCCAGGTAAACGGCAGCATCTCATCCATGCCTTCAAGTTCAAGATGAGCCATGCTGACGCCGTTGTCTACTTTGGCAAATGTCAGCGCATTTCCGTCCGCGATCATATTCTGCTCTTCGCCGTTTCTGCCTGCAATAGGGCCGTTGCCGATCGGTGCGAGATTCGGGAACTCCAGCCTGTAGTCCGGACTCAGCGCCATACCGTCGATGCTGATAAAATTGTGGCAATATTCAGTCAGTTCGACCGGCTTGTAACCGGCGTTGAACGCTTCGTACTTGACCGTCAGTGTAGCGCCGTTAATCGATATGCTCTTCCTGAAGCCCACAGCATAGCCGTTGCACTCTTTCGGCGCAGTATAGAACCCGGCCTCTGTATCGTTAGCCTTGTACGCAACATCAAAATCCACGATATCGTATTTGCCGAAGAAGCTGTACTTGTCCTCGGTCTCCTTCCTGATCAGGCCGACACCGAACTTCGGGTAGCGCTCGCCCATCTTGGTCTCCTGACTTAAGTCAAGCTGGATCTCGCTGCACAGGCCTCTTCCGCCCGAGCTCGGATGTGACAGATTCTTCGGTTCGCTTGCGCAGAATCTTCTCTCTCCGTTCAGAACGACTTCCGTAATGAATCCCGCGCGGTCGAATCTGACCGTAGTATTCGGGCTTTCCTTGGGCTCAGCTATCTCAACTCTTAATATGCCATTGTCAAGTGTAATCATTTTCGAATCACCTCTTCTTTTGTTTCCTGTATTTTACCAAAAGCCTCTGTCTGTTTCAATTAAGACGCTTATGATTTTGCCGACAAAAAAGCAGCCCTTCTCGGGCTGCTCACATATCTTCGCAATGCTATGCTTATTTAAGCGACTTCAAAAACTTCTTCAGGTCGAATTCACCGATCTTCTCCAGTGCGATATCGACCAGCTTGTCAGTGATCCCGTCCGCATACTGGTAAAGACCATTGTCGGACACCTTGTCGCGGAACTCCTCGAACTGCTCCTTGGTGATCTTGTAGTTCATTACCTTGTCTGCGCAGCCGGTGAGCGAGAATATCATAACCAGAACAACTGCAACAACTGCACATTTCTTCCAAATCTTCTTCATATTCTGCCTCCTTTCACCAGACAACAAATAAACGCGCTCTTTCAAGTGCAGCAACATTATATATTATCCGCGTTGAGTTGGCAAATGATTTATTTGCCAAAAACCGATGGTTTTGTGCGCATTGCATACAAAAAAGAACAGATTGTTTTGGACATTGTATACAATTCCACCTTGAAAAATAATTTTACCTCTCTTATAATCAACCTGTTGTGTGTATATAAAATAAAAAGAGATTTATTCAATATTAAGGAGGTCCCTCAATCAATGGCAACTAAATGGGTTTACAAATTTAGCGAAGGTAATGCCAACATGAGAAACCTGCTGGGCGGCAAAGGTGCCAACCTTGCAGAAATGACCAATCTCGGTCTTCCTGTTCCTCAGGGCTTTACTATCACCACAGAAGCCTGCACTCAGTATTACGAAGATGGTCGTCAGATCAACGATGAGATCCAGGCTGAAATCAAGACAAATATCGCAGCTCTCGAAGAGCTGACAGGCAAGAAGTTCGGAGATGCTGAGAATCCTCTGCTCGTTTCCGTACGTTCAGGCGCTCGTGCTTCCATGCCGGGCATGATGGACACCATTCTTAACCTCGGCCTTAACGAGACCGTAGTTGAGACTCTTGCAACTAAGTCCGGCAACCCTCGTTGGGCTTGGGACTGCTACAGACGTTTCATCCAGATGTTCTCTGACGTTGTTATGGAAGTTGGTAAGAAGTACTTCGAAGAGCTCATCGATCAGATGAAGACCGCTAAGGGCGTTAAGCAGGACGTTGAACTTACCGCTGAAGATCTTAAAGAGCTTGCTTCTCAGTTCAAGGCTGAGTACAAGGCTAAGATCGGCGCAGACTTCCCTGATGATCCTAAGGTTCAGCTGATGGAAGCTATCAAGGCTGTATTCCGTTCATGGGACAACCCACGTGCAAATGTATACCGTCGTGACAACGATATCCCTTATTCATGGGGAACAGCTGTTAACGTACAGTCTATGGCATTTGGTAACATGGGCGATGACTGCGGAACAGGCGTTGCTTTCACAAGAGATCCTGCAACTGGAAATAAGGGCCTCTTCGGTGAGTTCCTTACCAATGCTCAGGGCGAAGACGTTGTAGCAGGCGTTCGTACACCTATGCACATTACAGAAATGGCTGAAAAATTCCCAGAGGCATTTGTTCAGTTCCAGGATGTTTGCAATAAACTCGAATCCCATTACCGCGATATGCAGGATATGGAATTCACCGTTGAGCATGGCAAACTTTACATGCTTCAGACACGTAACGGCAAGAGAACCGCTCAGGCAGCTCTTAAGATCGCTTGTGGCCTCGTTGATGAGGGGATGGGAACCGAAGAAGAAGCTGGAGCTATGATCGATCCTCGTAACCTTGATACTCTTCTTCATCCTCAGTTCGATGCAGCTGCAGTTAAGGCTGCAACTCCGATGGGCAAAGGCCTTGGCGCTTCTCCCGGAGCTGCTTGCGGCAAGATCGTTTTCACAGCTGAAGACGCTGTTGAATGGGCTGCACGCGGAGAGAAAGTCGTTCTCGTTCGTCTTGAGACCTCTCCTGAAGACATTACGGGTATGAAGGCTGCTCAGGGTATCCTGACAGTTCGTGGCGGTATGACCAGCCATGCAGCAGTTGTTGCCCGTGGTATGGGCGAGTGCTGCGTATCAGGTTGCGGCGCTATCAATATGGATGAAGCCAACAAGAAGTTCACTCTTGCCGGCAAAGAATTCCACGAGGGAGATTACATCTCAATCGATGGAACAACAGGTAACATTTACGATGGTCTTCTTCCGACCGTTGACGCTACTATCGCAGGTGAGTTCGGACGCGTTATGGCATGGGCTGACAAGGCTCGTACTCTTAAGGTTCGTACCAATGCTGATACTCCTGCAGATGCTCGCAAGGCTCGTGAGCTTGGCGCAGAGGGAATCGGACTTTGCCGTACAGAGCATATGTTCTTCGATGGCAACAGAATCGATGCTTTCCGTGAGATGATCTGCTCCGATACACTTGAAGAGCGTGAAGTTGCTCTTGAGAAGATACTTCCTCTTCAGCAGGGAGACTTCGAAGGTCTCTTCGAAGCTATGGAAGGCAACCCGGTTACCATTCGTTTTCTGGATCCTCCTCTTCATGAGTTCGTTCCGACTGAAGACGTTGACATTGAGAAGCTCGCTAAGACCAAGGGCAAGTCTGTAGAAGACATCAAGGCTATCTGCGCAGCTCTTAAAGAGACCAACCCGATGATGGGTCATCGTGGATGCCGTCTTGCAGTTACTTATCCTGAAATCGCAGTAATGCAGACCAAGGCTGTTATCCGTGCTGCCATCAACGTATCCAAGAAGCATCCTGACTGGAACATCGTTCCTGAGATCATGATCCCTCTTACATGCGAACTTAAAGAGCTCAAATTCGTTAAGAATTACGTTGTAGAGACCGCTGATGCTGAAATCGCAGCAGCAGGCATCGATCTCAAGTACGAAGTTGGTACAATGATCGAGATCCCACGTGCAGCCCTTACAGCTGATGATATCGCTAAGGAAGCTGAATTCTTCTGCTTCGGTACAAACGATCTTACTCAGATGACCTACGGCTTCTCACGTGATGACGCAGGCAAGTTCCTTGGTTCATACTATGACACCAAGATCCTTGAGAACGATCCGTTTGCTAAGCTCGACCAGACCGGCGTTGGCAAACTTATGGAAATGGCTATCAAGCTTGGCAAGGCTGAGCGTCCTGAGCTTCATGCAGGTATCTGCGGCGAGCACGGCGGAGATCCTTCTTCAATCGAGTTCTGCCACAAGATCGGCCTCAACTATGTAAGCTGCTCACCGTTCCGTGTACCAATCGCAAGACTGGCAGCAGCACAGGCAGCTATCGCTGAGAAATAATTGTCGAAACTGCATAAGATAAGCGATGAAGATCTCCGTATTTAAAAAATACGGAGATCTTTTTGATTAATTTTATTTTTCAGAAAGAGAATATGGTATAGTTTACATATAAGAGCAAAGAAGAGGAGGTTA
>JAZQNN010000036.1:0-98405 GCA_045627365.1 Lachnospiraceae bacterium
ATCGCGAAGGCTGAGTTGCCCTCTGCCCTTGGTGACCCGTTTAAGATTAAGATTTTCATGATTTTCTCCTTTATTTTCGGGGTGTTTGTGCATATGCGAAAAAATCTGCCGTTTATGCACAAAATACATCCATTTTTAGCATTTTTATGTCTTATTTTGGCTTATTTTGATGCCTGCCGTGTATCGGCAAGTTGCAAAATCTATGCCATTTTCTCGATTTTTAGCTTTTTTATGGCGACTTTTGTGCATAGGAAAGCAATTTTTTCATATATGCACAAATTCCGCCGCCGAGAAGGCGCCCGCGCAAAAGTCCCGCGGCAAAAAGCGCCGCGCCGCAATCTACTCGCCGTAAAACTTTATAAATTCCAGAGCCTCAGCGCTTTCCGGCGCGTAAAGCACTTTCGAAGCCGCACCTGTCTCCGCGATATGCCCGCTGTCGAAGAAGATCGCGTTGTCCGCGACTCTGCGTGCCTCCGCAAGGCTATGCGTAATCAGCACCAGTGCTGCTCCCGTGCGCTCGGCATACTCGCGCATCAGGCCTTCCGCGGCCTGCGCCGACTTCATGTCAAATGCCGCCGTCGGCTCATCCAGTATGAGCACGTCGAACGTGCGCATCATAATTCGTGCAAATGCCATCTTGGCCGTCTCGCCGCCCGAGAGCTTGTGGGCCGGTTTGCCGGCAAGCGGCGTAAGGATCAAAGCGTCCATGTAGTGCTCCGCAAGTTCCGCGTCGTCTGAGAGCAGCATTACATTCTTCCTGACGCTCATCCTGAACGGGAAGCTTTTCTGCGGCAGGTACCCGGCCACTGCGTCCATTTCGCACGGTTTGTCCGCTTTCTCAAGCCCCGCAATAACTTTGGCAAATGTGCTCTTGCCGCTGCCGTTCGGGCCAATCACCGCGGTTATTTTGCCGCGCTCAAGTTCAAGCGCCGGCACGTCCGTTGCCGGGACCCCGTTATATGTCTTCGTGAAGGCCGGGATATGGATCAGTTCACTCATCTGCTCAGCCTCCTCTGCAACATTGATACAACGATATTGAGCACGAGCGAAAGCACCATCAGTATCAGGCCGAGCGCGATGCCCAGCGAGAAATCGCCCATGTTCGTGTACTGCATGATCGCGGTCGTCATGACGTTGGTCTTCCATGCAATCGCTCCGCCGACCATCGAGATCGCGCCGACCTCGGCGATCGCGCGTGCAAATGCCAGTAAATATGTCGATATTATAGGGTACGTCCCCTCGCGAAGGAGCAGGGCGAATGCGCGGCCGCGGCGCAGCTTGAGGCCGCGTGCGGTCTCCTTAAAGGGAAGCGCTATCTGCTCGGTGGCAGTCTCCATCAGCGTTACAACGACCGGTATGATCAGCACCACCTGCGCGAGGACCATTAATGTTACCGTGAACATAAGGTGCAGATGCCTGAACGGGCCCACACCAGAAAAAAGTATATAGAATATAAGTCCGCAAACGACCGGCGGCATGCCGACCAGCGTGCGGTTAAGTACGATCAGTGCTCGGCGCCCCGGAAAACGGCAGTATCCGTAAAGGATCCCGATCGGCGTCCCGATAATGAGCGAGATCAGCGAGCTCGCAAGTGACATCCTCGCGGTGGTCGAGAGGATGTTCAGCAACTGCGGATCAAGCGTGATTATTAAATTCCATGCGTCTTTGATTGCTGTAAGCATAGGCGTATTATAACACAAAACGTCCTGCGGGGCAGTAGCCCGGCAGGACGTTTATCGTAAAAATCTGCAAATTATTCAACGGTTCTTCCGTTTGCAACGTAGGTCAGGAATGTAGCCTTATCGGTGAGGATGTAAGCCTGCATTTCTTCGGCCATCTTGAGGCATGCTCCCATGCCGGCATTTGCTGAGGTATACCAGTCGGTGTAATCCTTGAATGACTCTGCGTCAGCGGTGATGCCGAGGTCTTCCGGCCACAGGCTGATCTCCTTGGTGTGTGTGCCTGAGTTGTCGCCACGTGATACGAATGTGTACTTCTGGTCGGCGATCATCTTGAAGCCTTCCTTAACGTTGGCTGCGCTCTTAACTCCGACAGGATCGCTCTCCGGGCCAACCAGTACGAAGAAGTTGTACATATAGCTCAGACGCTCTTTCTCTAATCCGTCGATCACGTATGAGAATCCACCCTCGATGAATGCTTCTTCCTGTGCCTTAGCGTGAACTAAGAGAAGGTCTGCGTTGCCCATCTTGGCTGCAGCGATCGCTTTGCCGGTGCCGGCTGATGCAACTTCTACGGTGTAGCCGTACTTCTCTTCAAACTTCGGAAGCAAGTATCCTAAAAGTCCTGAGTCATTAACTGATGTGGTCGTTGACATGCGGATGACCTTGGTCTCCTCGGTTGCCTGAGGGATCTCAGCTGCTGAAACAGGTGCGCCATCCAGCAGATAGAACAGGTATTCGCCGTACTCAGCAAATCCATAGTCAGCTGCTGCCTTTTCGCCTTCCTCAGAAAGCAGCCAGTTGATGAGCGCCTCAGCGCCGGCTGTATTAAGTTCAACATCGGTAACCGCATTGCCGTCTGCGTCTACAAACGGTGCATCCGGGTTAACGGCGAGCAGCGAATATGTGTTGATCATGCTGTCATCCTGCTCCCAGAGGATGCCGATAACGTCATCCTTGGATTCAGCTGCCGTAGTAGTCTCTGCCTCGCTGGCCTTCGTTGTCTCAGGTGCCTTCGTAGTGGTCGTCTCTGCTTCCTTGTTGCCACATGCAGCAAGTGCCGGAACCGCCAACAAAACCAGTGCAATCACCAGTGCAATGATTCTATACTTTTTCATAAGTCTTCCTCCTGAAAGGTTTTGTTACTCGTTGATTATATCACAAACTTTTTTTAGAGTAAGATGCCGCATTGATATACCCTATATCAAAAATGCATACTTCTCGATCTCATCTGTCTCCGGTACGGAACTGATTCCGCCCGCCCTGGTCGCTGAAAGGCTTGCCGTTACTGCTGCGTATCTTGCGATCGCAGCGAGCTCATCATCTGTCAGGTCGGCCGGCATCTTGGCACCTGTCGTTGCGCCGTCCGCACCGATTTCCAGCGCGCAGGTCCTGATTATTCCCGCCATTGCTGTGCCGCCGAAAATATCTCCGGCTCCGGTCGTGTCGATAACCTTAACATCGGACAGTGCGCTGACGCGCCCTTTCGCATTCTTATTCTTGTATACGCAGCCTTCTGCGCCGCATGTTACGAACACCAGCTGCGGTGCAAATTCATTGAATATCCTCTCCGCGCCTTCCTCCGGCGTGATTCCCTCGCCGTAGATGAGCTCGACCTCGTTGTCGCTGATCTTGATGACATCGGCGATGCCCAGACCGCGAATGATCTGCTCTCTGGCTTCGTCCGCGCTCTTCCACAGAGGCGCCCTGTAGTTCGGATCGAAGGAGATGAGTTTGCCCTTTGATCTGGCGTATTCCAGAACCTCATAGGCAACGCTCTTCGCCGGCTCGTCCGTCATTGAAAGGGTCCCGAAATGAATGACCTTGGCCTCATCGATGAGCGTCCAGTCAACATCATCTCTGGTGAGCATGGTGTCTGCACCCGGCTTTCTCGCAAATGAGAATTCCCTGTCGCCGCTCTCATCCAGTGTCACGAAGGAAAGCGTCGTAAAAACGTCCGGATCGATCACCAGCCCCCGTGTCTCAATGCCGGCGTCTTTAAGTGTGCCGACAAGAAGGCGTCCGAAAGCGTCGTCGCCAACTTTGCCGATCAGCGCCGTGGCATAGCCACGCCCCGCCAATGCCGCGAGAAAATTCGCCGGCGCTCCGCCCGGGTGTCCGTCCATGATCGGGTATCCGTCTGCGTTCTTGCCTGCTACCGTAAAATCAACCAGAAGTTCTCCAACTGCCGTTACGTCCATATCGTCACCTCGATAATTTATTACATATTCTTCTTCAGGAACTCGTAGCACTCGTCCGGCTCATTCTGCGAGATCGACGTGTGCCGCTGCGTCCAAGAGTATCTCGCATCGACCGCTTTTACGCGCTCATCCGCCTTGATCAGGAGCGTCAGGTTCTGAAAGAGGTTCAGCGTCGTCTCGTGATGGGCTCCGCAGCGCATATACCATACAGGCGCCATGTCGCCTTTCTCGAAGCCGCGCAGGAATGTGAATGGATTGATCAGATACTCTCCGCGCGCATGCCTGAGCGCGTCTTCCTGCCATTCCTTTCCGGTCGCTTCGAATCCTTCAAAGCGGGAGACTACTTCGCCCATGATCGGTGAGAAGTGGCCGTTGGCTGCGCCGTCCCTCGTGCCGAAGGCTTCATTTTCACGCGATGGCTTGTCGGTGAATCCGTCATAATCGCCGATATACTTCATCCAACGGCCGCTATTCCAGCCGATATACGCCTTCAGACCGGTTATCTCGGCTGATTGACCATCCCAGGTGATAACGCCATGATTTGCGGGGTTTTCGAGCCACTGGCGGCGTTCCCCGTCGTTTAATGAGCCAAGGAAACGCGTTGCCGACTTATTTATCTGCCCGATAAAGTACGGTGTGTACGTATCACCGCCCGCGAATCCGACCCTCTCGCCGGTCTCCGGGTCCTTAAGTCCCAGCTCGTCGACGTATTTTTCGAACTCGGCCGCGCAGGCTTTGCTCATTGCATAGCTCACTTTGTCGCCCGAGAAAAGTCCCTCAACATTGTCCACGCTGAACATCCATTCATAGGCTATATCGATGTGCGCCAGGTCGGTTATCGGTGAATTGACGATCGCACAGTAAATGTCATCACGGCCCGGAGCTGCTCCGGCAGCCTCAAGATACGGCTCGTAAAGCGGGCTGTTTCCGCTCACTCCAAGCAGTGCGCTCATGCCGCCGCCTGAGCTTGCGCCGTCCTCGATGATCCGCTCGTGATCGCCCGGAAATACGTCGGCGTTATAGTGAATATAGCGAACGACCGCTTTGATATCTATGATGCTCATCGGCAGTTCGCCGCGGCCGACAAACACTCCGTCCACTACTGTATCGCGCCCTCTGATGCCCGGGGCTACCGCAACGAAGCCCTCTTTCAGAGCATGCCCGAAGATGCTTTCCCTCTCGATCGCATCACGGCCGAGGGTGTGGACCGCTTCTTCTTTGCCATAAACGCGTACCTGATAGTCCGGGCGTTTGCGTGCAAGCTCCGCCTCTTCTTCGATCGTAAACGGATCTGTGCCTTCCATTCCGCCGGTCCTCTGGAAGAAATAGATCGGCATGTCATGGCGTCCCGCCTGGTCCTCGCGAACGTACACATTCATCACCTGCACGTCCGGCGCCTCCGGTCTGGATACGTACGGAACGTTCCGGTATATCAAGTACTTTATCGTCTCTCCCTTGAATTCGATCTGACCTTTCTCGAATTTGTCGGGATCAAATCTCAAACTAATCATAATTATATCCTTACCCACATGCACGGACGGATGCCGCCAGCCTGGTCTGCCACACTATCGGCAACGCCGTGGTAATCGATGTGCCCGTCGGCGTTGACGGTCGCTGCAACATTGGCCGCCTCGCCCGGTGTCCTTAAATACCACCAGCACGGCTCGCCCGCATCGTCTTTGGCGATCACGAGCTCTTCAAAGCCGCCCAGGAAGCTTTCTGCCTCGCTGATGCTGAGGGGGAACACCTTGTCTATTGTATCCTCACCTGCGCTGATCCCGTACTTCGGATTGGAAAGATTGGTATTCTTGACCTCGACGATCCTTACAAGCTCAGCGTCCGTGAAACCGTCAAGGAACTCTCCGTTAAGCCATTTTCTGAGTGTGCAATCTGCCCAGCATGTATCGGTATTGGTGTCGTTGAACGCTCTTTTGGCAACTACCTCGCGGCTCATTATCAGCATGCGGCCTGTCTGTTTGGTGAGCACGATCCATTTGCGCCCTGCAAAATCGATCACACTGTTAGCTGCTGATGCAGACCCGGTCCTTGCAGCCGTCAACTCGACGCGCGGCTCGGTGTGGGTAATTCCGGCCTTGAGGTCTTTCAGCAGACCATCTGCGATCTCGACCAGCTTCTCGGCCGCGCCTCTTGCAAATGGTGACCTGTTCGCCTCCCAGGTGCCGATGCCGTTATTGAAATCGTACGCGGCGTCGTGGCTCAAGTATTTGCCGTCTCCGTTAAGAAAGCTGACAAGCAGCGTCGTCTCATATGGCGATGCTTCCCATATCTCAAGCTCAGTCCTGACGTCCATCTCCTGCTTGAAGCCGAAGAATGCGACATCGCCGAACGCGATCGCGTCAAGCGGCACTTCTATCTCGCCGTCTCCGGCCTTGTTGGGGTACTTGAATTCTGTCCAGGTGACAGCGGCCTGCGCCTCGCTCTTGTCACAGCAGATGCTGTCTGCAACGCTTATGGCAGCTGCGCCCATCTCGGCTGCCAGGCGGTCAACTATTTTGATGCCGGCGTCGAATCCGATGTCGATAAGGTTCCACTCGCCGTCCCCTCCAAATCCGTAAAACTGCGCGGTCTCGCGTGGATACTGGTCGCCCGCGCCCGGCATGCAGAATACGCACGGAACACCGAAGTGCTCTTCCATCCATTTGCAGGCCTGTCCGGTGACCTCACTGTTCAGTTCACGATTGCCGTCATCCTTGCCTGTTATACAAAGCGCCGACGGCTTGGTGCCGTAGCTTAAGAAAAATCCGATCGGCTCGCCGTCCGCTGCGTCTTCAAATCGCAGCACTGTCAGCACTTTATTGGTCTCGCCGTCGCTTCCCGGTCCATAATAAGGTCCTCCTGATACGCCTTCCGGCGGCAGGATGTTCTTGTTGGCGCTTACGTCACACGTGCCCTTGCCTACGCCCATCTTCGCCGGTCGGAACGATGCGGCTGCTGAGGCAGCTGCCTGCTTAACGGCAGCTTTCACTGCGGCGTTGAACATCTCCGACTTCACAGCGTCCTTAGGCCTGTGCATAAAGCCAAACTGATGCGTTGTGTGCACCCAGATGTCATCCGCCGCCACGCCGCAGATTTCGCCCACAAGTGTCTTGACTGCAAGTACCAGGTCAGCCGGTGTCTGCGCTATCTCAAGTGCAACTATCGCGATGCGTCTTCCGCCTTCAAGCAAGAGTATCCTCGCCATCGGGTCGTCTTTTATCAGGCCTTTTTCGCCCTGAATGCAGTGTACCGGGCCGTAGAATCCGTCCTCCGGGAAATATCCATCAGGAAGAAATATCCGCCCAAGTCCGGCTCCTGCATAAATTCTATTTTCTGTCATCTCTGTCTCACTGCTCATTTATATTCTTTTATGAGTTCGATATCATAATACTCATCGAAACCAAGCAGTCCGGAACCTTCACCGTAATGGACCGCCCAGAGTATGTCTTCGTAAAATCCAGGCCACTCATAGTCAAGATGATACTCTCCGGCAAGGGTCATATCGGACTCTCTGTTGTAAACGGAATATCCGATAACCAGGCCTGAACGTGAGATGCCCAGATATTTCCATGTGCCTTCATAAACAGCCATGAACGGCTGGCTCTTATGTGTCTTAGTGACAGTGATCTCATGGTTCGGTTTAAGCGATATCCGGTAGTCGTAATCACTTTCTTCCATATAATCTACAACGACCCAATCGAATATGTCGCCTTCGATCTGATCGCTCATCGAGCTGTAAAGCTGCATATCAGATATTGCGTCGTAGAGGTCAACTTTGCCCTGGTCGCATATCGCATAGACTGTCGGGCCCTTGAACATTGCCTGCTGACTGGTCGTATCTATCTCGAAGGATCTTACTCCGGTAACTCCCGGAACCGGTCCGCCGATACAGAAAAATCCTGCCTCAGCGCATCCTGTTATATCGATCCATTCAACTCTTCCCTGATCTGTCAGCAGCAAAATATACGGCGTATCAAATCCGCCAAGCGCCGGCATCAGTATCTCCTTATATGTAGTAAATTCACCGACTGCGTAATAAGCGCAATTCAGGTCGATCTGGAACCGGTCGCAGTTCATATACTGTCCCGGCTTAGGATCAGAAAACTGGATGTACACGCCGTCTGCTTCGATGTATGCCTCAACATTTTCATATGTCGCGTTATCGACTTCCGGATGATTCTCCATCAGATCCCAGTCGATCCTGACTTTCTCTGTTCTCAGCATATTGCCTGCGCTTGAAGCCATCGACACGATTCCGTAGATCTCGCCGTCATCCAGGTACAGAGCGTTGTATCCGGGGTAAGCAGCCATATTTATCGTCCACTCACGCATCTGCGGGGTCTGATACATGCAGGTGTACTCATTTGTATTCTCATCACTATTGTCGTAAGCGACCGCAACTGATTTTTGGAAAACCTCATAGAGTTCATCTTCCGTGTGATCTGTATAATTCATGAGGTCATAGTCATCGACCATGACACCCAGATCAAAATCGAAATTATAGATTTCATATTCCAGCGGATCGAAAAGTCCTATCTGGTAATAGAGTACTATACTCGCCAGATTGCCTGTCCAGTAAACATTATATCCTACCTCACTCGGTCCGATGGACTCTATGTCATTATCTGCAAGGCCCTCCCGGATAACTTCGACCGCTTCGCGCACTTCACTGTTGAAGTTCTCTGCATCTTCTGAGTCACAGTTGATCACAGGGAGTTTATAGCTATAGTTCACCGGTATGTACTCGTCCGCAATCGTTCCTGAAACATCAATAAGGTCCGTGATCCATCCTGACCTGTCAACTTCAGGCTCTGTCTCCTTTGTCTCCTTTGACTCTGTAGATATTGTCGCCGGCTTGTAAACATTACCTTCTTCTGTATTCTTATTTCCCGGTTCTATATTGATCTCACATGCTGTCAGCATCAGTACCAGGCTCAGTCCAAGAGCAAGCGCTGCAAATATTTTCTTCATGGCATTCTCCTTTTGTGTGGAAACATTAAACCAAGTTTATTATACACATCTTTTGTCCTTCCCGCTACCTCTTGAAAATGCAAAAAACGCTGCATGCTTTCACATGCAGCGTTTCGCTTTTAATCAAATCGTAGATTAGATGATCTCGATGAGAACTTCCATTGCGCCGTCACCCTTGCGCTGGCCGATCTTAACGATTCTAGTGTAACCACCCTTGCCACCATTGCGGTTGATGCACTTCGGAGCGATCTCGTCAAATAACTTAGCAACGAGGTCAGCTTCCTTGGTATTTCTCTTCTTGCCTGCAGCTGTCTCAGGAACTTCCTTTACAGGATAAAGGACCTTAAGCATTTCTCTTCTGGCATGAAGACGGGATGGGGAATCCTTCTTGATCTTCTTCTCAACTGTATCAAATACAGTAACTTTCTTGCCGTCTACTACTTCCTTTACACGTTTGCCGTCTTTGTCCTTGCGGGCAACCTTAGCCTGAACGGTAACCTCTTCGAAATTATCCTTCTCGTTTACTGCGAGAGTGATAAGATGCTCAGCGATCCTGCGGATCTCTTTTGCCTTTGATTCGGTTGTAACGATCTTTCCGTTATATAATAAAGCGGTAACCTGGTTGCGGAGTAACGCCTTTCTCTGTGCAGAAGTCCTTGACAGTTTTCTGTATCCGGCCATGGCCAATACCTCCTAAAAATTATTCTTCATTTGAGCTCTTAAGCTCAAGTCCCAACTCCTTGAGTTTTGCGAATACTTCGTCCAGAGACTTACGTCCAAGGTTACGAACCTTCATCATTTCTTCAGGGGTCTTGCTAATTAATTCTTCTACGGTGTTAATGTTGGCTCTCTTCAAGCAGTTATATGAACGAACTGAAAGTTCAAGTTCATCGATGCTCAGCTCAAGAACCTTCTCCTTGTCATCGTCTTCCTTAACTACCATGACTTCAGCGGTCTTGGCATTCTCAGAAAGGTTGATGAACAGGTTCAGATGCTCGCTGAGTACCTTAGCTGCAAGGCTGATAGCCTCATCCGGAGCGAGAGATCCGTTGGTAAATACTTCAACGGTAAGCTTGTCGTAGTCAGTGATCTGACCAACACGTGTATTCTCAGTCTGGATATTAACACGCTCTACAGGTGTGTAGATCGCATCGATTGGGATCGTGCCAACGGACTCATTGCCGGTAGCATTCCTGTCAGCGCTTACATAGCCTCTGCCCTTGGTAATGGTCAGTTCCATGTAAAGCTTGCTGTCCTGGCCACCGTCAAGTGTTGCGATAACCAGATCAGGGTTCATGATCTCGATGTCCTGATCAGCCTGAATATCACTTGCGTGAACCTGGCCTTCTCCGGAAAAATCGATATAAGCGGTCTTAGGCTCATCTGAGGTGCTGCTATTCTTGATTACAAGGTCTTTAATGTTCATTACGATCTCGGTAACGTCTTCTTTAACGCCCGGAATCGTTGCGAACTCATGTAATACTCCTGAGATCTTTATCTGGCTTACTGCGCTGCCAGGCAAAGAAGAGAGCATTATTCTTCTTAAAGAGTTTCCAAGTGTGATACCGTATCCGCGCTCAAGCGGTTCCAGTGTGAACTTGCCATACTTGTGATCATCTGAAATTTCAACAACCTCAATATTAGGTTTTTCAAATTCGAACATGGGCCCTCCTTATCTTTCCAAATAGCCTCAATAAGTGGCTTTTACTTAGAATACAACTCGACGATAAGCATCTCATCAACAGGGATGTCGATGTCTGATCTCTTCGGTAATTCGTTTACAGTAACCTTAAGGTTCTCAAGGTCTGCTGAAAGCCATCCAGGAACAAGTCTTCCCTCGGTAACTTCACGGATAGCTGCGTATCTAGGTGAGCTTGCGCAACCTTCCTTAACTTCAATAACGTCTCCAGCCTTGATAAGGTATGAAGGGATATTGATGCACTTGCCGTTAACGAGCAGCTGCTTGTGGTCAACGATCTGACGAGCCTCTGCACGGGTCCTTGCAAATCCTGCACGGAAAACGATATTGTCAAGTCTTCTCTCAAGAAGGATCATAAGGTTTTCACCTGTCTGGCCCTTCATCTGCTTAGCTTTAAGATAATAGTTGTGGAAAGGCTTCTCAAGAACGCCATAGATGAACTTGGCCTTCTGCTTTTCTCTCAACTGAAGAGCATACTCACTCTTCTTGCCAGGGCGGCGGCCGTTAGCGGCGCCACGGTTGGACTTTTTGTCTATTCCTAAATAAATTGGATCTAATCCAAGTGATCTGCAACGTTTAAGAACGGGTTCTCTATTAACTGCCATTTTTTCGCACCTCCTAATCAGACTCTTCTACGTTTCGGCGGACGGCATCCGTTATGCGGTACCGGTGTCACGTCGCTGATACTTGTTACCTGAAGGCCATTAGCCTGAAGTGCGCGAATAGCTGCCTCTCTACCTGAGCCAGGGCCTTTGACATAAACATCAACGTATTTAAGTCCGTGTACTAAAGCTGCCTTTGTAGCAGTTTCAGCTGCCATCTGAGCTGCATAAGGTGTAGATTTCCTTGAACCTCTAAACCCAAGACCGCCTGCACTTGCCCATGAAAGAGCATTTCCCTCAGTGTCTGTCAATGTAACGATGGTGTTATTGAAAGATGACTGAATGTGGGCCTGTCCCCGTTCAACGTTTTTCTTAACGCGCTTTTTGGTTACTTTTTTTGTAACTTTCTTTGCTGCCATTTTCTAAACTAACCTCCCTTATGGGTCCCCGTTTCGTATAATTTAATGATTCATCAAAAATATTACTATATACGGGTACTTTCTAATTGTTTCTAATTACTTCTTCTTATTTGCTACTGTTCTCTTAGGTCCCTTGCGTGTTCTGGCATTATTCTTGGTATTCTGACCACGAACAGGCAGGCCCTTACGATGACGGATACCTCTGTAGCATCCAATCTCCTGAAGTCGCTTGATATTCATTGCAACTTCTCTACGGAGTTCACCTTCAACAACGCACTTTTCCTCAACAACAGCGCTAAGCTGTCTTACTTCTTCGTCAGTAAGATCCTTAACTCTGGTGTCCGGATTAACACCGGCTTCAGCAACAATCTTGCTTGCTGTTGTTCTGCCGATACCATAAATGTAAGTTAATCCAATCTCGATACGTTTGTCTTTTGGTAAATCAACACCGGAAATACGAGCCATTTATATTACCTCCATATATAGTATGGGTTATTAACCCTGAACCTGCTTATGCTTTGGGTTCTCACAAATGATTCTGATTTTACCTTTTCTCTTAATTACTTTACACTTTTCGCAAATAGGTTTTACTGATGCTCTAACCTTCATTTTAAAATGCTCCTTTCAAAAATCGCGCAACGCCTATGATAACACAGGCTATCTACTTGTGCAAGGGAATTTTTATTTGTCTCTCCAGATGATCCTTCCCTTTGTAAGGTCATATGGGGACATTTCCAACGTTACCTTATCACCCGGAAGGATTTTGATGTAGTTCATGCGGAGTTTGCCGCTTATGTGAGCCAGTACCACATGACCATTTTCAAGTTCAACCTGAAACATTGCATTCGGTAATTTTTCTACAACTTTGCCTTCGAGTTCAATTACATCTGCTTTGGACATCCATGCCTCCTTTTATAATGATAAGATCTCCGGCGCGCCATCTGTTATCAGGATCGTGTTTTCGTAATGAGCTGAGAGCGAGCCATCCTGTGTGGTACATCTCCATCCGTCATCTCCGAAAACTACATCTCCTCTGCCGATATTGATCATCGGCTCGATGGCAAGTGTCATTCCCGCACAAAGTCTGATTCCTTTTCTTTTTTGCGGAAAATTTGGAATTTGCGGTTCTTCATGCATTTCCCGGCCAATTCCATGGCCTACCAGATCTGTCACAACTCCGTATCCTCTGTCCATGCAGTAGTTACCGATGGCTGCGGATATGTCGTACAAGTGACCTCCGGCTGTCGCATACTTTATGCCTTCGAAGAAGCTTTCCTCAGTTACCTTTATCAGTGCTGCCGCTTCTTCTGATATCTTTCCTACAGCGTGGGTCCTGGCTGCGTCGGATTGATATCCCCGGTGGATGAGTCCTATGTCAAGACTGACTATGTCACCTTCCCTGATTATCCTGTCTTTCTTCGGGATGCCGTGCACTACCTCATCATTAATGGATACACACACCGATGCAGGGTATCCTTCATATCCCAGGAAAGAAGGAATAGATCCGGTCTTTCTTATATATTCCTCACCTAATTTGTCAATGTCCAATGTTGAGATTCCGGGAGCTATCTGCTCGCCAAGCTTCAGATGAACTTCCGCTAAAAGCTTTCCAGCTTCCCGCATCAACTCGATCTCTCTTTTGGACTTAATCGTTACGCCGGACATAAGTTATGCTCCTAAAACTTTAACGATTTCATCAAATACTTCTTCGGGTGAAACCGTTCCGTCAATGTCCCTTAACGAACCTTCGGCTTTGTAGTAGTCGATGAGCGGCTGTGTATTCTTGTGATATACATCCAGTCTCGTCTGTACCGTCTCTGCCTTGTCGTCGTCCCTTAAGATCAGCTCTCCTCCGCAGATATCGCAGATTCCTTCCTTCTTAGGCGGAACAGTAACTATGTGGTAAGTAGCTCCGCATGATAGACATGCTCGTCTACCGGCCATTCTTTCAATGATCTTCTCGTCAGGAACCTCAATGTCGATCGTGTGATCGATCTTTGTTCCCTTAGCTTCGAGTGCTTTGCTGAGCGCCTCGGCCTGCGGGATGGTACGTGGGAAACCATCGAGAACGAAGCCGTTTGCGGCATCTTCCCAGGTAAGTCTGTCCACAACCAGGTTAATGACAAGCTCATCCGGAACCAGAAGCCCGGCATCCATGAAGGTCTTTGCCTTCCTGCCAAGCTCTGTTTCCGCTTTAATGTTAGCTCTGAAGATATCGCCTGTTGAAATATGCGGTATCGAATATTGTTCAGCTATCTTCTTGGCCTGGGTACCTTTGCCGGCGCCCGGGACACCTAACATGATGATTTTCATTTTTTTATCCTCTTACTTTGCAAGGAATCCTGAATAATTCCTTACCAGCATCATTGATTCGATCTGCTGTGCGGTCTCAAGGATTACGCTTACCACGATTATGATAGACGTTCCCGCGAATGAGAGCTGAGCATTGAATACTCCGGATACGATCATCGGAATGATACATACGATGATCAGTCCGACTGCTCCGATAAATACCAGGTATTTGAGGACTGTCTGGAAATATTCCTCAGTCGGCTTACCGGGTCTGATTCCCGGAACAAATCCGCCCTGCTTCTTGATGTTGTTGGCAACCTCTGCCGGATTGAACGTGATCTGTGTATAGAAATATGCAAAGAATATGATCAATACCAGGTAAAGCAAGATTCCGCAGGTGTACTTGAATGCGCCAGGCTTGAACCAATAACTTGAAATAAAATATCTTGTCCACTCGGCCGATCCGTTATTGGCAAATGATGCAATAACTGTCGGGAACTGATACAAGGAAGCAGCAAAGATGATCGGGATAACACCTGCGGTGTTGACCTTCAGCGGAATATGTGAAGCGCTTCCGCCATACTGCTTGCCGTTGCCGGCCATCTTCCTTGAATACTGAACATTGATTCTTCTTTCGCCGCCGTTAAGGTAGACGATAAATACGATAACAGCAATTACAAGAACAACGATGATAACAGCTGAAAGAACTGCCATACCAATGTTCTTTGCGCCCTTTACGAACTGCTGGTACAGGCTTGAGAAGTCATTCGGCATCGTTGAAACGATGTTAATGAGAAGTACCATTGAAATACCGTTTCCGATACCCTTCTCTGTGATCTGCTCGCCCATCCACATAACCAGTGAAGCACCGGCTGTAAGAACGAGAATTCCGCAGATGATGGTCCAGGTGTATTTTGATCCGGTAATGTTACCGAAAACGCCCTGGTTACCAAAGCCTACACACATTGCCGTGCTCTCGATAAGAGCAAGAACAACTGTCATGTAACGGGTAATATTTGCTATCTTCTGACGTCCGGTCTCGCCTTCCTTCTGCATCTCTTCCAGTTTAGGGAATGCGATGGTAAGGAGCTGCATGATAATGGACGCTGTAATGTATACAGAGATATTCAGTGCAAATATTGACATGCTGCTGAATGATGATCCTGTCAAAGCATCAAAGAAGCCGAAGCCTCCTTCAGCCAGTCCTCCGAGAACCTGCTTGATTACATTAGCATCGGTTCCCGGGAGCGGGATCTGACAACCTATTCTGACAATAATCAGCATAACAATCGTATAAAGCAACCTTTTACGGATTTCTTTAATTCTGAATGCATCAATTATCGTTTTGAACATATTATTCTACCTCGCAAGTGCCTCCGGCTGCTTCGATCTTGGCCTTTGCACCCTCGCTGAATGCTGTAACTTTAACAGTGAACTTCTTGGTAACTTCGCCATTGCCAAGTACCTTAACGCCGTCAAGAGGATTCTTGATAAGTCCTACTTCCATAAGGCTTTCAATTGTGATCTCGGCACCGTCTTCGAATCTGCCGTTAATGTCGCCTACATTGATAGCTACGATGTCTTTAGTGTTAATGCATGTGAAGCCTCTCTTAGGGAGTCTTCTGTATAAAGGCATCTGACCACCTTCAAAACCGATCCTTGGACGGCCTGAACGTGCCTTCTGTCCTTTGTGGCCCTTACCTGCTGTCTTTCCGTTTCCTGAACCGTGGCCACGGCCTCTACGGAAGTTGTTGCTCTGTTTGGAACCTTCTGCAGGTGATAAATTAGATAAATTCATTCTTTAACCCTCCTATTAAGCTTCCTCAACCTGAACCAGATGTCTTACGTGCCAGATCATTCCTCTAACTGCCTCATTGTCAGGCAATGTGTTGGTCTGATGAAGTTTGTGAAGACCAAGTGCTTCAACTGTTGCTTTCTGCTTTGGAATAGCACCGATAGGAGACTTTACTAAAGTAACTTTGATCATTTTATCTGCCATTGTTCTTTTCCTCCTATTAACCAATGATTTCTTCAACGGTCTTGCCGCGAAGACGTGCTACTTCTTCAGGTGTCTTAAGCAGCTTGAGTCCTTCAAGGGTTGCAAGAACTACGTTCTTCTTGTTGTTGGAACCAAGTGACTTAGTACGGATGTTCTTGATGCCTGCAAGCTCAAGTACGTTACGTGCCGGGCCGCCGGCGATAACGCCAGTACCTTCAGGAGCTCTCTTCAGAAGAACTTCAGCTCCTCCGAAGTGTCCGATGATGTCATGAGGAATGCTCTCGGTTGCGTCCATAGGAACGGTTACGAGGTTCTTCATAGCGTCTTCTTTGCCCTTGCGGATAGCTTCAGGGATTTCAACTGATTTGCCGATGCCGACGCCTACACGTCCCTTGCCGTTTCCGACTACAACCAAAGCTGAGAATCTGGAGTTACGTCCGCCTTTTACAACTTTTACTACACGCTTGATAGTTACGACCTTTTCTTCAAACTCAGGTGCCTGAACTTCATTGCGTTCTGCATTTCTGTCTGCCATAGCTTACCTCCTCCTAGAATACTAATCCGGCTTCTCTGGCTGCATCTGCAAGCGCCTGAACTTTGCCGTGGTATACATAACCGCCTCTGTCAAATACAACTTCGGTTATGCCTGCTGCCAATGCTTTCTCAGCGATAACTTTGCCAACATATGCTGCTGCAGCAACGTCATCTGTGTTCTCGAGCTGAGCTGCAACGTCCTTCTGAACGGTTGATGCTGCTACGAGTGTCTTCTGAGCGTCATCATCGATGATCTGAGCATAGATGTGCTTATTGCTTCTGTAAACTGCAAGACGTGGTCTTTCAGCGGTACCTGAGAAGCGATTACGTAATTTGAGATGTTTCTTTTCGCGAACTTCTGTTCTGGATTTCTTACTTATCATTCTTTCTCACGCTCCTTTACTTACCTGTCTTGCCGACTTTACGTCTGATAACTTCGTTATCGTATCTGATACCCTTGCCCTTGTATGGCTCAGGTCCTCTGAATCCTCTGATCTCGGCTGAAAGCTGTCCAACCTTCTCTTTGTCGATTCCTTTAACGATAATCTTAGTTGCCTCAGGAACTTCAATAGTAATTCCTTCAGGTGCCTCAACCTCGATAGGATGTGAATATCCAAGGTTAAGAACCAGCTTACCATTCTGCATTGCTGCTTTGTAACCAACACCTGAGATAAGGAGTGTCTTCTGGAATCCTTCGTTAACTCCTACTACCATGTTGTTGAGCAAGGCTCTTGTAAGTCCATGAAAGGCCTTGTTTCTCTTTAAGTCGTTAGGTCTTTCAACTACAAGTTCAGCACCTTCTAACTTAATGGACATCTCTTTCGGAAGAGTTCTTGTGAGTTCTCCCTTAGGTCCCTTCACAGTCACTTTGTTATTTTCTGCTATATCAACAGTAACTCCTGCAGGTATAGCGATAGGCATTTTTCCTACACGTGACATGCCGTTTCCTCCTTCTTTCTTACCAAACGAACGCCAGGACTTCGCCGCCCACGTTCAGTTTTCTTGCTTCTTTGTCAGTGATAACTCCATTGTTAGTGGAGATGATAGCGATACCCATTCCGCCAAGAACCTGTGGAAGGTCTTCCTTGTTAGCGTATACACGCAGGCCCGGCTTGGAGATTCTCTTGATACCGGTGATAACCTTCTCGTTCTTGTCCTTGCCGTACTTTAAGGTGATGTGGATAGAATCGAATCCCCTCTCATCCTTCTCAACGCTGTAAGCGGCAATGTATCCTTCATCTAACAAGATCTTTGCGATAGCAAGCTTGATTTTAGATGATGGAACGTCCACGGTGTCGTGCTTAGCTGTATTTGCATTACGAATTCTTGTAAGCATATCAGCGATAGGATCACTCATTGTCATTTTTAATTCCTCCTTCTAAATAATTACCAGCTTGCTTTCTTTACTCCTGGGATCTGGCCCTTGTATGCCAGTTCGCGGAAGCAAATTCTGCAAATACCATATTTGCGCAGGTACGCATGTGGACGACCGCAGATTCTGCATCTGTTGTATTCCTGTGTTGAGAACTTAGCCGTACGCTGCTGTTTAACTTTCATTGATGTTTTAGCCATCGTAATCCTCCTTATTTCTCAAACGGCATATTGAACAGTTTCAGTAATTCGCGGGCTTCTTCATCGGTCTTGGCTGTAGTTACTACGATTACATCCATGCCTCTGGTCTTGTCGATCTTGTCATACTCGATCTCCGGGAAAATCAACTGTTCCTTGATTCCAAGTGCGTAGTTACCTCTTCCGTCAAATGCATTTGCATTAACGCCTCTGAAGTCACGTACACGTGGCAGTGCCAGGTTGATGAGTCTGTCGAGGAAATTGTACATCTTGTCGCCTCTTAAGGTTGTCTTGCAGCCGATCTGCATGCCTTCACGAACCTTGAAGTTAGCAACTGATTTCTTAGCCTTGGTGGTTACGGCCTTCTGACCTGTGATGATCTGCATATCGTTGATCGCGTTCTCGAGAGCCTTTGGATTCTCCTTAGCATCGCCAACGCCCATGTTGATAACGATCTTGTCGATCTTTGGTACTTCCATGATGTTCTTGTATTCGAACTTCTTGATCATGGCCGGAACTATTTCAGAATTGTATATTTCTTTAAGTCTATTCAACTTCTTGGACCTCCTTCCCTGAATTAATCGATTGCTTCATTTGCTGATTTTGCATAGCGGACTTTCTTGCCATTCTCATCAAAAGTGAAGCCGATTCTGGTAGTCTGTCCCTTATGAACATACATTACGTTTGAAATATCGATAGGGCCTTCCTGGGAAACGATTCCGCCTTCCTGAGTTACGCGGCCCGGCTTAAGATGTTTCTTGATCATGTTAACATTCTCAACGATAACCTTGCCGGCCTTAGCGTCTACTGCGAGGACCTTACCTTCTTTGCCTTTTTCTGCACCGGCGATAACACGTACTGTATCGCCCTTCTTAATCTTTAATGTTGCCATTTGCGCCCTCCTTACAGTACTTCAGGTGCTAAGGAAACAATCTTCATGAACTGTTTCTCTCTGAGCTCCCTGGCTACCGGTCCAAAGATACGAGTACCGACCGGGGTCTTGTCATCCTTGATGATAACTGCTGCGTTCTCATCAAATCTGATGTAAGAACCGTCTTTACGACGAGCACCCTTTACGCTGCGTACTACTACACATTTAACTACGTCGCCCTTCTTAACAACACCACCCGGGGTTGCATCCTTGACTGTGGCTACGAAGATGTCACCGATGTTGGCATACTTTCTAGTAGAACCACCAAGAACTCTTATGCAAAGGACTTCTTTAGCGCCGGTGTTATCAGCAACTCTTAATCTGCTTTCCTGTTGAATCATAATAATTCTCTCCTTTCTACTAATTACTTAGCCTTCTCGATAATCTCTACGAGGCGCCATCTCTTGTCCTTGGACTGAGGTCTTGTTTCCATAACTCTTACTGTATCGCCGATACCGCATTCGTTATTCTCATCATGAGCCTTAAGCTTGTAGGTTCTCTTAACGATCTTCTTGTAAAGAGGATGTTTTACGTTGTCGACAACTGCTACAACGATGGTCTTGTCCATCTTATCGCTTACTACCTTACCGGTACGAACTTTTCTCAAATTTCTTTCTTCCACAACAATTCCTCCTTCCTAATTACTCAGCGACCTTGGTCTTCTGTGTGATGACCGTCTGGATCCTTGCGATGTTTCTTCTAACTTCTTTGATCCTGCCGGTATTTTCAAGTTGGTTTGTTGCGTTCTGGAATCTCAGATTGAAGAGTTCCTTCTTGGCTGCTACCAGCTCTTCGTTAAGCTCAGCAACGGTTTTTGTCTGTAAATTCTCTAAATATTTATTAGTTTTCACTTGAATCACCGCCTTCTTGATCTGCCTTGGCAACTATCTTGCACTTGATCGGCAGTTTGTGTGTTGCAAGACGCAGAGCTTCTCTTGCTACATCTTCAGGAATACCTGCGATCTCGAACATTACTCTGCCCGGCTTAACTACTGCTACCCAGTACTCGAGAGCACCTTTTCCTGAACCCATACGAGTCTCAGCAGGCTTTGCTGTAACCGGCTTGTCCGGGAAAATCTTTATCCATACGCGTCCGCCACGTTTTGCATGTCTTGTCATAGCAACACGGGCTGCTTCAATCTGGTTGGATGTGATCCATCCCGGTTCCATTGCGACAATACCGAAATCTCCGTAGGTGACCTTGTTTCCGGTCTGTGCCTTGCCCTTCATAGAACCGCGGAACTGTTTACGATGTTTAGATCTTTTTGGCATTAACATGATTATTTATCGCTCCCTTCCTTGTGTTCTTTTACAGGAAGCACTTCACCTTTGTAAATCCAGACTTTGATGCCTACTTTACCATAGGTAGTGTCTGCTTCTGCAAATCCATAGTCGATATCGGCACGAAGTGTCTGAAGAGGAATAGTTCCCTCACTGTAGAACTCTGTACGAGCCATATCTGCTCCGCCCAGTCTTCCTGATGCGCTTGTCTTGATTCCGAGAACGCCGGCCTTCATTGAACGGGTCATAGCTGACTTCATAGCTCTTCTGAAGGATACACGGTTCTCAAGCTGCTGAGCGATGTTCTCTGCTACAAGCTGTGCGTCCTTGTCGGTACGCTTGATCTCTGCTACGTCAAGAGCAACTTCCTTGCCAACGAGCTTCTCAACTTCAGCTTTGAGCTTTTCGATCTCAGCTCCGCCCTTGCCGATGATAACGCCCGGCTTAGCAGCGTGAACCTTAACTTTAAGTCTCTTGTCGGATGCTCTTTCGATTTCGATCTTGGAGATTCCGGCATTGTATAATTTCTTCTTAAGGAATTTACGGATCTGGTTGTCTTCTACGATGTTGTCTGCGAAATCAGTTCCTTCTGCATACCACATTGAATCCCAGCCGCTGATAACTCCAACTCTTAAACCATGAGGATTAACTTTCTGTCCCATTTTCCCCTCCTATCTCTCATCCAGCACAATGGTGATATTGCTTAAGCGATGCTCGATCCTGTAAGCTCTTCCCTGTGATCTTGGGTGAACGCGTTTCAGTGTCGGACCCTTGTTTGCATAGCACTCGGCTACGTAAAGGTCATTTGGATTCATTCCATTGTTGTTCTGAGCATTAGCGATTGCTGACTCAAGTAACTTCTTAATAATGGAAGCTCCGTATCTAGGATTGTATGCAAGAATACCGATTGCTGTATTAACATCTTTGCCTCGGATTGCATCCAGAATGTAGCAAGCTTTCTGAACGGAAATTCTGGCAAGTGAAAGTTTAGCAGACGGCCTTGTATCCTTGTTTGCGTTTCTTTCTCTCTTTATTTGTGATCTATGTCCTTTTGCCATGGATCAAAACCTCCTTTCAAATGCGCTTACCTTGACTTTTTCTCGTCCTTGCCGTGGCCTCTGTATGTTCTGGTTACAACGAACTCTCCGAGCTTGTGACCAACCATATCTTCGGTTACGTATACAGGAACGTGTCTTCTACCATCATGAACTGCGATCGTCATGCCTACCATGATCGGGAAGATCGTGGAGCGGCGGGACCATGTCTTAACGACTGACTTGTCGCCTGCTGCGTTCATTGCTTCAACTTTCTTAAGCAAACTCTCGTCTATAAAAGGACCTTTTTTAAGTGATCTAGCCATGGTACCCTCCTTACTTCATGTTGCGTCCGTCACGACGGCGGATGATGAGTTTGTTAGACTGCTTGTTCTTCTTCCTGGTCTTCAGGCCGAGTGCCGGCTTGCCCCAAGGAGTTGAAGGACCCGGACGTCCGATAGGAGCCTTGCCTTCGCCACCACCATGAGGATGGTCGTTCGGGTTCATTACGGAACCACGTACTGTAGGTCTGATACCCATGTTCCTCTTGCGGCCTGCCTTGCCGATGTTAACAAGGTCATGCTCGCCATTGCCTACGATACCGATGGTTGCGCGGCAAATGATAGGAACCATTCTCATCTCACCTGAAGGAAGACGAAGGGTCGCATACTTGCCTTCTTTAGCCATGAGCTGTGCCGCAAGACCTGCTGCACGAACTAACTGGCCGCCCTTGCCCGGGTAAAGCTCAACGTTGTGAACTTCGGTACCAATCGGGATGTTCTCAAGTGGAAGGCAGTTGCCTACTCTTACTTCGGCCTTAGGTCCGTTCATAACGGTCATGCCATCTGTAAGTCCCTGAGGAGCAAGGATGTATGCTTTCTCGCCGTCTGCGTACTTCAGCAGAGCGATGTTAGCTGTTCTGTTAGGATCATACTCGATACCTGCTACTGTTGCCGGGATACCGTCTTTATTTCTCTTGAAATCGATGATCCTGTACTGAGTCCTGGTGCCGCCGCCCTGATGTCTAACGGTGATCTTACCCTGGTTGTTACGGCCGGACTTCTTCTTAGTTACTTCCAAAAGTGATTTCTCAGGCTCGTTCTTGGTGATTTCCTTCTTGTCGAGGGCTGTCATCTGTCTTCTGGAAGGTGTATATGGGGTAAATGTCTTAATTCCCATAATTAATCTCCTTTCAATACTTGTTTGTTATCACGCTTGTCTGCGTATAGGTGGGACGGTTTACAGTCCCTCAAAGATCTCGATGTCCTTGCTGTCAGCTGTAAGCTGTACGATAGCTTTCTTGGACTCTGCTGTCTTGCCAACGGCGCGGCCGCGGCGGCGGATCTTAGGATGACGGTTAAGGGTGTTAACGCTCTCAACCTTGGTTCCCTCGAACATCTTCTCAACAGCTTCTTTAACCTGAGACTTGGTTGCATCCGGATGAACTAAGAAAGTGTACTTCTTGTCAGCCATTGCATTCATGCTCTTCTCGGAGATAACCGGTTTAAGGATTACATCATAATATTTAACGTCAGCCATTATGCATATACCTCCTCAATAGTTGCTAATGCAGCCTTGTCAATAACGATGTTGTCGTACTTGAGAATATCAAATACATTGATCGTATTGGTCTGAGCTGTAATTACTTCCGGAATGTTCCTGCTTGACAGGATGACATTCTTGTCGTTGTCCTTGAGAATGATCATTGCCTTCTTAACATCGAGCTTGTTAAGGAGATTAACCATTGTCTTGGTCTTGATCTCTTCGCATTTGATGTCATCGATAACGAAGAACTTCTCTTCCTGAACTCTTGAAGCAAGTGCGCTCTTAAGGGCAGCCCTCTTCTCTTTCTTGTTCAGTCTGATTTCATAATCACGTGGCTTCGGAGCGAATACTACGCCGCCGCCTGTCCACTGCGGTGCTCTGATGGATCCCTGACGAGCACGGCCGGTTCCCTTCTGTCTCCAAGGCTTGATACCGCCACCGGAAACTTCAGCACGGGTCTTAGCACTCTGTGTGCCCTGACGCTTGTTGGCGAGCTGTGCAACAACTGCCTGATGAACGAGATTCTCATTTACTTCAATATCGAAGATGGAAGCGTTCAACTCAACTTCGCCTACTACAGCGCCTTCCATATTGTAAACAGATACTTTTGACATCTGAATTTCCTCCTTTCCAAATCCTATCTGCCTTCAGCCTTAACAGCACTGCGAACTTCTACAAGTGCCTTCTTTGGTCCCGGTACAGCGCCCTTAACCAAGATAAGGTTATCTTCGGCATCAACTCTTACTACTTCAAGGTTCTGGATGGTAACTCTCTTGGCACCCATCTGTCCAGGCATGTGCTTTCCTTTGAAAACTCTGCTTGGGTCTGATGAAGAACCGTTTGAACCAGCATGACGATGATACTTGGAACCATGCTTCATCGGTCCTCTGGACTGACCAAATCTCTTGATCGCGCCCTGGTAGCCCTTACCTTTTGAAATTCCGCTGACGTCGATCTTGTCGCCAACCTCAAAAAGATCTGCCTTGATTTCGTCTTTTACATTGTACTCAGATGCATTGTCCAGCTTGAGCTCTCTTACGAATCTCTTGTAAGGGATGTCAGCCTTGTCAAATTTGCCTCTGTCCGGCTTGTTAACGAGAGTTTCTCTCTTGTCAACAAAACCAACCTGAACGGCTTCATAGCCGTCTTTCTCCATGGTCTTGACCTGCGTAACTACGCATGGGCCTGCCTGAAGAACTGTTACCGGTGTGAGAACTCCGTCTTCGTTGAAGATCTGAGTCATACCGATTTTGGTTGCTAAAATCGCTTTCTTCATAAATTTTTCCTCCTACAGCGGAACGCTCTCGCGTTCATACTAGAACAGTTACTATTTCTAATCTTTCGGTTTCGTTCCTACAGCGGAATGCTTCGTTGCCATTTACCGGATAGCCCCTTGAGCATTCATTCTAGAAATTTACTGCTCTTTCATCTTTAAGTTAACGTAAACGCCAGCCGGCATATCAAGCTTCTGTAAAGCTTCCATTGTCTTCTGGTTAGGCGCGATTACGTCGATGAGTCTCTTATGAGTCCTCTGTTCGAACTGCTCACGGGAATCCTTATACTTATGAGTAGCTCTTAAAATAGTAATAACTTCCCTTTTAGTAGGAAGTGGGACCGGTCCGCTAACCTGGGAACCGTTCTTCTTAACTGTTTCGATAATTTTCGCAGCTGACTGATCAATAAGTTTGTGATCGTAAGCCTTGAGGGTGATTCGCATTACCTGATTTGCCATAAAAAAAGTCGCCTCCTAATTGTACTTTGGTAATTGCCTGTACGCTCAAGTGGTGACTGTACACTCTCCCGTGTGTGTCGCGCTCATCTCCTTAAAAAATCGGCCTACCGGTAACGGCCGATCCCGAGTCGACGAGGCTTCTCTCACGTCGTTTCCGCCTCAAATGGCGGACTGTTGATGGTATACAGTGACTTGTCGCCAGTTTTACAACTTGACATTCGCTCCACGGAAAACCTGCTTCACATTACTGCTCGCAGCAACCTCACGCTTCACAGCTATCATGTCACAGCTCTGCTAATATACTACATGGGTTTTGGAAATGCAAGAACTTTTTTAAAGAATTTTTTAAGTTTATTTCGCACCACAAGATATGGTGGTTTCATTGCTCCGGATGTTGTATTTAAGGCGTTTTTACGAAAGCCCGTTGATTATGAAATACAGTATCGGGATGGTCACAACACAGAAAATATTCATCATTCCCGTTCCGAGTGACGCGGTCTCATAGTCTGAACCATACGTCAGGCTCATCATGCTTACGATCACCGCCGTCGGCATTCCGGCCATTATCGTAATGCAGGAAGTGATAAGTCCCGTGCCAATCGTAGCCTTAAGAATGAAAAACGTCGCAAGCGGTATTACAAGCAGTTTGATCGCAGAGATCACGTAGCACTGCCATTTGCTGAAGATCCTCTTAAATGAATATGCGCCGATCATACTTCCAAGCACCACCATAGCAAGAGGCGAAGTCAGTTGATGAATGAACTCCAGAGGGAGCATGACGATATCCGGAAAACGAACATTCAGGAAATACAGCACAAATGAAACGATAACGGTTATCAGTCCCGGATTGATAAATGACTTCATGGTGAATCTGTATGTGCTGCCGCTTCCCTTTGTAATAATGAACATTCCATATGAGAAGAAGAAAATGCCCAAAATTGCGTTCAGGATCGCCATGTAGAAGATGCCGATCTGTCCGTAAAGTGCCTCGCCGAGAGGAATCCCCAAAAAACCTGTGTTGCCGAATATCAGCATTGCCTGATATACGCCGTCAGACTTCTGTCCGCGTCCGAACCTGAACAGCTTGGTGATTATAAATCCCAGCGGAATAAGGACAGCATAACAGCAGCACCCGATGATCAGGAGCTTGAATACATTCTGCTTCTCGCTGATGTCCGTGGAAAGTACCGCAACGAGCGTCGTAACATTGCCCGTCACAAAAAGAACCAGCTTGGATAGTCTCTCGTTTGCCTCATCGTTCAGTATTTTCTTTTTGTACAGGAAGAATCCGAGCGCCATTGCTACGAATATCTTCACCATCGCAATTACAACGCTCATATAAACTTACCTAATAACATATACTGCACGGCTATCGTAATAACGCAGCAGATATTCATAAACGCGGTACAGCCGGCTGCTGTTTTGCCTGCCTTGCTGCCGGCCGGAGCCATCATGCTTATTGCCGCTGCTGCCGGAAGTCCGGTGTAAATAACAATGATCGCTGCCATTACATCGAGTCCGAATATCAGTTTCATCAGGAAAAATGCCGCAAGCGGGGCAACCGCCATCTTCACCATAAGCATGACATAGAAACGCCAGTTGCCGAACACCTCCTTAAGCGGAAGTGCCGCAGCCATTGAGCCGACCGTTATCATTGCCAGAGGTGATGTTATCTGACCGATAAAGCTGATCGGTGTCATAACTATCTCAGGGAGCTTCACCTTGAGCAGGAACAGGATCAGCGCCAGAATCGCGCTTATGGAACACGGATTTATGATCTTCTTGATATTGATGCCGCCGGCACCCTGTGAGCCGGAATTGGACCAGATATATCCCGCCGTGTAGCACAGCAGATTGAAATGGATATTCAGGAGTGCCATGTAGAAAATACCGGTCTTCCCGTAAAGCGACTGAGCGATCGGGAAGCCTAAGAAGCCGGCGTTACCGAATATCATCAGATTCCAGTAAATGGTCTTAAGATCGTGTCCGGGCTTAAGCAGCCAGGTGGCGATGACCGCTATAATGAACAGCAGAACATAAACGCCGAGACCGACGATCATGAGGCGGCCGACATTTGCTGCCTCCTCTCCCGAAGATTCCATCGACACGATAGCGTTGAATATCATGCATGGGCAGGTTGCCTGCACAACAAGCGCCGACAGGCTCTTGTTGATGCCGTCGTTAAAAATCTTGATCTTATAAAGGAAATATCCGATAGCCATTGCCAGAATGATCTTCGCAACGGCCGTTGCCACAACTGTCATTTATTGCTCCATGTGACTTTTTTACCTTTGCTTAAGGCACGTATGCAATGATAACACAAACTCCCCGCAAATGATACTTTATATTGTAAGAATAACGTTTTAATGATAATATAAAAATGTATCGGGCTTTTTTCCGATGTAACAATTTTGATATTCATTTTAGGAGGATATATCTATGGCACATGATCATGAGTGCGGATGCGGTTGCGGTTGCGAGCACGATGAGGAACCTATCATCATCAATCTTGAGTTTGATGACGGCGAGACCATCGAGTGCGAGCCTTTATTTATCTTCGACGTTGAAGGAAGCGACTATGTAGCGCTTGTTCCGACAGACGAGACCAACGACGAAGTATTCCTTTATGCTTACCATGAGCTGAGCGAGGACGAGTTTGAGTTCCTTGACATCGACAGCGATGAAGTTTACGACAAAGTCGTTGCTGAATTCGAGCGCATCATGGAAGAAGCTGAAGCTCTTGACGAAGCTTATGAGGAGGAAGAGAAATAATCTTCCGATACTGATATGTGGCTTGCGAATAACTGGAAAGATTACGAAGTAATAGATGCTACGGACGGCGAAAAGCTCGAACGCTGGGGCCGTTACGTTCTGCTGCGGCCCGACCCCCAGGTTATCTGGTCTACCCCCAGAAAGGCGGCAGAATGGAACAGGCTGAATGCCCATTACCACCGCTCAGCAAAGGGCGGAGGTGAATGGGAGTTTTTCGACCTTCCCGAGCAATGGTCGATCAATTACGGTCGGCTTACTTTCAATCTGAAACCGTTCAGTTTCAAGCACACCGGTCTGTTCCCTGAACAGGCGGTCAATTGGGACTGGTTCTCTTCCCTGATATCGGCCCGCAAAAAGGCGCGTCCGGACAAGGAGATCAAGGTTCTTAATCTTTTCGCATACACAGGCGGCGCCACATGCGCCGCGTGTGCCGCAGGCGCACATGTAACTCACGTCGATGCTTCCAAAGGCATGACCGGATGGGCCAAAGAGAACGCCAAAAGTTCCGGCATCGACGAGACTCTTACGCGTTTCTTTGTCGACGATTGTCAAAAGCTCATCGAGCGTGAGATCCGTCGCGGCAATCATTACGAAGCTATCATCATGGATCCGCCTTCATACGGACGCGGTCCTAAGGGAGAAGTGTGGAAGCTGGAAGACAGCGTTTACGGTCTGATCAAGTCCAGTGCGGAGCTTCTTTCCGACGATGCTCTCTTCTTCCTGATCAATTCATACACCACAGGCCTTCAGCCGGCCGTACTGACTTATATGCTCAGCTCGGCAATAAAGCCGCGTTTCGGCGGAAGCGTTGAATCCGACGAGATCGGACTCCCTGTCCGTGAAAGCGGACTTGCCCTTCCTTGCGGAGCCAGCGGAAGGTGGACCGGAAGGTAATGGCTCTTCTCAGACTTGACAAATACATATCCGGTGCTGCCGGATGCAGCAGACAGGACGCCCGCGATAAGATCAGCGCAGGGCGTGTTTGTGTTAACGGAGTAGTCGTTAAGAAGATCGGTGAGAAGATACCTGATGACGCCAACGTCACTCTGGACAAGATCCCTTTGAAATATGAAGAGCACATCTATCTGATCCTCAACAAGCCTTTGGGATATGTCTGCTCGACTGACGACCCTTCTTCGCCGACGGTTCTGACTCTGGTTTCTCAGGAGCTGATGCGCGATGGCCTGTTCCCGGCGGGACGCCTGGATAAATACAGTCAGGGGATGGTGATCATCACCGACGACGGCGTATTTGCGCACAATATACTTTCCCCGAGGAGGCATTTGCCGAAGAAGTATTATGTTGAACTGGATGCGCCGCTGATGAATGACGAGATGAAGGAACTGTTCCTGAAGGGCGTGTATCTGGGAAACGATGAATACTCTTCCCCGGCGTATCTTGAGCCAATCACCGAAACGAGCGGCTATGTGACGATACACGAAGGGATCTATCATCAGGTGCGCCGGATGTTTGATCAGAACGGTGCCCACGTCACCGCCCTGAAGCGTGTCCAGATCGGTTGTCTGCCGCTTCCTTTAGACCTTGAAGAAGGCCACTGCCGCGCGCTGAGCGCGGATGAGCTTACACTGCTGACTGCAAAAGAACAAACGGAGGTATAAATTATGAGCAAAACATTGGTTGCATATTTTTCTGCAAGCGGAGTAACGGAAAACGTTGCCAAAAAAGTGGCTGAAGCCATTGAAGCTGATGTATATGAGATCACACCGGAAGTCAAATACACCAAGGCGGATCTTGACTGGATGGACAAAAATTCACGCAGCACCATAGAGATGAACAATAAGAGCATCCGCCCGGCCATTATTTCAGGTGACGCAGATGTTTCGGGCTATGATACGGTTTGCCTCGGATTCCCTATCTGGTGGTATGTTGCTCCGACGATCGTCAACACATTCCTTGAAGCGTATGACTTTTCCGGGAAGAAAATAGTGCTGTTCGCCACTGCCGGAAGCAGCGGATTCGGTAATACCACCGCAGAACTTAAGCCTTCCGCACCCGGCGCGAATTTCGTAGAAACCGAAGTTCTCACGGGAGCCATAACGGATCCGGATATCGAAAAGCTGGCCGGAATCGTTAAAGAAGCTATTTAGGTTGTTATATTAATTACTGCTAAATCAAGAAGAAACTCGTTTTAAGATATCTTAAAACGAGTTTCTTTTTTATGTACACCTTTATAAATTCTTTGGTTCGTATGTAAATATGCATCCCAGTCTGCGCAGCGTTCTTCTGTCTATCGCAGACAATGTTGCCGTAGTGTGTACCTGGCAGCCGCGCAGCTTAGGAAGCTGCTCCATGGCGATACGCGCATCATCATCTATCTCTGATGCGATTGAAAGAGCAACCAGCACCTCGTCCGGATGGAGACGCGGATTGCGGCTTCCCAGATAATTTGTCTTAAGCACCTGGATCGGTGCGATGGACGCCGGTGAAATAATCTTCTCATCTTTCGGCAGTCCGGCCAGATATTTAACAGCCTTGATAATACATGCTGCTGTAGGCCCTAAAAGTTCTCCTGTTTTGCCGGTGATGATCTTTCCGTCAGGGAGTTCGATCGCGGTGGCAACGTCACCGGTTTCGCGTTCGCGGTCCTTGGCTGCGGCAACGACCTTCCTGTCGTTTACGCTCAGACCTTCCTGCTCCATCAGCAGTTTGATTTTGTCTACTTCGCTGATTTCCTTATTGCCTGCCGCAACTCCGACAACCGCCTGGAAATATCTGCGGATTATCTCCTGACGTCCGGCCTCCTTGCACACCTCATCATCTATAATGCAGTTACCGGCCATATTTACACCCATGTCCGTCGGTGATGCGTAAGGGCTCTTGCCGTATATTTCCACGAATATTCTATTGAGCACCGGGAAGATCTCAACATCGCGGTTGTAGTTTACCGTTGTCTTTCCGTATGCCTTCAGATGGAACGGGTCGATCATATTAACGTCATTAAGATCGGCGGTAGCTGCCTCGTAAGCCACGTTGACCGGGTGCTCAAGCGGCAGATTCCAAATCGGGAATGTCTCAAACTTTGCATATCCGGAGCTGATTCCGTGCTTGTGGTCGTGATAAAGCTGAGAAAGGCAGGTGGCCATTTTGCCTGAGCCCGGTCCCGGTGCAGTCACCACAATGAGCGGACGGGTCGTCTCGATATAATCGTTGATTCCGAAGCCCTCGTCGCTGATAACACGGTAAATGTCTTCCGGATATCCCTTGATGTAATAATGGTGGTAAACCTTAAGTCCATGACGCTCAAGTCTGTTCTGGAAGCGGACGATGCTTCGCTCCTCAGAATATCTGGCAATCACAACGCTGCTGACAAAAAGCCCTGCTTTGGTGTATTCGCCAACCAGTCTCAGAACGTCATCATCATAACCGATTCCAAGGTCTTCACGGATCTTGTTGTGTTCGATATCCTCGGCATTGACAACCATCACGATCTCTGCCTGATCTGCAAGGGCCAGAAGCATCTGTAACTTGCTGTCGGCATGAAATCCCGGCAAAACTCTTGACGCATGGAGATCGTCAAATACTTTGCCGCCGAATTCCAGATACAGCTTTCCGCCAAACTGTGCGATTCTTTCCTTAATATGTTCAGACTGTGTTTTTAAATATAGGTCGTTGTCAAATCCGATTTTCATTTTTATTCCTTCAAGATACATATTGAAAGGCCGCTTCGGATGAAGCGGCCCTTGTTACAAAAGGTGATTATTCCAGTGAAGCTGCTGCTGCCAGGCAGATCGAAAGGTATTTCTCCTCTGCGGTAGAGGCTCTGCTTGTCATTATTACCGGACATTTAGCGCCTACTACAAAGCCTCCCATCTTAGCGTGACAGAACTGTGCGAGCATCTTGCCCATTGAATTTGCCTGATGGATGTTGGTTGCGATAAGAACATCGCAGTCACCTGCTACAGGTGATTCGTATCCCTTCTGCTCGCAGATGTCAGGATCAACAGCCAGGTCGAACTGGATAGGTCCTTCAACGATGCAGTTGGTGATCTCGCCGCGCTGGTTCATAGCCTTAAGCTCAGCTGCGTCGATGGTCTCAGGCATCTTAGGGTCAACTTTCTCCTTGCATGCGATAACGCCGACCTTCGGGCAGTCATAGCCGAGCTTCAGCATTGTATCAACAGTGTTCTGGATGATCTGCTTCTTCTGCTCGAGATCAGGATATGTAACCATGCCGCCGTCTTCCGGAGCGATGAGCTTCTTGTAAGCTGAAGGAGCTTCGAAGATAGCAAAGTGTGTCATCATTTTGCCCGGAACTCTGAGTCCGTTCTCTTTATTTACTACTGCGCGAAGATAATCGCTTGACTCAACGTGGCCCTTAAGCAGGAAGTCTGCCTTGCCTTCGTTGATAAGAGCAACAGCCTTCTTAGCTGCTTCAACAGGATCTGCTACGTCATAGATATCCTCGTCCTTGCAGTCAAGACCGATATTTGCGATGATCTGTTTGATCTTAGCTGCGTCGCCTACCAGTACCGGGCTTACAAGGCCCTGTGCTGCTGCGCGCTGAACTGCCTGCAGTGTATGCTCGTCATCAGCTGCTGCTACAGCGATACGGCTAACTTTAGAATTGCCTTTTAATTTCTTCTCGATGATTTCATCAAATGTTTTGTAAACCATAAATCTCCTCCGACGGTGTTTAAATAATCTCAGCAAACGCCATAAAATACTATCTTGTTTAGTCTACCATTATAAGCACTTAAAACTCAAGTAAAATGTTATAAATAATATAGATATATTATATTACTAATTGATTTCAGAAGCGACTTCTTCCACTCCAAGCTCAAGCCTTACAGACGGGTAAACCTCGCCGAGCCTTCCGAGCGTACGGTTATATGAGTCGGACGCATCGTAAACATTGTACGTACGCCAGTCATCGACCGACAGCTTGTAATCAAGCGGCACGATCGTATATGTTCCGTCATTCCAGTGATCGACCCACAGCGGCAGAACATATATGTCGGCAAGTCTGATCTCACCGTCGCTGTACTTCTCGTATGTGAACTCAAATGTCACGCCGTCTTCGGTATATCCTCTCGGTTCCTCCGGGACCATTACTTCCTTGCGCTGAGCCGACAGACAATTGCCCATGGAATACAGGCAGTACGTGATGTTGCCCTCTGCGCCGGTCAGTGTATCGAACTTCTGGACAACGTGCGGATGTCCGCCGATGATAATATCCACGCCAAGGTCCGCAAGATGCTGTGCGATTTCCTCCTGCTCGTAGCAAGGCTCGTCCTGGTATTCGTTGCCCCAGTGGATGAAGAATACCGTAACATCGCATTCGGCGCCTTCCATTTCGCTCATATCTGCCGCACACGATTCATATAATGTGCCCAGGTCGTCATAGCAGAAACTGTTGACCAGGTCCTGGTCGTCCCAGTTCATCACATTGCCGTTGAGAGACTTCTGCTCGCCCGCGTATGATCTGGTATCGTATGTGTAGCATGCAAATCCGAATCTAATCCCGTTGATATCTTTGACCAACACATACGAATCATCTGTATCAAGTCTTGTTCCGATATAATCCAGGCCCTTTTCCTTGATGACCTGCTGCGTCCTTGTAAGTCCCAGCGAACCGGTGTCATATGTATGGTTGTTGGCTGTAAGCAGCATATCAACGCCCGCATTCTTAAGTCCGGTAACGATATCCGTCGGCGCGTTGAAAACCGGGTATCCGCGGAACGAACCCCACTCAAGGCCGCCGAGCGTGACCTCAAGATTGGCGATCATATAATCGACCTCAGACCAATAAGGCTCAACTCTTGTGAAATCCTCGGTGAAATCGTAATCATTTCCGCCTATGCTTGCAGCGCTCAGAACACTGTCATGCAGCAGGATATCGCCTGTTGCACCGATAGTGGCCGTTGCGACAAGTACCGGCTCGGGAGGATCCGTAGGCTCTTCTTCTGTGGTCGTTTCTTTCGTCTTAGCGGTGTCTTTGGAGGCAGACTCGGTGTTCTGTGTCTCCTTGCCGCCTTCACCCTTGTCCCCAAATATGAAAATACAACCGATAACGATCGCTGCTATGGCAAGCACGATCAGTATAATCGGCAGTATTCTTGTTTTTTTCTTCTTTTTCTTTCGGGTCGGGGCCGGAGCAGATGCCTGACGTACAGCCTGGCTTGGCTGCGTCCGGTTAACCGGCTTCGTCTGACGGGTCGGCTGTGCCTGGCGCGGTTGCTGCGTAGTGCGTGCGGTCTGAGTTGAAGCCGCCGCAGTATGGCGGACCGGCTCTGTTTCTATCTGATTTGCCGGTCTTGGACCGGATGTCTGTTTGGGAGTTCTCTGTGTCATTACTTACCTCAGTCTGCTTTTTTGTTCTTAAATACCCAGCCGCGCTGGATCCCGTAGCTTGCGATGAACAGGCAGATATCAACTATACATTTTACGACGGTCTCCAGGATGCCGGTAACGTTCAGCAGATCGACTGCGAATATATCCACAAGTATGCTTGACGCCAACAGTTGGCAGATGACCAGGATATAATACCTGACCGCGGTCGATGCAACGTTATCAGCCGATTTGAAGACTGTTTTTCTGTTTATTATAAAGTTTACTATTGATGAAACGACTCTGGCTGCAGCCGTGCATACCAGAACGTTCGTACTCAGCTTGAAGAGTCCGAAAACGTTGATTTCGGAAGTTAATTTGCCCTCCAGCAAATAAACCAGAAGCGTAAAAAGGCCTATGTCGACCAGCCATGACAGAATCGAACTGATCATGAACTTGAAGAAATTCTTCAGCACCACCAGGTATATCTTCACAGAATCCTTGATCGGATTGAAATGGCTCGACGCGTTGTCGTCGATGTAGATCGTCTCGATGGGCACTTCCAGATATGGTGCCTGCAGATTTGCGATCGTAACGAGCATGTTGGTCTCGTACTCGTAACGGTCGCCTTTGATCCCGGAGAACGGCTCGAAATACTTTGCCGGGATCACGCGAAGACCGGTCTGTGTGTCGTTCAGCTTCACACCGATCGCGAATCTGTATACTGTCGCGGATATCTTGTTGCCTACGCGGCTTCTGGCCGGAATATTCTTGTCTGCAAAATCCCTGCCGCCGAGGATGATCGTCCCCGGGTGTTCGTCCGCAGCTGCAAGGCAGGAGTTAATGCAATCCACATTATGCTGTCCGTCTCCGTCAACGGTTATCGCCATGTCGACATCCTGTCTGTTGGCAGCAAGATAAGAGAAGGCGGTCTTAAGAGCCTTTCCCTTTCCTCCGTTGGCCTCGTGTACCAGGAGCGTGACCTCCGGGTGCGCAGCAGCCTGCTCAAAATACGTCAGCGTATCTTCACGGCTGCCATCGTTCACCATAACGATGTCGTCGAAGCCCGCTTCAAGCAGACTGTCGACAAATATTGTCATTTTCTCATCCGGATTATATACCGGCATTACGATTACGTGTTTCATTCGTTTTGTTTATCTTCTTGTGTTTGAAGAACGGGTCGATGTAGAGCGGTTAACGGTGCGGTATTGCTGTTCTTCCATCTCTGCCCTGCGTCTTGCTTCTGCCAGGCGGGCACGACGCTCTGCAGCCCTCTTCTTTCTTCTCTTTATTGCTATCTGACGTCTGATTATGAGAGCCGCAAGCAGAATAACGAATACTACACCCGCAATGATCAGGATCGTCTTCCATGTCTTGAGGCTGTTTTTGCCTCTTTCGTCTCTTTCCTCGTCGCCCTCTTCAGGGTACTCATCTGTACTCTTTGTTTCGTCTTTTTTCTTGTTGTTCTTCTCTTCTTCGGCCTTCCTGGATTCCTCTTCCTCAAGGCGTTTTGACTCTTCTTCCTCTGCGATCTGGCGTTCCTGCTCATCGTATGAGGTCAGATGCTCCATCAGATCGTCGCAGGCTTCGTCAGCTTCATAGCCTTCGGCAAGTCTTGCAAGGCCGTATTTGTTGCAGGCATAATCACTGCCTTCGCCACCGTCTGTACCGTCTGATACATAGAACCAGCACCACTGCTGAGACAGATGACGTTTGTAACCTTCCTTGGCAACTTCAAGTGCTGTCATTCCGTCAAAATCATCAAGCGGAGTATTAACATCAAGCTCGATCTTGTTTTCGCCGTAAAGATGCAGGTATGTCTTCGGAACGTCCCAGACTCCGTAGGCTGCTACGGAATCAGTATATTTGGATTCATTGTTAGAGATCTCAACTGCCTCAAGCGCCAGACGGGCCGTGTACATGTGCGCGCCGTGACCGTATTCACCGTTCAGATCCTGCGCGACAACGACCTGAGGCTTGTATTTTCTGATCAGACCAACATAATGCTCCAAACATTCATCCCAGTTGAACTGAGACTCAGCCGTAGCCAGGTCCTCAGAATAGTAATCCCAGACAAATCCGAACTCCGGGTAATGGTCTATGCCCATCTTCCACAGACCGTTAAGCTGTTCATGACGTCTGTATCCCTGTCCGTCCATGGTGTGGTCCGCGAAATATGTCACCTGAACTCTTGCCCTGTCTTCATTACAGTAATTCGGAATAATACCGCCGAAGAACAGGCATTCATCATCCGCGTGTGTTGAGAACAGCAAAATATCCGCTCTGTCGTAAGGGTCCTCCCAGACCTGGACCCAGCTTGGAAGTTCTCCCTCACCGAACGCGTATATATCGGTAACATACGTATAATCTGTAGTAATAGTTATTATCGCTTCCGTTGACGGCTCAGGCAGCTCCACATACTCGTGAAGGAAATCATGCGTACCGTATGTATAATCCTTGTCGTTGACGGTCAGCGTCCACTCTCCCGGCAAAGAATCCCAGCGCACATATAATCCGTACATAGGCTCATCAGTCCGGACCGTAAGCGTGGTGTCAGTACGGAAATAGTCCGACGTATTGAAATCATCGTCCTGAAGGTCCCAGGTTGAGTATCCGTCAGAACTGATAATATCGCAGTCAAGCTCATCGGCCTGTGTCTTAACGGCCAGCCCGAAAGCAACACAAAACATCAAAACACCGATAAAAGTCAGAATCTTCTTTAACATTGATCAATCTCCGTTTTCGATCGCAGCGTAATCGCCGGGTGTATTGTAGTTGGCAAATGCCTTAGCGGCATCAACGCCTTTAAAAATGTCTGTTTTTTCCGTCAGCTCTTCCTCGCTGACAATGGTTATATCGTCGTCGGTCAAAGCCGCCCGCAGCTTATACAGCTGCTGCTCAAAAGCACTTCGCAGCACATCTGCCGAACTTCTATCGTATGCGGCAATAAGCGGTTCAACTCTTCCTCCGTTTGGAAGGAAGAAGCAGGCCTTTCTTTCGCACAAGTCATAAAGAGCAGCCAGCACATTCATGTCCGCCTCCGGCACATCCACAGAAATGATTGAAAACCGCTTAGTGTCTGTACTTTCGAATACAGAAAGGATCCCGCCCATAGGGCCTATCGCGCTATACGAGTCGACAACTATTTCCGGTGTCAGAGCCAGTTCGCTCCAAAGGCCAAGTCCCAGGATCTCTTCCTTGTGAGCGACCGTGTCAGTGGAAATAATGATCCTGTCGAAGACGTCGCTCGCCCGTAAAAACAAATGCTCCAAAAAGGTCTTTCCCTTTATCCTGAGAAACACCTTGTCCTTGCCCATTCGTGAACTTTTGCCGCCGGCTAAAATAACCAAGCAATTCATGGCGCATATTATAACACATTTTCTGTGAAATGTTATTGACAATGAGAAAAAACTTATTATAATGATAACAGTAATCGTTATCATTATCGTTTTATTGAGGGCATCATGTCGCAGTTAAGACACTCAAAACAGCGTGAGGCTATATATGATTTTCTGTGCACCAGGAAGGATCATCCTACGGCCGAATTCGTGTATGAAAATTTAAGGCCCGGCATGCCGAATATCAGCCTGGGGACTGTTTACCGGAACCTGACTTTGCTGACGAGCCTCGGCAGGATCAGGCGTCTGACCTGTGGCGACGGCATGGATCATTTTGATGCGGACATGTCTCCTCACCAGCATCTTATCTGCTCTGTCTGCGGCGCGGTTGAGGATATTTTCTTTGATGACAGCGAAATAGAGCATCTTGCCCAGGCGCATTTCGGCGGCGTGGTCAAGGGACACGACACTGTATTTCATGGATTTTGCAGCACCTGCGCTGCATCCTGCAATAATTAGAATAATAAACAATATTATAGGAGGATATAATTATGGCAAAATGGGTTTGTTCAGTATGTGGTTACGTTCATGAGGGAGATACCCCTCCTGCAAATTGCCCGGTATGCAAGGTTCCGGCAAGCAAGTTCAACAAGGTTGAAGATGAACTGGGCTGGGCTGCAGAGCATGTTGTTGGCATAGCTAAGGGTGCTCCGGAAGATGTTATCGCTGATCTTCGCGCTAATTTCGAAGCTGAGTGCAGTGAAGTTGGTATGTACCTTGCTATGGGCAGAGTTGCCAAGAGAGAGGGCTATCCTGAGATCGGTCTTTACTGGGAGAACGCAGCTTACGAAGAGGCTGAGCATGCTGCTAAGTTCGCAGAGCTTCTCGGCGAAGTAGTTACCGATTCAACCAAGAAGAACCTCGAGATGAGAGTTGAAGCTGAGAACGGCGCAACACTCGGCAAGGTTAACCTGGCTAAGCGCGCAGGCGAGCTCGGACTTACCGACATTCAGGATACCGTGCAGGAAATGGCTAAGGACGAAGCAAGGCATGGCAAGGCATTCAAGGGTCTCTTAGACAGATACTTTAAATAATTATCAATACATCAGTAATGGAGGATGTAATCATGGCTAACAAGTATGCAGGTACCAAAACCGAGAAAAATCTTTGGGAGGCCTTTGCAGGCGAATCCCAGGCCCGCAATAAGTACACTTATTTCGCATCCGTAGCAAAGAAGGCCGGCTATGAGCAGATCGCAGAGCTGTTCCTCAAGACCGCAGAAAACGAGAAAGAGCATGCAAAACTGTGGTTCAAGGAGCTGGGCGAATTGGGCGACACGGCTGAGAATCTTCTCCACGCCGCAGAGGGTGAAAATGCCGAATGGACCGATATGTACGAACGTATGGCTAAGGATGCCGAAGAAGAAGGCTTCACCGCGCTCGCTGCACGTTTCCGCGGAGTCGCAGCCATTGAGAAGACCCACGAGGAAAGATACCGCGCTCTGCTGAACAATGTGGAGAATCAGGAAGTCTTCCGAAAGTCCGGCGTTTCTATATGGGAATGCCGCAACTGCGGACATATCGTGATCGGCACCGAAGCGCCGAAGGCATGCCCTGTCTGCCTGCATCCGCAGAGCTACTTCGAGCTCAGAAAAGAAAATTACTGATCAATAGAATATCTTTAAAGCATAAGAGGAGAGGGACTGATCCCTCTCCTCTTTTTTCGTTTCTGCATTTATTCCGTGAAAAAAACTTATGTACTTGGCGTTTTCTTACTGTTCCTTTGTTATCCTGATATTCAGATCGACTGATTCATTGATCCCGTCAATAACCGCCCCATTCGTATACTGCCACATATCGAAATACATATCACTGGCGGGCTCATCTGTGTACTGCGCGAGCCAGATGTCGTACTTTTTCAGATCATCGTAGTTAAGACGCCGGCGCATCCATTTCAGATTGGTATAGATACCGGCCTGATATCCGGCTTCTTCGATTGTCTCGCAGAAGATGACCGCATTCTCCGTCAGCTGATCATTCGACATGCTGTTCATCCTGGCAATAACGTCAGCCGGTTTCTCAGTATCGCAATATACCGGCAGGTCAAGCTCCCGCCCTTTAAGCCACTCGACCGTCAGCCTGGCTTCTTCCTCGGCTTCCTGCTTACTGATCGCCTGTGTGTAAAAATACACTCCGACCTTGAGCCCTGCTGCCTGCGCAGCTTCAATATTGGCTTCAAACATCGGGTCCATCTCGGTGGTACCGCTGTTGTATCTTCTGAGGCCTATCCTGATGATGGCAAATTCTATCTGCGAATCCGCAACCTCTTCCCAGTCGATTTCTCCATTCCACCTGGATACGTCTATTCCCACCTGTGATGTGTATCCGGGTTCCAGGTAATGCATGAAACCGTCCTGCTCCTGCCAGTACTCCGCTTTATATGGATTAACGCCTGATTCTTTCTCTGCCGTCAAAGTGGCCATAGGCGGTTCCTTTGACGCGGAGCAGCCCGGCAAAAGGATCGCCATCACTACCGCCATTATTACGCAGAATATTCTTCTGTTGCTCTTAAAAAACATATTACACAAGTGCGGCACAGATCTCTTCTAATTTTTCTTCAGCTTCCAAAGCTGTCCTGCCGCTGACTCCTACATAATACTTGATCTTGGGCTCGGTTCCCGAAGGTCTAACCGCAACCCATCCGCAGTCCAGTGTCCAGATGAGCACATTTGAAGCCGGAAGACCGGTCTTCTCCGAATCCAGATAGTCCGTTGTCTCAATGACCTGTGCCCTGCCGAATGCCTCAGGCGGCATCTTTCGGAAGTTCTCCATGTCTTCTCTGATTTGTCTGCTGCCTTCGATGCCCTCCTTGACGATAGAGATCGTGCGTTCCTTGTAAAACCCATATTTGGCATACAGTTCAAGCACCGCATCCCACACGCTTAAACTCTTGCTCTTATAATAGGCAGCTATTTCACTGAATACCAGTGCTGTGCCGCATCCGTCCTTGTCACGCGCATAGCCGCCGGTAAGGTATCCGTTACTTTCTTCGAATCCGTAAAGATATGTTCCTTTTTGTCCGATATCAAGCATCGCGCGGCCGATATTCTTAAAGCCTGTAAGCACAGAGACGACCCGTACGCCGTAAGAAGCTGCGATCGCGTCGGTGAGTCTGCTTGTAACGATCGATCTGATTACATATCCGTTTCCCGGGATCTCGCCTTTTTCCGAACGCCTTGCAAGCTCATACTCGCACATGACAGCGCCGATGAGATTGCCGTCCAGCGCATGATAGTTACCTTCCAGGTCTCTTACGTGAATGCCGAATCTGTCTGCGTCAGGATCTGTCGCTATGATAATATCTGCGCCTGTCTCCTCGCCCAGTTTGTCTGCCAGTGCGAAAGCCGATGGGATCTCCGGATTCGGATAATCAACAGTCGGGAAATCTCCGTCCGGCTCAGCCTGCTCCGGTACAACGCTTACTTGTTCAAACCCGGCACGTTTTAATGCCTCAGGAACGATCATGATCCCCGCACCGTGAAGCGGCGTATATGTGATCTTCACATCTTTCCCGGCTTTCCAAATCGCTTCAGGGCACTTGATTTCAGCAAGGATAGTGTCTATGTACAGGTTGTCGATCTCGCTGCCGATTTCTACGTAAAGGCCCGCCTTTTCGGCCGTCTGCCTGTCCATCATTTTCGGCGTAAAGAGGTTAGTGACCCGCCCAACGCATTTCATAATACCCGTATCGTTAGGTTCGGTGATCTGCGCGCCGTCAGCCCAGTATACCTTGTAGCCGTTATATGCCGGCGGATTATGGCTAGCCGTTACATTAACGCCTGAGATGCAATTTAAGTGCCTGATAGCAAATGACAGCTCCGGCGTCGGGCGGAGCCTGTCGAACACATATGTCTTTATTCCGTTGGCGTTCAAGACTGCCGCAACATTCCGGCAAAACTCCTCTGACATATGTCTGCTGTCACAGGCGATAGTCACTGATTTTTCTATCTTGCGGCCCTCAAAAGTCAGCCCGTCTCTGTACTGCTGATTGATGTAATCCGCCAGGCCCTGGGTCGCACGAGCCACGATGTATTTATTCATGCGGTTGGTTCCGGCGCCCATTATGCCGCGAAGTCCGGCCGTTCCGAACTCCAGCTCCTGCCAGAATCTGTCCTCTATTTCCCCGTCGTTATCCGCGATTGCCAGAAGTTCAGCTCTGGTCTCTTCGTCTATATATGGGCTTTGTACCCACTCATTGTATACTTCTCTTGCGTTCATGATAACTTCCTCGCGATTTCAAGCAGGCGTTCCTTCGTATTATCCTGCGGATCATTAATTACCATGTATGTCAGCTTTGTCAGTATCTCTCCGATAAGCACACCTGCAGGTATTCCTGCTGCCATCAGGTCACTTCCGTTGACAGCCAGCATCGATATCTTGTAAGGCTCTTTCGCGGCGATTATATCCGCAGCCCCGTATGCCGCTTTCCTGCATGTATCTTCTGCTGCCGCGTCTTTGCCTGCGATCGCCTCCGCCAGCTTCATATTAAATGTATTAATGGTGACATCATCACCGTTTTCAAACATGTACTTTTTAATCTCTGCCCTGCCTGATGGAAGTTCGTCGGATCTGTGGGCGAGGGCAGCGCATACTGCCAGTCTTGTCTTGTTATCGAAGGTCATCTGCCTCATTACTGCGCTGACTTTGTCCGCTTTGACATTTTCAAAGAATGCCGCGAGCAGCAGTGCCTTATCCTCCGGCATCTTTTGTTTTAGAATCGCCTCGTAGACCTTGCAGTTTTCCTCTTTGAAACAGTCCGAGGAAACCTCCGGAATGACATATTCTCCGAGCCCAAGCTGCGCGTATTTATTCACATAGGAAGGGTTGTCAGACCACAATGTTTTCTCAAATTCCACGCGGATACGTTCCGCGGAAATATCTTTAAGGCGCGGTCCGAATTCTCTGATCGCTTCACGCGTTGCCGGCTCGATCTCGAATGAAAGCTGCGCGGAAAATCTCACCGCGCGCATGATTCTGAGCGCATCCTCGTCGAATCTGCGTCTCGGCTCACCTACCGCACGGATTATCCGATTGTTCAGATCATCTATTCCGCCAAACAGATCCACGATCCCCGTCTCGGGATTGTAAGCAAATGCATTTACCGTGAAATCCCTGCGCTTAAGGTCCTCCTCCAGAGACGGCGTGAATGTTACGTGCTCGGGATGGCGGTTGTCGGAATATTTGCCGTCGATCCTGTATGTCGTGACTTCGTAGCCTGTGCCGCCTTTGAGCACCATAACCGTACCGTGCTCAATGCCGGTATCAACGGTATTACGAAAAAGGCCCTTCACCTGTTCGGGAAGGGCCGATGTAGTAATATCCCAATCTTCCGGTTGCCGGCCCAATATGGAGTCCCGGACGCATCCGCCTACGATGTAGGCTTCGTATCCGGCTTCGCGAATCGTCTTCAATATAAACTCGACATCGCCGGGAACCTTGATTTCAATATCTTTAAGTTCGTACATCTTTCGTTTTAATATGCTTTGCCCCAGTAAACCATAGTCTTGGCCGGCTTGCCGCAACATACGCAATGATCATCCAAATGCTCCTGTTCGAAAGGCATGCACCTTGATGTAGCTGTGGTATCTTCCTTGATCTTCAGCTCACAGGCCTCATCTCCGCACCACATAGCCTTAACGAATCCCGGCTTGTTCTCGATCGCATCCTTGAACTCTTCATATGTGCGAGCCTCAAATGTATGAGCTGCAAGATGTTCCTTGGCTCTTTCGAGCATATCGTCCTGCATCTTCTGCAGAATGCCCGGAAGCGTTGCGGCGATCCGGTCAATTGCGACCTCTATCTTCTCTCTTGTGTCACGTCTTACAACGACTGCAACACCTTTTTCAATGTCCTTAGGGCCGATCTCTATACGAAGAGGAATGCCCTTGATCTCCTGCTCAGAGAACTTCCATCCAGGTGACTTATCACTGTCATCAAGCTCTACGCGGATCTCGGCAGCCTCGATAGCAGCCTTGATCTCAGCGGCTTTCTCAAGTACGCCTTCCTTGTGCTGAGCAACCGGGATAACGCATACCTGGATAGGAGCGATCCTCGGAGGAAGTACCAGGCCTGAATCATCGCCGTGAACCATGATGATCGCGCCGATCGTTCTGGTGGAAAGGCCCCATGATGTCTGGTGAACGTACTGAAGCTTGTTGTCCTTGTCGGTATACTGGATGCCGAATGCTCTGGCAAATCCGTCGCCGAAGTTGTGGCTTGTTCCTGACTGAAGGGCTTTGCCGTCATGCATCAGTGCTTCGATCGTATATGTAGCCTCGGCGCCTGCAAATTTCTCTTTATCTGTCTTGCGTCCCTTGACCATAGGGATCGCCAGATACTCTTCGCAGAACTGCGCGTAGATATTCAGCATCTGAATGGTTCTTTCCTGAGCTTCCTCAGCTGTAGCATGGGCCGTATGGCCTTCCTGCCACAGGAACTCAGATGAACGAAGGAACGGACGGGTCGTCTTCTCCCAGCGGACTACCGAGCACCACTGATTGAATACCTTAGGAAGATCTCTGTATGACTGAACGATGTTGGAATACAGCTCGCAGAACAGCGTCTCTGATGTCGGGCGAACTACCAGGCGCTCTTCCAATGTCTCAAGACCGCCCTGTGTGACCCACGCGCACTCAGGAGCAAATCCCTCAACATGATCCTTCTCTTTGTCCAGGAGGCTTTCCGGAATGAACATAGGCATGTAAACGTTTTTAACACCGGCCTTCTTAAACATTGCGTCCAGATTCTTCTGGATGTTTTCCCAGATCGCATATCCGTTCGGAAGGATCATCATGCAGCCTTTAACGCTTGAGTAGCGCATAAGCTCCGCCTTCTTAACTACGTCTGTGTACCATTGAGCGAAGTCCTCGCTCATCGATGTGATGTCTTCTACTAATTTCTTGTCTTTTGCCATTATATTGCCTCTTGATTAAAGATATTTTTTCAGTTCGCTGACCCTGTCAAGCTTCTCCCACGGCAGATCAAGGTCGTTTCTGCCGAAGTGTCCGTACGCTGCTACCTGTGCGTATATCGGTCTTCTAAGATCCAGCATCTTGATGATAGCCGCCGGTCTGAGGTCGAAATTCTCTCTGACGATCTCGGTGAGTCTGGCATCGGATAGCTTTCCGGTTCCGAAGGTGTCGACTCTGATAGATGTAGGATTTGCAACGCCGATAGCATAGGAGATCTGGATCTCACATTTGTCCGCAAGTCCTGCGGCTACGATATTCTTGGCAACATATCTTGCTGCGTAGGCTGCGCTTCTGTCGACCTTCGTGCAGTCCTTGCCTGAGAAAGCACCACCGCCGTGACGTCCGTATCCGCCGTATGTATCTACGATGATCTTTCTTCCGGTAAGTCCTGAGTCGCCGTTAGGTCCGCCGACTTCAAACCTTCCTGTCGGATTGATGAAATACTTCGTGTTCTCGTCTACCATGTCCTTAGGAAGGACCTCGTCGAAAAGATACTTCCTTATATCTTCGTGGATACGCTCCTGCGTTACTTCGTGATCATGCTGTGTTGAGCATACGACTGCATCGATTCTGGCAGGCTTATCATTCTCGTCGTACTCGACCGTTACCTGAGTCTTGCCGTCCGGTCTCAGATATGTGAGCGTTCCGCTCTTTCTGAGGTCAGTAAGTTTCCTTGAAAGGCGATGTGCCAGTGAGATCGGCAGCGGAGTATAATCCTCTGTCTCATTGCAGGCAAATCCGAACATCATACCCTGATCTCCTGCGCCTTCCGATCCGTCGTCAAGCGACTTGTCAACGCCCTGCGCAATATCCGGTGACTGCTTGTCCATCTTAACGAGCACCTGGCAGGTCTTATAGTCGAATCCGATCGTCTCGTCGTCATACCCGATGTTCTTTACGGTTTCGCGGGCGATCTGCTCATAATCAACGCTTGCGGTGGTTGTTACTTCGCCCATCACAAGAACAAAATCCGTTGTGACACATGTCTCACATGCAACCCTGGCCATAGGGTCCTGTGCCATAATTGCATCTAAGACACTATCGGAAATCTTATCGCATATTTTATCCGGATGTCCTTCTGTAACTGACTCCGATGTGAATAACTTTCTTTCCATACTTCTTCCTTCCAAATAATCTAGCCGATTTTCTGCTCGGTCCTGGTCTTGTCCTCTACAGGCACCTTGCGTATATCCGCACCGAGTTTTTTGAGCTTGCCTTCGAAGTTCTCATAACCTCTTTCAATGAACTCGACGCCGCCTATGATTGACGTTCCTTCTGCTGCCAGAGCCGCCAATGACAATGCCGCTCCTGCGCGAAGGTCCGGTGCGCTGACCTGAGCTCCGCTCAATCCTTCTGTTCCGTTGATGATTGCGGTACGGCCTTCGACTTTGATCTTTGCTCCCATTCGATTAAGCTCGCCGACATATTTGAATCTGTTCTCAAATATATTCTCGGTAACCGTGCTTACACCCTTGGCCAGTGCCAGTGCGACTGTCATCTGCGCCTGCATATCTGTCGGGAATCCCGGATATGGCTGTGTCTTGACCTGCGTATTGTTGGTCCTTTCCTCGCATGTGACCCTGATCGCCTCATCGTATTCCTCGACCGTGCAGCCGATATCGATCAGTTTGGAGGAGATCGACTCCATATGCTTCGGTATTATGTGATTTACTACGATGCTTCCGCCGGTAATTGCTGCCGCGCACATAAATGTGCCGGCCTCTATCTGATCGGGGATAACCGTATACTCCGTCGAGTGGAGCTTTGTTACACCCTTGATCCTTATTACGTCAGTTCCTGCGCCTCTGATGTTAGCGCCCATACTGTTGAGCATGTTGGCAAGATCAACTACGTGCGGCTCCTTGGCCGGATTCTCTATGATGGTGCTGCCCTCTGCCATAACAGCTGCGAGCATAACATTGATAGTTGCGCCAACGCTCACTACGTCAAAATAAATATGGCTGCCGCAAAGCTTTTCGGCCTTGGCATGGATCCTGCCACCGTCAAGCGTCACTTTTGCGCCAAGTGCTTCAAAACCTTTAATGTGCTGATCGATCGGACGTGTTCCGATTACACATCCGCCGGGCATAGCGACCTCAGCCTGTCCGAAACGGCCAAGGAGACTCCCCAGCAGATAATAAGAAGCCCTGATTTTGTCAACAAATTCGTAGTTGACTGAAAGAGAGTTGACCGTAGCGCCGATAATCCTGACTTTGTGTCTGCTGATCCTTTCGACTTTCGCTCCGATATGCGCTACAGCATCCAGAAGAACGTTAATATCGCTGACATCAGGAAGGTTATCTATAACAACCGGTTCCTCTGTCAAAACGCTTGCTGCGATGAGAGCAAGCGCTGCATTTTTTGCTCCACAGATATCGACAGTACCCCTAAGCGGCCTTCCGCCCTTGATAATGTATTGATTCATGCTTAACCTCTGTAGTTTTTTTATACAAACCCAAGATATTATACACGTATCTTATTTACTTGTAAATATAATAAAAAGTGCCCCGCAGGCACAACTCATGATTTGACAGATGGCACTTACAAGCTTATGATTATGAAACTATGGTCGCAGCAGCAAGAATGTTTTCAAATAAAGATCTCAGAAAGCTCCTGATCCCGCTTATGATCGAGCAGGTCCTGACGTCATTCATGGGTACAGTCGATACCATGATGGTTGCCAGACTCGGTGAAGCGGCAGTATCAGGGGTTTCTTGTGTTGACTCCATCAACAAGCTTGTCATCTTCATGCTGACGTCCATCGCTACCGGCGGCACGATCGTGTGCAGCCAGTATATCGGCCGTGAAGATAAAGAGAACGCCGACAGAGCTGCAAGGCAGGTGTTTCTGTGCGCATTCGCGATCTCTTTGATAATCACGGCAGTGTGCCTTATATTCCGAAGCGGACTGCTGAAACTCATATTCGGCTCTGTTGAAAAAGACGTTATGGACTCGGCTCTTGACTATTTTCTCTTTACCGCGATCCAGTTTCCTTTTACCGCGCTTTTTAATGTAGGAGCAGCGCTCTTCAGAGCATGCGGCAATTCAAGGCTCCCAATGATCGTATCCGCGTCCGGCAACATTCTGAACATCATAGGTAATTACATTTTGCTTTTTGTCGTAAAGATCGGAGTCACCGGAGCCGCTATATCGACCACCGGTTCCATGGCTGTCGCCTGCATCGTTATCATCATCTTCCTAAAACGCAGGAGGCAGATGATCGACGTCGGAAACCTTCTTGCCATAAAGCCCGATTTCAAAATCATCGGCAGGGTCCTCAAAGTCGGTGTTCCGACAGGAGTCGAAAATTCCATGTTCCAGTTCGGCAAACTGATCGTACAGAGCACTGTTGCGACTTTAGGCACGATGGCTATCGCCTCCAATGCGATCGTCATTGCCCTTGAGTACGTCACCTCGATGCCATCGATGGGTATCTCGGTTGGCCTTATGACCGTTGCCGGGCAGTGTCTGGGCGCAGGGCGGCTCGAGGAGGCGAAGTATTATATCAAGAAGCTGACCCTCTGGTCCGCCGTCGTTCTTTTTGTCTGGAACTGGATCATTTTCTTCTTCACCGAACCCGTGTGCAGACTGTCAGGGCTTGCCCCTGAGGCTATAAGTCTGACCGTTCATGTTATGCTGATCACAAGCATCATCAAGCCGTTTTTGTGGCCGCTGGCGTTTCTTCCTTCCAACGGGATGCGCGCAGCCGGAGACGGTGCGTTCAGCATGATCTCTGCCTCAATATCCATGTGGGTGATCCGTGTCGGACTGACCACGGTTCTGTGCAGATTCCTGGGCGTCGGCCTCATCGGGATCTGGATCGGATACTTTGCTGACTGGGCCGTTCGTTCAACGGTCAGCGTCCTGCGCTTTAAGAGCGGCAAATGGACCCGTCATAAAGTAATTTAGGACATACAAAAAGCTCCGTCCAAGTTAAATCGGACGGAGCTTTTTTCTTCAGTAAAATCTGATTATTCAGCTTCTTCAGCAGCCTCTTCTTCAGGAAGTTCAGATGTGCAGTTCGGGCAGCGAGTAGCATCGATAGCGATCTCACTCTTGCAGAACGGGCAGATCTTGGTCGTAGGAGCTGCAGGTGCTTCTTCAGCTTCTTCATTCTTCTTGAGGTTCTGGATCTTGTTGATTCCCTTAACAACGAGGAATACTACGAATCCGACAAGGATGAAGTCGATAATGGTAACGATCAGTTTGCCGACGCCCATTACAACAGCTTCCTTAACGATCTCTCCGGCCTCGTCGAGAACTGCAGGCTTGAGAACGATATCGAGTTTCGCAAGATCGATTCCACCGATGAGCAGGCCGATTGCAGGCATGAATACATCATTAACCAGACTTGTGGTAATTTTACCAAATGCTGTAGCTATGATAACGCCGACTGCCATGTCGATAACGTTACCGCGCATGATGAATTCTTTGAATTCTTTTCCTATTTTTTTCATTTTATCCTCCTAGTTTATCAGAGCCCACCAGGGCATTTGTTTTCTAAAATCAACCGTTCGTGATCTTTACTTCATAACCGTAGTCACCGCAATAATGGCCGTCCTCATCGAATTCCTCGTCGCTTGAATACGAGAAAATAACCATTCTGAGGTCGCTTATTTCATCACTGTGTGAGGTCGGGCGGAGCTTTATCGAAGTCATCAGAGTGTCCTCGTCGACCTCCTCAGGTGAAAGGTGGATGTAGAATGACTTGTCCCTGTTGACAATATCATCGTAAACCCAGCACCCGAAATATCCCGGGATCTCCACGCTGTTAAGGTTCTCCGGATAATCGCCCATGTACAGCTCTTCGCTGTCTTTAATGTCGGACGGGCCTAAAATAGTTATGACGCGTTTTTCGTTCTCGCCGTCAACAAGGAAGCTGATCTCATATCCTATCTTGTAGGTCTTCTCTGTCTCGTCTTCTATCCAACGATTGTAATGTTCATAACGCTGATTGTCAAAGTAGATCTCTTCCTCGTCGGTATTATAGACCTCAAAGATCAGAAGATCTTCCCAGATAGACCACTCCTCAGTCCACTCGTGGACCAGAATGCCCCTGTCTGCATGATAATTGCCGTCATAATCCATGGTGTACGGATATACCGGCTTCTCATTCTCGATATGGGCCTTGGTTGTCTCGGTTTCCTCCTCAGCGGTAGTTTTCTCTTCTTTAGTTTCGCCGGTGGTTTTGTCAGGAACCTCAAAAGTTTCGCCGATCTCCCAGCCGAATTCGTCCGTTTCCGGACCGTCATCCCTGAGCTTAAAGCAACCGGTCAGAAGAATGCTCAATGTCAAAGTCATGACGATGAACAGACTGATTGTTTTTTTCATAAGTTCCTCCTTTTGCAAGGTTGATCAAAGCAGGCCTGTGCTGAAATATCTTTCCATTCTGTCCGGCAAAACAGTCGCAATGATCGCGTCTTTGCCGTATTTTGCCGAGATCTGCTTAGCTGCCCAGACATTGGCCCCGGATGATGTGCCGCATAAGAGTCCCTGGACCTTGGCAAGTTCTCTCGTCGTTGCATATGCATCAGCGTCAGAAACGGTAACAACGTCATCGATTATTGATACATCCAGTACCTCAGGAATAAATCCGTCGCCGATCCCCTGAATATTGTGAAGGCCCGGCTCCTGTCCCAGAAGCGCAGACGCGTTCTTAGGCTCAACTGCTACAACCTTGCAGTTAGGATTCTGGTCTTTAAGGTACTGGCCTATGCCCTGGAGCGTTCCGCCGCTTCCAAGTCCCGATACGAATACATCAACGTGTCCGTCAAGCTGCTTGTAAAGCTCAGGTCCGGTAGTCCTGTAGTGGATATCAGGATTATTTGGGTTGGTAAACTGCTGCGGCATGAAGAAATCAGGTTTGCCTGCAACGATCTCGGCTGCTCTGTTAACAGATCCGTCAAGGCTGAGCTTAGGATCGGTGAGTTCAAGATCTGCGCCGAGCGCGCGGATTATCTTCTTGCGCTCTTCGCTCATGTTCTCAGGCATTACGATGATAACATTGTAGCCCATGCGGACGCCGCAGAAAGCCAGGCCGATTCCCGTGTTGCCGCTGGTCGGCTCAACTATTGTCATTCCCGGATGCAGGATACCTGCTTCCTCGGCCTTCTTGATCATGTTAAGTGCAACTCTATCTTTGATCGATCCTCCCGGATTTAAAAATTCTGCCTTGGCAAAAATATTAAGTCCGGTCGTTCCTTTCAGACTGACAAGTGGCGTATTACCGATCAGATCGATAATGTTTTCAGTGTACATGTTAATTAGTTCCTCCGTATTTTTGATATGTACCATTTGGCGTCGACCGCAGCTATCAGTTCGTTCGCTGCGAAAAACTCCAAAGCGTTTGTCGTATCGTTTTTTCTGAAGCCGTCACACAGGAATGGTCCCGGCTTTTCAGGTTTTTTGACCATTTCGATCCCTTCAAGCGTCCAGGAAAGCTCGTCGGTGAGTTCTACCCAGTCAAGCTCCGGATAAGCCGCCAGGATCGGCGTTGTCGAGAAGAGTTTTTTGGCTTCCTCGTCATTCGGAATAATGCCTCTTTCGATCAGCTCGCTGCCCATTCTGAAGCGCTTTACCGTAAGAGTTCCGCCCTTGCCGTCACGGCTGATCTTCATCTCGACCTTGAGTGGGAATTTGTCCTCAAAAATATAATTGATGAACAGCGGGAAATCAGCTTTTATCTGCTTGCTCTTGAAGGACATGCCGTATTTTTCGCAGATGAGCTCCATCTCCTTGTTGATCCTTCTCTCAACAGCATCGTCGCCGTAATAATCCATATTTGCACGGCGCTCGCCGATGGCATATCTTGCCTCAAGATAGAACTTGTAAGCGTCTCTTATGCCCATGCCGTAGATGAGGCCGTCTCTTGCGACATTGCCCATTCTGAGTGCAAAATCAGCAAACTTGCTGTCGTAATGGCCCTGACAGAATTCTTCAAGCGTCCGTCTGTATCCGTCAACGAGCAGGTTCAGGCCCATGTCAACATTTCTCGGAACGCCCTTGCCGTCGATCAGCATATCGGCAGACTTGTATATGGACTCATCAACTCCCGCTACCGCACCGAAGTTGAAATATCTGAACGCGCGCTCATAGTTAGGATTTCCGCCGGTATTTCGCCCGTAATAGTAAATGTATCCGAGCGAATTGGCTGCGTAAGGATCAGCAGTTTTGTTGAAGAGCTCCTGCAGATACTTTTCCGATAGTGACCAGTTCTGCTCGAAAGGTCCTCTTCCTTCGTAGTAGCTCCACGCAAGCACCTTTAGCGCCTGCAGATCCCCCTCGCTGTAAAGATCCAGCACGAACCTTTTATATACCGCAAGTGCCTCTTCAGAGGCGTTCTTCAGATCTTCGTCCTCATCGTAACGTGAGACCAGATGTCTTTTCTGGGACTTGGAGTAGATCCATTCTTCCATCGGAAGGCCCTTGTTATGCTCGTAAGCATCGATTCGGCTGATGATATCCTCACACACGATCTTGTAAGCGGATTCTTCTATCTGCGGAGCTTCTTTTACGCGGTCCCACGGGTATTTCTGCTCAAAATGTATGATATATTTGTCGTTTTCTTCTTTCTTGCTTAAACGTTCTTCAAGCCGCCAGTAAAGCTTCTCACACAGCCCGTAAACGACCGAAAATGCATCATCATCGTTGTCCGGTCCGTCCGAGAAAAAGTCCTCTCTGTAACGCTCTTCGATTTCCAGTTTCTCATACAAAATGTTGAGAATGAGCCAGAACCACTCCTTGAACTTTTCCAGACAATCCGGCCTCTTGTTGATGTTCTCAAGTGCCGTCTTGATATCCGGACCTGTCAGAGTGTATTTTCTGGTTGGCTTGATATTAAAAGGCGGGAAAACCTCCGCGCTTATATCCTCGTAGAAGGTCTCAGCATGCAAAAGGTCCTTAAGCTGCCCGCGCGTGAGTTTGTACGGTTCGATCAGCTCCAGCGCAGCCTCATCATAGGCGGTGATCGCCGCAGGCTCATCGCTTTCATCGTAGGGTATCACGCTGTAGCGGCCATCCTTGCCCAGCATCGCGATCTTGCCGTATCTTTCGGCATATTCCCCGTATTTTATTGTGACCCAGTCACCCTGAGCAAATATCCTTTTTTTAAGCATAGCTGATATTATAGCATAATTTTCTGTCTTTACTATATTTTTTTCTTTTCTTGTTTTTTTTGGCGACAGGTGCTATCATTTATCGGTTGCAGGCCGATTTTCGGTCATATTTATAGTGCTTTAAGGAATTCAAAATGATCATCAAACAGGAAAACATCAGAAACATAGCAATCATCGCACACGTTGACCACGGCAAAACGACGATGGTCGACGCGATGCTTAAACAGAGCGGTATTTTCCGCGAGGGCCAGGAGATCGTTGACCGTGTCATGGACTCCAATGACCTCGAAAGAGAAAGAGGTATCACCATCCTTTCCAAGAATACCGCCATTAATTACAACGGCGTTAAGATCAATATCGTAGACACCCCGGGCCATGCTGATTTCGGCGGCGAGGTAGAGCGTGTTCTTAAGATGGTCAACGGCGTTATTCTTCTGGTCGACGCTTTCGAAGGCACCATGCCTCAGACTAAATTCGTTCTCAAAAAGGCTCTTGATCTCGACCTCGATGTGATCGTCTGCATCAACAAGATCGACAGACCGGAGGCTCGTCCGGAAGCGGTCATCGACGAGGTACTGGAACTTATGATGGACCTCGAGGCATCCGATAAGCAGCTTGATGCTCCGATCATCTTCGCCTCAGCCAAGAAGGGCTTTGCCATCAAGAATCTGAACGACGAGCCGGTGGACCTTAAGCCGCTCTTCGATACGATCATTGAGAGCATTCCGGCGCCTGAAGGAGATCCGGATGCAGGCACACAGGTTCTGATCTCCACCATTGATTATAACGAATATGTCGGCCGTATCGGCGTCGGCAAGGTTGATAACGGTACCATCAGTGTGGGTCAGGAGCTCATGCGTCTGAACGCGCATGATCCTAGCACTCATGAGAAAGTCAAAATCACTAAACTGTATGAATTCGACGGTCTCGGAAAGGTCGATGTCAAGACGGCTAAGGTCGGCGACATCGTTGCTCTTTCAGGCATTGCCGACCTTCAGATCGGTGATACTATATGCGCCCAGGAAGGCGCCGAGCCTATTCCGTTCCAGAAGATCTCCGAGCCGACTATCTCGATGAACTTTATCGTTAACGACTCGCCTTTTGCAGGGCAGGAAGGCAAATGGTGCACATCCCGCCAGATCAGAGACAGACTTTACCGAGAACTCAACACTGATGTTTCGCTCCGCGTAGAAGACACCGAATCCACAGATACATTCAAGGTTTCAGGTCGTGGCGAGCTTCATCTGTCCGTTCTTATTGAGAATATGCGCCGCGAAGGCTACGAGTTTGCCGTAAGTAAGGCCGAGGTAATCTACCGCTATGACGAGCACGGCAAGAAACTCGAGCCGATGGAGATCGCAACTATCGACGTAGCCGAAGAATATGCAGGAACTGTCATCAGCATGCTGTCAGAGCGCAAAGGATCACTCGTTAACATGAGCACCTTGTCGGATGGTTCTTCAAGACTTGAGTTCCAGATCCCGGCAAGAGGCCTGATCGGCTTCCACGGCAGATTCCTGACTTCCACAAGAGGCACCGGCATCCTGAATACGATCTTTGACGGATATGCTCCTTATCAGGGTGATATTGCCTACCGTTCTCAGGGCTCACTTATTGCATTTGAGGCCGGAGAGGCTGTTACCTACGGACTTTTCGCTGCTCAGGAACGTGGTTCGCTGTTCATCAGCCCGGGAGAGCGTGTCTACGCAGGTATGGTAATAGGTGAAAACGGCAAAGACGAGGACATCGAGGTCAACGTATGCAAGACCAAGCATCTGACCAACACCCGTTCTTCCTCATCTGATGAGGCCCTGAAGCTCACCCCTCCAAGGATCCTCAGCCTTGAGCAGGCGCTCGAATTCATTGACACCGACGAGCTCCTTGAGGTTACGCCAAAGACTCTCAGGATCAGAAAGAGGATCCTCGATTCCAGACTCAGAAAGAGATCCAATTTCACTCAGAAATAACTTAACAAAAGCTCAAAAAAAGGACTGCTGACCGGCAGTCCTTTCTGTTTTAATTCATTCCCGATTTACAGGAAATCTTCCTCCGTCAGGAGCTTCAGCTCGTTGCCCTTCTTCTTGAATGCGGAGAACAGCTTGCCTACATTCTTTCTTTCGGCATTGTCGATAGCGTCATCAACGATTGCCCTTACGTCATCGTATCCGAGCCTTACTGTCGGCAGATTGATCTCATCGATTCTGGCGTGAAGCGCAAGCTTGGCCATATCGTCGATCTCGTAGCCCTGCTCGAGTGCGTACTCGCATGCTACATTTGCCCACTCAAGGATCGACAGTTCGAAGATGTCAAGTCTGGTGCAGAACAGCTGTCTGATCTTCGGGAAGTTGGACATGATATTCTCGATAGCAAGCTGGTTGCCCTCGAGCACTATCATGCTGTCGGTGTTGGTATTCTCGATAGCGTCGGCGAGGTTCTCAATGGTCTCATCTGTAAGATATCCGACGTTCTCAATGATCAGGTCGCTTCCCTTTATGCGATTAAGGACTTTCTCAATATTCTTGCCGTTGAGGGCTTCAGCCTGAACCTTGGCAACTTTTCCGGCGCCATCTCCGGTTGCCTCGGCAACTGCTTTAACGATCGCGATCGCAAGATAGGTCTTGCCGGTCTTGGCATCGCCTGTTACTATCAGATTTCCGCCGTTTGCCTGACCGTTTGCCTTGAAAGCAAGTATCCTGTCGATAGTCTCGCAAATGCTCTCTTCCATGCCGTCGACCAGCAGGTACTCAAAGAGTTCATCACGCTGATCGTCTGTCAGCTGATATCCGGCTGCCGGCTCTTCGTATGTTTCCTCAGGAATTACAACTTCTTCCTGCCCATCCATATCGTCGAATGAGATCGCAAGCTCTTCGCCCAGTTCATCTCCAAGCTCATCCAGCATTGCTACTGCCGCAAGGTCAACGCCGTCTTTCTCAGCATTATCGAATTCCTTGATAATAACTTCAGCTTCATCAGGTAATCCTGCGAATGCAGCTGTTTCTTCTGTCGGTTCTTCTTTCGGTTCATCGAAAACAGCCTCAACAGGCTTCTCTTCCTCAGGCTCCAACTCGTCCTCTGAGAAAAGCGCGTTGATGTCATCAAATTCGAAATCTACAGGACCGCCGAAATCATCAGCTATCACTTTCTTAACTTGAGGAGCGGCTTCTATCACTTCAGCAGCTTCCTCAATGACCTCTTCTGCTGCCTCTTCAGGTTCTTCAACTGCAGGCTCTTCTATGGTCTCTTCAGCCGGAGCTTCTTCGACTACTTCATCAGGCTCTTCAGCAAGCTCTTCTTCCGGTTCATCAACAAGTTCATAAGCCGGTTCCTCTTCCTGTTTTTCAGCTTCCAGCTGCTCGGCTAATATCGCTTCCTTCTTGCTGAAATCAATATGGATATCATCATCCGGCTCGTCAATAAACTTCTCGTCAAGTTCCTTGCCTTCCTCGAACATATCCGGAGCAAGCGCGGTCTCAAGATCATTTACTGCCATCGGCTCGTCTTCGATCTCGAATAAAGGTGTAGCCGGCATTCCGCTTACAGCAGCGAGGATCTGAGCAAGACGCTGTTTTTCGATCTCAGCGACCTTGTCCTTATTGGCTTCCAGCTTTTCAGAGCAGTTCTTGTAAATATCATCGATTGAAAGCTGACCGTCGATATCTTCCTTGTCATCCGAAATAACGGCAAGGTCAAGCTGAAGTTGGCCATCTTCGTCTGCTTCTTCCTTCACTGCGCTCTTTGCCTTTACTGCTGTTACTGCCTGAAGAGCTGCTTTTCTTGCTTCTTCTTCAGCAATTGCAGACAGTGTGCAGGTTCCGCGGCCTGTCAGAGCCGGCTTTGTAACCTGGTCTGCAAACGTAGAACGATATACGGTGGTGACGCCCATCTTGGAAAGAGCTGCGGCAGCCACTGACGCGCCTGAAGCAGTCTTCAAAGGCTCAGCCGGGGCAGCTGCTGCAGGAGCTGCTTCCTCTATTTCTTCAAGCTCTGTGAGCTCCTCAACAACAACTTCCTCTTCGGCAGTCTCTTCTGCTTCTTCGATCTCTTCAACTTCTATCTCTTCTTCAGGAGGGAGCTCTCTTGTGATCTTCTTAAGAGGCGCAGTCTCTTCTTTCTTGGAATTGATCGCTACAGCTGCAGCGATCGTTGCCATATCGGATGCTGAAAAGACCTTCGTCTCTTCCATATCTCCGTCAAAAACTTCTTCCGGTATGTCTTCTATGAACTCTTCCGGAGTTTCGAGTATTTCTTCTTCCTTTGCAGGCTCCACATGGATCTCGGCAGTCTTCTGAAGCCTTGCCTGAAGCTCAGTCCTGTCAATAAGTACTGTGTCTTCAAGACTTACGTCATCAGAAAGTTCCTCTGCTTCGTCCTCTGCCGGCTCCTCGCCAAGAAACTCCGCAGCAAAATCCTCTGCCTCCGAGTTAAGCTCCTCATCCTCTACAGGCTCTTCCTCTGCCGGCTCCTCGTCCATATATTCGGCCATTATGGTCTCGTATTTACGCTGCTGATCCGGTGTAAGCGCGGTGTGCGCAAATTTCAGCTCCAGAGCCTTCTTAACATACTCGCCATCCGGGAACCATGTTACTATCTCGTCGCAGGTCTTTACACAATCCTTTACGCGGCCTTCCTCATGATACAGGCTTGCAAGCTCATACAACCACTCATCGTCTGTCTCCTGCTTAGCATACTGCTCAAGCACCTTGATAAGCTCTCTGTTGGAGATTCCGCCTTCCTTGCCGATGATGTATTTCAGAAGGTATCTTCTGTTGTCGCGTGGTGCTATCTGGCAGAAATCCTCATAGAATTCTACAGCATCATCCAGATTGCCTGTTTCGACTGAAAGCATACACAGTTTGTAAGCCAGCTGCTTTGAATTCGGCATCCGCTCGTATGCTACCAGCAGCGTATCCTTGGCTTCGTCGTAACGGCCAAGCTGAACATACGCATCAGAAATCATTTCCAACAGTCTGTTGTCTTTTACTCTGCTGATGTCCAGTTCCTCGGCATAGAAAACGGCACTATCGTAATTACCATCTTCGTATGCGTCTCTAATTTCGTGCATTAATTCAACGATTTCCTGTTTATCCATGTCAGATTTCCACTCTTCCTTCCAGTGCTCTGAGTAATGTAACTTCATCGATACATTCCAAATCTCCGCCTACAGGCACGCCGCTGGCAATACGGCTGACCTTGATTCCCGCCGGCTTTATCAGTTTACTGATATACATTGCGGTCGTTTCTCCTTCAAGGCTGGAGTTTGTCGCGATAATTACTTCTTTGACGTCTCCGCGCAGACGCTCTATAAGCTCTTTGAGCTTTATGTCCGACGGACCGATTCCCAACATAGGAGATATTGCTCCGTGCAGAACATGATAAACTCCTTCGAACTTGCCCGTTTTCTCATATGCTGCCAGGTCGCGCGTATTTTCAACGACCATTATCGTGCTGTGGTCTCTTTTAGTGCTCCTGCAGATCGGGCACTCATCTTCATCTGTGATAGTGTAGCATGTCTTGCAATATTTAATGTTCTGCTTTGCCCCAACTATCGCCTCAGACAATTGTGTCACTTCTTCTTCCGGCATGTCCAGGATGTGGAACGCAAGCCTGGTTGCGGACTTCGGACCTATGCCCGGCAGCTTTGACAACTCACCTATTAACTTTGAGATGTGTTCACTAAAATAGTCCACTCATTCCACCTGCGCCACCAGTGATCTGTGACATCTTAGCCTGTGAGATCTCATCGATCTTCCTGAGTGCCTCATTGGTTGCTGCCATAATAAGGTCCTGAAGCATTTCAACATCATCAGGGTCTACAACTTCTTTATCTATCTTAACAGCGGTTATTTCTTTCTTGCCTGATACAGTGACTTCGATCGCTCCGCCGCCTGCTGTTGCAGAAACAGTTTCCTCTTCAAGAGCAGCCTGAGCTTCTTCCATCTGCTTTTGCATCTTTTGTGCCTGCTTCAGCAGATTATTCATATTTCCCGGCATGCCTCCGCCGTATCCGCCATATCCGCCTCTACCTTTACTCAAATCAGTATTCCTCCGTTCCTATGTTAAAATTGATTCCGCCCAGCATATCGTCCGGGATCTCCCGAGGGGCTTCCTCGCGGAAATTCAGTCTTACGCTGACACCGGCTACTTTCCTGATCGTTGCCAGGACATCTTCTTCCTTGTCCCTGACATTCCTGAGGGACATGTCCATGGAGGAAGATATCGTAAGAAGGTCATCGCCTTCAGCTAAAGGTGTGCATGCGCGCAAACTCATCTTCAGTATCATTCCGTCGCATGCGTCTATTATGTCTGCCCAGCTTTCCGCAGCTATCCTTGCAGGACTGCCGCCGGCAGGTGCGGGCCTTGCCGCTGCCGGCTCTATCGGTTCAGGGATGTCGAACCAGACCGGTTCGTCTCCTCCTATAATAACAGATTCGCCCACTTCAGGCTCCGGAACGCTGCAAATCGTTTCATTCACCATTCTTACCGGCGCGCTCCCTGCTCCTGCTTCAAGCTGACGAATTCTGTCAATAAGCGAATTCTGGTCTGTCTCCATCTGAGGCTTGGCCAGTTTAATGTAACAAACTTCCGTCAGGATCTGCTTGGATGAGGAATACCTCAAAGTATCCAGCAGTTCGGAAAGTGTTCTGATATATCTCATCAGGACCTGCGGCCTTGCATTTTCTGCATCCTCGCGCAAGGTACGCATATTCTCAGCTGATATTCCGAGGACGTCTTCGCTTGTATCTGAGTTCAGATTGATCAGCAGGAGATTTCTCAGATACCACAGGAAATCCTCGGAAAATCTGGCCAGATCGCGGCCTTCATTCACTGTCTTGTCAATCAGCTTAAGAACTGCTGCCACATCTGCCGAATATACGGCACGGAACATCCCCGAAAAGACCTCCGTGTCAACCGCTCCGAGCGTGCTTAAGACATTCTCGTATGTCAGCGTCTCATTCGGGTTAAAAGCTATGCATTTGTCAAGCAGGCTTATGGAATCACGCATGGATCCGTCGCCGGCTTTGGCAATGTACTGCAGAGCCTTTTCCTCTGCCGCAATGTGTTCAGCCGAGGTTATTGCCGCAAGATTCTCGGTAATGACTTCGTTGCTTATTCTGTGAAAATCATAACGCTGACACCTGGATAAAATAGTTATCGGCAATTTGTGCGGCTCGGTCGTTGCAAGAATGAACACAACATATGATGGCGGCTCTTCCAGCGTCTTCAAAAATGCATTGAAAGCAGACGTTGAAAGCATATGTACCTCATCGATGATGTAGACCTTGTACCTTCCGTTTACCGGAGTGTACTGAACTTCATCGATGATACGTCTCATATCGTCAACGCCTGTGTTGGAGGCAGCATCCACTTCCACGATATCGATAAAAGAATCGTCCAGAGCGGCCTTGCAAACCGCGCACTCATTACACGGCTCGCCGTCGTGCGGATCAAGGCAGTTGATCGCGCGGGCAAAAAGTTTCGCCACACTGGTCTTTCCTGTACCTCTCGTGCCGGTAAACAGATACGCGTGTCCTATTCTGTCATTCTTCAGTTGGTTCTTCAAAGTCCTTACGACGTGATCCTGTCCCTTGACCTGATCAAAAGTCTGCGGCCTGAATTTACGATAAAGCGCCAAATACGACATGCGCTGTTCCCCCGGAATATACGATCATAAGACCGAGTTCCCGCAAGCTGTTGCCTTCGGAAACTCCGTCCCTGAAAATCTACAACATATAGTAACATAACGACTTTATATTATCAACATATAGCCACCAAAAATAAGCAAAAAATAGCCCCGCAGAAGGCTCGTTCCGGGTAGACCAACGTCACACAGAAAGATCCGCTTAGTGCTGCTTCGTTCCCGACCTGACACGGTTCACAGTTTTCTGTTGCATTGGGCCCAAAAGTCATCGCGGCCTGCGGGGCTATGTGGCAAATTATAGTCACGGCCTCCCATTTAGTCAAGAAAAAAGAAGCTCACGGCTTGTCCGTGAGCTTCCCAAAATGAATACATTTTATTGATTATCCACGGTATTGCCTTTTCTTAGCGCCGCGAAAAACTCTTTCAGAATGGCTGAGCATTTCTCTGCCATCACGCCGGTGATGACTTCCACATAGTGGTTCAGTCCGGCGACCTCAAACATGTTCAGAAGGCTTCCTGCAAATCCCGCCTTCGGATTCATCGCCCCTATGAACAGTTTCCTGATCCTGGCCTGGATTATTGCTCCCGAACACATCTGGCAGGGTTCGAGGGTCACATACATTTCCGCTCCGTCAAGCCGCCAGTCCCCCGTCTTCTTGCAGGCCTTCTCGATAGCCATGATCTCCGCATGGGCTATCGCCGAATGATCCCTCATCCTGCGGTTATATCCCCGCCCGATGATCTCGTCATTCATTACGATCACGCAGCCGATCGGGACTTCGTTATACCTGGCTGCTTTGCGGGCCTCTTTCAGGGCCTCTCTCATATACTGTTCTTCACGCGAAAGCTGCATCTTTATCACTTTTCGATCAGGCGGACGCTCAGATCACAAGGCTTGGAGAATCCCGGAAGATCGGCTTCCTGTGTGAACTGCCACATTGAGAATGCATGTGTACACTCGCAAAGGTCAGAATAGTTAGCGACCCAGAATTCGTACTCGCCCGGCCACAACAGCATATTCTCTTCAAACCAGCTCTTATTTGCGTATATTCCGGCTTCATATCCGGCCGCTTCGATAGTCTCGCAGAATGCCTTAGCCAGCTTGGTATACTGAATCTTGGTCTGGTTGTTGAATCTTGATCCTTCCAGAGTCGGCTCTCCTGCCGCATCTTCAAACCATGTATCCTCGGCGTCATAGTAGATAGGAAGTGAAAGCTCATATCCTGCCACATGATCAAGAACATAGTTTGCTTCTTCTATCGCTTCTTCCTCGGTAGTAGCCTGTGAGAAGAAGTAAACGCCGGTCTTCATGCCCGAAGCGATTGCTCTTTGGATATTGTCCCAGTATGCGGTATCTTCCATGATGATACCATCTGCGTAGCCTCTGTATCCGACACGGATAACTGCGCCCCATACAGCGGTGTTGTTGTAAGCTGTCTGCCAATCGATATATCCGTTCCAGTCAGATGCGTCAACAACGAACTTGGATGTATATCCGACTCCACCGTAGTAGTGAAGGTTGTAATTTTCGTATTCCTCAGTCACCCAATCAGCAGCATTAGCAAACTCGTTAAGAGGCATCTGATCTTCGTGGCTTACACCCTCAACCTCTTCATGATATCTGCCGGAAACGTCCGTAGTGCTGACATAACCAAACCAGCAGTTATCGTCAACAACGAAGTACCAGTCCTCATCGATTGCCTTAAGTATGCGGAGTTTGGTTCCGTCTTTGATCGAAGTTACGACGTTAGCTTTTGTACCGCCTGATACTCTCATATAGATATCGTCACCGTCATCACCTGCTGCGTCGCAGTATTCCATCCGTCCGAGTTTATATCTGATAAGGACTCTGTTCGGATCGGTAAAGAATGACGTTTCGGAATCCGAGATCTCATCTACGAAATTCATGCAGACATAGATGTCTTCCTTGTAGTCGATGGCAACCACGTAATCCGTATCGTAATAATTGCCGTCTAAGGTGTAGCTCTTTTCACCGACATAGGCAACATACATTGAATTGGTATCGGTTACGGCGATCGCGTTTTCCTTCTCGTCATAACGGTACCTGTCGTCAATGTTGTATCTGATGATGCCCATGCGGACATATATGAATCCGTCCTTCTCAACTGCACGGTTGCCGATAAGCTGATCATCGAGGAAAATCGCGTACTCGTTCGGTTCAGCGGCCGCGATCTTATTATCCGGATCAGTCTCATCTGCAGACAGCCTGTAGTAGTCCGTCAGGTTCGCCTTGACAACTGATGGCTTACGGGCATCGATGATATTGGTCTTGACCCATTTGTAGCCCAAAAAGCCCAGAACAACTACTGCGATGAGTATAACTGCAAGAGCGATATAACTTACAAGATTCTGCTTGCGGCGTCTCCTGCGTCTTTTCTTCTTTCTTTGGCGTTCTCTTTCTCTGTCTATAGTTCTATTGCCAGCCATAATACACCTCTTTCTGATGCAGCAAAGCTTGTTTCCAATATGTGTGGGCATTGATTATACCACAGCAGGCAGTGTCTTTACAACTATATAAAAAGGGGCCTCGCAAAAGGTCCCTTTGAAATAACATGTTTTCGGCATCAGAAAGCTCTCACCGCATCGAAATTCAGTTTCTCGAGATGTCCTTCCCGATTCGTGATGTAGTCGCGCATATAGTCGCATTCCTCATTAAAAACGCAGCTCATCGCAATATCTTCAGGCCGTGCTCCTGTGCCGTCAAGCAAAAGGCTGGTCCCCCTGCTTTCCACGTTTTCCAGCTCGCACCTCAGTGAGAGGTACTCCACAAATTTCATCTTATGTTCATCTGTCATTTTTCGAATTCATTCCTTTCCGCTCAAAATAGATTTTTTCACGGGAAGAAGCAGCGTTTTTCCCAAAAAAGGTGCTCCGTGATAATCAAAAAACGCCGCTCTCACCCCCGGCAAAAATTCATCAGTTAACAAGCGAAATATCATGCTCCGAACGAAGCAAAAAAGAGTTCAGCCCGCAGCGGGCAAAATGTGAATAAAAAGTCTCTCTGATATGATGAAAATATTATATTATTTGACTCTTGACATTGCAACACAATTCCTTTATTTTTTCATATATGAAAATTGAACGTATAAGCGACAATCAAATAAAGTGCACATTAAATCGTTCAGATCTGGCGTCTCGCCAGCTTAAGATGAGTGAGCTTGCGTACGGCACGGATAAGGCCAAAGATTTATTTCAGGATATGATGGATCAGGCTGCAGCTGAGCTTGATTTTGACGTGAATAATCTTCCTCTTATGGTAGAGGCCATTCCTGTCTCCATCGACTGTGTTGTTCTGATGGTAACCAAGATCGAAGACCCGGAAGACGTTGATACGGATTTTGCGGGATTCTCACCTCTTACGCAGACAGATGACGAGCAGGAGCCGCCCTTGGATTTCGTAGAGGAATTAGCCGGCATCTTCCGTGATGACATGCCGGATGGAGAATTTGCATTCCCGGACAATTCCAAAGACAATGCAACGCTTAAATCAGACAAGACTTCCAAGGAGCAGATGTTCTCCTTTGACAGCCTCGAGTCTGTTATTGAGTATGCTCATCATCTTGGCAGCTTTTCAGGTACTTCTTCTCTTTACAAGTCACCTGAAGGCGGACGTTATCATTTGATTCTGGCCTCAGCCGCCGGAAACGCAGCTGATTTCAGCCGCGCATGTAACCTAGCAACCGAGTACGGCAGCAGGGAACCTTTAGGATTCGCCGGAAGTGCCTTTATTGACGAGCATTATGAGAAGATCCTCGGCGTAAGGGCAATTCAAAGCCTTGCTAATGTGTAATGAGCCTTATTTCTCTTCGGAACCTGTCAATGGAATTTGATGGGCAGCTTGTGCTGGATTCTATTAACCTCGACATCGAAAACAAACAGTTCGTAACCCTTCTGGGTCCATCGGGCTGTGGCAAAACCACAACTCTCCGTATCATCGGCGGTTTTCAGGCCCCGACGCACGGAGAGGTTTTATTTGATGGGAAAAATATCAACGACGTTCCGGCCTATAAACGTCAGATCAACACCGTCTTTCAGAATTATGCCCTGTTTCCGCACCTCGATGTCTATGACAACATCGCCTTCGGTCTTCGTATTTCCAAGCTCTCTGAGAAAGAAATCGACATCCGCGTAAGTGAGATACTTGAAGCTGTATCCCTGCGCGGCTTTGAAAACCGCAAGGTCACATCTCTTTCAGGCGGTCAGCAGCAGCGTGTTGCTATAGCCAGGGCTCTTATCAACAGGCCTAAGGTACTGTTGCTCGACGAGCCTTTGGGCGCTTTGGACCTGCGCCTCAGAAAGGACATGCAGAACGAACTCAAACGTATCCAGCAGGATATCGGCATCACGTTCGTTTACGTTACACACGACCAGGAGGAAGCCCTGGCCATGTCCGATACCGTTGTTGTTATGGATTCAGGCCGCATCCAGCACATCGGAACTCCGGAGGATATCTATAACGAGCCGGCAAATGCTTTTGTTGCCGACTTCATCGGTGAGTCCAATATCATTGACGGCATCATGCTCCGCGACAAGCGCGTGAAGATGGTCGGCAAGGAATTCGACTGCTTAGACGGTGGATTTGCACCGAATGAGCCTGTTGACGTTGTTATCAGGCCTGAGGATATCGATATCGTTCCTGCTGATCAGGGACAGCTTCAGGGCACTGTAACATCAGTTACATTCAAAGGTGTTCATTACGATACGATCGTTGATTTCAAGGGCTTTAAGTGGCTTATCCAGACCACTGATTACCACGCAGTCGGCGAATATATCGGCATCCACCTTGTACCTTATGACCTGCATGTAATGAAGAAGAGCGAATACTCCGGACGTTTCGGAGACTACAGCTCATATTCAGAAGAATACGATGAAATTGCGATCGCTGACGATCCGGAAGAGGAGTAAGCATGAAGCGTAAAGCGCTGGCAGCTCCTTACATCGTATGGATGCTGCTTTTCACAATCATCCCATTGGGAATCGTTGTTTACTATACATTCACCGATTCCATCACCGGGCAGTTCACCTTATCCAATATCGTGAACATCAAGGATTACGCTCAGATTTTCTTAAGATCGATCTGGCTGAGCGTTGCGGCAACCGCGATCTGCCTTGTTATAGGCTATCCGGTAGCCTATGCCATCGCGCAGTGCAAACCGCGTATGCAGAGATTCCTGCAGCTTCTTGTTATGCTTCCTATGTGCATGAGCTTCCTTCTGAGAACTCTTGCCTGGGTCGCTTTGCTGGAAGATACAGGTATCATCAACAATTTCCTTGGTATGCTCGGCCTTAGCCCGCTTCCTCTTGTCAGGAACAGCGGTGCGGTGATCTTAGGCATGGTCTACAACTATCTGCCTTATATGATCCTCCCGCTTTATACGAGCATTATGAAGATCAATCCGAGGCTTATCGAGGCTGCTGAAGACCTGGGCTGCAACAAGGGCAAAGTCCTCACCAGGGTCATCCTGCCTCTTTCGCTTCCGGGCGTTGCCTCCGGCATAACCATGGTTTTCGTACCTGCCGTATCGACATTCTACATTTCCCAGAAACTCGGCTCACCGGGCACAGTAATGGTCGGCGATATTATCGAGTCGCAGTTTAAGTCTGCTTACAATCCGAATCTGGGAGCCGCAATGTCTTTGATCCTGATGATACTGATATTCATCTGCGTCGGCATTACGAACCACTTCACAAAATCTGAAGATGACGAGGTGATCTTATCATGAAGAAATTTTCCAAGATATTCACCGTCATCATTTTCATCTTCCTGTATGCGCCTATACTGGTGCTGGTCGTAGCCTCATTCAGTTCAAGCATGGATCCGGCCGTATTCGGAGGTTTCACGTTCAGCAGATACAGTGAGCTTTTTAAGGACTCCGACCTTTTGAGTCTCCTGCTCAACTCTGTTATCATCGCTGTTGTATCGACCTTGATCGCGACAGTACTTGGTACTATGGCATCTCTTGGCATTTTCAGCATGAAGAGCCGTATGAGATCCGTTGTAATGACGGTGACCAATATCCCGATGACCAACCCGGACATCGTAACCGGTGTTGCTCTGGCACTTCTTTTCGTTTTCACGGGCACGTTCATCAAGTCCAACTCCATCTTAGGCTTTTGGACGCTCCTTATCGCGCACATAACGTTCAACCTGCCTTACGTAATTTTGAATGTTATGCCGAAGCTTCACCAGATGGATCCGCACCTGACCGAGGCTGCCATGGACCTTGGCTGCACTCCGCTGCAGGCATTTTTCAAAGTTACTATTCACGAGATCATGCCGGGCGTCATCGCCGGAGCACTTATGAGCTTCACGATGTCTCTGGACGATTTCGTTATTTCTTACTTCGTGACCGGTTCAAGCTTCATCACGCTTCCTGTTGAGATCTACAACTACACCAAGAAGCCTATCCATCCGAAGCTTTATGCACTGTTCACGCTGATGTTCGTCCTCATCCTGATCATGATGATCCTGATGAATGTGTTCCAGGCCAAAGGCGAGAAGCAGTCCAAACTCCGCCGCGAAGGAGGTATGTAATATGAGAAAATTCAGTCGAGTTCTTTCCATAATACTTGCCGTGCTGGTAGTCCTTCTCGGCTCTTTCGTTTTCGAGGGTGAAGCTTTTGCAGCAGGCGATACCGTGACTATCAATGTTTATAACTGGGGTCAGTATATTTCCGACGGCACTGACGGATACATCGATGTCATTGCCGAATTTGAGGCTGCATATCCGGACATCAAGGTCAATTACATGACCTACGATACCAACGAAAGCATGTACACCAAACTTCAGACCGGCGGTGCATCGTACGATGTTATCTTCCCGTCCGATTACATGGTGGAAAAGCTTATCGAAGAAGATATGCTTCTGGAGCTGGATCTGAACAATATTCCGAATTTCGAATATATCGATGAGGAATACAGAAATATGATCTTTGATCCGGGCAACCGTTATTCGGTGCCTTACACCTGGAGCTATTCCGCGATCATTTACAACAGCCGCTATGTCAACGAAGAAGATCTTACCGGTTGGGATATTATGTGGAATCCGACATATGCAGGCAAGATCCTGATGTACGATACTCCGCGTGAAGCTTACGGCATTGCAGAGATCCTTTTAGGAATCGACGTTAATACAGAAGACCCCGATGAACTTGCCCGTGCGACCGAGAAGCTTAAAGAGCAAAAGCCTCTGGTTCAGAGCTACGTAATGGATCAGATCTACGATAAGATGGACCGTGCCGAAGCATGGGTCGCCGCGTACTTTGCAGGCGACTATCTGATGATGGCGGTAGATAACGAAGACCTTCAGTTCTTCGTGCCGGAAGAAGGCTTCAACTACTTCGTGGACAACATGTGCATTCCTAAATGCGCTGAGCACAAGGAGGAGGCTGAAATATTCATCAATTTCCTGTGCGATCCGGAAATCAGCGGTCAGAACATGGAATATTTAGGCTATGCCTCACCGGAGACAGCAGCCAGAGATTACATGGATCCTGAGGTCGCATCAGACGAGATAACTTTCCCTCCTGAGGAAGTTCTTTCACATGGCGTAATTTATCAGTCTCTATCCGTTGAGGGCACCCAGCTTATGAACGAGCTGTGGCTGTCAGTAAAGACCGACGACAATACCTTAGGACTGTATCTGTGGGTAACCGGAGGCGCGATCGTACTCGTCGTTGCCCTTTGGCTGATTCTCGGAATACGTAAAAAACGCCGCATCGCAAGACGCGGCACCTATAAGAAGGATGAATAATGCCTGAACAGGATAATTCCCGCACAACCAAAAAAGCCATTCCTTCATGGCTTCAAATGCTGATTGCCTTTGCAGGCGGTTTTGTTCTGATGGGGATATTAATTCTGATACGAAAAGAAAATGTAACTGCGGAGCGTGACTGGCTGAGTATTGCCAGTGACTGCGCCGCAGTTCCTTTTTGTCTGTTTCTTGCGGGATGGCTCGCAATCGTTCTGTTCAGATTAAACCGGACCAGCCCGCGCGCTTATCAGAAATTTGTACGCAACGAGACTAAGTCCGGTCAAATGCATAAGTATAATAATTTTGAAGAGTACCTCAAAGATCAGCCGAAACACCGCTTTAAAACATATGTCTTACTGGTTCCGTGCCTGTTCTTCTGCGTACTTGCCATCGTTCTGACTCTTTTCTGGTCAGGAGTCCTTTAAGCAAAATCACTTCTCGATAGGTCTGTAAATGATATACATCGAATCATTCACTTCCGGATCAAAAGAGTCCACAATGACATAAGACTGCTTAGCCTTGAAGAAGAAAGCATCTGCCTCTTCTGCCTGATACGGATTGCCATACGCGTTCAGAAGCTGCGTTGCTACGGCGTTATATATGTCAGCGTCAGCTCCTGCGATCAGCACTGTGGCAAGCGAAAGGCCGTTCTCATCGAATGTCAATGTAGCCGTTCCGTCAACGCCTGTAAGTCCCAGATAGTTATCTTCGAAAATATACAGATCATTGTCAGATATAGCAAAATCCAGCATGCGTCCGGTGCCTTCGTATTTTTGATTGATTTCTTCTATAGAGGTGCCCCACGGATTACCGTCGTAGTATCCTTTTGGATCAAGGCCCTTTGGTGCCCGGCCCAGTATTACAACAAAAATAACTGCCGCGATGACAACGATCGCTCCGGCAAGTATCAGCCACTTGTAATCTTTCTTCGGAGCTGCGTTTGTATTCGCATTTTTCCAATCGTATTTCTTTTTTCTTATCTTCTTGGTCGACATAGCTTTTCCTTATTTTCTTCGGCTTTACGGCCTCATATTTGACTCGGCACAGTATAGCATATTGTGGGTTTTGTGTGCAACCATCCGTCAATAAAACAGTTGAATTGAACCACCCGATGTTATAAAATATTTTAAATAGATTTGAAGGTTTTGTAGGTAAGGTTATGGCAGCAAGAAACAAGAAATTTATCAAGTTTCGTCATAAATTCTATTATTGGTTCTGCCGTCCGGGTGGTTTCATCATGGAGCTACTGTGTGGCTTTAAGAGCCGTGTCTTCCGTATCAGGAAGGGCGAGCAGTATATAATCCTCGCCAACCATCAATCACAGCTTGATCCTATTTATCTGGCTATGGGCTTTAACAAGCCTGTATATATGCTGGCCACCGACAACCTTTTCAGCAATTCGTTTTCATCCAAGATGCTTGTGCATTGCTTCAGTCCGATCCGTAAGCTCAAGGCAAATGCCATGGATGTTGCCTGCATGAGGACTGTTCATCAGGTCGTCAAGGAAGGCGGCAATATCGGTATATTTGCGGAAGGCAACCGCGCGTGGGCTGATTTCCAGTTCAATATCGCTCCTGCGATCGCCAAGCTTGTTAAAGGGCTTAAGATTCCTATCGCTTTCTATAATTTCCACGGCGGCTACGGAGTTGACCCTCGTTGGGGTGGCAAGAGGCGTAAGGGTCGCTATACCGGAAGCGTGAGCCAGGTGCTGAGCGTAGAAGAGATCTCTTCTATGAGCAATGGCGAACTGTATGAGCGGATCGTATCCGGCGTCCGTGTCATCGACTCCGACAGTGGAGAAAAATATATATCCGACGAACGCGCCGAATACCTCGAGCGTGCTGTCTATGTCTGCCCGGTATGCGGAAGCGTCCATACCCTGAAGTCGGAAGGCAATTACATAACCTGTTCGAATTGCCATACAGCAGTCGAATATACTGAGGATCTGAAGTTAAGATCTGACAATCCTAACTTCCCATTCACGTCTTTGGCATCCTGGTGGGAGTTTCAGCAGAAGTGGACTCTTAACTACGAGATCAAGCCGGGCGAGATCATTTTCACCGATGAGAATGTCTCACTCTTTGACAAAACTACAAATGAACACATCGAGATCGCGACAGGAACTTTAAGCCTGTCAGATACCGAATTAAAAGTCGGCGACTACTCAATCCCGACATCCGAAATCGAAACATTCACCGTTTACGGCAAAGGCCGCATTCTTCTCGGATGCGGTGAAAAATCATACTATGTCGAAGGTGAACTGCGCTTCAATCCGATCAAATATGTATTTATGTTAAACCGCGTTACATCTTCTGAAAGAGAGGACTTTTATTATGGACTCCATACAAACGATAACCTCCTTCGGTGATTCATCTGTCTGGGTATTTCTCATTCAGCTGTTCATCCTGGCATTTGCCCTGATCCTGGGCAATATCCTGAGAAGGAAGATCAAGATCTTACGTATAAGCCTGATCCCGGCAGCAATCATCGGCGGCATTATCCTGATGATCCTCAAAGCAATGCCGTGGTTCAAGGGGCTTATCGATCAGAGCATGATGGAGCTTTTCGCATATCACTGCCTGCCGATCGGATTTATCGCGATCTCACTTAAGCGCGGCAGGACCAATTCCATGGCCCCTGTAAGAACCATTCTCGCAACGGGTGTTGTTCAGGGTGGCTCTTATATGATCCAGGCGATTTTCGGTCTTATTATTACATGCATTTTTGCTGTTACTCTTCCGGGTGGTTTCTTCCCGGGCTCCGGCGTAATTCTGGCTCTTGGCTTCGGTCAGGGAACCGGTCAGGCACTGAACTACGGTAAGATCTTCGAGATGGATTACGGATTTGAAGGCGGCGCTACATGGGGTCTTACGATCGCTACAGTCGGATTCTTAGTTGCCTCGGTTGTCGGCGTTGTCTACATGAACATTCTTCGTAGCAAAGGCAGGCTCAAGATCGCCTCAGAGTCTGACAAGAATCTATCAACTCTTGAAGATTACACCTCTGACAATGAGATCCCTCACGCAGAATCGGTCGACAAATTCACCATAAACATCAGTCTTGTTCTTCTGCTTTACGGCATTACATACGTTATCATGCGTCTTGTAAACGTTAACATGGTATGGGGCTTTAACTTCCTTCTGGGCGCTCTGGTCGCTCTCGGAGCCAAGACTCTTATGTCCCACCTGCGTAAAGTCAATGTAATGCACAGAGAACTTACTAATGACTATCTGCTCGACAGACTCAGCGGCTTCGTATTCGATATTATGATCATCGCCGGCGTTGCAGCCATCGACCTGACCACTCTTTCCAAGATGTGGTGGCAGCTGACGATCATCTGCGTAGTCGGAACGATCGTAACCTTCATATATCTCAGATACGTTACCAAGAGGCTTTATCCGGGATATGCCGAGGAAGCTTTCTTCTCACTTTTCGGAATGATGACCGGAACTGCAAGCAACGGTATCATCCTTCTTCGCGAGATCGACCCGAAGTTCGAAACACCTGCTTCCAGCAACCTCGTGCTTTCAGGTCTGCCGGCTATCGTGTTCGGCGGCGGCTTACTGATACTGCTCAGCTACATTCCAAAGGGCCTCAAGGAGTCAATTATCTCACTTATCATACTGGTCGTAGCCTTTGTGGTATTTAACATAGTGCTGCTGTTCACACCACTCTTTAAAGAGAAAAAGAAGAAGCAGAAAGACGTACAGGAATAAACAAAAAAACACCGGGCCTCGAGTATGAAGTCCGGTGTCTTTTTTAACTATATTCAAATAATTACTTGCTTGCAAGAAATGCGTTCATCTTGGCTACTATCTGCTCTGCATTTGTGCCATGAACATAGCAAGCTTCCTCAAGGCTCTCAGCCTGTGCTGACGGGCATCCCAGGCAATGCATGCCTGTTTCAAGAAGAATAGGGATAAGTCCTTCATCAACTCTCAAGATTTCGCCGATCGTCATATCCTTAGTAATTGTTGTCATAATTCCCTCCTGTGAAAAACCCACTTGTTACAATGCCAAACGGCATACCTTTATAAGCGAAATGCATTATATTATGTACACCCGGATTTTTCAAGGTGCGCCGTGCAAAACTGTGGATATGTCTAATTTTGCAAGTTATTAAAGTCAGTTTTTTGATAAATTCGATATGTGCGAGCGGTGTATTTTTTAAAATTCTGTGAAGTCTCCTTTTTTTTAATATATCTCTTGAATATTAGGGTGATATATATTAGAATTTTCACGTTGTCAAGGCAATAAACGGGGCAGTTCCTGATAAGGCCTCCCCGAGATTATGTATTTTAAAAGGAGGATATATCAATGGCACGTGTGATTTCAGATGATTGCTTATGCTGTGGAACCTGCGCAGGCGATTGCCCGGTAGGCGCTATTTCTGAGGGAGACGGCAAATTCGTTATCGATCCTGATACCTGCATCGATTGTGGTGCATGTGAGGGAGCTTGCCCGGTAGGCGCTATCTCAGCTGAGTAATTTTTACCAACAGGTAAATCAAAAGGGACTGCATATGCAGTCCCTTTTTTATTAATCGAATCTCTTTCTGTTATCTTTTAGTGTATTGACAAAACGTGTGTTCTGCGGAATCCATGTAAGCTCGACGGTTCCGACAGGGCCGTTTCTCTGCTTAGCTATGATTACCTCTGCAACATTGACCTTCTCTGTGTCCGGATTGTAATAAGCGTCTCTGTACAGGAACATGATAAGGTCCGCGTCCTGCTCTATCGCGCCGGACTCACGGATATCCGAAAGAAGCGGTCTGTGATCCGGTCTGCTGTCCGCTGCACGGTTAAGCTGTGACAGGGCTATTACAGGCACGTTAAGCTCTCTTGCAAGCTGCTTTAAAGCTCTTGATATATCTGAAAGTTCCTGCTGCCTTGAATCAGTTCTTCCGCTGCCGGCAGACATCAGCTGGATATAGTCGATGATAATAAGCTGAATGTCCTTGTCCATCTTATATTTGCGGCATTTGCTTCTGAGCTCGGCTACCGAAATGCCTGCAGTATCGTCGATGATCAGATCAGACCGACCGATCGTCTCCGCGCCTTCCATAAGGCTTCCCCACTCGGACTGCTCAAGATTACCGGAACGGATCTTCTGCGCATCAACCCTTGATTCCATGGAAAGCAGACGGTTGACCAGCTGCTCCTTGGACATTTCCAGTGAGAATATAGCAACGCTCTTCTTGTCTCTGAAGCAGATGTTGTCTGCAAGTGAAAGAACGAATGCTGTCTTACCCATAGACGGTCTTGCTGCGATCAAGATAAAATCCGACTTCTGAAGACCGGTCGTCATGTTGTCAAGGTCAGTAAATCCCGTTGAAAGTCCGGTGACATGGCCCTTGGTCTTGGATGCCTCTTCGATCTTCTGCAAAGCGCGTACTACGACATCACTGATCGGTTCGTATTCCGAGGAATTCCTTCCCTGGGTGATCTTGAAGACTTCCTTCTCGGTCTTATCCAGTACTTCATCGACAGATGTGCCCGGTGTGTAGCATTCTCTGGCGATATCCTCTGTCGTGTGCAAAAGACGCCTTAAGGTCGCGGTTTCATACACTATCTGCGCATAATACTTGACGTTGGCCGAAGTCGGTACCGCTGCCAGAATATCCCTGACATAATCTGCACTTGCCATTTCCTCCGGTGCGCCCTTCTCCTGCAGGCGATTGCTGAGCGTGACCACATCAATAGGTTTGCCGTTTGCATGTATCTCCTGCATAGCCTCGAAAATCAGGCCGTTGGATTTGGCATAGAAATCGTCCGGCATAAGCATTTCTGTCGCGATCTCGACTGCTTTTTCATCCATAAGCATTGAGCCGATAACAGACTGCTCGGCCTCTATGTTATGGGGCATTATTTTTTTGATGAGAGCTTCATCTTCCATTGAATGCGTCCTTATCCTTCAATAACGTTAACCATCAGCTGCGCGGTTACATCCTTGTGAAGTTTGATCTTAACTTCCTTGCTGCACAGCTCTTTGATCGGCTCATCAAGAACGATCTTCTTCTTGTCGATCTCAAGGCCGTACTGTGTCTGGAATGCAGCGGCTATTTCCTTGGAGGAAATGGCTCCGAACAATTTGCCGTTGCCGCCGGTCTTTATCTTGATCGTAACTGGTTTATTCTTGATCTCCTCTGCGAGTGCCTCGGCTGCTGCCTTGGTCTCACGTGCGACCTTCTCGTCATTAGCCTTCTTTAACTTAAGGTTATTCAGATTCTCAGCTGATGCCTCGATTCCTTTCTTTCTCGGAATAATAAAATTCCTGGCATATCCGTCGCTTACGTCAACGATTTCACCTTTTTTCCCTAAAGTCTTTACATCCTCCGTCAAGATTACTTTCATTGCAAAATACCCTCCTCTATCATCTTTCTTACTGTCATCTTAAGTTTTCTCTGGGCCTCTTCAATAGTTGTGCCCGCCATCTGAGTGCCGGCGATATTCAAGTGACCGCCGCCGCCCATGCGCTCCATCACGAGCTGTACGTTGACATCTCCGGACGAGCGCGCGCTTATATAAATCATGTTGTTATACTCTGTCAGTGCAAAGCTTCCGCGAATGCCCTTGATATCGAGCAGTTCGTTGGCCACCTGTGCCGCAAGGATGTTGGGATTATCGCCCTCAGCAGGGCAGACGACCATAACATAACCATCCGCGATGGTTTCAGCGGTTCTTAAGGAATCTGCCTTGATCAGCACATCCTCAAGCGTATCCTTGAACAGACCATTGACCTTGCTTACATCGGCTCCGCTCTTTCTGAGATATGCTGCCGCCTCGAAAGTCCTTACGCCTGTATTCTTGGTGAATCTGTCGGTATCGATCAGGATGCCGGCATACAGAGTTTCCGCCTCTCTCTTGGTAAGTCTGACATCGCCGGAAATATACTGCAGAAGCTCCGTGATCATCTCCGATGCAGAAGAAGCATTCGGCTCAACATACGAAAGAGCAACATTGTCTATCTTGTCTCCGCTCTGCAGGTGATGGTCTATCAAAACGATGGTACTCGTCTTGTAGATCAGATCCTTGCATTCGAAGATATCTGTCTTGTTAACATCGACAATTACCAGGGCAGTCTTGTCATTAACGTAACCCGGCGCTTCCGCTACCGGCAGGAACGTCTCCTCTCCATAATCCGGATCATCAAGGAATCCTTCCAGTACAGGTCTTATCGCGTTGCTGAGCTCATCAAGAACGATATAGCCCTTCTTGCCCAGCATCTTCGCAACCTTCAAAACGCCTACAGCTGAGGCAAATGAATCCATGTCCCCGGTCTTGTGGCCCATGATGACCACATTATCCTTATGCGAGATGATATCCTTAAGAGCAAGCGCGTTGATCCTGGCTTTGACACGTGTATTCTTCTCAACGGTCTTGGTCTTGCCGCCGTAGAAGTAAACTCTTTCTCCGTCTTTAAGAACGACCTGGTCGCCTCCGCGGCCAAGAGCCAGCTCCAATGCATCCCTTGCGTATGAATAATCCTTAACATAGTCTTCGCCGACGCCAACGCCCATACTGATCGTAACAGGGATCTCCGAGCCGGTATCTATCTCCTTGATCATGTCCAGAAGGTCAAATCTGGCGCGCTGCATAGCCGGAAGGCACTTTCTCTTGAAGACGATAAAATATCTGTCCTTCTCTGTCTTACGCACGAGCCCGCCGACGCTGTCAAAATAGCTTCCGACAGCTTTATCTACAAGTGCCGCTGTCAGCGATTGCTCTACATCGTCAAGTGATGAGATCATCTCAACGTAGTTATCTATCTGCAGGATTCCTACAACCATCTGCTGCTCTGCCGACCTGATCATCATGTTGACGATCTCAGTCTCGTCAAACAGCTGCACCGTCAGCACATACGGGATATCAGCTTTGGCAGTCAGTACACCTGATGAGAAAAGCTCATCGTTTACAGGAAGTTTGCCAAAATGAAGCCTGTAACTCCTTTTATCATATACGGTCTTTATATCCCATTCAGCATCCTTCGAATCAAGGTCCGATGCCGCAAGCGATTTAAATACCTCGCAAATATTCCCGGTCTCCGGCTCTCCCTCGAAGAAACGCCCGAACCTCTTATTGTACAGAAGAATTGTTCCGTCAGGCAGCGCGACAACGAAAGGCAGCGGAAAGTCATCGATAAATTCACTTTCCATCGTTTGGTAAGACCTGGCATAGTTCACCAAAACTCCGATGGCTTTCTTCCTGACAACGAAGAACAAAACAGCACAGCCTGCCAGATAAAGCAAAGTTATTGCAAGCACTACCAGACCCGCCTTGGTATCAAAAGTAAACGTATACCCGCAGCCTATTGCCAGCAAAACTCCACAGGCGACTACGAATATCATCAGCCCGTTGGAGATCGCTCCTATTCCGATCTTTTTTTCCTTTTTCATATATCTTCTCCCGTTTCCGAGACCTAAGGCAGCGAAACGTGCCACTGCTCCAAATTACAGTTTGATAGGATATTATACTATATATTTAAACTTAAAGATAGTACCAATGTTAATTGGAGGACATAAGGCGATAATAGCAAAACAGGCGTCCCTTATCCGGGACGCCTGCACGTTATTTACGAGGAATATTTACTCAGGCTTTTGCTGCCTTGGCTTTCTTCTTCTCTTTGAGATCAGCGAGAAATTCCTTTACTAATTTAACGATCTCAGGGCTCAGGAACAGAAGGGCGATCAGGTTCGGGATAGCCATCAGAGCATTGAGTATGTCCGCAATGTTCCATGCATCAGCCAGGCTCAGAGTTGCGCCCATGATTACGAAGAGAACGAATACGATCTTGTAGATCGTTGTAGCAACTTTGCTGTCCTTGAACAGGAATCCGCAGCAACGAACACCGTAAAGTGACCATGAGAGGATCGTTGACAATGCGAAAAGGCTAAGGCATACAGCGATGATAACAGCGCCTACAGGATTTGAAAGGATCGAACCAATTGCGCCTGCAACGATCTCTGCTCCGCCACCGTCACCGAATGCGAATGATGTTCCGCCTGTTGCGCAGTAATTCATAAGAACTGTAATACAGGTCAGTGAGCAGATAACGATGGTATCCATAAATACTTCGAAGATTCCGTAAAGGCCCTGTCTTACCGGGTTGGTTTCTGATGAAGCTGCGTGAGCCATAGGAGCAGAACCAAGACCTGCTTCATTTGAGAAGCATCCACGGCCTACGCCACGTTTTGCAGCAACGAGTACTGTGATTCCGAGTCCGCCGCCTACGATCGCCTTCGGGGTAAATGCTGCAACGAAGATCATTCTTAATACTTCGCCGATGAAACGAATGTCAGCAAATACTACGATAAGCGTTGCTACGATATAAACAACTGCCATGAAAGGAACGATTTTCTCAGTAACAGCACCGATTCTCTTGATACCGCCGATGATAACAAGAGCAACGATAATTGCAACAACGATACCGATGATCAGAGTGCTGAGCTTGAATGTTGAGCCAAGAGCTGTGATCTGGTTAGCACCGGTGTTTCCGCCGAATGAATCGATCGCATTGTTGATAGCTGAAGCAATCGACTGAACCTGAGTTGCATTACCGATACCAAATGCCGCAAGTCCTCCGAAAACGCAGAACAGTGCTCCGAGCCATTTCCAGTTCTTTCCAAGGCCGTTTTTAATGTAGTACATAGGTCCGCCGACCCAGTCGCCTTCGGCGTTTCTTTCACGATATCTTACTGCAAGTACGACCTCGCAAAACTTTGTGCACATTCCGAAAAGTGCAGCGATCCACATCCAAAAGACCGCACCGGGTCCTCCGAGGATAACCGCGCCTGTAACGCCTACGATATTTCCTGTACCTACGGTAGCTGCCAAAGCTGTGGTAAGTGCCTGGAACGGAGTAACTTCTCCCTTGCCGGCTTCTACCTTCTTGAACATCTTGCCGACGGTATTCTTCATTGCATATCCAAATTTACCAAACTGGATAAATCCAAGTCTGATACTTAAGAAAATACCTGAACCAACGAGGAGAATGAGCAGTGGGTAACTCCATGCCCAATCGTCAATAACACCAATAATCTCGCTAAAACTCATGATTGCCTCCTAGTGTTTCTAAAAACTGATGCTTTATAGTATCCCAGAAAAAGATATTTTGCAACCTTTTTGTTTGGTGCGTTAAAGCGTTAACGTGCTTTCTTTACTTTTAGGCCATTTGATTTATAATAAGAACAAAAAAACTGAGGAGTCACTATGGAAAAATCATCGACTAAAGCACTTACGAGCTGCAGCCTGTGCGGAACAAACTGCTACATCGAAGCCACGCTCGAGAATGGTAAGATCGTATCTGTATCTCCTGCAGAAGGATATGTGCACGCCAAGGGTTCTCCCTGCGTTAAAGGAGCAGCGCTCAAACAATTCGTCCATCATCCGGACAGACTCACGCATCCCCTGAAGCTTTCAGGTCCTAAGGGCTCGGGACAGTACGTTACGGTTTCATGGGACGAGGCTATTAAGGACATCGCGGCCAGATTGCTGGCAATCAAAGAAGAGTCGGGACCGCAGAGCACCATATTCTACGGCGGACATCCGAAATGGTACCGTAAGACGCTTTCTTACCTGGCGTCCGCATACGGAAGTCCTAATTTTGCTACCGAGTCAAGCACATGTCACAGTGCAATGACCATGGCATGGAAGCTGAATTACGGTGTCTGGATGATGCCGGATATGAAGAATTGTGACACGCTCCTTGTATGGTCGTCCAACAGCGCTTACTCAACGAACGGCATGTTCAAAGGCGTAGCTGGCGTTGAAAAAAGAGGCGGAAAAGTTATCCTGGTTGACCCCCGCATAACTCCTGTTGCCGGGCACGCCTGCCTGCACCTTCGCCCTGTTCCGGGAACTGACGGAGCTTTAGCGCTTGCTATTGCCCATGTGATAATCGAAGAAGGGCTTGAAGATAAGGACTTTCTTGAGAAAAACGCATACGGCTACGAAGAATACAAGGCCTATGTTGCCGGATTTACGCCCGAGATCGTGCAGGAGATCACGAGCGTTCCGAAGGAGCAGATCATTGAAGCCGCGCATATCATTGCGGGCGGCAAGACAGCTTTCCTGACCAGCTCATGCTCAGTTGTGCATTGCACGAATGGCGTACAGAATCTCAGGGCGGCGCTGCTTTTGCTGGCACTTACAGGAAGCATCGGCTCTGAAGGAAGCAACAAGCCGGACGGGCCTAAGCCATTTCTTGACAACTTCCACCACGATCTGCCGTTACGTCCTGATTCAGTATGTACCTTCAACCAGGGCCAATTCCCCATCTGGGATGAACTCGTAAATGACGAAGTTCAGTGCATCAATATGGCAGACGCCATACTGGCCGGGAAACCTTATCCGATTAGAGCGCTTGTCGGCTTTGGGTTTAATGTCGGAATGTGGCCTCAGCCTGACAAGATAGTCGATGCTCTCAAAAAGCTTGAATTTACGGTCATTTCCGAGCTGTTTATGAACGAAGCCTGCGGATACGCAGATTACATTTTGCCGGCATGTGTTGCACAGGAGCGCGACCGCGTTGAGCTCGGAAGTGACGGTACCCTTATGTGGATCCCGAAGATCGTAGACCCCGAGGATAAGCTCCCGGACACCGAAATAATGATCAGGCTCGCAAAAGCCATGAACCTTACCGGAGATTTTATCAGCTGCGATGATTATCACGGCTGGCTGAACAGGACCATGAAGACGACAGGTGTCACGCTTGATGAATTGCTTGAGCACCCGGAGGGAATGCCTGTCAGGATCAAAAAGCCGGCCGGGGAATTCGACCCTTCCGGTAATCTCAATACCCCTTCCGGCAAAATCGAATTCAGCTCGGTCATTCTTGAAAAGTACCCGCAGATAATGTCCGTCCCGGCCTACACCGACTGGCGCGAAAGCATTGACATGACAGAATTTCCGATGATCCTTGTTGCAGGCGCAAGAAAGCCGCAGTTCTTCCACTCGAGGACATTCCGGGTAGGCATGCTCTCCGGTCTTGAGCCGCACACCGTCATAAATATTCACCCGCAGGACGCAGAAGCTCTCGGCCTGTCAGAGGGCGGCCGCGTCAAGCTGTCAACTCCTGCAGGTAGCATGCGGTACACGGTTCAGCTGGACACGGGTATCAAGGAAGGAACTGTTTACGTATACCATGATGACGCAGATCAGAATATCAATAAGCTTATTCCGAATGGCATAACGGATCCGCTCAGCGGATTCCCGATATTCAGAAGCTACATCTGCCGGCTTGAAAAAATAGACTAGAGGATAAATCAATGAGAGTTGTTTCAGATAATGAGAAATGTATAGGTTGCCTTGCCTGCGTGGTAGCTTGTGCCGACCACCACTCTTCGGCGGACGAGCCAATCGCTTTAAGGCTTTATGAACGCGCTCAAAAGAGCGCCGGATATACTTCGTATGCCACCTTCAGCTGTCATCACTGTGAAGACGCTGAGTGCGTATCTGTCTGCCCTGCAGGTGCCATTTCCCGTAATGAAGACGGTCTGGTGCTTGTAGACGGCGAGCTTTGCATAGGCTGTCAGGCGTGTGCCGCAGCTTGTCCTTTCGATATTCCAAGATTCGATAAAGAGGGGAAAATGATCAAATGCGACGGCTGCCTGGGCGACCCTGCGTGCGTTAAGATCTGCCCGCAGGGTGCGCTTTCGGTTATTTGATCAGCCTGAATATTTGATCAGTCTAAGATAAAAAACGGTGATATGCCGTAGCCGGTTGCATTCACATAAACACTGGAGCATCCGCCGGTGCTGCCGATCACAGTTGCATAGTATCTGTAGCTTCGAGCCGGACTTCTGAGCCAGATTGCCTGCGCGTTACCGTTTTCTGAGTATGCGTTGTTGTCTTCGAAGTTGCTCGTTGTTACGCCGTTAAGGACGTTCTTATACAGCTGTGTTCCGTAATCTACATAGGCTGCGTTTGCCGACGTTCCGTAAATTTCTGCTGCGTTCGCAAGCCAGAGCTTATCGCTTACCGCAGTTTGATTATCTATCATGTACGAATTGGTATTCCACATGGTCGGTACATTGTACACTTTAGCCACAATGTTATCCTGCAGCACTTCAGGGAAGCACGAAAGCAGGCAATTGTCTTTTGTAAGGCAGGCCGTTCCGGCATATGTGCTCGGCATAAATTCACCACCCATACCGTTATATCCATTCAGCGTTGCCCTGATCATGCTGGTTGCATAGTTCGCACTTTCGCAGTCAGTTGTACTGTAGGCGTAGTTCCATCTTCTATAGTCGCTGCCGATTGACGTATATAATACGGAGTATTGGGCATCAGCTGCACTAAAGACAGAGTTTCCTGTTATCTCAACATTGTGCGTGCAGCCTGCTTCCAGGCAGTCATCATAATAAGCAGCATGACCTTCATCCAGGTTTTTTACGATCGTTTCCCAGGAATCTTTGGCAATGCAATGCTCGTGATTTCCGTTCACCTTGAGGCAGCTGCTGCTCGAACCCGTTGCCGGGCCAAATACGATCTCATCGTCCCCCAAAATATCCCAGACGCAGACCATATATCCGTTTTCTGCTGAATAATCAGGGAGCGTTTCGGAGGTGGACGGTACAAAAGTCCAGCCCTCCTGGATAGTGCTGTCGCCCTGCGGCGTCTCTGAAAGACTCATTGGGCCATTGAAATATCTCGGTTTGTCATCTTTTGATTCAACTTTCGGCACGAATATCATCCAGCGATATGTGTATTCATCATTTGTGCCCCAGTCAGAGAATCCGACAGTAATAGATTCCAGTGACCGGCAATCGTTAAACATCTCGCTGTAGCAACCCGTTACCAGAGTTGTTGCCGGCAGCGTCGGAGCATTTACTAATGCATAGCACCGATAGAACATGCCGTTGTAGCAGCCTTCAGCCAGTTCGGTGCAGCTAAGTGCCGGTGCTCCGGTAAGTGCATAGCATGCGCGGAACATATTATCACAGCTACCCTTAGCCATGGCAGGTGCACTGACATCTCCGGCGGTCTTCAGATTGGAACATCCGTTGAACATTCGGCAGCAGCAATACTCTGCCATGCTGGCTGCTTTGACTGCCGGTGCTTTCGTGATCCCGGTGTTCTCGAACATCTGATAGCAGCACTTCTCAGCCATAACCAGATCACTTTGGAGTGTAGGCGCATTACTAAGCGCTGAGCAGTTCTGGAACATCTGCATGCAGCTTTCCTTGGCCATGGTCTTTGCACTTAATGTGCCCACTTTTGTAAGGCTTCTGCAGCCCGCGAACATCGACTTATAACACCCCTCCGCAAGTTCTGTTGCCGGCAGATTCGGGCCGGTAACAAGTCCCGGAGTACCAAGGTAGGCAGCGAACATGCTCGAATAACATCCATCAGCAAGTTTGGTTGCAGGAAGTGCCGGTGCGGTCTTCAAAGAAGGGCAGTCGATGAACATGCCCAGATAGCAGCTCTCTTCCATAGTGGTGGCCGGCAGTACCGGGGCAGTTGCAAGATTCTCACAGCCAAAAAACATATATGCATAGCAAGATGATTTCAGATTCGTTACAGGCAGCTCAGGTGCAGATGTAAGACCTGACTGCATAAACATAGCATCATAGCAGTCACTTGCCAGTGTCGTTGCCGGCAGTACGGGAGCTTTTTTCAGTCCGGTACAACCAAGGAACATCTGCCTATAACATGAATTCGCCATAGTTGTTGCCGGCAAAGTTCCTGCGTTGGTAATGCCCGTGCAATCGGCATACATGCCCTGGCAACACAAAGTAGCCAGATTAGAGGCATCCATCTTCGCAGTGGTGGTGAGTTTTGTGCAGCTGTCAAACATCATCTGATAGCTGCCCTCGTTAAGCGTAGTTGCCGGCAGATCCGGTGCGCTCGTGATCATACAGTCTTCGAAGAGGCAGTACATACCATATTCGGGCACCTCATCCAGTTTGCAGGTGCTGTCTAAAAGGCTCATAACGTTGCCGTGAGCGCCTACTGACCCTTCGACCCGGAAGTTGATATGATATTCTGTATCTCTCTCCAAAACAGCAAGTGTGTCATTTGCGGTCTTGGCACGCACGAATGCCACATCATCTTTTGAAAGACTCACAGGTTCTTCGAACGTCAGGTCTTCCCAGTTCAGGCCATTATTGAGCGAATATACGAATTCAGGCATCTTGGCCGGCGCTTCGTCTACCATAGCCACGGAGAATCCTGAATTGTCTGCTGCCGCGACAAAACGAAGCGGCGCTATCCACTGCGCATAGAGCGTGGTGTCTTCAAGGAATGTCGTGACCTGGCCGTTTTCATAAGCTGTGCCCGAGCCGTCCGCTGCACTGTTCCATCCTAAAAATGCCTGCGTATCGCCGTCTGCAGGAGTATAGGTGCAATCGGTAAGGGCATTTTCTTCGCCGGCGATGAAGACCTGTTCTTTCATGGTCGTTCCAAGTCCGCCGTTCTTATCAAATGTAACGGTTGCCTTGATCGGCTCCCACTTCGCATAGAGCGTAATGTCAGATGTAAAGCCGTCCGCACTCAGCCCGGTAATTGCCGAGCCTGTACATGCAGCGTCGGTAAACCAACCTTCAAAGTCGTAACCGTATCTGGTAGGCTCTCCGATTGCGGTCTCCTTGCCATATGTATGTGTAGTCGGGAAGCCCTCAGGCAGCACGCCGCTGAATTCAAAGCCGCCATTTGCCCCCGCGTCTTTCACGCTGATAGTGTAGGTCCGGGCCTGCCAACGCGCTACAAACGTATGAGCGTAGGCTGCCGGTACCTTCATGTCTGAAGTCCACTGTTTGCTTGTAGGCGTATCAGACTGGAACCAGCCGAGGAAATCGTATCCTGTGCGTTCTACCGGAGTCTTGGCTGGATCAAGAGCATCGCCATACGGCTGATCAAAGATGACATTCTTGACAGATTTGTCCTTACCATCGACTGTACCGCCATTCGCATCAAGCGTAAGCTCAACAGTGTCGGCTTCCCACTGAGCGTAAACTGAGTGATCATCAGGATTGGTGATTATCGTATCCTCCGTGATGAGATCACCGCCTGTCTTAGCCAGACTCCAGCCCTTGAATGTGTAGCCGTTTTCAGAAATACTGTTGGACCACTTTCCTACAGGAAGGGTTCCGTACGCCGTTCCATACTTAGCAGGCGCAGGATTACCGAGCGCAGGTACTGTTGTCCATGTCTTGCCGCCGTTCAGATCGTAGGTGACTTTTATGTTGTAGCTCTTCCACTTCGCGTATAAGGTTATGTCTTCTGTATAAGCTGTTGCGCCAAGGCTTGTTATTGCTGTGCCTGAGCAATCGCTTGTTGTGAACCATCCGCCAAACGAATAATCCGTCTTGGATGCTCCCTTCAGCGCCGTTGCGGTGCCGTAGGTATGTGATGTCGGCGCGCCGCTTTCATGTGTGCCCGAGAAGGCCACATCACCCTGATCTTTATAGGTGATCGTATATGTCTCATTAACAATATCGAATGTAAGTGCCTTGCTTCCTTCGTAGTTGCTTCCGGCCTTTGCCGTGGCTATGATCGTTGCTGTGCCGGCAGCATCGTTGTCATCGTATGAGAAGTCGAAATCAGTTCCGGCCGTAAGCTTCAGTCCGCCTGCAAGCGGCACTGTTACCTCAGGGGTCGGTGTAATGGCGCTTCCCTTAAATACCTGATCCGGTACTTCCGCGATCGTGGCATTTGCCAGGCTGTACTTGCCGATCGTAACCTGGGCGCCGGTCTCGTCGATATATTCCTCATGATAATCGTCGCCTTCGATCATGAAGTATACCTTGTATGTGCCGGCATCGGTTGCCTTCGGTATATCAGCTGAGAACTCGCCCGTCTCGCCTACTCTGTATTTCATAGTCGCGCCGCTAACAGTACCTGCTGATACAAGCTCCTGCTCGCCGCCGTTGAACTTAAGACCGGTCTTCGCTGTTGGTGCTTCAAAAGTCCACGGACCTTTTTCGTAGTCCACCGTGCTGTTGACAGAAAGCTCCTTTCCGGCAGCAGTTACCTGCGTTGTCAGCTTCAGTGTGCCCGGCTGACCGTCTGCCGCGGATATGCCCTTTGCGGATATTGCGATTCCGGCACCCACCAGAAGGAGGAAAACGAATGTCTTCAGAAGATATTTGCGTACTTTCTTTGACGCAAACAGAGCCGCTATAGCCGCCGCACTTGCAAGACCGATCACTATATAGAGCATCAGCCGACCGTTGTCGCCGGTGCCCGGAGTGTCCGTTCCCTGATTCGGTGCAAATACCGTCACAAGAGTTACGCTCTTTCCTGCGTCAACCGTGTCAAAGGTCGCCTGATCCTTCTCACCGGAAACCAGATGATATCCGGTCGGAGTCTGATTGGCCAATTTGACATTCTTGATCACACCGCCGCTGTTGTTCGTTACTTTAAGTGTCGTAGTGATTTTTTCTTCTGCCCCGTAACTGTCCTTGTCTGTCGACTGCTGCGCCAGTACTCCGTTCGGGTCCTCTTCCGTGGTCATCGCCGATACAACCAAAGGCGTCATCAGTGCCATGACCAGCGCCAGAATAATTACTGATAATTTCTTTTTCATTATTACTCCTTATAAAATTGCAAGAAAACCATTTTATAATTACTCAACTATATATTGTAGCCTGATTTTGTCAAATAATCAATATGTGGTTGCGGCCGTCCGAAAAAAGCGCAAAAAAAGGCCACCCGATTGGGTGGCCTTTCAGTACTTAAGCTATTGATTACTCAACTGTGTATGGCAGTAAAGCAATATGTCTTGCTCTCTTAACAGCTGTTGTAATGTCATGCTGATGCTTTGAGCATGTGCCGGTGATTCTTCTTGGAAGAATCTTGCCTCTCTCTGAGATATATTTCTTCAGAGTTGCAACGTCCTTATAATCAACAGGCTGTGCCTTCTCGCCGCAGAATGCGCAAACTTTCTTTCTTCTGTGGAGTGTAGTAGGCTTTCTTCTTGGAGCTTCGCTCTTCTCTTCTTTGTTGTATGCCATTATAATGACCTCCTTCAAAAACGCGGTTTAATTAAATGGCAATCCTTCGTCCTCAAGTCCGTCAGCGATGTTCATGAAACCTTCTGCGGCCGCATCCTGCGGTACCGGTCTGAAATCGCGGTTCTGGCTTGAAGCCTGCTGATAATTGTTGGACTGGTAATTGTTCTGCTGTGCCTGGAAGCCCTGTCCGCCGCCTGAAGCTGCGTTCTTGCTCTCAGCAAACTCTGCATTCTCTACTACAACATCAGTTGTGTAAACTTTCTTACCGTCTCTGTCGGTGTAGGAACCGGTCTGGATCCTTCCCTCTACACACACCTTGGTGCCCTGCTTAACATACTTCTCGAAAAACTCAGCAGTTTTTCCGAATGCTACGCAGCCGATAAAATCAGCAGTCTGATCGCTATTATCTCTCTTAAACCTTCTGTCAACTGCAATAGTAAATCTGGCAACCGCTAAATTGTTCTCACCTTGAGGATATCTGACATCGGGATCTCTTGTAAGACGTCCCATAAGTATAACTTTGTTCATTATTCTCTCCTTATTTTACGAGTGTTCAGTGCTGCCAATAGTTATTTGATTATTTCTCTTCTTCTTTAACAACCAAATATCTGATAACGCCGTCCATGATACGAAGCTCGCGCTCCATCTCATTAGGACACTCTGCGTTCTCGGTCTCGAAGTATACGAAATTGTAGAATGCTTCTGTCATTCCCTGAATTTCATAAGCAAGACGCTTCTTGCCCCAGTCATCGACTTTTGTAACGGTGCCCTCATATCTTGCAACAAGATTGGTAACCTTCTCGATAACTGCAGCGCGTTCTTCATCTTCGAGCTTAGCACTTATAACAACTGCTATTTCGTATTTGCTCATGTCTCGCACCTCCTTATGGTCTCGTGGCCCTCCGTCACATGCGGAGAGCAAGGATAAAAATTATCACGGACGTTTACTATAACATCCATTTGCGCCTTTTGCAAGGTCTTTTTATTTAACTATAATAAAGCTGCTAAAGATAGAACTTCTCGATCAGCTCGCAGGCCTCGCCTACAGGATCCTTTGTCATGTCGATCCAATGGATGTCCTTTCTCTTTCTGAACCAGGTCATCTGCTCCTTGGCAAGGTGCCGGATCTCCATGAAAAGTTTATTGTAGAATGCGTCGAAGCCGGCAAATTCGCCCCTTAAATACATCAGGATATATCTGTATTCCAGTCCGAGGCCGTACAGAAATTCGTCTGTCGCGCCCCTTTCTCTCAATCCGGCGACTTCGTCGATCATGCCCTGATCAAGGCGCCTGTCAAGTCTTTCGCGAATGCGCTCATAAAGGACATCGCGCGGCCAGGTCACGCCTAGCACCAGCGTCTCGTAGCGCGGCGTATTTACGCGCGGCTCGGTATTGCCCAGAATGGCCCGCTCTACGGCACGCTCCACGCGTCTTTTGTTCTGAAGATCTACTGTATCCAGGGCCTCGGGATACTTCTCTTTCAGAATCTCAATAAGCTCCTCGAGACTCTTGGCAGCGACTTCCTGCCTGAGCTCGTTGTCCACAAGTTCCTTCTTGATGTTGTAGCCGTCAACCACAGAATTGATATAAAGACCGGTGCCGCCGACCAGAAAAGCCCTGCTGCCGCGCGCCGCGATATCGTCGATCGCCTGATAAGCGCGCTCCTGAAAGTCGGTAAGCGAGAAGAATTCGTTCGGCTCGGCAACGTCAATAAGGTGGTGCGGAACTCCCCTCATCTCTTCCTTGGTTACTTTGCCGGAGCCCAAATCAAGCCCTCTGTAAACCTGCCTTGAGTCGGCAGATACGATCTCCGCGCCATATTTAAGCGCCAGGTCGATGCCAAGGCCGCTCTTTCCCGATGCATTTGTGCCTGTGATTACTAGTAGTTTGGTCATTTGGTTAGTAACATAACTTTCATATTATTCGAATGATTTATTAAACCATTATAACCAAGCTGCTGCCGGAGCGCTATTGTTTTTGGAGGAATATTACACCCATGTCTGAGCGAAGGCATAGGAGAAGAGACCTATTGCCAAAGAATTGAAAGACTCTCGGCCGGGAAGGCCACTCATATCAACCAGGTCAAAAACATAAATGAAGTTAAAAATTTCGTATTCCCGTCCCAGTGTTATCTGGATTCCCACAAATCCCAGCAGAAATATCAGCCCGAAGCTGACTTTTTTTGTGATTGTAGTTCCGAGAAACGACACCGACATAACGGCAAAACTTTGAATCAGGAGCAAAGGGGAAAAGTAACCAAATCTGAAATCCAGCAGCCTTAACATTACCACTGACAGGCAGAATATCAAAATAGCGATAACAACATAGTACCTAAACTGTCTCCATATGCCCCAATAAAACTTGGTGCGCGGATATGAAAAACACAGCTCACAACCCTCGGTATCAAATACGCTCTGCATGAGCATAACAGCGCCATATCCAGCCACGGTCGGCACTATCAGCTGAACAAGTTGAAAAGCTATTGACTGCATTTGTATGGGGCTTGATATCGCACTTTTGAGTATTAGAAAAATCAGTGCGACCGTGGGAAATGACGTAACTACGAACCAGAAGTGTATGCCCATGTTTTTGAGATCATATTTCATTTCACGAAGCATACTTTTCACCTTTCCCGCCTGTGCATCATACAAATATAGCTGCCCTCAAGAGTATCCGTGCCGGTTTCATCAAGTATTGTTTCAATGCTGCCATCATATAGAATTTTGCCCTCATTCATTACTGCAATGTTACTGCAGAGGTTCTCGATATCCTTCACAAGATGGCTCGAGATCAGAATTACGCGATTTCCGTTGTCGTAGTCACGAATGATTTCCATGAGCCGGATTCTCTCCTCTGGATCCAGTCCAACCGAGGGCTCGTCAAGAAGCAATAAGTCAGGTTCACCAAGCAGGGCCTGAGCAATACCAAGGCGTCTTAGCATACCGCCCGAGAGTTGTCCTACTTTTTTATTTTTAAATCTGGTCAGATCCGCTCGTTCCATAGCCAGATTAATTTGATGATCCTCGCTCGCGCGATCGATCTTTTTCAATACGGCTACGTTTCGCAACGTTTCCTCTGCCTTCAAATAGCTGTACATACCAAACTGCTGCGGAAGATACCCTAACCGCGGTTTCACGACCTTCGAAACTTTCCAATCAAGATTGCCCCATGTTATCGAGCCTGAGTCAGGTGTTAGAACCGTCGCCAGAATTTTTAGGAGGGTGGTTTTCCCCGCTCCATTCGGTCCGAGCAGCCCATAAATACCGGCAGGAATGCTCATACTGATGCCATCAAGCGCAACTGTTTTTTTATATCTTTTGGAAAGGTCTTTGATATTTATTTCCATATGTGCATCATCTTTCATCATAAAGTTCAGTTATCATCTCAGATACAGACAAATTTTCTCCATTGACGATCCTATGATATATTGCCCTGAATGCGTCATCGAAGTTCTCTCCGTTGCGCATTGCGGCCAGTACATCCTGTAATTGCTTCTGCTCTGACGCAGAGAGCGGATCCATGGTTATTCTTTCACCATTCACATATTCTGTAATGGACTTACCAAAACGATTTTTAAGATTCTCTGCGCTTTGCCTGTATTTCTGATCATCACACCCCGGCAACTTCAGATAGGCGCCCAGCAGTTCGGCAAAGTTTTTGGTTGTAGACGGTGAGCATTCAGTCGGATATCCCACCGACGGGCTCAATATCATCGACACAGCCATGTTCACATTCACTTCTTCAGACTCACGATAACTTTCGGCAGAACCATATCTGCTTTTGAATGTGACTACACTTGAGCATTCATTGCCACACCTGATCTCCCACTCTTTTCCACGGCAGTATATCTCCTGCGGGGATTGATAAATGACCGGTGCTTCCATTTGAACAAGAATTATTGTTTCCGGTTTTTCCGGAATAATCTCCACATCCATCTTTTGGCAAAAATCGATCAACACATCATACGCATCCAACACAGAATCAACGGTATCGTGAAGCGTCCTGTATTTGCACGATGGAATATAGGCCTTCACATCTCTGTATTCACAGCCAATCATTCCGGAATACAGAGATATTCCGTCATCGGATATTCCACGATAAATGTTGTTCCCCTGATCATCTAGGTTACAGTACAGATTTCCCGGGCCTTTGTAAGTCAATTCAAATTCAATCGAATCGCTTCGCTGCCACGGTTCGGTAAAATACATTTCCGACGTTCTGTAGAGATTATTGTCATATTTCACGGACGTTTTTAGTCCCGGCCACGGAAGCCACGGAAACGATTTGTTCAGCTGAACGGTGGTTTCATTAGCCGGGAAACTTGGCAGGCTGTAGCCATGGTAAATAAAGCGGATATCTGTTGTAGACTCTTCCTTTTTGACGTGTGGATAATGCACCAAAATCCCGTCCAGACTTCGTTCATATTCCGCGATTTCTCCGTCAACCATAACCGAATCAATGATCAGTTCTGAATAAAGCGTAAAAGACTGCTCTGATGCAGCATTTATTTGTCTGACTTTCATCTCCACAGACGCACATATCCCGGCGTTGCCGCAGCTCAGGTCAATCCTTTCTTCCATGATCTCTATATTCTTTTCCTGTGGAAAATCATTCAGACTTACCGACTCACCGGGCAGGTATTCATAGCCTTTTCTGCGGGTATATTCCCGGGCGTCTTCGGAATCTGCGAAGCGCGAAAAAAATACATTATATCTGCTTATACAGATAGCCAAAAGTCCGGCGCAAAACGCAGCGGTCAAAGCTATCAATAACGGTTTTTTCCCGTTGTAAGATGCAGATGAAACCAGCAGGTAGACAGCGATAACTATTATCAGCATCACTACGCGTGCCATCCAGCGTGGGGACTCTGTTTCCCCGCCTGTCATAAAGTTTCTGAAATCCCGGAAGTTGATAATCCCAAGATTAAACATGTTCAGCAGACTTTTCCCCGGCAGACTGCCATACGGAAAAAGTTCAATTACATAAGTGAACAATGACGAGCATATCCCCCAAACCAGCACGGCCGGAAGGTACACGCTCTTTCTGCGGTCAACAAAACTGATCAGAAGCCCCCATATCCCCATAATCAGGCATGGCAAAAAATACAACAGAATAAGTGTTTCTGCCGACTGAGCCAGCCACAATTTCGGAGCATTATCCAGCGTGATTCCCGCAAGACATGCAGCTAATATAATCGCCGTCCCCAAAGCTGTAAGAATCGTCACCGAAATCATCTGGCTTAACGGGATTATAATATTTTTTCTGATGACGGCAGGGAGCATGTCGTCAAGATGAGTCTGCCGTTGCTCCCGTACCATCTCGATGCCAATCAGCATAAAAGTCAGCGTAAGAATCGCCTGGCCATACACCATCTGGCTGATGGCGATCTCCGGTTCCTTGGAATATGAGTAGATGTAGCATCCAATAGAAAACAGGACGCCAAACGCCAGGGCTGCTACCCACGCAGCCCTTTTGACGATTCCCTGAATATTAATTTTTATTAGAGTTATTAATGCTCGCATTTACGTATTACTGCCAGGCTTCGACCGTGCCGTTGTGGTTACCATAAGGCGCCTGTGCAACAGGCCAAATAGTAACAAAAAGTGCAATTAACATTAACCTGATTTTTTCACTTTCTTGTTTCCTCTTTTGTGTAAGTGAATACATCTTTATAAGCATCATCTTAAGCATAATCTATAAATGTTGATTTTTTCTTGATTTTTGGAAATTTTTTCAATCCATATTCTTGTCTGTGGCGACGGTAAACATGCGCTTTCGTTTCCGCTTTAAGGTTCCCGCTTTTCGAAATCAAATTCTCCCCCTGTCCCTGACGAATGCCATTTCCACGTGTGTACTGGCGAGAAATCTCCCGATTTCGTTTGCGGGAGAATTTCATCAGAGGCCCCGGTATCTCTATTTTCTCCCCTTCCTACCGGCAAATGCCTATTGCCCGTTGTGACTGGCGAAACTTTTAGCGGCGAACTTGCTTGTTTGGGGAGAAAGAAGGCAGAATCGATTTGAAAATGGATGTCCTGCTCGCCAGATGGTGCCAGTAAACGCGATGATTTCGTCAGAGCGGGAGAAATGGCAAAAAAATGGCGGAAAATGTGGGAGAAAAGCAGCGTGCGCAGGCCGCCGGGAAAAGCAGCGTGCGGCCCGATAAAACTTTGGCAGAGAAAAATATGTCAAAGTAACTTTATTTTTCTAACATTTTAATGTATAATGATTCAAGGAGGTGCACAAGATGGCTAAGATTCTTATTGTTGATGATAACTATCTGGCAAAGGACCTGGAATGTTCTGACGGTCTGAAAATTTGCTACGCTTCCAGACAAATATTCATAAACGGACAGGAGATCAAAGTCAGGAAGAAAGAATTTGACATAATCTCTTTGTTGTCAAAATATCCCGGCAGGATTTTTACCCGTGACCAGATTTTCAGTTTGCTGTGGGACAGTCTGAGCGACACAAATCCGACAATAATCACCTGTTACGTCTGCAGCATCCGCACCTTGCTCAAGAAGTGCGGTGCTTCCTCTCACCTTCAGACCATTTGGGGCGTCGGATATAAGTGGGAGGATTAATTTTCCGTATCTTTAACACGTCTTGTAAACTCTTTTTCTGAGTTATATAATATCTAATAGCAACTTTCTGTTGCCAATATCACTTTTTCATAGAAGGAGAAAATCATGAAGAAAACATTAGCTATTGTTTTGGCATTGGTTCTTGCTCTGTCAATGTGCGCCTGCGGCGGCACAAAGGATCCTGGCAAAGATGCCGAAGAAGGTGGATCATATCTTATCGGATACAACACCTGGGGTTCAGGAATTGCTGTGTTTGAGCAGATGATGATCGAGATCCCTTACAGTGTTGAGTCACTCGGCGGCGAAGTTAGCGGAGCCAGCGATGACTTCACAGCTGACACAGAACTCCGTAACATCCAGAATTTCGTTTCTGCAGGTGTTGACGCTGTTCTTATGCAGGCTGCTGCCAGCACGACATTATCAGAGGCTATGGCTGCTTGTGAAAAGGCAGAAATTCCTCTTGCACTTGGTATCTTCCCGGGAGCAACCGAAGACCGTATGGCAATCGCTGATAGCAAGTACTATGCAGGATGCGGATATGCTGACCTTGTAACTGACGGTTACAACGCAGGCAAAGAAGCTATCGATGCCGGTTTCAAGACTGCTGTTATCATCGGTGGTAACCTCGGCGATCCTAACAACGATGACCGTGTAACCGGATTCACCAAGTCCTTCGAGACCGAGGGCGGCGGAAAGATCCTTGACGCAGCTCGTTGCACAAGCCCGGCAGAGGCTCTTGAGAAGGCAAATGCCCTTCTTTCAGCTAACCGTGACGCTGACGTTATTTACTGCCTGACTGCTGACTACGCTCCCGGCGCAATCACAGCTCTTGAGTCCCTTGGACTTGACATCCCAATCTATGCTTGCTCACTCAGCACTGAGGTTCTTGACTACGTTCGCGAAGGCAAGATCGTTCGTACCTCTTACGGCAATGACCTTGGACAGGGCTTCGCAGTTGCTCTTCTGTTCAACTACCTTGATGGACATCAGACCCTTGATCCTGACGGAAAGGCTCCGGACCTTGCAATGGTTCCGTTCCATGTTGACGCTGACAACCTTGATGCCGTTATCGAACTATTCTTCACAGAAGGCACTCATCCGTTCTCAGCTAAGATGCTTGAGACCCTTACCTACAGGAACAATCCTGACGTTACATATCAGACATTCGTTGATATGATGAACAGCATCGAGAATGACGCAGTAGCTTACCTTAGCTCAATGCAGTAATTCTCAGATCTGCAAAGTTTACAAAGACTTACAAAGCTTGTCTCCTGCTTTCAAAGCGGGGGACAAGCAGCTTTTTAATAACTGACAATACCTTGCAGGAAGGTGAATACTCGTGAATACCAAATCTACCGGAGTTTCTGAGAAGAAGAAAATGAGTCCGGTTCTTTTCTTCATATGCTTCATTGCGGCAATCGCAGTATGCGCATTGCTTGCCAATCTGCTCACAGACGGAGTGTTCCTCGAGATCAACAACGTTAAGGCTATATTCAGTAACTGCATATATCCTTGCTTTGTTGCATGGGCTCTCTGTTTTATGTTCGCATGCGGCTATACCGATCTTTCACTCGGCGGCGTCGTTGTTCTTGGTTCATTTGCTGCCTGCGCATGCGGAAACGCCTGGGGTTATCCGGGCCTGATAGTCGGAGCTTTGGTTGTCGGCACGCTTTTCGTGTTCGTCAATTTCTTTATATTTGCTTATACCAATATCCCTTCATGGATCGCCAGCATTTCTCTGGCAATGATCTACGAGGCGATTGCGGTATTTCTGCGTGCCAATAAGGGGACACGTCCTTTATTTGCCGCAGAGCTTAACCGTTCCCTGCGTGGAATGGCTGTGTGGCCGACCAATATGATCCTTCTGGTTGTGGCCCTCATCGTAGTCTATATCTTCTACAGCCGTACCGAACTCGGTTTCAACACACGAGCTATCGGCGGAAACGCAACGATTTCCAAGGTGCTTGGTATCAACATCAACCGTACTTTGCTTCTGATCGGTCTGCTGTGCGGCGTTCTGATCGGTGTGGCATCCGCCATTCAGGAAAGCTACAATGTCCTGACCACCGCCATGAGCGGCCTTGTAAGCCTTCAGATGATCTACAAGCCTCTTGCGATTGCACTGCTTGCGCAGGTCCTTCAGAAGAGGATCAACATCGTTATCGCGGTTCCGTTCTGTGCGCTGATCATCTACGGCATATTTAACCTGATGACCTTCTTCGGTGTTCCTTCAGGCACCCTTCAGGACCTTATGCTCGGCGCATTCCTTATCGCATTCGGCGCATTTGGTCAGAGAGGCATTAAGGAGGTGGTAAAATGAGCGATTACATTCTTGAGATCCACGGCCTTAATAAGCACTTCGGACCGACTTATGCCAACAAGAACATCGATTTTACCTTAGGCAAAGGCGAGATCAGGGGCCTCATCGGTGAGAACGGTTCCGGCAAATCGACCCTCCTCAGCCAGATCGCGGGAATTTATCCGCCTGACACCGGTGAAATGCTTGTTGACGGCAAGCCATACAGCCCTAAGAACGTTCTCGATGCTTATGACAACCATATTTCCATGGTCCTTCAGGAGCTCGGCGTTGTCGGCAATCTGCCTGTGTCTGTCAATGTATTTTTCGGCAGGACAAAGCAGTTCAAGAAGTTCGGCACACTGAATATCAATAAGATAAATGACGCTGCAAAGCAGCAGTTTGAACGTTGGAATATCCCGATGCCGCCTCTTAATCAGCATGTCGGAACCATGATGATCGAGACCAGAAAAATGATCGAGCTGTGCCGCGCTATGTCCGTTGAACCGGAGGTCCTTCTGCTTGACGAGGTAACACAGTCTCTTTCGCTTAACAACCGCCAGAGACTTTACGATCTGCTCAAGGAGCACAAGGCGCAGGGACATTCAGCGATCGTCATTACCCACGATGTTGAGGAAATGATCCAGATCTGCGATACCATCACAGTCCTTCGTGACGGCGAGGTTGTGGGAAATGTTGTTTCCGCCGAAACCACCCCTGACGAAGTTAAGAGCATGATGGTTGGCAGACAGGTTCAGGGCGATTATTACAGAGATGATCACGATGTCAGCTATACTGACGACGTCGTACTTGACGTTAAAGGCCTTACAGTTGCCGGTGAGCTTGAGGATATTACATTTGACATTCACGCCGGCGAGATCCTCGGTTTCTGCGGTCTGAGCGACTCCGGAATACATGCTGTCGGCCGCGCCGTTTACGGTCTTTCCAAGATCAAGAGCGGAGACATATATCTTGTACCGAATGACCTTCACATCAAGACTCCTATGCAGGCTCTGAAGAATAACGTCGGCTACGTTCCGCAGGACCGTGACTCCGATGCTATGATGATCAATGCGCCGATCAGGGAAAATTTTGCACTGCCTTCCATGACAGAGCTTCAGGGTCCGATTGGATATATTTCACCCGGTAAGATGCGTGAGCTTTCCGACAGGATGGTCGAGCAGCTCTCCGTTAAGTGTGAAAATATCATGCGCCCGGTCAACTCGCTTTCGGGCGGCAACAAACAGAAGATCAACCTCGGACGCTGGCTTGCCAAAGACCTCAAGCTTTTGATCCTTGACTGCCCGACAAGGGGTGTAGACGTCGGCGTCAAAGCTTACATTTATTCGCTTATGAAGGAGGCCAAGACCAACGGGATCGCCACTCTCCTGATTTCCGACGAACTTACCGAAGTTCTCGGAATGGCTGACAGGCTGATGGTCATGAAGGACGGCCAGATTATGAAATCGATCCGCAGAGATGAAGAATTTACGGAACAGGCAATTATCGAGGTGATGATATGAAAAAGAGAAATATTCAATTACATGACATTATACCTTTTGCGGCGTTTCTTGTTATTTTCATCTTCTTTACGATCGCCAGCTATAACAGCCGCACCGGCACGTTCAGGATGCTCTCGCTTTCCAACCTTCAGGTCGTCCTGGAGCAGACCATGCAGACCATCGTTGTTGCCTGCGGTACACTCTTTGTAGTCGCTCAGGGAAGCACGGATATGTCTGTCGGCGTTAACCTCGCGTTAAGCGGCGTTGTCGGCGTCTGGGTCGGCTATGCGACCGGTATCGCATGGCTGATCATTCCTGCAACACTGGCTGTCGGAACAATTGTAGGCATCTTTAACGGATTTGTAGTTGCCAAACTCAAGGTCCCTTCATTCATGCTGACGATCGCGATGCTCATCGGTATCAGAGGACTTGTAAACTACATCCAGACCAAGACCGGTGTTCAGCGTCTTCCGGAATCATTAAGCTTCCTTACGAACAGCAACGTTAAGATCATCATATTCGCGGTAGTGCTTATCGTGATGGCGTATGTTTTCGAATTTACAAAGGTAGGCCGCTACAGCAGAGCGATCGGCGAGAACGAGAACACCGCGCGTTTTGTCGGAGTACCGATTGCCAAGATGAAGATCATCGTTTTCGCGCTTTCAGGTCTTATGGCAGGTGTCGGCGCTATATTCTCACTGGCAAATGTCGGCGCAACCAGCCAGCAGATGGGCACGTTCCTCGAGATGCGTGTTATCATGGCGATTCTGCTCGGCGGCGTACTGGTTACAGGCGGAACCTCAGCCAAGTTTTACAAGATACTTCTTGGATCATTCTCGATCCAGATCATCATTAACGGGCTTGCCCTCATGAACAAATCTGACAGTTACATCTCTCAGTCAGTTCAGGGAATACTCCTTCTTCTGATCCTCGCGCTCAGCGCTTGGTCAGGCGGCATGAAATTTGCCCGCAGCGACGCCAATAAAGACAAGCCTAAGTTGATCAAAAGATCCTAATCAAGGATATAAAGACATCAAAAAAGGGAAACCCGTGCGGGTTCCCCTTTTTGCTTTAAGAATTTCTGTTACTACAAAATGAACTGAGAAATCATATTCGACAGCTGCTTTACGTCGACCTTCGATTTGAAGTCCAGCTGAAGGACTGTGCCGTTGCTGAAAACCGCGATGAATTCGCAGTCGATATCCATCAGGCCTGCTGTTTCAACGCCGTAAAACTGGATCTTGGAATACGGGTAGAAAAAATATGCGACCTTTTTGCCGGATAATCCCTGAACATTGGCTACTATGATCCTCTTATTGGTGAAGATCACCTGGTCGCGGATCGTTTTATAAGTTGAAACGATGCTCTCTCCCTCGATAAGCAGCCCGTTGATCTCCGGACGCATCTCGGTAAGGCTCATTTCCTTTAGATTGGCCAGATTGTTGTCGAATCTTACGCCTGTACTTACTCCTGCCATATAAACCTCCGCAAATTATTTACTTTCCTGAGTCTGCTCTGTCTGCTCGACTTCATCCGCAAACATTACTATTACTTTGTAATCGCTGCCGTTGGTGACGCTTGTGAGGAAATTGCCGAGCATGTTTTTAGCGTTCTTCCTTGCCTTGTCAAGAATACCTCTGTCAAGCGCTTTGGCCTTCTCGTCAGCCAGCATTTCCTCGTAAGATCTTAAAACTGTATCCAGATCTATCGGATTAATAATATTGTTGGTTTCATCATAGATCACACGGCTGTCCGGGTCTACTTCTCCGCCTATGATCTCAGGCACCGGTAAAGTGACCTCGATCTTTTTGGCGAATTTGTTCACCTTCACTTCCGCCTGAGTAAAGTCTACTCCGGCTGTGATCGTTCCGTCATAGCTGTAGATAAATCCGTTTTTTGTAAACGGGAGTATGAAATCATCAATAGACCTGTCGCTCTCGTACTTTTCAACGTGGGTAAAATAGTACTCCTGGGTAACAAGTTTGCCGATATCCTTAAGTCCTGAGGCAATCGTCTCTCTGTCCCATGACTCGCGTGTATCGATTATCGTATTTTCCTTTTCAACAATTTTTTCCTTCGGATGTGTGTTGAGCCAATACACCCAGAAACCGAGGCCAAGTATTACTACAACGACCAGAAAAATCAAAAATTTTTTCATAATGCCTCCTTATCAGAGCCATGCTGTAGCCAGCATGATGGCAAGGTAAATAACAACGACTGCAATGGCAATACCGATGATCCACTTGAGTACTTTTTTCATTGTCCCTCTCCTAGCATATTTTTATTAAATTCTAACATAGAGTTAATATTTGTGAACGTATTAACGTGCCCGAATATGTTAATCAACACTTTTTCCACAGCATTTTGTTGCCGGCAAATTCAACCGCCACCAGCCCGCCGTCATAAAGGCCTGCAAGGTACGAGCGCACGGTGCTGCCGATAAGTGCGTACTGCTGGGCGTTCATTGTCATTTCATAGGCATCAAAAATCTCTTTCAATATGTCCTCGAAGCACTTAGGCTCGCGGCAGATCTCAAGAAGTTTACCCTTCACTCCTTCGATCGCGCTGATGTTGATGTCTGCAAGCGGCTTTATGTCTTCAGTGACATCTGCGTGAGCCGGCACGAAGCG